>NZ_FPJI01000001.1:120353-386773 GCF_900119355.1 Pseudomonas sp. NFPP02
CCGTGACGCTCCGCGTCACCCTTCAGTTGCGACGGGACGCGGAGCGTCCTGGGAGGCGTTACCACGCAGAGCGTGGGAACGAGCAGATCAGAACTCGATGCGTACATCACCCTTCGGCACACTGCAGCACGACAGGATATAGCCTTCGGCTTCGTCCTCTTCGGTAATCCCGCCGTTGTGCTCCATCTCTACTTCGCCGCCCAGCTTCATGACCTTGCACGTACCGCAGATGCCCATGCCGCAGGCCTTGGGGATCAGCAGGCCGAGCTTGGCCGCCGCAGCATGCACCGTTTCCCCCGGCGCCACGCGAATGCTCTTGCCGGACGCGATAAATTCCACTTGATGCAGGTCTGCCAGGTCGATCTCCGGCGCATCCGCCGCTTGCTCGGCCTGCTCCACCGCATCGGCACGGGCTTCGGGCGGTGTCGCGCCAAAGGATTCTTCGTGATAACGCGTCATGTCGAAACCGGCAACTTCCAGCAAACGCTTCACCGCGTTCATGTACGGCGTAGGGCCGCAGCAGAACACTTCGCGCTCCAGGAAGTCCGGCACCATCAGCTCCAGCATCTTGTGGTTCAGATAGCCGCGATACCCGGCCCAAGGCTCGCCCAGGCCGTGTTTTTCGCAAATCAGGTGCAGGCTGAAGTTGTCGATCCGCGACGCCATGTGCTCCAGCTCGCGGTGATAGATGATGTCCTTGGGCGAGCGGGCGCTGTGGATAAAGGTCATGTCGACGTTCGCATTGGTGTCGTAGAACCAGCGCGCCATGGACATCACCGGCGTGATCCCAACGCCGCCGCTGAGGTAAAGCACTTTCGGGCTCGGGAAGTCGATGGCATTGAACAGCCCGACCGGCCCGTGCACCGCCAGCTCCTGGCCTTCGTGCAAAGTGTCGTGCAGCCAATTGGAAACCCGACCGCCCGGCACACGCTTGATGGTCACCGAAAAGCTGTAAGGCACCGACGGTGAGCTGGAAATCGTGTACGAACGCATGATCGGCTGGCCTTCGATTTCCAGCTCCAGGGTGACGAATTGCCCTGGCTTGAAAAAGAACAGGATCGGCTGATCGGCCATGAAGCAGAAGGTGCGCACATCCCAGGTTTCCTGGATGACTTTGACGCAGCGGACGATGTGCCGACCATTGGCCCAGGTCTGGGTGGTTACCGGATTCAGGAAATTATTGGACATGTTGTTCTCCACCGCCGACGTCGGCCTTATGGTGGCGATTCTGCGTAACGCGAGAACCACCCATTTACCTATCTGCGACATTCACATACTTACGGCGACCAGCCCCCAAAGACAGGGGCTTGCGCGTCGGGATCAGATTGGGCCATGTCGCCCATGGATAAGGTTCGACGTTACGCCGGGCCCACACTCGCTCCCAACAAAGACGCGTTCTTTACGCCTTGCACAGCACCAACCGTAGCCACTATTCGCCGGCCACACAGAATGGCCATGAGGACACACACGATGGACGTCACCGCAACCTTAAGCTTGGGCGATCCGCTGGAACCCGCACGCAAGGCCACCGCGCAAATGCTGCAAGAGCGCGAGCGCACTTTTTCGCTGCCGCAGCCGTTCTACTCTGATGAGCGGTTGTTTGATATCGACATGCAGGAGATCTTCCAGAAAGAGTGGTTGATCGCCGGCATGACCTGCGAAATCCCCACCAAGGGCAACTACCTGACCCTGCAAGTGGGCAAGAACCCAATCATCGTGATCCGGGGTGCCGACGGCGTGGTGCATGCGTTCCACAACGTCTGCCGCCACCGTGGCTCGCGCTTGTGCACCAGCGACAAGGGCAAGGTTGCCAAATTGGTGTGCCACTACCACCAGTGGACCTACGAGCTGGACGGCCGCCTGCTGTTCGCCGGCACCGAGATGGGCGCCGATTTCGACATGAAGCAGTACGGCCTCAAACCAGTGAACGTGAAGACCGCTGGCGGCTACATCTTTATCAGCCTGGCCGAAAACCCACCGGCCATCGATGACTTCCTGTCCACGCTCAGCCATTACATGGAGCCCTACGACATGGAGAACACCAAGGTGGCGATCCAGACCACCTTGTTCGAAAAAGCCAACTGGAAGCTGGTGCTGGAAAACAACCGCGAGTGCTACCACTGCAACGCCTCGCACCCGGAACTGCTGAAAACCCTGCTGGAATGGGACGACGTTACCGACCCGCGCGCCGACCAGGCGTTCAAGGATCACGTGGCTGCTTCTGCTGCCGCCTGGGACGCCGAGAAGATCCCTTACGCCCACGCCAGCTTCGGCCTGCGTAACCGCATCGTGCGCATGCCACTGCTCAAGGGCACTGTGTCGATGACCCTGGACGGCAAGCAGGGCTGCGCCAAACTGATGGGCCGCATCAAGAACCCGGACCTGGGCTCGATGCGCATCCTGCACCTGCCGCACTCCTGGAACCACTGCATGGGCGACCACATCATTGTGTTCACCGTGTGGCCCATCAGCGCCCAGGAAACCATGGTCACCACCAAGTGGATCGTGCACAAGGACGCGGTGGAAGGCGTGGACTACGACGTGGAGCGCATGCGCCAGGTATGGGATGCCACCAACGACCAGGATCGCCGCCTGGCCGAAGAGAACCAGCGCGGCATCAACTCCACCGCCTACCAGCCAGGCCCTTACTCCAAGACCTATGAGTTTGGCGTGGTGAATTTTGTGGATTGGTACAGCGAGCGCATGTTGAGCAACCTGGGCGCTGCTCCCGCGCCGTACCTAAAAGGTGTGGCCGCACACGAATAACTGCCCCCCATAGATCACAATGTAGGAGCGAGCTTGCTCGCGAAAAACTCACAGGCACCGCGTTCATCCAGGGAACACGCGTTATCGTTGACGTTTTTCGCGAGCAAGCTCGCTCCTACATCAGTTCTCGCGCAAGCCCCTAGCGCCCTGCCCTCCAGCCTTTACCCAACAACTTATCCACAAAACCACCCACAGCAATTGTGGGCAAGTGCGCCGTGCTCGCAAATTAAATCAAGAAAATCCGTGACTTATTCAAATTTGCGGGTTTTATCTTGAGCTGCTCATTTATTGATCAATCCTCCAAGAGCCTTGATTAGCGTGGCTTGTAGCGGTAAGCGAACACCTTATCCACAGATGCACCAACAGACTTTGGGGGCAACTTTGTTCGGGTTGTGGAAAAGCCCTTGAAACCCTCATGAATCGGGGATATCCAGCCGTTTGAACGGCGAATATGTGAGATTTGATCAATTATTGACCAACCCCTCTAAAGCCACGCTTTATAGGGCTTGTAGCGGATAGCGAACATCTTATCCACAAAAGCGCCAACAGACTTTGGGGGCAAGTCGAGGCCTCAACCCGGTGAAAACCCGAGTAAAAACCGCAAGTTAGGTTGGTTGTTTTTCGTACAGAGGGCTGCAGAGCTTGATACACCGGGCTTGTGGACACCCGCGAACAGGTTATCCACAGGCGGATCAACAGGCATTGTGGGTAAGCCCAACATAAAGCAGGGAAGTGCGGGAGCGGGCTTGCCCGCGATTGCAATACGTCAACGGATGCATGGGTTGCTGACCCACCGCTATCGCAGGCAAGCCAGCTCCCACAAGGTTTGGTGGTGGTCAGGGTTCAGCGTACGACGCCCTCTTCTACCAGAAGCTTGAGAATCGCTTGCGCGCCCTCTTCAGCGCTCACGCCCTTGAGCACCTGCCCACCGCCGCCACTGGCCTTGGCCGTTGCGGCTTTCATACGGTCGGCACCACTCTTGGCCTTGATCACCTTGAGGCGCTTTGGCCGTGGCTTGGCCGGTTGCAACAGTGCGCCTGTGAATAACTCGTCGTGCTCAATCTCAACGTCATGGGCGGCCAGTTCACCCCGTTGCGCCGGGCCGTAGGCGCTCTGACGTGGCTTGGGCGCGGCGTTATCCACAGTGGCGAGAAACGGCAGGCGCACCTTCAAGCGCCGTCGCTGGCCGCGAGGCAGCGCCTGCAGCACCAGGGCTACGCCGGCGTCGATGGACTCCACCTGGGCCAGCCCCACAATCAGCGGCCAGCCCAGTTGCTCGGCCAAGAGGAACGGCAGCATTCCCGAACCTTCGCCGGTTTCTGCCTGGCTCCCGGTCAGTACCACCTGAGCACCGGCGTCGCGCAGATACTCACTGAGCACCGGCAAGGCATCCGAGCCGGCCGGTTGTTCCAGTACCTGCAGTTGCGGCAGGCCCATGCCCAGGTAGCTGCGCAGGGTCGGCTCGCTGACATCACCAGCGTGCAGCACCTGCAACTTATCCCCAGCCAGTTGCAGCCCCAGCTCAACCGCGCGCGCATCCTGCTCGGCGCGGCGTGGACGCCCGGAGGTGGGGTGAGCACCGATGGACACCAGGCTGAATACAGTGTTCGTCATGGTCATATCCTCAGGCTGCATCGCGCTTGGCGCCGTTGCGGTAGGTCTCGACCGCCGCGATCAAGGCGTGCAGTATCGCGGCGCTTTCGCCGATCACCGACAGGTCGGCACGCTTGATCATGTCGCACCCTGGGTCGAGGTTGATCGCCACCACCTTGTCGCAGGCACCGATGCCTTGCAGGTGCTGGATCGCCCCGGAAATTCCCACCGCCACGTACACCCGCGCAGTCACCCAGGTGCCGCTGGCGCCGACCTGGCGATCACGCGCCATGAAGCCATCGTCCACTGCCACCCGCGAGGCGCCTTCAGTAGCGCCCAGGGCCGCGGCGGTCTGGTGGAACAGCGCCCAATCCTTCACGCCGTTGCCACCGGAGAAAATGAACTCTGCCTCGGCCATCGGAATCGCTGCCGGATCGACCGCCACCGCGCCGAGGTCTTCGATACGAGGCAAACTGCGCGCCAGGCTTGTGGATAACTCCACGGGCAAGACTTCGTGGCGGGTCTCGCTGACCGGGTCGGCACATTCGGCGGCAGCGAGGATCAGACGGGGCAACGGCCGCGCCAGGTCTTCCTGGCCGGCACCGGCACGGCCGATGCATTCCTCGCCCTTGATCTGCCACACCCGCGTCGCCGGGCGCTCCTTAAGGCTGGCGGCAAAGCGCCGCCCCAGCTCACCACCACCGCTGCGGCTGTCTGGCAGCAACCAGTGGCGCGGGCTGAATTGGTTATCCACAGCGCGCAGGCCCTGCACGCGTTGCTCCGGTGCATAACCCTCGAACTCATGCCCCTCCAGCACCAGCAGTCGGTCGACGCCGGCCGTGGCAAAGGCGCTTTCCTTGTGTTCACCGAACACCACCGCCAACACCGCGCCGTCATTGCCGGCCAGTTGGCGCGCCAGGCCAAGCAGGTCACGGTCGTGGCTGCTCAGGCGGCCACCGACCATGTCCGGCACCACGTTGATGTAGAACGCCGGGGTCGGCACTTGATGCAGCGGCAATTGCACTTCCACTGCCGCGGTGCGCTTGGCCGCGCCGCCCTGCTGGGCACCGCTGCGGTCGATACGCTTGATGCCGTTGGGCCCGATAAAACCGACACCATGCACGTTTTTGCGAATGATGCCGTTGGGCCCCATCCAGCTGTGTTGCACCGGCTGCATCGCCGCGTGCAACGGGTGCAGGCGGTTACGGGCGATCCATTCGGCCCGGGGGTCGCGGCGGATAATATCGCTCATTAGTGCACCTCCGCAGGTTCACGCTTGACGGGGGCTTTGGCCGGCGCGGCGTCTTCAAGCAACGCGTCGGCTACCAGTTCGGCGATGTCCTTGATCAACGGGCGCGGTTCGACCACGCCTTCAAGCATCGCCGTGCATTGCGGGCAACCCACGGCCACCAGTTCGGCGCCGGTCTCGCGGATGTCGTCCATGCGCATATCGGGGATACGTTGCTTGCCGGGGATGTCGGTGATCGGCGCACCGCCACCGCCACCGCAGCAGCGTGAACGGAAGCCCGAGCGTTGCATTTCCTTGACCTCGATACCCAACGCCTTTAGCACTTGGCGCGGCGCCTCGTATTCACCGTTGTAGCGGCCCAGGTAGCAAGGGTCATGGTAGGTCACGCTGTTGCCTTTGTGCTGGCCCAGATTCAGCGCGCCCTCGCCGATCAGCTCGGCCATGAAGGTGCTGTGGTGCTGCACGCGGTAGTTGCCGTTGAAGGCGCCGTATTCGTTTTTCAGCACATGGAAGCTGTGCGGATCGCAGGTGACGATGCGCTTGAAGCTGTACTTGGCCAGGGTCTGGATATTGCGCGTGGCCAGCAACTGGAATGTCGCTTCGTCACCGAGGCGCCGCGCCACGTCACCGCTGTCGCGTTCTTCCAGGCCGAGCACGGCGAAATCGACCTTGGCGGCCTTGAGCACTTTGACGAAAGCGCGCAGGGTACGCTGGTTACGCATGTCGAAGGCGCCATCGCCGACCCAGAACAGCACATCGCAACTGCCTTTGTCGCTGAGCAACGGCAGGTTCAGGTCTGCCGCCCAGTTCAGGCGCCCACCAGGGGCAAACCCGCCGGGGTTGTCGGTAGCGATCAGGTTTTCCAGGACTTCAGCGCCCTTGTTCGGCGTGGCGCCTTTTTCCAGGGTGAGGTGGCGGCGCATGTCGACGATAGCGTCCACATGCTCGATCATCATCGGGCACTCTTCCACGCAAGCGCGGCAGGTGGTGCACGACCACAGGGTCTCGGCGTCCACCAGGCCGTTGACGATCGGCTGGTGCGGGTTGCCGCCGTGTTCGCCCACCGGTTTGCCGGGGTACGGGCTGCCGGCGAACTTGGCATCGGTGCCACCGGCCAAACCGACCACCATGTCCTGAATGAGTTTTTTCGGGTTCAGTGGCTGGCCCGCGGCAAACGCCGGGCACGCCGCTTCGCACTTGCCGCACTGCACGCAGGCGTCGAAGCCGAGCAGTTGGTTCCAGGTGAAGTCCTTGGGTTTTTCCACGCCCAGCGGTGCGGTTTTATCGCTCAGGTCCAAGGGTTTCAAACCGGTGGAGCGGCCGCCGCCAAAGCGTTCGGCGCGACGGTGCCAGGCCAGGTGCAGGGCTCCGGCAAACGCGTGTTTCATTGGCCCGCCCCAAGTCATGCCGAAGAACATTTCGGACACGCCCCACAGCACGCCCACGCTCAGCAATGCCGCGAGCAGCCAGCCGCCGAAGTCGACGGGCAGAATCCCGGCCACCGGCAAGGTCACCAGGAAGAAGCTCACCGAGAAGGCCATCAGGCTTTTCGGCAGGCGCATCCACGGGCCTTTGGACAGGCGGGCAGGCGGATTGCGGCGGCGCAGGTACATGAAGATCGCGCCGACAAACATCAATGTCGACGCCAGCAGCAGGGCATAACCAAGAATGCGGCTCTGCAGGCCGAAACCGTGCACCACAATCGCCAGCAGCGCCGACAGCACAAAGCCCAGCGCCGTCGCTACGTGGGTGTTGGCGATGTATTTGTCACGGGCGACTACGTGGTGCAGGTCGACCATGTAGCGCTTGGGCATGGCCAAGAGGCCACCCAGCAGGTCGACTTTGGACGCACGGCCACGGCGCCACATGTTCACCCGGCGCAAGGCGCCGAGGACGGCGAGGCCCAGGGCGGCAAAAAGCAGGATGGGAAGAAGGGTATTCAGCATGGTGAAGCTCCCACTAAGATCGTTCCCACGCTCTGCGTGGGCATGCATCCTGTGACGCTCTGCGTCACGACCTTAAAAGCAGACGCGGAGCGTCCAGGGCGGCATTCCCACGCAGAGCGTGGGAACGATCAGGTGCGTCAGAAATCCTTGCACAAGCGCAGGGCGTCATAGATGGCGGCGTGGGTATTGCGCTGGGCCACACAGTCACCAATGCGGAACAGCAAGTACCCCTCGCCCGCCTCGCTCAGGCATGGCTGCGGCTTGATCGCAAACAGCGCTTCAACGTCGATCTGGCCCTTGTTGCGCGAACCTTCCTTGAGCCCGTAGTAAATGGCCTCGTCCGGACGCACGCCGTTTTCCACCACGACCTGGTCGACCACCCGCTCCTCTTTGGCGCCGGTGTATTCGTTCTCCAGCACGGCCACCAGCTTGTCGCCCTCGCGGTAGACCTTTTCCAGCATCATGTCGCCGGTCATGATCACTTCCTTGGGGTACATGCTGCGGTAGTACGTGGGGAACGACGTACCGCCGATTGCCACGCCTGGCTTGATGTCGTCGGTGACGATCTCCACCTGGCTGCCTTTGTCGGCCAGGAAGTCGGCCACCGACATCCCGGTGAATTCACAGATGGTGTCGTACACCAGCACGTTCTTGCCAGGCAGCACCTTGCCGTCGAGCACGTCCCAACTGCTCACTACCAAGCCTTCGGCAGCGCCCCAGTGTTCGTTCTGCTCGATGAACGGGTGCCCGCCCACCGCCAGCACCACCACGTCCGGACGCACGTCCAGGATGGTCTCGGCATCGGCTGCAACACCCAGGCGCAGGTCGACTTTCAAACGCGCCAGCTCCAGTTGATACCAACGGGTGATACCGGCGATCTGGTCACGTTGCGGCGCTTTCGATGCCGTGGTGATTTGCCCGCCGATAAACTCCTTTTTCTCGAACAGCGTCACGTCGTGGCCACGTTCAGCCGCCACGCGAGCGGCTTCCATCCCGGCCGGGCCGGCCCCCACCACAACCACCTTGCGCTTGGGCCCGGTGGACTTCTCGATGATGTGCGGCACGCCCATGTATTCACGGGAGGTCGCAGCGTTCTGGATGCACAGCACATCCAGGCCCTGGTACTGGCGGTCGATGCAGTAGTTGGCGCCCACGCACTGCTTGATCTGGTCGATCTGGCCCATCTTGATCTTGGCGATCAGGTGCGGGTCGGCGATGTGCGCACGGGTCATGCCGACCATGTCCACATAGCCGCCTTCCAGAATGCGCGTGGCCTGGTTCGGGTCCTTGATGTTCTGCGCGTGCAGCACCGGAACCTTGACCACTTCCTTGATGCCGGCCGCCAGGTGCAGGAACGGCTCCGGCGGGTAGCTCATGTTCGGGATGACGTTGGCCAGGGTGTTGTGGGTGTCGCAACCCGAGCCCACCACGCCGATGAAATCGAGCATGCCGGTGTCATCGTAGTACTTGGCGATTTGCTTCATGTCCTCGTGGGACAAGCCGTCCGGGTGGAACTCGTCACCGCACAGGCGCATGCCCACGCAGAAGTCGTCACCCACTTCGGCACGTACGGCCTTCAACACTTCCAGGCCGAACTTCATGCGGCCCTCGAAAGTGCCGCCCCATTCGTCGGTACGCTTGTTGACCCGCGGGCTCCAGAACTGGTCGATCATGTGCTGGTGCACGGCCGACAATTCCACCCCGTCCAGGCCACCGGCCTTGGCCCGACGCGCAGCCTGGGCGTAGTTGCCGATCACACGCCAGATTTCTTCTGGCTCGATGGTCTTGCAGGTGGCACGGTGCACCGGCTCACGCACGCCGGACGGCGACATCAGGGTCGGCCAGTTGAAGCCGTCCCAACGCGAGCGCCGGCCCATGTGGGTAATCTGGATCATGATCTTGGCGCCATGCTTGTGCATGGCATCGGCCAGATTCTGGAAGTGCGGGATGATGCGGTCGGTGGACAGGTTCACCGACGCCCACCATTCCTGCGGGCTGTCGATGGCCACCACGGAGGAACCACCGCAGATCGCCAGGCCAATACCGCCCTTGGCTTTCTCTTCGTAGTACTTCACATAGCGGTCGGTGGTCATGCCGCCGTCGGTGGCATACACCTCGGCATGCGCAGTGCTGAGCACCCGGTTGCGGATGGTCAGTTTGCCGATCTGGATCGGCTGGAACATTGCTTCGAAAGCCATGGCACGGTCCTCGGCTTACAACGGTTTGACGGTGAACAAACCATCATCGTGGCCCTCTTCGGAGCCTCCGTAGACTTGTTCGGCGACAGTGCGGATCTTGCTGCCACGCGCTTGAAGGATCTGGTCCATGGCGCCGGCAAACCAGCCGGTGAACATGTAGTCCACTTTGCGTCCGACCTTGCCGTAGACATACACAAAAGCTGAATGCTCAAGCTTGACGCTGGCGGTGCCTTTATCGAGGTCGATGTCCTGGATCTTGAACAGGCCCCAGCCGCGTTGCGACAGGCGCTTCATGTAGTGCTCGAACACCGCGACGCCTTCCAGGCCGTGGCATTCAGCTTCTTTTTCACACCAGTGCCAGGCGGATTTGTAGCCGGCCTTGTAGAGGATCTCGGCGTAGGCGTCGGCCCCCAGTACTTCTTCGATACCCATGTGGTTGTTGACGAAGAAATGACGCGGCACGTACAGCATCGGCAGGGCGTCGGAGGTCCAGACACCGGTTTCGCTGTCGACTTCAATTGGCAATTGCGGGGCGATCTTGGCCATGGAAACTCAACTCCAGAAAATTCGTTTTGATGCCCGCCGCGCGGATGGCGGCGGGTGAAGGATTAAGCGAGCAGTGGCTTATTCGCCCCAGACGTCCTTGAGCACGTTGACCCAGTTCTCGCCCATGATCTTGCGCACCACGCGCTCGCTGTGGCCGCGCTTGAGCAGGGTCTCGGTGAGGTTGGGGAACTCACCCACGGTGCGGATGCCCAGCGGGTTGATGATCTTGCCGAAGCTGGTCAGGCGGCGGGCGTAGCCCTTGTCATGGGTGAGCATTTCGAAGAAATCCTGACCATGGCCCTGGGTGAAGTCGGTGCCGATGCCGATGGCGTCTTCGCCGACGATGTTCATGGTGTATTCGATGGCTTCGGCGTAGTCGTCGATAGTCGAGTCGATGCCCTTGGCCAGGAACGGCGCGAACATGGTCACGCCGACAAAACCGCCATGGTCGGCGATGAACTTCAGCTCTTCATCGGACTTGTTGCGCGGGTGCTCTTTAAGCCCGGACGGTAGGCAGTGGGAGTAGCACACCGGCTTTTTCGATTCGAGGATGACCTCTTCGCTGGTCTTGGAGCCCACGTGGGACAGGTCGCACATAATGCCGACGCGGTTCATCTCGGCGACGATCTCACGCCCGAAACCCGACAGGCCGCCATCACGCTCATAGCAACCGGTGCCCACCAGGTTCTGGGTGTTGTAACACATCTGCACCACCCCCACGCCGAGCTGCTTGAAGATCTCGACATAGCCGAGCTGGTCCTCAAAGGCATGGGCATTCTGGAAGCCGAAGATGATGCCGGTCTTGCCCTGCTCCTTGGCGCGGCGGATGTCGGCGGTGGTTTTCACCGGGATCACCAGGTCGCTGTTCTCACGGATCAGGGTCTGGCTGGCGACAATGTTATTGATCGTGGCCTGGAAGCCTTCCCACACCGACACCGTGCAGTTGGCGGCGGTGAGGCCACCTTTGCGCATGTCTTCGAACAGGTCGCGGTTCCACTTGGCAATAATCAGACCGTCGATAACGATGCTGTCGGCGTGCAACTCGGCTGGGCTCATCAGGCGTCCCCTTATTGGCGATTCATGCGCCGAATCGTCTGCCGGCGCTTTGGGGCCAGCATATGCCCAGGGACCGACGGAGCCGGGTGCAAAAACGACAGGGGAATTGCCGAAAGCGTCAATCCGCGACAAAGCCTGTGAAGACAGGCCCCACGGTCGGCTGTTCTTTGTCTTACGCTTGAGCCAGAATTGCGCATCACGTGATATGAGACGGCGCAATGAAATCGATTTTCCTGGCTTTGGCACTCATCGCAACCACCGCCCACGCGGCCGAAGACACCGACAGCACGCCGTGCGACGGTATCGAGAACGACCAGCAAACCTTGGAATGCGCCACCTACAACAAGACCACCGCCGAGCAATTGCTCAAAGATAACTATCAGGGGTTGCTGGAGCGCATGGGTTCGACCTACGGCAGCGACAAGACCAAACTGGCGGACATTACCGCCCGTCTGAAGGACGCGCAGCAGAAGTGGGAAAAACTGCGCGACGCCGATTGTGCAGTGGACACCTTCCCGGCAGTGACCGGCACCAAGGCCTATGCGATTGCGCACAACGACTGCCTGGCGCGCATGAGTGATGAGCGGTCGGAGTTTTTGGAGTCGATTGGCCAAGAACAGTAACTATATTCCTACAATAGAAGCGTCCCACTGTCGCTTTTCGCTACCTGACGCTGATTTAAGGAATTTTCGGCATGCAATGGCTTCCATCCCCACCCACCGACAATATTTATAAGTTGCTTGCTGTATTTGGTTTATGGCTAATTGCAGGTGCGCTGACACTGGTGTCTATTTTTTCTTATCTGGACTACAGGTTCCAAAAAGAAACACGCGAGGAAAGCCACCATTCGCAAACGGAGCAAATGGTAAACGATTTCACTAAACGCATTGAAGCACTTGAGAAAGGCACACCGGAGCTGCATAAAATCGCAGATCTGCCGGAGTCATTCAACAACGACGTCACCTTCCTGAAGAACAGCCTCGCTATACAAGAAAGAAAACTTTCTACATACAAAGAACGAGAGAAAGATAACCTCGACACGTTCATGGACTATCTGCTCGTCCACGAAAAAGAGTTTTATATTTTCATCGGTCTGTACGCGACGCTCACGTCACTGTGCACGGTGATAGGTTTTAGCCGCTGGTTTCAGAAAATACAAAAGCCCGGCGAAGTACTGAATGAGCTAGATATTAAAATCAAAGAAGCAAGCTTATTGAAACTTAAGATAGAAATTTCCCAACTTCAACCAATGAGCAAGACAATAGAGCAGCTCTTTGAATTGCATTTCAATAAGCCCTTTCCTGAAGCCTCTCCCTCGCAAAGGACCCGCTCATGACCATCTGCGGCATCGAAATCAAAGGCAGCGAAGCCATCATCGCCGTCGCCTCCCTGGACAACCAGACGCTGACCCACGTCGCCCTGGCCACCAAGAAAATCGCCCTCGACGATGACGACGAAGCGGCCAACGTAAAAGCTTTCGCCGCCCAGGTGAAGGCGTTCGTTCAAGCCAACGGCATCACGCGCATTGCCATCAAGAAACGCAGTAAAAAAGGCGAGTTCGCCGGTGGCCCGACGACGTTCAAGATCGAAGGGGTGTTTCAGTTGCTGGATGGGGTGGAGGTGACGCTGCTGTCGCCGCAGACCATCAATGCGCAAAACAAGAAGCACAGCTTTGATCTGCCGACGACGTTGAACAAGTATCAGCATGAAGCTTATAAAACAGCCTGCTCAACCCTGATGAAAAAGTAATTACCCATCAGCTTTTGACGCAGTGTTCCAAGCCGTGACCACCGCCTTCGTATTCAGGCGTGTAGTAGTACTTAACGAAAGACACTTTGCCCTCCGGGGTTGACGTCATTTGTGCGACCCCCACGCCGAAGTCTTTCAAGACAGGGTCGGTGTGAGCAAAATAAACGCCCAGCGCGTCCGAAGTCCCGGCGGCCATTCCGTCATAACGGGACTTGTCTTCCAAGGTCAAGGTGAAGGTGTAGGCGGCGTACTTGCCAGTACTTTGCTTGGCGTCGAGTGCCATATCAACAACACCCTTATAGCTGCCTATATGTTTATCCTGGCCGGTACATTCATAGCGCCCGCTGTAGTCGGCTCCGGTGAAAGGTGCAGACGCCTGGGCTGCCCACGCCGGGGTGGTCGCGAACGCGATGACAGTAACTAGTTTTCTAAGCATGCCAACCTCTTCTGGTTAAGTAGTGACTTCCTGGCCTGCGTGCTTCATTTCAAAAGCATTTGGTCAAGAGCCACTTCTAAGACCCATAGGACGTTAGCAGTCCTTGGCTATAAGTCTCCGTTAGCGATGAAAAAAAGAAACTTCCTACACCTTCCATGATTCCCTTATAAACCGCGCTACATCGGGTTTCACTCGTTAGTCGGTATGCGGGTTTTGTGCAGCAGCCAATCCCCGAACGACTTGTCTTCCAGGGCATACCCTCCCCGGCTCGACTTCCATACCAATTCCTTGTCGCGCAGGGCATCGATACAGGCCTGAATGGTCTGGGTCCCGGGCACCACATCGCTGCGCATAACCTCCAATGCCTTGCTGACTGCGGTAATCGTGCTGTCGGTAAACGGCGCAAATGGCTCATTGCTTTGCGAACGCACCACCATCACCTGCAACACCGCACGCTGCGGGATGGTCAAGGCGTTCCAGGCGCTTTCGAACTCGGTCCATACACCCGCGCGCAGCAGTTCTGCGCGACTGTGCAGCAGTTGGCCAAGATTGCTCGCCTCGCCCAGCTCCAATGCGACTTCACCGATGATCGTGCGCAACATCTCGGGACGCCGACCTACCAGCTCAAACGCCTCATCAATGTCAGCCGCGTTGAATTGGTTGTTCTTGGCCAGGTGCGCGTTGAGGTGCACGGTGTAGGCCTGGGTGAACGCTTTGCCCAGCAGCGGAAACGGCGTGATGCTGGAACCGAAGAATGGCTGGCTTTTACCCAATACCAAATGGGCGAGTTTGTCGCGATTGGAGCCGGTAAACACCAGGCGCAAACCGCTGCCCTCCTCGTCACGGCCTTGGTTGAGCTGATCCCGGGCAGCCTTCAACGCGAACATCGCATTGATACCTGACTCGGTGGTTAATGCGTGCTGTGCTTCGTCAATCACCAGTACAACGGGTTTTTCTGCAGCCCTATGGAGCAATTCCAACGCTTGGGTCAGCGTCGCACCGACCGGCAATTGTGGCTTGGTAAAGTCCCAGGAAAGCGTACGCAGAAAGCTTAGTTTCTCGATGCCAATGCTCTTTGCCAGTTTGCGAATGCCCTTTTCAAACGGCACCAACGCCCCCGCAATGGCACCTGCGATCAGCTCGGCGGGGTCTTTTTCCTTGTCGGCCCACAGGTCGACATACACCGCCAGCCAGCCCCGCAGCTGACATTCCGGAATCAGGTCTTCGCGCAAAAAAGTGCTTTTGCCCGTGCGTCGGGGCGCCGCGAGAAACAGGCCGGAGGTGAAATCCTGAATACCGGCCCCCACCAGGCCATCGGCAATACTGCTTGCCAGGGTGGGGCGGCGAAACACAAAGCCGCTGTGCTTGGACATGGTTTTATACTCAATTATGGAAAGGACTATAAATTATAGTAAAGAGTATAATTGACTATAATTGTCCGTCAAACCACCTCCCGCCGCCGATCCTCCCGCGGGCATTTGGCAAACCTTGCGCGATAGCTCCTGGTGAAATACGACGGTGACTCAAACCCGCACGCAATACTCACTTCCAGTACGCTCATGTCGCTCTGGCGCAGCAGTTTGCGGGCTTTTTCCAGGCGCAGGCCCAGGTAGAAATTGCTCGGCGTATCGTTCAGGTGCAGGCGAAACAGCCGCTCCAGTTGGCGCCGGGTGACCTTGATCGTTTCGGCCAGGGCCAAGGTGCTCAGGGGCGGTTCGGTGTGCTGTTCCATTTCGCCGATCACGTGCACCAGTTTCTTGTTATTGATGCCGTAGCGCGTGGCGATCTGCATGCGCTGGTGGTCCTTGCGGGGGCGGATGCGGCCGAGTACGAATTGCTCGGAAACCTGGATCGCCAGTTCCGGGCCGTGGGCCTGGGCGATGAGATCGAGCATCAAGTCGATGGACGCGGTGCCGCCGGCGCAGGTGATGCGGCGCCGGTCGATTTCGAACAGTTCCTGGGTCACGCTTAGGTGCGGATAGGCCTCCTTGAAGGCGTCGATGGCTTCCCAGTGCAAGGTCAGGCGGTGGCCGTCAAGCAGGCCCGCCTCGGCCAGCACGCAGGCGCCGGTGTCGATGGCACCGAGGGTCACACCCTCATGGTCGAGGCGGCGCAGCCAATGCTCCAGGGCGGGCGTGGCGAACTGCAGGGGTTCGAAGCCGGCCACCACCAGTAAGGTCGCGCCTTTTTTCAACGGTTCCAGCGCGGCATCGGCGTTGACCGACATGCCGTTGCTCGCCAGTACCGCGCCGCCATCGGCACTCAAGATGTGCCAGCGGTACAGCTCGCCGCGAAAGCGATTGGCCACGCGTAACGGTTCCAGCGCGGAGATAAAACCGAGGGCCGAGAACCCCGGCATCAGCAAGAAATAGACATCCTGGGACATGGTGGCGCTCTCGTCATACGGGCAGCGTGATCACTGTGATACGCCAGTTCAACCGGCCATTCAAGAGCCCAGGTCGCTGCAGTGCAAGAGTGGGTCGCCGCCGTGCGCTTTGCGGGGCGCCAAGCTGCGTAACGTGATCCCACGGCGCACAAAGACGCCGGCACCCACAATAACGACTGCCGAGGGCTCCACCCATGAACCGACTGATCAGCCGCTGCGTACTTGCACTCAGCGCCAGCGCCATTTTGAGCACTAACGCCCTGGCAGCGGATGCCGCTTCATGCCAGAACGTACGCATGGGCGTGGTCAACTGGACCGACGTCATCGCCACCAGCGCCATGGCCCAGGTGCTGCTCGATGGCCTCGGCTACAAGACCAAACAAACCAGCGCCTCGCAGCAAATCATCTTTGCCGGCATCCGCGACCAGCGCCTGGACCTGTTTCTGGGTTACTGGAACCCGCTGATGACCCAGACCATCACGCCGTTCGTCGACGCCAAGCAAGTCAAGGTCCTCGAAAAACCCAGCCTGGAAGACGCCCGCGCCACCCTGGCGGTGCCGACTTATCTGGCCGACAAGGGCCTGAAAACCTTTGCTGACATCGCCAGGTTCGAAAAAGAGCTGGGCGGCAAGATTTATGGCATCGAGCCGGGCTCGGGGGCCAATACGCAGATCAAGGCGATGATCGCCAAAAACCAGTTCGGCCTGGGCAAGTTCCAGTTGGTGGAGTCCAGCGAAGCCGGCATGTTGGCGGCCGTAGACCGTGCCGTGCGCCGCAAGGAAGCCGTGGTGTTCTTTGGTTGGGCACCGCACCCGATGAACGTCAATGTGGCGATGACTTACCTCACCGGCAGCGAAGGCGCCCTGGGCCCGAACGAAGGCATGGCCACCGTGTGGACCGTGACCGCGCCGGCCTACGCCGAGCAGTGCCCCAACGTGCATAAGCTGCTGACCAACCTGACGTTCACCGCCGCCGACGAGAGCCGCATGATGCAACCGCTGCTGGACCACAAGGATGCCATCGAATCCGCCAAGCAGTGGCTCAAGGATCACCCGCAAGACCAGGCGCGCTGGCTGGAGGGTGTGACCACCTTCGACGGCAAACCGGCTGCCGCCAACCTGCAATTGACCACGAAATAACCCATCCAGATCACCGCTTCGCAACCCCTGAAGGTTGCGAACGGCGCCCTGCGCCTTGAAATCACCCGCCTGTAAGGAACCGCCCCATGAACCACGACGTCATCATCACCTGCGCACTCACCGGTGCTGGCGACACGACCGCCAGAAGCCCCCACGTGCCGGTCACTCCCAAGCAAATCGCCGCCGCTGCCGTGGAAGCCGCCAAGGCCGGCGCCACGGTCGTGCATTGCCACGTACGCGACCCCGAGACCGGCAAGTTCAGTCGCGACGTTGCGCTGTACCGCGAAGTGATGGAGCGCATCCGCGAGGCCGACATCGACATCATCGTCAACCTCACCGCCGGCATGGGTGGCGACCTGGAGATCGGTGGCGGCGAGAATCCCATGGAGTTCGGGCCCAATACCGACCTGGTGGGCCCGCTGACCCGCCTGGCCCACGTCGAAGAACTGCTGCCGGAAATCTGCACCCTGGACTGCGGCACGCTGAACTTCGGCGATGGCGACACCATTTACGTGTCCACCCCGGCGCAACTGCGTGCCGGCGCCAAACGTATCCAGGAATTGGGCGTAAAGGCCGAGCTGGAAATTTTCGACACCGGCCACCTGTGGTTCGCCAAGCAGATGATCAAGGAAGGGCTGCTGGATAACCCGCTGTTCCAACTGTGCCTGGGCATTCCCTGGGGGGCACCGGCCGACACCACCACCATGAAAGCCATGGTCGATAACCTGCCCGCCGACGCGGTGTGGGCCGGCTTCGGCATTGGCCGCATGCAAATGCCAATGGCCGCGCAGGCGGTGCTGCTGGGCGGCAACGTACGGGTGGGCCTGGAAGACAACCTGTGGCTGGACAAAGGCGTGCTCGCCACCAATGGGCAGTTGGTGGAGCGCGCCAGTGAAATTCTCAGCCGGTTAGGCGCAAGGGTCCTGACCCCAGCCGAAGGCCGCATCAAGATGGGCCTGACCCAACGCGGCTAACACAGACACCACCACTCCTGTGGGAGCCGGGCTTGCCCGCGATGAGGCCAGTAAATCTGCCACATCTTTGTAGCCTGCAATGCCGCCATCGCGGGCAAGCCCGGCTCCCACAAAGGATCATCGAACACTTTAGGAATATGCCATGCGCTTTATCACCGAAATCAAAACCTTCGCCGCGTTGGGCAGCGGTGTCATCGGCAGCGGTTGGGTGTCCCGTGCCCTTGCCCATGGTCTGGATGTGGTGGCCTGGGACCCCGCGCCCGGTGCCGAGGCGGCCTTGCGCAAACGCGTCGCAAACGCCTGGCCCGCCCTTGAACAACAGGGCCTGGCGGCAGGTGCCTCCCAGGACCGCCTGCGCTTTGTCACTACCATCGAAGACTGCGTAAAAGACGCCGACTTCATCCAGGAAAGCGCCCCGGAACGCCTGGAGCTGAAGCTGCAATTGCACAGCCAGATCAGCGCCGCGGCCAAGCCGAACGCATTGATCGGCTCCAGCACCTCAGGGCTATTGCCCAGCGAATTCTATGAAAGCTCTACACACCCGGAACGCTGCGTGGTCGGCCACCCCTTCAACCCGGTCTACCTGTTGCCACTGGTAGAAGTGGTGGGCGGCAAAAACACCGCGCCAGAGGCAATCCAGGCGGCGATCTCGGTGTATGAATCCCTGGGCATGCGTCCTTTGCATGTGCGCAAGGAAGTGCCGGGGTTTATTGCCGACCGCCTACTGGAAGCGCTGTGGCGTGAGGCGCTGCACCTGGTCAATGACGGGGTGGCGACCACCGGCGAAATCGACGACGCCATTCGTTTTGGTGCCGGGTTGCGCTGGTCGTTCATGGGCACTTTCCTCACTTACACACTGGCGGGCGGCGACGCCGGCATGCGCCACTTCATGGCACAGTTCGGCCCGGCGTTGCAGCTGCCGTGGACTTATCTACCGGCGCCTGAATTGACTGAAAAGCTGATTGATGATGTGGTCGATGGCACCGCTGAGCAGTTGGGTAACCACAGCATCTCGGCGCTGGAGCGCTATCGTGATGACTGCCTGCTGGCGGTGCTGGAAGCCGTAAAAACAACCAAGGCCAAGCACGGCATGAACTTCGCCGAATAACCCTGTGGGAGCTGGCTTGCCTGCGATGGCGGTGTTGGCCTCACCATTGCTATCGCAGGCCGGCCAGCACATTTGACCGCACACTGAATTGGATTCATGCCATGCCCGCACTGACCACCTACACCACGAAAATCCTGCCCGACTGGGTCGACTACAACGGCCATCTGCGTGACGCGTTCTATCTGCTGATCTTCAGCTACGCCACCGATGCGCTGATGGACGCGCTGGGGCTGGACAGCGAAAACCGCGAAGCCAGTGGCCACTCGCTGTTCACCCTGGAGCTGCACCTGAACTACCTGCATGAGGTGAAGCTCGGGGCCGAGGTTGAGGTGCATACCCAACTGATCGCCCATGACGCCAAGCGCCTGCACCTTTATCACAGCCTGCACCGGGTGGGAGACGACGAGGAACTGGCCGGCAATGAACAGATGCTGTTGCACGTCGACCTGGCCGGGCCGCAGGCCACGCTGTTCACCGAGGCCACGCTGCAACGGCTTGCCGCGATCGGCGCTGCCCAGGCCGAGCTGCCAAGGCCTGCCCTGCTTGGCCGTGTCATCGGTTTACCGGCAAAAAAAGCCCCGAGCCAGCCGTGACTGGATCGGGGCAGAGGGGCCTTGTGTGAGCTGTGCATCTGGAGGGTGACCAAACCGTCAAGCTGCGTGCCTGGGTTCAGTGTGCCTATTAACCGTATTGCCAAGTGACCCGAAAACGACCTGTTCATAGCCATCCAAGCCATCGCTCGATTCTGCTCTTGCCCACCCAGCAAGGGCCTACCAGAATCCAGGTCAATCCCTGTTCCCTACACCAGGATAAACGTCATGATGCACGCGGATTTGATTGATCAGGATGACCTGCTGAGCCAACTGCGCTCACTGGGTTTTGAAGTGTCCAGCGGCGCCAGCGCCGAGCAGGCGTGTGAATGTGCAGTGCGCGGTTTGAGCGAAGCGCGGGCCAAGGCGCTCAAGGGAATGGTGGAGCAAATGTACACCGGCAAGGCGACCATTTTGCCGGCCGTGCGCCAGGCGATCGACAAGCAGTTGTTGCCGGCGCTGATGCAATTCAAACAGAACTCCGGCGCCTGAAAATACCGCTATCGCAGGCAAGCCAGCTCCCACAGGAGAACGCATTCCAAGGTGGCAGCTGGCTTGCCTGCGATGCAGACGACTCGGTTTAGAGCCTTACACTGGCAAACGTCGACTCGTTCCTGGCCTGGCTCAACGCCGACATCGGCCCCGACAACGGTGACAACACCAGTGCCGGCGGAATCGGCATCATCGCCACTTGCTGGGTGGTGTTGGAGCCGACACGTTCATCCCGTGGCGGAATGCCGAAATATTCGCGGTAGCACTTGGAGAAGTGCGGCGTAGACACAAACCCGCACACCGAGGCGACTTCGATGATCGACATCGGCGTTTGCTTGAGCAACTGCCGCGCACGAATCAGGCGCAGCTTGAGGTAGTAGCGCGACGGCGAGCAATGCAGGTATTTCTGGAACAGCCGCTCCAACTGCCGGCGCGACACGGCGACATACACCGCCAGTTCGTCCAGGTCGATTGGCTCTTCGAGGTTGGCTTCCATCAGCGCGACGATTTCCTGCAGCTTCGGCTGGTTGGTGCCAAGCATGTGCTTGAGCGGCACACGCTGGTGATCCTGTTCGTTGCGGATGCGTTCGTACACGAACATCTCGGAGATGGCGGCCGACAATTCACGGCCGTGGTCGCGGCTGATCAGGTGCAACATCATGTCCAGGGGCGCGGTACCACCGGAGCTGGTGAAGCGGTTGCGGTCGAGGGTGAACAGGCGCGTGCTCATGGCCACCCGCGGGAAGGCTTCCTGCATCGACGCCAGGCATTCCCAGTGCACGCTGCAATCAAAGCCGTCGAGCAAGCCGGCGCAGGCCAGGGCCCAACTGCCGGTGCACACTGCGCCGAGGCGACGAGACTGGCGTGCCTGGCTTTGCAGCCACGACACATGTTCACGGGTGACGGTGCGCTGGATACCCACGCCGCCGCACACGATGACCGTGTCCAGCACGGGTGCTTTGTGCATGGAGGCATCGGGTGTGATTTGCAGGCCATCGCTGGCCCACACCTGGTTGCCGTCGACACTCAGGGTTGTCCAGCGATACAGCTCGCGGCCGGACAGCTGGTTGGCCATGCGCAGTGGCTCCACGGCTGACGCCAGGGAAATCAGCGTGAAATTGTCCAGCAGCAAAAAGCCGATGGATTGAGGCGCACGGTTCTGGGGTTGGGCCCCGGAGTTGGTCGACGTCATCGCGGTATCTCCTCACATCACACAAAGCGGGTGGCGGCCTCAGGCGAGGCTCTTGTTATTGCGCTCGTCCTGAAAAGGAGAGGCTTTGTAATTGATAGAGCAAATGCCATGCCTAAAATTGAATGGCTATTCAAGAACTCCTGAAAACGACCTGTTTATGCGTCTATATGAGCCCACGCGTGAAGTGCGGGATATGACGCATAACGGGCGGGGTTCAAGGGGGGTGAGCAGATCGGTAGCACTTGTGGGAAGGCGCTTTGCGGGCGTAGGAGGAGTCTGTCACCCAAAGCACATCAGGCGTGTGATCGTGTAGGAATTCGTTCGGAAGCTACTTATCTATTTGCGACGCGCTAAAAGGTGGCGATTTTGGCTGGGGTGTTCACTTTGTGAGCAATGATGCTCCTCTTCAGCTCGTTCCCACGCTCTGCGTGGGCATGCATCCTGTCACGCTCTGCGTCACCCATGGGCGGAGCGTCCGGGGCGGCATTCCCACGCGGAGCGTGGGAACGATCATGTCACTGACTCAACATTCAACCGCACTCACCGCCAACCCACCGCGTGATGTCTCTTTGTACTTGTCATGCATATCGGCCCCGGTATCACGCATGGTGCGGATCACCCGGTCCAACGAGATGAAGTGCTGGCCATCGCCACGCAACGCCATTTGCGCCGCGTTGATCGCCTTCACCGCCGCAATTGCATTGCGCTCGATACACGGCACTTGCACCAGGCCGCCCACCGGGTCGCAGGTCAGGCCGAGGTTGTGTTCCAAGCCGATTTCGGCAGCGTTGCACAGTTGCTCCGGCGTGGCACCAAGGATCTCCGCCAGCCCGGCTGCGGCCATGGCACACGCGGAACCGACCTCGCCCTGGCAACCGACTTCGGCACCGGAGATCGAGGCGTTCTTTTTACACAGGATGCCCACCGCCGCCGCGCCCAACAGGTAGTCAACCACGTTGGCTTCGGTGACTTCTTCACTGAACTTCATGAAGTAGTGCAACACCGCCGGGATGATTCCCGCCGCGCCGTTGGTGGGCGCCGTGACCATGCGCCCACCGGCGGCGTTTTCTTCGTTGACCGCCAGGGCGAACAGGTTGACCCATTCCATGGCGCTCAAGGTCGAGCCGATCACATTGGGCTTGTTCAGCTCCTGCAAGCTGCGGTGCAACTTGGCAGCGCGACGGCGCACGTTCAAGCCGCCGGGCAGGATGCCTTCGTGCTTGAGGCCCTGCTCCACGCAATCTTGCATGGCGCGCCAGAGCTTCATCAGGCCGCTGCGGATTTCTTCTTCGCTGCGCCAGGTTTTTTCATTCGCCAGCATCAGTTCGGCAACGCGCAGGTTGTGGGTCTTGCACAACTGCAACAGCTCCACGGCACTGGAAAAGTCATAAGGCAGCTCGGTGCGGTCCATGTCCGCCACACCGCTTTGGGCCTGGGCTTCATCCACCACAAAACCGCCGCCCACCGAGTAATAGGTGTCGCGGTGCAACTCGCCGTTTTCGCCAAACACCACCAGGGTCATGGCATTGGGATGGAACGGCAGGTTCTCATCGAGCAGGCGCATATCCCGCGCCCACACAAAGGGCACCGGCAAACGCCCATCCAGCAGCAGCGTGTCGGTTTCGCGCAGGGTGTGGATACGGGCGCCGATTTGCGTGGGGTCGATTGCGTCTGGCCACTCGCCCATCAGGCCCATGATGGTGGCGGTGTCGCTGCCGTGGCCGATGCCGGTGGCCGACAACGAGCCGTACAGTTGCACTTCGACACGCTGCACCTGTTCCAGCCACCCACGCTCACGCAACCCTTGAACGAACAACGCCGCGGCGCGCATGGGCCCCACGGTGTGGGAACTCGAAGGCCCGATGCCGATCTTGAACAGGTCGAAAACGCTGATAGCCATTAACGTGGAACTCCTCGATAAGCACGGGCCGGGCTTGAACGAGGTGCTACGCTCAGATCGCCCAGATGGCGGCATCATCAAGCTTTTATTCGTCATCACGGCGTCTCACACCGACGCACTCATGCTCACCAGCGGCGCTCGCGTGCGAACGCCAGTTTTGGCCGTTTTTTGCGGTGCAGAAGGGTAAAAACAGCAGTTTTACCTTCGGAAAAACCTGTAAGCGACGTCATCGGTACTGGATGCGACCCTCCCTGTACTGGATACGACGCCCCCTGTAGGCGTCAGATTTTCACTGGTACATGATCAGTCTCGACTCGTTTGCAAGGCACCGCGCCAGAGCTGTTGTCGCACGCTCCAACCGCAACACTTATAAAGCGCGGCGAATGCCGCCAGAAAAGACACAGGAGTCTACCCACATGAAAGGTTCACCCTCGTTGTTGTTGGCCGCCATGCTGAGTCTGCCAGTCGTGGCATACGCCGCAGAACCGGAACAGTGCAAGACCGTCAACTTCTCCGATGTCGGCTGGACCGACATCACCGTCACCACCGCGACCACCAGCGAGATCCTCAAGGGCCTGGGCTACAAGCCGCGCACCACGATGATTTCGGTACCTGTGACTTACAAGTCCCTGGCCGACGGCAAGAACATGGACATTTTCCTCGGCAACTGGATGCCGACCATGGAAAACGACATCAAGCAGTACCGTGATGCCGGCACCGTGGAAACCGTGCGCGCCAACCTGGAGAACGCCAAGTACACCCTGGCGGTCCCAGAGGCGCTGTATGAGAAGGGCCTGAAAGACTTCGCCGACATCGCCAAATTCAAGGATGAGCTGGGCGGCAAGATCTACGGCATCGAGCCGGGCAACGATGGCAACCGCACCATCCAGACGCTGATCGACAAAGATGCCTTCGGCCTGAAAACCGCCGGTTTCAAGGTGGTCGAATCCAGCGAAGCCGGCATGCTCTCCCAGGTTGAACGCGCCTCCAAGCGCAACCAGGCCATCGTGTTCCTCGGCTGGGAACCGCACCCGATGAACACTCGCTTCAAGATGAAGTACCTGACCGGTGGTGACGACTCGTTCGGCCCCAACTACGGCCAGGCCACCATCTACACCAACACCCGCAAAGGCTACACCCAGGAATGCAGCAACGTTGGTCAGTTGCTGAAAAACCTGGTGTTCACCCTCGACATGGAAAGCACCCTGATGGGTAACGTCCTGGACGACAAGATGAAGGCCGATGCTGCCGCCAAGGCCTGGCTGCAGAAGAACCCGCAAGTGCTCGACACCTGGCTCGCCGGTGTCACCACCGTTGATGGCAAACCAGGGCTCGATGCCGTTAAAGCTTACCTCGCCAAATAGCACCCGCTGACCCCAGGCCGGTGCGCTGGCCTGGGATGTTTTCCCCTTCGCATGTGGACATTCACTACCATGCTGACTGAACAGAAAATCCCACTAGGCCAGTACATCGCTGCCTTCGTCGACTGGTTGACCCAACACGGTGCCAACTACTTCGACGCAATCGCATCGACACTGGAAACGATGATCCACGGCGTGACGTTTGCGCTGACCTGGTTCAATCCACTGGCATTGATCGGTCTGATTGCGCTGCTGGCTCACTTTATTCAACGTAAATGGGGACTGACTGTTTTTGTCATCGCCTCCTTCCTGCTGATCCTCAACCTGGGGTACTGGCAGGAAACCATGGAAACCCTCGCGCAGGTGCTGTTCGCCACCCTGGTCTGCGTGGTCATCGGTGTGCCGCTGGGCATTGTTGCCGCGCATAAGCCGATGTTCTACACCATGATGCGGCCGGTACTCGATCTGATGCAGACCGTGCCGACCTTCGTCTACCTCATCCCTACCCTGACCCTCTTCGGGCTGGGTGTGGTGCCTGGGCTGATTTCCACGGTGGTGTTCGCGATTGCCGCGCCGATCCGCCTGACCTACCTGGGTATCCGCGATGTGCCGCAAGAGCTGATGGACGCCGGCAAGGCCTTTGGCTGCTCGCGCCGCCAGTTGCTCTCGCGCATTGAACTGCCCCACGCCATGCCGAGCATCGCCGCCGGCATTACCCAATGCATCATGCTGTCGTTGTCGATGGTGGTGATCGCCGCCCTGGTAGGCGCCGACGGCCTCGGCAAGCCAGTGGTCAACGCACTCAACACTGCCGATATTGCGCTGGGCTTTGAAGCGGGCCTGGCCATTGTGTTGCTCGCCATCATGCTCGACCGTATCTGCAAACAACCCGACGCTAAAGTAGGGGGTGATGCATGAGCATTATCCGATTCGACAAAGTCGACGTGATCTTTTCCAAAGACCCACGCGAAGCGCTCAAGCTGCTGGACCAGGGCATGAGCCGTAACGAAATCCTGAAGAAGACCGGGCAGATCGTCGGCGTCGAGAACGCCAGCCTGGATATCGAGAAAGGCGAGATCTGTGTGCTGATGGGCCTCTCGGGCTCAGGCAAATCCAGCTTGCTGCGCTGCATCAACGGCCTCAATACCGTCAGCCGTGGCCAGCTGTTTGTGGAGCATGAAGGGCGTCAGATCGACATCGCCTCCTGCACCCCCGCCGAGCTGAAAATGATGCGCACCAAACGCATCGCCATGGTGTTCCAGAAGTTCGCCCTGATGCCTTGGCTGACGGTGCGCGAGAACATCAGCTTCGGCCTGGAGATGCAGGGCCGCCCAGAGAAAGAACGACGCACACTGGTGGACGAGAAACTCGAACTGGTGGGCCTGAGCCAATGGCGCAACAAGAAGCCCGACGAGTTGTCCGGCGGTATGCAGCAGCGCGTCGGCCTGGCTCGCGCCCTGGCGATGGACGCCGATATCCTGCTGATGGACGAACCCTTCTCTGCCCTCGACCCGCTGATCCGCCAAGGCTTGCAAGATGAGCTGCTGGAACTGCAACGCAAATTGAGCAAGACCATCGTGTTCGTCAGCCACGACCTGGATGAAGCACTCAAACTCGGCAGCCGTATCGCGATCATGAAAGACGGCAAGATCATCCAGTACAGCGTGCCGGAAGAGATCGTGCTGAACCCGGCGGACGACTATGTGCGCACCTTCGTCGCCCATACCAACCCGTTGAACGTGCTGTGCGGGCGCAGCCTGATGCGCACCCTGGATAACTGCACGCGTGTGAATGGTTCGGTGTGCCTTGATCCGGGTGGCGACTCTTGGCTGGACCTGGCTGAAGGCAACACCATCCAGGGCGCACGCCAGAATGGCGTGACGATGAACCTGCAGAACTGGGCGCCAGGACAAGCCGTGGAAGGCTTGGGCCGCGTACCGACGTTGGTGGACTCGAACATCGGCATGCGCGATGCGTTGCAGATTCGCTACCAGACAGGCAATAAGCTGGTGCTGCATGACAACAACAAGGTGGTGGGGATACTGGGGGACAGTGAGCTCTACCATGCCCTGCTGGGCAAGAACCTGGGCTAGAACCCTGTGGATCGTTCCCACGCTCTGCGTGGGAATGCACCCTGTGACGCTCCGCGTCACGACTTCAAGAGCGGGACGCGGAGCGTCCATGGCGGTGTTCCCACGCAGAGCGTGGGAACGATCATGTCAGGGAAGACACCACCAGGCTTCAATTATCAGCTATAGACCCGGCCAAGGAGCTGCCGATGGCTTTCAAACTGATCGAGCACATCCCGGGTGATCTGCTCCTGGGTGAAGCCCATCAGGTCATACTCCTGCGGCCCGTTGTGCAGGTACACCTCGGCACGGTAGTAACGGGTGCGCTCTTCTTCAGGCAGGTCAGCCGGTGCCGCCGAGTAGCCATCCAGGCTCACTTCGTAGACAAACGGGTTGCCCTCGTCCATCTCGATCCGCACGCCGATGCAGCGCTTGGATTTGCCCAGCAGGGTCTGCACTTCCAGGCCCTGATCACGCAACGCACTCGCGGCTTCTTCCAACGCCGGCGTTACGTGCTTGTCCATAAAGCGCTGCACGGTGGCCTGGCTCGGTTGCAGGTCCAGCGCCGTCAAGCGCTCGCTGAAACCACGACGCCCGCGTTCAGCCAATTGCGCTTGCTCCTGTTCGGTGGCCACGTCCTGGCGCATGGCCTTGTGCAAACCGAACATAAAGAACACCAGCACCACAGAGAACGGCAGCCCCGCCAGCACCACCATGGTTTGCATGGCTTCGAAGTTGCCGGCAAACAGCAGGCCGATGGTCACCAGGGTGATCACCGCCGACCAGAAGATACGCAACCAGTGCGGCGCATCTTCATCCACATTGCCGCCTTTGCAGGAAAGGTTGGCCATCATCACCGCGCCGGAATCCGCAGGCGTCAGGAACAGCACGAAGCCCACGAAGATCGACACGCCGATCACCACTTTCGACGCTGGGTAATGCTCAAGCAGCTGGTAGATGGCCATGGACGGTTGCTCCAGCGCCGTCTTGCCCAACTCCACCGCCCCATGGTTCAACACCAGGTCCAGGGCCGAGTTGCCGAAGATCGACAGCCACGCCAGGGTAAAGCCCAGCGGGATCAGCAATACGCCAGCCACCAGTTCGCGCACGGTGCGACCACGGGAAATACGCGCGATGAACATGCCCACAAATGGCGCCCAGGAAATCCACCAGGCCCAGTAGAACAGAGTCCACAGGCCCATCCAGCGTTCGGTCTTGGCACCGTCGCCTTCGTACACATACAGGTCGAAGGTTTTCAGCACGATACCGTTGAGGTAATCACCGGTGTTCTGCACCAGGCCATTGAGCAGGTGCAAGGTGGGGCCGAACAACAGCACGAAGATCAGCAAACCGCTGAACAGCACGATGTTGAGGTTGGACAGACGACGAATACCGTTTTCCACACCCGACACGGCGGCAATGGTCGCCACGGTGCTCATCACGATGATCACGATCAGCAAATTGGTATTGCTGTGCTCCATGCCGAACAGGTTTTCCAGCCCCGACGACACTTGCATCGAGCCGATCCCCAGGTTGGTCACCAGGCCCAGCAGGGTCACGAACATGCCGAAACCGTCTACCGCATGGCCAGCCGCGCCCTTCACCCAACGCTCGCCCACCAGCGGGTACAGCGCCGAACGCAGGGCCAGCGGTTGGTTGTGGCGGTACGCAAAGTACGCCACGGCCAGGCCGACCAGCGCATAGATCGCCCAGCCGTGCAGGCCCCAGTGCAGGAAGGTCAGCTGCAGCGCCTGGCGTGCCGCGCCATTGCTGGCGGCAGCGCCTTCGGGCGGGTTGAAGTAATGGTCCAACGGCTCGGACGCACCGAAATACAACAGCGAGATGCCGATACCCGACGAGAACAACATGCCGGCCCAGGCGCCGTAGCTGAAGTCTGGGGTATCGTCCTTCGCACCCAGCTTAAGTTTCCCATAGGACGAAAACGCCAGGCCGACCACAAACACCAGGTAGGCAGCGATGACCACCATGTAGTACCAGCCAAAGCTTTTCGACAGCCAGGCCTGTGCGACACCGAGCAGGCGCCCGGCCTCCTGCGGGGCGACGATCAGAATGGCGGTCAACAATAAAATCAGCGCGGTGGAGGTGTAGAACACCCAACCGTTGACCCGGACCTTTTCCGGTGGGGTCTTTATAAGAGAGGCAGAACTCATGGCGCAGATGCTCCAGGCAGTGCGAGAGAGAAACACAAGGCAACGGTTATCCCGGGACATCGATTTTTCGGCAGTCGACGGACGGGTGTTATAAAGACACCCCAAAATTCTTGAGCCCGCCGAAGCGGTGATCAGGCTCTGAAAAGTGGCCTGTTTCAAGGGTTTTTGCAGGTGTCGAAGGTTGCAGCTCGCAGGTAGGAAACATCTGTAGGCAGCGACCATTTGTCGCAGATCTTATTCTTTGTTGATTGAACGTTCAATCAAAACAAAATAGACTGGCCCTCAAGCCGACGGACGTGGATCGCCCATCGGCAGGCCTAAGGAGAGGTGCTACATGCCCAAGGTCGGTATGCAACCCATACGCCGCCAGCAGTTGATCGAAGCCACGTTGACGGCCATCGATCGGGTCGGGATGGGAGATGCCAGCATTGCGCTGATCGCCCGTCTGGCCGGCGTCTCGAACGGCATCATCAGCCACTACTTTCAGGACAAGAACGGCCTGATCGCAGCGACGATGCGCTACCTGATGAATGCGCTGATCGAGAACGTGCAAGAACGCAGGCGTGCCTTGAAGGATGACAGCCCACGGGCGCACCTTCAGGTGATCATCGAAGGCAACTTCGACGCCAGCCAGGTCAACGGCCCGGCAATGAAAACCTGGCTGGCCTTCTGGGCCACCAGCATGCACCACCCGTCATTGCACAGGTTGCAGCGGATCAACGATCACCGTCTGTATTCCAACCTGTGTTGCCAGTTCCGCCGTGCGATGCCGTTACCCGAGGCACGCAGCGCAGCCCGCGGGCTGGCGGCTTTGATCGACGGTTTGTGGTTGCGCGGCGCCCTGTCGGGAGACGCTTTCGACACGGAGCAGGCGCAACGGATCGCTTACGAATACATGGATTTCCAATTGGCCAAGCAGGTGAGTTAGAGCCCTTATAAATGCTCAACCCCTGAACGTCCGCCGCTCAGTGTTGCCACACCCCCATGGCCCACTGTTCGGCGGGTAACGCCAACCACTTATGCACTTGCGAGGACTTTATGGCCCGTTTCGACCTGCAAAAACTCTACATTGACGGCGGCTACAGCGACGCTGGCAGCGATGCCACCTTCGAAGCCATCAACCCGGCTAACGGTGAAGTTCTCGCCCAAGTGCAACGCGCCACCAAAGACGACGTTGAACGTGCCGTGGCCAGCGCTGAAAAAGGCCAGAAAATCTGGGCCGCCATGACCGCCATGGAACGTTCGCGCATCCTGCGCCGTGCCGTGGACATCCTGCGCGAGCGCAACGATGAACTGGCCGCCCTGGAAACCCTGGACACCGGTAAAGCCTTCTCCGAAACCAAGTACGTCGACATCGTCACCGGCGCTGACGTGCTGGAATACTACGCCGGCCTGGTACCTGCCATCGAAGGCGAGCAGATCCCACTGCGCGACACCTCGTTTGTCTACACCCGCCGCGAGCCGCTGGGCGTGGTTGCCGGTATCGGCGCGTGGAACTACCCGATCCAGATCGCCCTGTGGAAATCCGCACCGGCCCTGGCTGCCGGTAACGCGATGATCTTCAAGCCAAGCGAAGTCACCTCGCTGACCACCCTGAAACTGGCCGAGATCTACACCGAGGCTGGCGTTCCAGCGGGCGTGTTCAACGTACTGACCGGCAGCGGCCGTGAAGTCGGCACCTGGCTGACCGAGCACCCGCGCATTGAGAAAGTCTCCTTCACCGGCGGCACCGACACCGGCAAGAAAGTCATGGCCAGCGCGTCGAGCTCCTCGCTCAAGGACGTGACCATGGAGCTGGGCGGCAAGTCCCCGCTGATCATTTTCGATGACGCCGACCTCGACCGCGCCGCCGACACCGCCATGATGGCCAACTTCTACAGCTCCGGTCAGGTCTGCACCAACGGCACCCGCGTGTTCGTGCCCAAGCACCTGCAAGCCGCGTTCGAAGCCAAGATCGTCGAGCGTGTGGCGCGTATTCGCATCGGCAACCCGGAAGACGAAAACACCAACTTCGGCCCGCTGGTCAGCTTTGCCCACATGGAAAGCGTGCTGGGCTACATCGCCAAAGGCAAAGAGCAAGGCGCCCGCCTGCTGTGCGGCGGCGACCGCCTGACCGAGGGTGACTTCGCCAAAGGCGCCTTCGTGGCCCCGACCGTGTTCACCGACTGCACCGATGACATGGTGATCGTGCGTGAAGAAATCTTCGGCCCGGTGATGAGCATCCTCACCTACGAGACCGAAGAAGAAGTGATCCGCCGTGCCAACGACACCGACTTCGGCCTGGCCGCTGGCCTGGTGACCAAGGACCTGAACCGCGCCCACCGCGTGATTCATCAGTTGGAAGCCGGTATCTGCTGGATCAACGCCTGGGGCGAGTCCGACGCGAAGATGCCGGTTGGCGGCTACAAGCAGTCGGGTGTGGGCCGTGAGAACGGGATCAGCTCGCTGAACAACTTCACGCGCATCAAATCGGTACAGGTTGAGTTGGGCGATTACGCCTCGGTGTTCTAACACCTTATGGGCCTGGAATGCTCCTCTGTGGCGAGGGAGCTTGCTCCCGCTGGGCTGCGAAGCAGCCCCATCCCAGACCCAGTAGTTCTTTCAGACAGAACTCGAGCGCTGATTTTGCGACTGCTGCGCAGTCGAACGGGAGCAAGCTCCCTCGCCACAAAAGCAGCCTGAACCCATTTTTACGAGGGTACATTCATGTCCCAAGAATACGATTACATCATTGTGGGTGCCGGCTCTGCCGGTAACACCCTGGCGACCCGTCTGACCGAAGACGAAGGCGTCACTGTTTTGCTGCTGGAGGCCGGTGGCCCGGACTACCGCCTCGACTTCCGCACCCAGATGCCAGCCGCCCTGGCTTTCCCGCTGCAAGGCCGCCGCTACAACTGGGCCTACGAAACCGATCCAGAGCCACACATGGACGGCCGCCGGATGGAATGCGGGCGCGGCAAGGGCCTGGGTGGTTCTTCCCTGATCAACGGCATGTGCTACATCCGCGGCAACGCCATGGACTACGACAACTGGTCGAAGCTGCCGGGCCTGGAAGACTGGACCTATCTGGACTGCCTGCCGTATTTCCGCAAAGCCGAAACCCGCGACATCGGCCCCAACGATTGGCACGGTGGCGACGGCCCGGTCAGCGTGACCACGCCGAAAGCGGGCAACAACCCGCTGTTCCACGCCATGGTTGAAGCGGGCGTACAGGCCGGTTACCCACGTACCGAAGATTTGAACGGCTACCAGCAAGAAGGCTTCGGCCCGATGGACCGTACCGTCACGCCGAACGGCCGTCGCGCCAGCACCGCACGCGGTTACCTGGACACGGCTAAAAAGCGTTCGACCCTGACCATCGTCACCCATGCCCTCACCGACAAAGTGCTGTTCGAAGGCAAGCGTGCAGTGGGCGTGCGTTACCTGATCGGCGCCGCCGAAGAGCGCGTTGAAGCTCGTGCGCGCAAAGAAGTGCTGGTGTGCAGTGGCGCAATCGCTTCGCCGCAACTGCTGCAACGCTCCGGTGTCGGCCCGGCCAAACTGCTGGAAAGCCTCGACATCCCGGTGGTCCACGACCTGCCTGGCGTGGGTGAAAACCTGCAGGACCACCTTGAGCTGTACCTGCAATACGCGTGCACCCAGCCAGTGTCGCTGTACCCCTCGCTGCTCTGGTACAACCAGCCGGCCATTGGTGCCGAATGGCTGTTCAACGGCACCGGCATCGGCGCCAGCAACCAGTTCGAAGCGGGCGGTTTTATCCGTACCCGTGAAGAGTTCGAGTGGCCAAACATCCAGTACCACTTCCTGCCGGTGGCGATTAACTACAACGGCAGCAACGGTGTGAAAGAGCACGGTTTCCAGGCGCACATGGGCTCCATGCGTTCGCCAAGCCGTGGCCGTATCCAGCTGAAGTCGAAGAACCCACGGGACTACCCGAGCATCCTCTTCAACTACATGGCCACCGAGCAGGACTGGCAGGAGTTCCGCGATGGCATCCGCCTGACCCGTGAAATCATGCAGCAGCCGGCACTGGACCCGTACCGTGGCCGCGAAATCAGCCCCGGCATTGAAGTGCAAACCGATGAACAGTTGGACAAGTTCATCCGCGAGCACGCCGAGACCGCGTTCCACCCGTCCTGCTCGTGCAAGATGGGCACCGACGAGATGGCCGTAGTCGATGGCGAAGGCCGCGTGCATGGCATGCAGGGCTTGCGTGTGGTCGATGCCTCGATCATGCCGATCATCACCACCGGCAACCTGAACGCGCCAACGATCATGATCGCCGAGAAAATCGCCGACAAGATCCGTGGCCGCAAGCCACTGCCGCGCAGCACCGCTGACTACTACGTAGCAGGCGATGCGCCGGTGCGTGGCAAGCCTATGCGTGAAGTAGGGCCATTGGCGCAGTAACCGAAACACCCCAGTGATTGATCGTTCCCACGCTCCGCGTGGGAACGCATCCTGTGATGCTCTGCGTCACGCCGTTCAAGAGCGGACGCAGAGCGTCCAGGGTGGCATTCCCACGCAGAGCGTGGGAACGATCACACAACAAAACCTCCCTTGATCAGCTCCCCGCCCAGGCCTACTCTGTTCGCCTGCCCGCGCCGAGCCGCCCACAAGGAAGGCCCCATGTTCGAACACCACGCCACGCTCAAGAAACACTTCGGTGCCCTGCGCACCACCGCCGAATTTTTCTCCCTGCGCTACGTGCGCGAATCCGGTCAGTACCTGTCAGTACGCAAGAACGTCGCCGAGCCGCCTCACCTGGGCCATGACGAAGGCGCCATGCTTACCGTGCGTCTCAACGGCGTGGAAGCCTACGCCGCGACCAACGATATTTCCCTTGCCGGCCTGCAAGCCGCCCTTGAGCGCGCTGAACAGCAAGCCCGGTTGATCAAGCCCCACGCCCTGCTCGACCTGCACCAGCAGCCAGTGTCCAGCGACGTCGCCGACTACCTGTCGCCCGACCTCGACCAGCCCTTCCCATCCCTGAGCGACTGCTACCAATTGCTCGGCGATGAGTCCGCCGCCGTGCCCAAGGATGAGCGCCTGGTGAGCTGGGAGGTCAGCCTGGGGACCACGCGGGTTGAACAGATCTATCTCAACAGCGCTGGCGCGCAATTGCGTCAGGCCCAGCGCTTTGTCTTTCCGGGCCTGAGTGTGACCGCCTTCGACGGCAACGACAGCCAGACCCGTACCCTGGGCGGTACCAACTTCGGCCAGCAAGGCAGTGCCGGGGTGATCCAGCGTTTTGGCCTGGTGGGCGCCGCCCGCAAGGTGGCCGACGAAGCCCTGCAATTGCTGCTCGCACCGAATACGCCCCACGGCCCGCGTGACCTGCTGCTGATGCCCGACCAAATGATCCTGCAGATCCACGAGTCGATCGGCCATCCGCTGGAACTGGATCGCATCCTTGGGGACGAGCGCAATTACGCCGGCACCAGTTTTGTGAAAGCCAGCGACTTCGGCCACCTGCAATATGGCTCACCGCTGCTCAACGTCACCTTCGACCCGGACATCCCCGAACAGCTTGCCAGTTACGCTCATGACGACGACGGCACGCCTGCCAGCAAGCAATTTCTGATTCGCGAAGGCCTGCTGCTCAAGCCCTTGGGCGGGGCCTTATCGCAATTTCGCGCCAACCTGCCAGGCGTCGCCAACAGCCGCGCTTGCGGCTGGAACCGTGCGCCCATCGACCGCATGGCCAACCTGAATATCGAGCCTGGGGATAAAAGCCTCGCGCAATTGGTGGGCGGCATTGAGAGCGGCATCCTGATGTCGACCAACCGTTCGTGGTCCATCGACGATGCGCGCAACAAGTTCCAGTTCGGCTGCGAGTGGGGCCAGTTGATCGAAAACGGCGAACTCAAGGGCGTGGTGAAGAACCCCAACTACCGGGCGATTTCCGCGCAGTTCTGGCGCAAGCTCAGCGCGGTGGGCGACGCCAGCACCTTCAAGGTCTTGGGTACGCCGAACTGCGGCAAGGGCGAACCCAACCAGGTGATCCGTGTCGGCCATGCGTCGCCGGCCTGTGTATTCAGCAATGTCGATGTATTTGGGGGAGATGCCTGATGAACCACTTCAAGGCTCTGGTGGATTGGCTCAAGCAGGCGGTCACCGCTCAAGAACACTTTCAACTCGGCTACGCGGATGAAGCGTCCGAGTTCGTGCGCTTCAACCACGCGCAGGTACGCCAGGCGGGCCAGGTACAGCAGGCCAGCCTGAACCTCAAGCTGATCAACGATGGGCGCCACGCCGACCTGGGTATCACCCTGTCCGGCGAGGCGCAGTTGGATCGCCAGCGCCTGGCGAATGGCCTGCAACAACTGCGCGAGACCTTGCCGCTGTTGCCGCCTGACCCGTACCTGCTGCTGAACCCCGACGCCTGGCACAGCCATAACGAACAGCTGCGCCCGCTGCCGGAACTGGCCCAAGTGCTGGACAACATCAGCCAGGCCGCCGATGGCGTGGACCTGGTTGGCTTCTACGCCGCCGGCCCGATCAGCCGTGGTTTCGCCAGCTCATCGGGGGCGTTCGGCTGGCACCGGGCTAACAGCTTCAATTTCGACTTCAGCCTGTTCCACGCCAATGGCGAAGCGGTAAAAGCCAGCTACGCCGGGCACACCTGGAACAGCGCCGAATTCGCCGCCCGTTTCCAACAGGCCCGTGAGCAACTGGCGTTTCTCGGTCGCCCGCTGCACAACCTGGCGCCAGGCCAGTACCGCGCCTACCTGGCGCCGGCAGCGCTGGAAGAAATCATCAGCATCATCACCTGGGGTGGTTTTTCGGCCCAGGCCATCGCGAGCAAAGGCAGTTCGTTGCAACGCCTGTACGCGGGTGATCAGTCATTGAGCCCGCTGGTGACGGTGGATGAGCAGATCAGCGGCTCCCTGAGCCAGGCGTTTTCCACTGAAGGCTACCCGCGTGAGGATGTCACCCTGATCAACGCAGGCAAAGCCGAGGGCCAGTTGGTCAACTCGCGCAGCGCCGCCGAATACGGCTTGAGCACCAACGGCGCCAGCAGCGACGAGTCGCCCAGCGCCCTGCAAATGGCGGCCGGCAGCCTGGCCCAGGCCGATATTCTCAAGCAGTTGGGCACCGGTCTGTATATCAGCAACCTCTGGTACCTGAACTACTCCGACCTGCCGGCAGCGCGCCTGACCGGCATGACGCGCTTTGCGACCTTCTGGGTGGAAAACGGCGAGATCAAGGCGCCGGTCAGCACCATGCGCTTTGATGACAGTGTCTATCAGTTGCTCGGTTCGCAATTGGAAGCGCTGACCGCTGATCGGGAGCTGCTGTTGTCGGCCAGTACCTATGACCAGCGCAACACCGCTTCCAACCTGTTGCCAGGCGCTTTGGTAAACCGTTTGACGCTGACTTTATAAACTGTAGGAGCGAGCTTGCTCGCGAAGAACGTACAGACACCGCGGGCTGGCTGTCAGCGCTGCGTTATCGTTGTCGTTTTTCGCGAGCAAGCTCGCTCCTACAGTTCAATAACCTGCGCTGCGACGAAACTTCTATCCCGCCTACTTTGGCCGTTCGGCATGTTGTCGCTCTGCTTATTCCTCGTTATAACGGTTAATGGCTTCTCGCCACCCCTGCCCACGAGAGCATAACCTTGCCCGGGAAAGGCAAGCTGGAGCGTTGACATGAACCATGGAAGTTTCGTCATAGAAAAACTGTACAAGCACTACAACGTTCACGTAGAGCAACTGGGTAACGACCCGCATAGAAAAACCGTACTGATGGTCAATGGCGCGTTGTCCACCACGCGCTCCTTTGCCCGCACCAGCAAATGCCTGGCCGAGCACTTCAATGTGCTGCTGTTCGACTTGCCCTTCTCTGGCTTGTCACGCGAGCACAACACCGAACTCGACCTGGTCACCAAGGACGACGAGGTGCAAATCCTGCGTGCCTTGGTAGCGCGCTTTGCGGTCAGCCATCTGGTTTCGGCCTCATGGGGCGGCATCTCCACGCTGTTGACCCTGGCGCACAACCCGCCCTCCATCGAAAGCTCGGTGGTGATGGCCCTGGCGCCCAACCTCAACCAGGCGATGCTGGAATATGTCGAGCACGTGCGTGTGCTGATCGAGGCCGATGACAAGTCGGCGGTCGGCCATCTGCTCAACGAAACGGTTGGCAAATACCTGTCGCCGCGCCTCAAGCGCAATAACCATCGACACCTGTCGACCATGGCCACCACCGAATACCGCCAGGCGCGCTTTCATATCCATCAGGTGCTGGGCTTGGGCGATGGCAACTACTTGCCGGCGCTGCGGCAGATTGAAACACCGGTGCACTTTCTCAACGGCGCGCTGGACGAATACACGCCGGCCGACGAAGCCCAGCTGTTCAAACACTACGTAGGCCGCAGCAGCTTTGCGGTGGCCGAACACACCGGCCATCTGCTGGACCTGGAGTCCCGCGAAGCCGCGCTGGCAGTGCATCGGGCGTTGCTGGATTTCCTGGTGGGCGAGCATGTGACATTGTCAGATATAGACGAACCGCCAGTGGGAAAAGCGGCGACGGATGGCGCATAATCGCCAACACATAGCCTGCTAATTAAAAGGGATCCCATGCCGAATCGTGCCCCTCTCGATGCCAAGACCGCCCGCTGGCTCCCCTGGGTGGTAGCGATTGCCTTCTTCATGCAGTCGCTGGACGGGACGATTCTCAACACCGCGCTACCGGCCATGGCGCAGGACCTCGCGGAAAACCCGCTGCGCATGCAAGGCGTGGTGATCGCCTACATGCTCACCGTTGCCTTGCTGATTCCGGCGTCGGGCTGGATCGCTGACCGCTTTGGCACCAAGAAGATTTTCTTTGGCGCGATCATGCTGTTCAGCATCGGGTCGCTGCTGTGTGCGCTGTCCAGTAGCTTGAGCATGCTGGTGGGCGCACGGGTGATCCAGGGCCTGGGCGGTGCGCTGATGCTGCCGGTCGGGCGCCTAGTGGTACTACGGGCTTATCCACGCTCCGAGCTTGTGCGGATCATGGGCTTCATCACTATTCCAGGCCTGCTCGGCCCCTTGCTTGGCCCGACAATGGGCGGCTGGATGGTGCAATACCTGACCTGGCACTGGATCTTCCTGATCAACCTGCCGGTGGGCATGATCGGCTGCTACGCCGTGTGGAAATTCATCCCCGACCTGCGCGGCAGCGAGCGCACGCGCTTCGACGGCCTGGGCTTTCTGCTGTTCGGCGCGGCGATGGTGCTGATCACCATCGCCATGGAAGGCCTGGGCGAACTGCACCTGCCGCATCTGCGCGTGATATTGCTGCTGTTCGGCGGGTTTGCCTGCCTGGCGGCGTACTGGCTGCGCGCCGGGCATATCGATAACCCGCTGTTCTCGCCGGTGCTGTTCAAGACGCGCACCTTTGCCGTGGGGATTCTGGGCAATCTGTTTGCGCGCCTGGGCAGCGGCGCATTGCCGTTCCTGGTACCGCTGCTGCTGCAGGTGGCGCTGGGCTATTCGCCGTCGGAAGCCGGCATGAGCATGTTGCCACTGGCGGCGGCGGCGATGTTCGCCAAGTCCATCGCACGCCCGCTTATCGAGCGCCTCGGCTACCGCATCGTCCTGACCGGCAACACCCTGGCCCTGGGCCTGATGCTGGCGAGCATGGGCCTGGTCAGCGAACAAACGCCCTACCCGCTGCTGTTGGCCATGCTGGCGGTACTGGGGGCCATCAACTCCCTGCAATTTACCGCCATGAACACTGTCACCCTGATCGACCTCGACGACGCCCAGGCCAGCAGTGGCAACAGTTTGCTGTCGGTGGTGGCGCAATTGTCCCTGAGCCTGGGCGTGGCCTGTGCCGGTGCATTGCTCGGCGGCTTTACCGCCGAAGCCGGCAATGACGGGGTCAATACCGTGCTGGGCGCCTTCCAACTGACCTTCCTCACCGTGGGCCTCATGGCGATGCTGGCGGCGGCGATCTTCCTGCAACTGTCGCCCAAGGACGGCAAACGGGTGGTCAGCCGCGAGCACGATATCGAGCACTAACGGGCGTCTCGTCGAGAACTTGCGGGGAAAATCCCACGAGGCTGGTACACTGCGCGACATTTTGTTTTGCAGAGCCAGTCCCGTGACTACCATCGCCACCGCTTTTAATACTTTGCCCCTGTCCGCCGCCATGCTGGCTAACCTCGACTCGCTGGGTTACGTCGAGATGACGCAGATCCAGGCGCAAAGCTTGCCGGTGATCCTCAAAGGGCTGGACCTCATTGCCCAGGCCAAGACCGGCAGCGGCAAGACTGCCGCATTCGGCATCGGCCTGCTGAACCCGATCAACCCGCGCTACTTCGGGTGCCAGGCGCTGGTGATGTGCCCGACCCGCGAACTGGCCGACCAGGTCGCCAAGGAAATCCGTCGCCTGGCCCGTGCCGAAGACAACATCAAGGTGCTGACCCTGTGCGGCGGCGTGTCCCTCGGCCCACAGATTGCTTCCCTGGAGCACGGCGCCCACGTCATCGTCGGTACCCCGGGCCGCATCCAGCAGCACCTGCGTAAAGGTTCGCTGGTGCTGGACGGCTTGAACACCCTGATCCTCGACGAAGCCGACCGCATGCTCGACATGGGCTTCTACGACGCCATCGAAGACATCATCAGCAAGACCCCACCGCGCCGCCAGACCCTGCTGTTCTCGGCCACTTACCCGGTGAGCATCAAGCAACTGGCCTCCAAGTTCATGCGTGCGCCTCAGCAAGTGAAAGCCGAAGCGTTCCACTCCGACGACCAGATCGAACAACGCTTCTACGAGATCTCCCCGGAAGAGCGCATGGACGCCGTGACCAAGGTGCTGGCGCACTTCCGCCCGGCCTCCTGCGTGGCGTTCTGCTTTACCAAGCAGCAAGTGCAGGAAACCGTCGACCACCTGACCTCCAAAGGCATTTCCGCCGTTGGCCTGCATGGTGACCTGGAACAGCGCGACCGTGACCAGGTACTGGCGATGTTTGCCAACCGCAGCACCTCGGTGCTGGTGGCCACCGACGTCGCCGCCCGAGGCCTGGACATCGACGCCCTGGACATGGTGATCAACGTCGAACTGGCCCGCGACTCGGAAATTCACATCCACCGTGTAGGCCGTACCGGCCGTGCCGGTGAGACCGGCATCGCCATCAGCCTGGTGGCGCCGTCCGAAGCCCACCGCGCCCAGGCCATCGAGCAACTGCAGAAGTCGCCGCTGAATTGGGACCAACTGGACAACCTCAAGCCGCAAAGCGGTGGCCCGTTGCTGCCGCAGATGAGCACCCTGTGCATCGCCGCCGGGCGTAAAGACAAGGTTCGCCCAGGCGACATCCTCGGTGCATTGACCGGTGAAGCCGGCATTCCGGGTGCCCAGGTCGGCAAGATCGCGATCTTTGACTTCCAGGCTTTCGTGGCCGTGGAACGCGGCATCGCCAAGCAGGCGTTGCAGCGTTTGAATGACGGCAAGATCAAAGGTCGTTCGCTGCGCGTGCGGATCCTGTAACAACATAGTGACTGCAAGGACCGAATCACTGTGGGAGCTGGCTTGCCTGCGATAGCGACGGTGAATCCACTACCGCCATCGCAGGCAAGCCAGCTCCCACAGTGTTGATTGCATTTCAAATCAATAGTTTTGTGAGGACATGGCTGTGCGCTCGACCGAAGTTGTGATCATTGGCGCCGGCGCCGCAGGCTTGATGTGCGCGCTGACCGCCGCCGGGCGTGGGCGCAAGGTGATGTTGATCGACCACGCCAACAAGGCCGGCAAGAAAATCCTGATGTCCGGTGGCGGCCGCTGCAACTTCACCAACATGTACACCGAGCCGGCCAACTTCCTCTCGCACAACGCGCACTTCTGCAAATCCGCCCTGGCCCGCTATACCCAGTGGGATTTCATCGGGCTGGTGGCCAAGCACGGCGTGCCGTACCACGAGAAGAAACTCGGCCAGCTGTTCTGCGACAACAAGTCCAGCGACATCCTCGGCATGCTGCTCGACGAGTGCATCCAGACCGGCGTGAGCCTGCACCTGGACACTTCCATCGAGGCAATCGCCAAGCTCGAAAGCGGCTATCAACTGCAAACCACCTTGGGTGAGCTGCGCTGTGAATCCCTGGTGATCGCCACGGGCGGTTTGTCGATCCCGACGCTGGGCGCCACCGGTTTCGGCTACCAAGTGGCCAGGCAATTCGGCCATGAACTGCTGCCGACCCGCGCCGGGCTGGTGCCGTTCACCATCACCGACCAGCTCAAGGAGTTGTGCGGCGAGTTGTCCGGCACCTCGGTCGACTGCCTGGTGAGCTGCAACGGCCAGAGCTTTCGCGAGAATATCCTGTTCACCCATCGCGGCCTGAGCGGGCCGGCGATTTTGCAGATTTCCTCGTATTGGCACTCCGGCGACACGGTAGAAATCAACCTGCTGCCCGACCACGACGCCCATGCCTGGCTGCAACAGCAACAGGCCGAACACCCCAACAGCGAATTGAAAACCCTGTTGGGTGAGATCTTCACCAAGAAGATGGCCAACCTGCTGGCCCAAAGCTGGTTCGAATCCAAGCCTATGAAGCAGTACACCCACGCTGAAATTGCCGATATCGCGCAAAAGCTGGGGAGCTGGCAACTGGTACCGGCCGGCACCGAGGGTTATCGCACCGCCGAGGTAACATTGGGCGGGGTGGATACGCGGGAAGTGTCCTCCAAGACCATGGAATCGCTGAAAAGCCCCGGCCTGTACTTTATCGGCGAAGTGCTGGACGTGACCGGCCACCTGGGCGGGTTCAACTTCCAGTGGGCGTGGGCCTCGGGCTACGCGGCCGCGCAATACGCCTGACGTGCACCTTGAGATGCAATCCCCTGTGGGAGCTGGCTTGCCTGCGATAGCGGCAGTGAATCCCACATCGTTATCGCAGGCATGCCCGCTCCCACATTGGTTTTGCAGTGATACTGAAAATTTTGCTGTCCGATGTGATCGCTACGCTTGCCGTGGCGTCATTACTGGCTCAATTTAGCGACAACGTCCCGGAAGACTCCAGACTTCATGTCATCGACCTCGTTCAAGCAGTCCATGCGGCGCCTGTGGGCGCTGGATAAATTCAGCTACAGCGTACGGGTGTTCATCGCCCTCACCGGCAGCATGGCGTTGTGTTGGTACCAGGATGAAATGACGCTGCTGATCCCGCTCTTCCTGGGGATTATCGCCAGCGCCCTGGCCGAGACGGATGACAGCTGGCAAGGCCGCCTCAACGCGCTGGCGGTGACACTGGTGTGTTTCAGCATTGCCGCGCTGTCGGTGGAGCTGCTGTTCCCTTACCCCTGGATATTTGCCATCGCCCTGGCCCTGGCCAGTTTCGGCCTGACCATGCTCGGCGCACTGGGCGAACGCTATGGCGCGATTGCTTCGGCCACCTTGATTCTGTCGGTCTACACCATGATCGGCGTGGACCAGCGCGGTGGCGCCGTCACGGATTTCTGGCATGAGCCGCTGCTGCTGGTGGCCGGTGCCGCCTGGTACGGTGTGTTGTCCGTACTATGGCAGGCGCTGTTTTCCAACCAGCCGGTGCAGCAGAGCCTGGCGCGATTGTTCCGCGAGCTGGGGCGTTACCTCAAGCTCAAGTCATCGTTGTTCGAACCGATCCGGCAGCTGGACGTGGAAGCGCGGCGCCTGGAATTGGCCCAGCAAAATGGCCGGGTAGTGGCTGCGCTGAATGCCGCGAAGGAAATCATCCTGCACCGCGTCGGCAATGGGCGACCGGGGTCGAAGGTCAGCCGCTACCTGAAACTGTACTTCCTGGCCCAGGACATCCACGAGCGCGCCAGTTCCTCCCACTACCCCTACAACGCCCTCACTGAAGCCTTCTTCCATAGCGATGTGCTGTTTCGCTGCCAGCGCTTGCTGCGCCAGCAAGGCAAGGCCTGCCAGACCCTGGCCGAGTCGATCCAACTGCGCCAACCGTTCATCTATGACGACAGTTTTGCCCAGGCCCTGGGCGACCTCAACGCGTCCCTGGAGCATCTGCGCATCCAGAGCAACCCGGCCTGGCGCGGCCTGCTGCGTTCATTGCGCGCCTTGGCGGCCAACCTGTCCACACTCGACCGCCTGCTGGGCGACGCCAGCAATCCCGATGCCCTGGCGGACGCCACCGACAGTAACCTGTTGGACCGCGCCCCGCGCAACCTCAAGGAAATGTGGACGCGCCTGCGCACCCAACTCACACCCACCTCGCTGCTGTTTCGCCACGCCCTGCGCCTGTCCCTGGCGTTGACCGTCGGCTACGCCACCCTGCACGCTATCCACGCGTCCCAGGGTTACTGGATCATCCTCACCACCCTGTTCGTCTGCCAACCGAGCTACGGCGCTACCCGGCGCAAGCTCGGCCAGCGGATTATCGGCACCGCCATCGGCCTCACCGTGGCCTGGGCGCTGTTCGATCTGTTCCCCAACCCGGTGGTGCAGTCGATGTTCGCTATCGCCGCGGGCCTGGTGTTCTTTATCAACCGCACCACCCGCTACACCCTGGCGACGGCGGCGATCACGCTGATGGTGCTGTTCTGCTTCAACCAGGTGGGTGATGGCTACGGGCTGTTCCTGCCACGCCTGTTCGATACCTTGCTCGGCAGCCTGATCGCTGGCCTGGCGGTATTCCTGTTCCTGCCGGACTGGCAAGGCCGGCGCTTGAACAAAGTGCTGGCCAACACCCTGACCTGCAACAGCATCTACCTGCGCCAGATCATGCAGCAATACGCCGCCGGCAAGAGCGACGACCTGGCTTACCGCCTGGCCCGCCGCAACGCGCACAACGCCGACGCCGCGTTGTCCACCACCCTGGCCAATATGCTGATGGAGCCGGGGCACTTTCGTAAGGAAGCCGACGTGGGTTTTCGGTTCCTGGTGCTGTCTCACACCTTGCTCAGCTATTTGTCGGGGTTGGGTGCGCACCGCGATACTCAGTTACCGGCCGACGTGCGCGAGCACTTGATCGAAGGCGCGGGCAACAGCCTGGCGGCGAGCATCGATGAGATTGCCACGGGCCTGGCCAACAAACAGTCGATTGCGATCCAGAGTGATGCCGAGGAAGGGTTGGCGGCAGAGCTGGAGCAAATGCCCGATGAGATCGATGAGGCGCAGCGGTTGGTGCAGACGCAGTTGGCGTTGATCTGCCGGCAGTTGGGGCCGTTGCGTACGTTGGCGGCGCATCTGATCAAGGATACCGGTGCGGCTTAGACCGCTATCGCAGGCAAGCCAGCTCCCACATTTGACCGAGTTCCAACATAAGAATGCGGGCAAAATGTGGGAGCCGGACTTGCCCGCTATGAGGCCCACAAGCACGCTACATCCCATGCGCCTTCATCAAGCGCGCATAACTGCCATCAGCCTTCATCCTGGCAATCTCCCGATCAAAGCTGGCGACAATCTGCGCGTGCTCGGGGTTCTTCAAACTGACCAGAATGTGCAGGCTGTTCTCGCTCAACGGCTTGCCCACAAACGCCACCGCATTGCGCACCCGCGGCGACTCCCGAGCCAGGTAATAACGCGCTACGTATTCGTCCTCCAGCGTCAACCGCACACGCCGCGCAGCGAGCATGCGCACCGCCATGGCGAAGTTGTGCACGGGTACTTTCTGTAGCTGGGAGTCTTGATCGAACGCCGCCGAGTAAGCGTAACCGCGTACCACGGCGATGGTCTCGTCGTGCAGTCGGGCCAGGCTGTGATAAACAATGTCATCGTCGCTGCGCTTGAGAAAGCGCACACGGTTAAGCAGGTACTCAGCAGAAAACTGGCCAAACTGCGTGCGGGCTTCGTCGTACCAGGCGTTGATCAGCACATCGTAGCGCCCATCGCCCACGCCCTTGAGCGCACGGGCCCAGGGCACCTGCTCAAAGTCACTGGCGTACCCCGCACGGGCCAGGGCCGTGCTGACGATATCCGTGGCCAAACCGCCATTGATCAAGGTGGCATCGGTGAAGGGCGGCCAGCCATCCGCCACCAGACGCAGACGCTGTGCCAGCACCGGCTGGGCCAGCAGCAGCACTGCGATCAAAGCAACGGCACGAGTCAATCTCGGCATGCTCAAAGTCCTTGGCGGGCAGGCGGTGGCCTGATAACAGTAGCTCATCAATGAGCCTGCATTGCAGATTACACAAAGCAGCCAGCAGCGCACGCACTCAATGATGGCAAATTGACGCCATTCACACATTTGCCAATTTTAGACAGCAGCGCCCGCCGCGCTTACTATCCAGGCACGTCTTTACAAGAGCACACATCATGACGGTTGATTGGATTTGCAAACATCACGACGACTTGGGCAAGGACCAGCTGTATGCCGTCCTGCGCTTGCGCAGCGAGGTATTCGTCGTCGAGCAGAAATGCGCGTATCAGGACATCGACGGGCAGGACCTGGCGGGTGACACCCATCACCTGATGGCCTGGCAAGATAATGAGCTATTGGCTTACCTGCGCCTGCTGGACCCGGAGTCCCAGGGCGGCGATGTGGTAATTGGTCGCGTCATCGTTTCGCCAGCGGCACGGGGCACCGGGCTGGGGCATCACATGATGGAGGAGGCGCTTGAGCGCATTGAGGATATCTGGCCGCAAACGCCGATTTTTCTCTCGGCCCAGGCGCATTTGCAGGGGTATTACGGGCGATATGGGTTTGTGGTGGCGGGTGAGGAATACCTGGAAGATGATATTCCACATATTGGTATGCGGCGCATCTGAGGGCGCCATCGCAGGCAAGCCAGCTCCCACATTGGACTGTGGGAGCCGGGCTTGCCCGCGATAGCGTCAGTCCTGCCTAAGCCGACCTTCAGGGATAGCCCAACACCTGCTTGATCGACGCCAGATTAGCCTCGATCCACCCCCGATCAATCGCCCCCCAGTCCCGAATCCGATAGCGCCCGGCATGGTGACGCGCACCGTCCTCCTGCTCGAACTCACACACAATATCCAGGTCGGCCAACGCCGCAATGGTGTCCTGGGCGGTACGCCGAGGCATACCGGTGGCCTCGGTCAGCGCCGGGACGCTGCTGGCCAGTTGGCTGTCGATCAAGTACGCCACGTACAGGCGGCGGTAGAAGCTGCTTTTGGTCTTGCTCACATCCATGGTCAGTCGCCTTGGGGTTAGGGCTTACCCTGCAAATCGCGCCAGGTGAGGTACACACGCAGGTCGAATTCCACCTGATGGTAGCCCGGCATCATGTATTGGCAGAGTTTATAGAACGCCTTGTTGTGGTCCGATTCCTTGAAGTGCGCCAGCTCGTGCACCACGATCATGCGCAGAAACTCCGGGGCCGCCTCCTTGAACAGCGAAGCGATGCGGATCTCTTTCTTGGATTTGAGATTACCGCCCTGCACCCGGGAAATCGTGGTGTGTAAACCCAAGGCACGATGGGTCAGGTCCAGGCGGTTGTCGAACAGCACTTTGTCGATAGACGGCGCGTTGCGCAGGTGCTCCTGCTTCAAGGCCAGGGCATAGGCGTACAGGGCCTTGTCGCTCTGCACCGCATGGCGTTCGGGGTAACGCTGGTCCAGGTAAGCCCCCAACTGGTCCTTGGCGATCAGTTGGCGCACTTGCTCCTGGAGCGCGGCGGGGTATGCCTGGAGGTATTTCAACGCGGTCATGGGCTCTGCAACGCAATTGGGACGGGCGCCAGTGTAGCGAATTCAAAGCGCGCGAGGGTACGACCAGCCGGCAACGTCCTCGGCCATCAACGGCAGCGCAGCCCACGGCCCCTGGATATGGGCGCAGCCATTGGCCTTGAGCCACTGGGTTTGCTCAAGGGTCTCCACGCCTTCGGCGATCACCAGCACACCAAAATGCTCACACAGTTGGATGATGCTGCGCGCCATCGCCGCATCCCGCACCGAGCCAGGCAGGCGGGCCACCAGTTGAGGGTCGAGCTTGAGGGTGTCGAACGCCAAGTCGCGCAAATGGGCCAGGGAGCACTGGCCGCAGCCAAAATCGTCCAGGGCAATCCGCACCCCTATCCGGCGCAGTAACTGGAGTTGCTTGGTGGACTCGGCGAGATTGCTCATCAAGCAGTCTTCGCCGATTTCCACCTCCAGTTGTCGCGCCTGTAACCCATGTCGCTCCAGCATCTGCTGCAGTTGGTTGGCCAGGTTGGGCATGTTGAACTGGCTGCTGCTCAGGCTCACGCTCAACACCAGTTCGGGGTCGAAGGTGGCTTGCCAGGCCTGGCGCTGGGCGGCGACTTGCTGGTAGATCCAGGCACTCAACTGGTTGATCAACCGCGCCTCTTCCAGCAGTGGCAAGAACAGGCCAGGCGGCACATCGCCGACGCTGGGATGCTGCCAGCGCAACAGCGCTTCGACGCCGCGCAAACGCCCGTCTTCCAGAGAGACCTGAGGCTGGTACACCAAGGTGAAATCCTTGTTGGCGATGGCGGTACGTACACTGTCTTCCAGCATCAACCGCGAGCGGGCGCGGCCGTTCATTTCCTGGTCGTAGTAACGATACTGCTGACGGCCGGCGCGCTTGGCTTCGTACATGGCAATGTCCGCGGCCCGTAGCAGGCCGCTCAAGTCCGAGCCGCAATCCGGGAACGTCGCGATGCCAATACTGACCCCAAGCATCACCTCCAGACCATCGACCTGCTGGCACACCGATACCCGCTCGATGAGCTTTTCCGCGATCTTCGCGGCCTGCTCGGGAAACTCCAGCTCCAGCAACGCGGTGAATTCATCCCCACCCATGCGCCCGAGAATGTCGTAGGAACGCAGGCATGCTTGCATCTGCTCCGAAACCCAACGCAGCACGCGATCCCCGGCGTCATGGCCCAACGTATCGTTGACCCGCTTGAAGCCATCCAGGTCCAGGTACAGCAATACCAGCGCCTGCTCGCTACGTTCGCTGCGCAGCAACGTATTCTCCATCGCCTGATGGAAACCGCGCCGGTTCAGCAGCCCGGTCAGCGGGTCGGTCACGGCCTGGAATTCCAGTTGCTGATGCAGGTGACGCACTTCAGACATGTCCAGCACCGTCACCACCATTGCCTTCTGCTCCGCAGGCAAAGGCGCGCAGGACAACGCTACCGGCACTTGCTGGCCCCGACCGGTGCGCAAAATGGCATCGTGTTGGCGCCACGTCTCGCCCCGGCGATACGCCTCGTACATGGGAAAGCCCAACCAGGCTGGCACATGGGGCTTTTGCAGGAAACTGAGGAAACTTTCGCCTTGCAACTCAGCCATCGTTGCATTCAACAGCCGGGAAATGGCCGGGTTGGCGTACTCGATCACACTGTTTTCGCTCACCACCAGAATGCCCTCGGCGGCGTTATCCAGCACCGAGGCATTAAAAGCGCGGGCCAATTCCAGGTCATGGCTCAGGCGCTGCAAGGCACGGCGATTGCGCTGGTGCTCGAGCAACGCCTGCACCTTGGGCTTGAGGATGTGCGGGTCAAAGGGCTTGAACAGGTAGTCGATCGCCCCACTGGCGTAGCCTTCCAGCACCGCGTCGGGCGAATGGGCGGTGGCCGTCAGAAAGATAATCGGCGTCATGCGCGTACGCTGGCTGCCACGCATCAGGCGCGCCACCTCGAAACCGTCCATGCCCGGCATGCGCACGTCCAGCAGCACCAGGTCGACGTCATGGGCCAGCAGTAACTCCAAGGCTTCCAGGCCAGACGCGGCGGTTATCACCCGCCAGTCGTCACGCTGCAACAGCGCACGCATGCTGACGAGGTTTTCCGGGTAGTCATCGACCACCAACAGAACCGAAATTGCATCGTCGTGTTGTGGAGCGCCATCCATGCTACGTCTCTTCCTTAGGGAGCTGCACCGGTCACTTTTGCTACCAAGGCCGGATAAACACTGAGGGCTCACTCTAGCCGCGCGGCCAAAAAAGCAGAAGTGACGTGGGTGCCCTCATTGTGCCAAAGGCCAGGAAGCCGACTAACGGTAAGGCCCTGTAGCCCGCGGTTCACGGGCGACATGGCTTTTTGACATTTAGCTGACGCCAATAAATTGCCAGCAATTGTTTAACAATCTCACCAGCACGGCCTATAAAGAACCTGGAAGGCCCTTTGGGCCAATGCCTACACCCTCTGTAAAAAGGCCAACACCATGATCGACCTTTCCACCTGGAACCTGAGCATTCCGGTCGGCTCCCCACCCACGACCATTGAAACGCCAAGGCTGCTGAGCGGCTTCAACGATCAATACTTCCAGGCCGAAGGCAGCGACGTGCAGTTCTGGACACCTGTGACGGGCTCGCGCACCGAAAACGCCATCTACCCACGCAGCGAACTGCGCGAAACCTACGCCGACGGCCGCCTGCGTAACTGGACCTACCCCGAGGCCGACAACTTCCTGCGCGCCACCCTCACCGTCAACCAGGTGCCCTCCTCCGGCAAGATCGTGATCGGCCAGATCCATGCCTACGACAGCCAGAAACCGCTGATCAAGCTGGAGTACCAATTCAAGGAGAAAACCCAGACCGGCAACATCGTCGCCAAAGTGCGCATGCGCCCGGACGAGGCCGAAAGCCAGGTGATCATCGTCGCCTCCAATGTGCCACTGCAGAAGAGCTTCACCTACGTGATCAACCTCAACAAAGCCGGGCTGCTGAGCGTGTATGCCGCTGACAGTGAGTGGAATGAACGGATTGGCGCGGCATGGGGCGACAAGCCGTTGTACTTCAAGGCGGGGGTGTATGTGCAGGACAATACGGGCGACACCAATGAGGGTGCGCGGGTGACGTTTGCGAAATTGGATATTGATCACGAATGAATCGTCCCGTGAGACACAGGATTTTTCCCAGATAAACCCAAAGTCTTAAACACACCGTTGCACCCTGTGGGAGCCGGGCTTGCCCGCGATGGCGGCGTATCAGCCAATATCCTCGGCGCCTGACACACTGCCATCGCGGGCAAGCCCGGCTCCCACATTGACCGTGCGTCGGCTCAAGGTCCGGTGTGGGTGCTCAGCACCGTTGCGACAAGCCAAAGAAGGCCGTGGTTTCGGCGCTTCATCTGCAAGTTGATTAAATGGTGTCCATAAAAAAGCCCGCATCGCTGCGGGCTTTTATTAACACTTGAGGCTTAGTTCACCTTAGCGTTCAACTCACCTTTCAAATACCGCTGGTACATTGCTTCCAACGAGATCGGTTTGATCTTCGAAGCATTACCCGCAGTACCAAACGCTTCATAACGTGCGATACACACATCACGCATCGCCGTCACAGTGGCGCCGAAGAATTTACGTGGGTCGAACTCGCTCGGGTTGGTAGCCATCAGGCGACGCATCGCACCGGTGGATGCCAGGCGCAGGTCGGTGTCGATGTTGACCTTGCGCACGCCGTACTTGATGCCTTCGACAATTTCTTCAACCGGTACGCCGTAGGTTTCTTTGATGTCGCCGCCGTACTGGTTGATGATCGCCAGCCACTCTTGCGGTACCGAGGAAGAACCGTGCATCACCAGGTGGGTGTTAGGGATGCGCTTGTGGATTTCCTTGATGCGGTCGATGGCCAGCACGTCGCCAGTAGGTGGCTTGGTGAACTTGTAGGCGCCGTGGCTGGTGCCAATGGCGATGGCCAGGGCGTCGACCTGGGTCTTCTTGACGAAGTCGGCGGCTTCTTCCGGGTCGGTCAGCATCTGGCTATGGTCCAGCACGCCTTCGGCGCCGATGCCGTCTTCTTCGCCGGCCATGCCAGTTTCAAGCGAACCCAGGCAGCCCAGCTCGCCTTCAACCGAAACGCCGCAGGCGTGCGCCATGGCCACGGTTTGTTGGGTGACGCGTACGTTGTACTCGTAGTCGGTTGGAGTCTTGCCGTCTTCGCCGAGAGAGCCGTCCATCATCACCGAGCTGAAGCCCAGTTGGATCGAGCGCTGGCACACGTCAGGGCTGGTGCCGTGGTCCTGGTGCATGCACACCGGGATGTGCGGGAATTCTTCGATGGCGGCGAGGATCAGGTGACGCAGGAACGGGGCGCCAGCGTATTTGCGCGCACCGGCCGAAGCCTGGACGATCACTGGGGAGTCGGTCTTGTCAGCGGCTTCCATGATGGCGCGCATCTGCTCAAGGTTGTTGACGTTAAAGGCTGGGACGCCGTAGCCGAACTCGGCTGCGTGGTCCAGCATTTGACGCATGCTGATAAGTGCCATTGTGTTGTCTCTCCCGGTCGAGGGTCGTTAATCGTGCAAGCCTGCCGTAGCGGCGGCTGCTATTCAAGTTATTGCAGATCAAGGGGTTGAGCTTGAGCTGCTGAATCGTTATTGCTGGTGCGGCTTAGCGCTAGTGCCACTGTGAAGCAGGTCAATGTGGGAGCTGGCTTGCCTGCGATGGCGGAGAACCAGTCGATATTGGCTTTGCTGACCCACCGCAATCGCAGGCAAGCCAGCTCCCACATTTTGATCTCATTGGACTTCAGATCGTATTCTCAGTTGGCTTTGCAGCCGCGCCCAATCAAATCATCCGTCGCTACCCAGTAAACCAGGCCTTCCTCACCTTTGGTGTGAAACGCTAACTGGCCGTCGCTGTACAGCACGCCCGAAGCGGCTACCTCTTGCTTGAGACGGTAAACCTGGTCCGAACCGCCGAGGCGTACATCCACTTCGGAGCGGGCCTGGTTGGCAAAGCGCCAGTTGACCTCGGCTTTGCTGTCGCAGGTCCAGGTGGTCCATTTGTCGGCTGGCTCTGCCTTGTCGAACAGGTTCATGCTGCTGCAGCCGGCCAACAGGGCCAGGGCTGCCAGGGCGAAAACGCCTTTCATTGCCAATCCTCGCAGGGCGACCTGGGGCCACCGTTGCTATCGGTTAGTGGATCAGACCCGTCATGGGCAACCCTGTTCCTGACCGTTGGGCGCGGAGTCGTATTTCTCCAGCCGTTCGTTGCCGATGCGCTTGTTGATCACCGGCATGGTCTCGGCTTGCCAGTCAGCCTGGTAACAGCTTTTTCTCAACGGTGCCTTGGCGTTATCCGCCTCCGGCGCCGCGCTGGGTGTGCTGCCGCAGCCGGCCAACAGGCCCGCTGCGATCACCAGTGCCAACGACTTGATCATGGGAACGCTCCTTTTCCTGATCACGCGAGCCTTAACCTTTGGCTCGGGTTTCCAGCACTTCCACGGCTGGCAACACCTTGCCCTCGACGAACTCAAGGAAAGCGCCGCCACCGGTAGAAATGTAGGAGATCTGATCAGCCACACCATATTTATCGATAGCCGCCAGGGTATCGCCACCGCCAGCGATGGAGAACGCCGAGCTTTCAGCGATCGCTTTAGCCAGCACTTTGGTGCCGTTGCCGAATTGGTCGAACTCGAATACGCCCACCGGGCCATTCCACAGGATAGTCTGGGATGCCTTGAGCAGCTCGGCGAAGTTGGCCGCCGTTTGTGGGCCGATGTCCAGGATCATGTCGTCGTCGGCCACGTCAGCGATAAGCTTGACGGTCGCCGCGGCGCTTTCCGCGAATTCCTTGGCAACCACCACGTCCACCGGCAACGGCACGCTGACCTTGGCGGCGATGGCGCGGGCGGTGTCGAGCAGGTCTGGCTCGTACAGGGACTTGCCCACCGGGTGGCCGGCAGCGGCCAGGAAGGTATTGGCAATGCCGCCGCCGACGATCAGTTGGTTGCAGATCTGGCTCAGGCTGTTGAGCACGTCCAGCTTGGTGGATACCTTGGAGCCGGCAACAATGGCCGCCATCGGTTGGGCCGGAGCGCCCAGGGCCTTGCCCAGCGCATCCAGCTCGGCAGCCAGCAACGGGCCCGCCGCGGCGACCTTGGCGAACTTGGCCACGCCGTGAGTCGAACCTTCGGCGCGGTGGGCGGTGCCGAACGCGTCCATCACAAACACGTCGCACAGGGCGGCGTATTGCTGGGCCAGTTCGTCGCTGTTCTTTTTCTCGCCCTTGTTGAAGCGCACGTTTTCGAACAACACGATATCGCCGGCTTTCACGTCCACGCCGCCCAGGTAGTCTGCGACCAATGGCACGTCACGGCCCAGGGCCTTGCTCAGGTACTCGGCGACCGGCTTGAGGCTGTTTTCGGCGGAGAACTCACCTTCGGTCGGGCGACCCAGGTGGGAGCAGACCATCACGGCCGCGCCTTTTTCCAGGGCCAGCTTGATGGTCGGCAGCGAGGCCAGGATTCGCGCATCGCTGGTGACAACACCGTCCTTGACGGGGACGTTGAGGTCTTCGCGGATCAGTACGCGCTTACCTTGCAGATCGAGGTCGGTCATCTTCAACACGGTCATGGGTCGCAGTTCCTGAATTACTGTTGAGGTTGTTTAGAAGCGATGTGCAGATAGTGTTCGGCAACATCCAGCATGCGGTTGGCAAAGCCCCATTCGTTGTCGAACCAGGCCAGGATGTTCACCAGCCTGGGGCCGGAAACGCGGGTCTGGCTGGCATCGACAATCGCCGAATGCGGGTCATGGTTGAAATCGCAACTGGCGTGGGGCAACTCGGTGTAGGCCAACAGACCTTTGAGCGGGCCGCTGGTGGCGGCGTCGCGCAGGATTCGGTTGACCTCGGCCGCGTCAGTGTCACTGACGGTTTGCATGGTGATATCCAGGCAAGACACATTCACCGTCGGCACCCGTACGGCTTTGGCCTGGATTCGCCCGGCAAGTTCCGGCAGCAGTCGCTCGATGCCGCGCGCCAGGCCGGTGGACACCGGAATCACTGACTGAAACGCCGAACGCGTGCGGCGCAGGTCTTCGTGGTGATAGGCGTCGATGACCGGCTGGTCGTTCATCGCCGAGTGAATCGTGGTGATCGACACGTAATCCAGGCCGATCGCCTGGTCCAGCAGGCGCAACAACGGCACGCTGCAGTTGGTGGTACACGACGCGTTGGACACCAGCAGCTCATCGCCGGTCAGGCAATCCTGGTTGATGCCGTAGACGATGGTCGCGTCGACATCCGCCTCGCTGGCCATCGGCTGGGAAAACAGCACACGCGGGGCGCCGGCGTCGAGAAAGCGCTGGCCATCGGCACGGGTGTGATAGACACCGGAGCATTCCAGCACCAGGTCGACGCCCAGTGCTTTCCAGTCGATGCCTTCGGGGGTGGCACTGCGCAACACTTGCACGCAGTTGCCATTGATATGCAGACAATCGCCTTCAACCCGCACTTCTCCAGGGAAGCGGCCGTGGGTGGAGTCAAAGCGTGTCAGGTATTCGATGCTGGCCATGTCGGCCAAATCATTGATCGCGACAATTTCAAACCCGGCCGCCGCCCCTCGCTCGAACAGAGCACGCAAGACGCAACGACCAATGCGGCCGTAGCCGTTGAGTGCAACTTTGTAGGGACGCGGTTGGGGCATGGGGTTCTCGATCAAGGTTAGTTCAGTGATGAATGTACTGGCGCCATCGCGGGCAAGCCCGCTCCCACAGTGGACCGTGATCCAAATGTGGGAGCGGGCTTGCCCGCGATGGCGCCAGTACAGACAACGCAGACTGACTTAGTCTTCCAGCAACTCTTCAGCCTGACCCAGGATGTTTTCCAGGGTGAAACCGAACTCTTCGAACAACGCTGGCGCCGGCGCCGACTCACCGTAGGTGGTCATGCCGATCACACGGCCTTCCAGGCCCACGTACTTGTACCAGTAGTCGGCGTGAGCCGCCTCGATGGCGATACGCGCACTGACCTGCAACGGCAACACCGATTGCTTGTAGCCGGCGTCCTGGGCTTCGAACACGCTGGTGCACGGCATGGACACAACGCGAACGTTGCGGCCTTGCTCGGTCAGCTTGTCGTACGCCTGAACGGTCAGGCCCACTTCGGAACCGGTGGAGATCAGGATCAGCTCCGGCTCGCCGATGCAGTCCTTGAGCACATAACCGCCACGGCTGATGTCGGCGATCTGCGCGTCGGTACGCACCTGGTGCTGCAGGTTCTGACGCGAGAAGATCAGCGCCGAAGGGCCGTCCTTGCGCTCGATAGCGTGCTTCCAGGCCACGGCGGATTCCACCGCGTCGGCTGGGCGCCAGCAATCCAGGTTCGGCGTGGTGCGCAGGCTGGTCAACTGCTCGACCGGCTGGTGCGTCGGGCCGTCTTCGCCCAGGCCGATGGAGTCGTGGGTGTAGACATGGATCACGCGCTTCTTCATCAGCGCGGCCATACGTACGGCGTTACGTGCGTATTCCATGAACATCAGGAAGGTCGCGCCGTATGGCACCAGGCCGCCGTGCAGGGACACGCCGTTCATGATGGCGCTCATGCCGAACTCGCGCACGCCGTAGTACATGTAATTGCCGCTGGCGTCTTCGGCCGAGACACCTTTGCAACCCTTCCACAGGGTCAGGTTGGAACCGGCCAGGTCAGCCGAACCGCCGAGGAACTCAGGCAGCAACGGGCCAAAGGCGTTCAGGGTGTTCTGGCTGGCTTTACGGCTGGCGATAGTCTCGCCCTTGGCCGCGACTTCAGCGATGTAGGCCGAGGCCTTTTCCGAGAAGTCGGCAGGCAGGTCACCGGCCAGGCGGCGTACCAGCTCGTTGGCCAATTCAGGGAATTCGGCGGAGTACGCAGCGAAACGCTGGTCCCACTCGGATTCAGCCGCCAGGCCTTTTTCCTTGGCATCCCATTCGGCGTAGATGTCTGCCGGGATTTCGAACGGGCCGTGGTTCCACTTCAGTGCTTCGCGGGTCAGGGCGATTTCCGCGTCACCCAGCGGGGCGCCGTGGCAATCTTCTTTACCTTGCTTGTTCGGCGAGCCGAAACCGATGGTGGTCTTGCAGCAGATCAGGGTTGGCTGCGCGCTCTTGCGAGCGGTGTCGATGGCGATCTTGATTTCTTCCGGATCGTGGCCGTCGACGTTGCGGATCACCTGCCAGTTGTAGGCTTCGAAACGCTTTGGCGTGTCGTCGGTGAACCAGCCTTCGACTTCACCGTCGATGGAGATGCCGTTGTCATCGTAGAACGCAATCAGCTTGCCCAGGCCCAGGGTACCGGCCAGGGAAGCGACTTCGTGGGAGATGCCTTCCATCATGCAGCCATCACCCAGGAATACGTAGGTGTGGTGGTCAACGATGTCGTGGCCAGGACGGTTGAACTGCGCGCCCAGGACTTTTTCCGCCAGGGCGAAACCAACCGCATTGGCCAGGCCTTGGCCCAGGGGACCGGTGGTGGTCTCGACGCCCGGGGTGTAGCCGAATTCCGGGTGGCCCGGGGTGCGGCTGTGCAGCTGACGGAAGCTCTTGAGGTCGTCGATGGTGACATCGTAGCCGGTCAGGTGCAGCAGCGAATAAATCAGCATCGAGCCGTGGCCGTTGGACAGCACGAAGCGGTCACGGTCGGCGAAAGACGGGTTGCTCGGGTTGTGTTTCAGGTAGTCACGCCAAAGTACCTCGGCGATATCCGCCATGCCCATCGGGGCACCGGGATGGCCGCTGTTGGCTTTTTGCACGGCATCCATGCTGAGGGCACGAATGGCGTTGGCACGCTCACGACGGCTGGGCATCGCTGATCTCCTGGAGTTTGCTGAAAAGAAACGGAAAAAAGGACCGGCATTTTCCCTCAGCCACCGCCTGCGGGCAATGACAGATAGTCACTTGAGGGCGTTTTTCCTGTGCTTTGGGCATCAATCCCTTGCAGAAACCTTTAACCGGTTCGTCTAAAGGTTATAGCGACAGCTTATAACCGCCACTTATCGTTCAATATCAAAACTTTTTGATATTGGCCTTGCGAGGATCTACACCCGTCACTAGACTGCTGGCCTTATGAACCTACCCGTGCCCTCCCTGCGTCCTGACGACGGCGATGAACTGGCTGCCTTGTGCAAGGCCGCTGGCGATCCGTTGCGCTTGAACGTACTGCGCGCACTGGCCAACGATTCTTTCGGGGTACTGGAGCTGGCGCAGATCTTTGCCATCGGCCAGTCCGGCATGAGCCACCATTTGAAGGTGCTGGCCCAGGCCGACCTGGTGGCCACCCGTCGCGAAGGTAATGCGATTTTCTACCGGCGTGCACTGCCCCATACCGAACTGCTTGGCGGCAAATTGCACGCTGCCCTGCTCGAAGAAGTGGATAACTTGTGCCTGCCCGGCGATGTGCAATCGCGTATCGGCCAGGTGCACGGGCAACGCGCCGCCGCCAGCCAGGATTTTTTCTCACGGGTGGCCGATAAGTTTCGCGCCCAGCAGGATCTGATCGCCGGCTTGGCCCAGTATCGCGAAAGCGTACTGGCGCTGCTGGACAAGCTGAGCTTCAGTGAAGAGGCCACGGCCTTGGAAGTCGGCCCTGGCGACGGCGGTTTCCTGCCCGAACTGGCGCGTCGCTTCGAGCAGGTCACCGCGCTGGATAACAGCCCGGCGATGCTTGAACTGGCGCGTCAACTCTGTGAGCGCGAAGCCTTGGGCAATGTGCGCCTGCAGCTGGCCGACGCCCTGAGTGACACCGGCCTGCGAGCCGATTGCGTGGTGCTGAACATGGTCTTGCACCATTTCGCCGCACCGGCAGAAGCTCTCAAGCAAATGGCCGGGTTGCTGCACCCCGGCGGTAGCCTGCTGGTTACGGATTTATGCAGCCACAACCAGAATTGGGCCAAGGAGGCCTGCGGTGATCTCTGGCTGGGTTTTGAACAGGACGATCTGGCCCGTTGGGCCACCGCTGCGGGACTCGTTCCCGGGGAAAGCCTCTATGTAGGTTTACGTAATGGTTTCCAGATTCAGGTCCGCCATTTTCAGCGACCGGCTGGCGACACTCACCATCGGTAAATATCAGGAAAACATCGAGATGAGCGAATACTCCCTTTTCACCTCCGAGTCCGTGTCTGAAGGGCATCCGGACAAAATCGCCGACCAGATTTCTGACGCGGTGCTGGACGCTATCATCGCTGAAGACAAGTTCGCCCGTGTGGCGTGCGAGACGCTGGTGAAAACGGGCGTGGCGATCATCGCCGGCGAAGTTACCACCACTGCCTGGGTCGACCTCGAGCAGATCGTGCGTGACGTGATCACCGACATTGGCTACAACAGCTCCGACGTCGGCTTTGACGGCGCAACCTGCGGTGTGATGAACATCATCGGCAAGCAGTCCCCGGACATCAACCAGGGCGTTGACCGGGCCAAGCCTGAAGACCAGGGCGCCGGCGACCAAGGCCTGATGTTCGGCTACGCCAGCAACGAAACCGACGTACTGATGCCCGCGCCGATCACCTTCTCGCACCAGCTGGTACAACGCCAGGCCGAGGCGCGTAAATCCGGCGTACTGCCATGGCTGCGCCCTGACGCCAAGTCCCAGGTGACCTGCCGCTACGAAGGCGGCAAAGTCGTGGGCATCGACGCCGTCGTACTGTCGACCCAGCACAACCCAGACGTGTCCTACGCCGACCTGCGTGAAGGCGTGATGGAACTGATCGTCAAGCACGTGTTGCCTGCCGAACTGCTGACCAAGGACACCCAGTTCCACATCAACCCGACCGGCCAGTTCATCATCGGTGGCCCCGTGGGCGACTGCGGCCTGACCGGCCGCAAGATCATCGTCGACAGCTACGGCGGCATGGCCCGTCACGGCGGTGGTGCATTCTCCGGCAAGGACCCTTCCAAGGTTGACCGTTCTGCGGCTTACGCCGGTCGTTATGTGGCCAAGAACATCGTGGCTGCCGGCCTGGCCGAGCGCTGCGAAATCCAGGTTTCCTACGCCATTGGCGTGGCCCAGCCTACGTCGATCTCGCTGAACACCTTCGGCACCGGCAAGATCAGCGATGACAAGATCGTCAAGCTGGTGCGTGAGATCTTCGACCTGCGCCCTTACGCAATCACCACCATGCTCGACCTGCTGCACCCGATGTACCAGGAAACCGCAGCCTACGGCCACTTCGGCCGCACCCCTGCGCAGAAGACTGTGGGTGATGACACCTTCAGCACCTTCACTTGGGAAAAAACCGACCGCGCCAACGACCTGCGTACCGCCGCCGGCCTGTAATCGTTCGCGGTAAATAGAGCCCCGCCAGGTCTGCCTGGCGGGGCTTTTTGTTGCCTGCAGGACCACTTCAGGCTTTTTTGGATCCAAGGCTTGCAGGCCAAATGATGGCCCACTAGAATCCGCGCCCTCTCGGGCCCTTCACCTTATTTGGATATTGCACTGCGCCCGCCCGGGATGGATAAGCGCGCAGGCAATCGAACATTGAGGTTTTCATGCGCATTTCCACGCTCGCCCCTGCCGCCCTTCTGCTCAGCCTGTTCACCCTGTCGGCCCAGGCCGCTGACCTGAACGCTCTGAGCGGCGCCCTGAGTGCCCAGCTCGGTGGCGGCAATGCCGGCGACTGCCAGCAGCAACCCAAAGACCTGCAAGCCAAGATCGACGCGGCCAATGCCAAGAACGATCTGCTGAAAGTGCGGGCGTATGAGGCTGCGCTGGAGCAGGTCAACAAAGCTTGCAACAAACTCGCCGACAGCCAGGCAAAAGTCGACGCCAAGCAGCAGAAGCAGCAGGCCAAGGCTGAAAACAATGATGCTGTGAAGGCCTTGGGCGGCCTGTTCAAGTAAACAGAAATACCCGGTAAAAAGCCCCGCTCGGTCGGGGCTTTTTTGTGGGCGCGCGGATCACTTAGGCTGGCCCCCCTTTTCGAGCAAGGATGCTCATGATGCACGTATTACTGGCTGTTCTCATAAGCGCCGTACCAGCCTGGGCCTGGGCCGAAACCTGCCCCGATGACGTTCACTCACAGCTGGAAACCCTGTCCAGGCAAATCCAGCAGTGGGACGACAGCTACCATCGACAGGGCCAAGCCCTGATCAGCGATGAGCTCTACGACCAGGCCCGCAGACGCCTGGCGCATTGGCAAGAATGCACTCGCGAGCAGACACCCAAGCCTGATAACCCGCTGGCCAGTGCGCGCGGTACCTTACCTCACCCGGTCGCACACACTGGCCTGCAAAAGCTGCCGAGCGAGCCCGCCGTCAGTGACTGGCTCAGCACTCGACGGAATGTCTGGGTTCAACCCAAGGTCGATGGCGTTGCGGTGACACTGGTGTATCGCAAGGGCCGCTTGCATCAGCTCATCAGTCGGGGCGACGGCCTGCTTGGCCACGATTGGTCAGCCTCCGCCGCCAAGATCCCCGGCATTGTCCAACAGTTGCCCGACGCCGTTGATGTGGTGCTGCAAGGCGAACTCTATTGGCGCCTCAACCACCATGTGCAATCGCTCAAGGGCGGGCTCAATGCACGCAGCAAAGTGGCTGGCCTGATGAACCGTCGTCGGTTGAGCGATGCCGAGGCTGCCGGGATCGGCCTGTTCGTCTGGGCGTGGCCAGACGGCCCGACGGATTTCACCGAACACCTGGCCACCTTGGCGCGCTGGGGCTTCACCGATAGCCAACAGTACAGCCAACCCGTCAGCACCATCAGCGAAGCTGCGCATTGGCGCACGCATTGGTACAACGCGCCATTACCCTTCGCCAGCGACGGCGTGGTGCTGCACCAGGCTGCGCGAGCGCCCGCCGAGCGCTGGCAAGCCAGTGCGCCCTACTGGTCGGTTGCCTGGAAGTACCCGGCTATCAAGGCACTGGCCCTGGTGCGCAAGGTCGAGTTCAGGGTGGGACGTACCGGGCGTATTACACCTATCCTCGAATTGGAGCCCGTACGGCTGGATGATCGGCAGATCAGCCGAGTGAGCGTCGGCTCCCTGAAACGCTGGCAAGCCCTGGATATCCGCCCCGGCGATCACGTGTCGATCAGCCTGGCGGGCCAGGTCATACCGCGACTGGACGAGGTGATCCTGCGCAACGAGACACGCGTGGACGTGCAGGTACCCAACGCTCAAGACTTCCACGCCTTGAGCTGCTGGCAACTGGACCCTGGCTGCGAAGACCAACTGCTCGCCCGCCTCACCTGGCTGAGCGGTAAACACGGCCTGGCCTTGCCCCACATGGGGCGCGAAACCTGGAACGTATTGATCCAGGCCGGTCTAATCGCAGGCTTTCTCGATTGGTTGACACTTGATGCGGCCGAGCTTGCTACCATTGAGGGCTTAGGCGAGCGTACCCGTGCGCGGGTGCTCGACAGTATTCAAAGCGCCCGGCAACGCCCTTTTTCACTATGGCTCAAGGCCTTGGGCGTGCCGCCGGCGGCGCGCAACAACCTGGAAGGAGACTGGCAGACGCTGGTCGCCAAAGACACTCAAGCCTGGCTGGCCTCAGATGGCATCGGCCCGGGACGCGCGGCGCAACTCAGCGCTTTTTTTCGCGACCCGCAGGTACAAGCCTTGGCTGAAACATTACGCGGAGCCGGGATAGATGGGTTTTGATCCCCTCCGCCACCTGATTGCGAACCTGGAGTCTTATATGAAATTTCTCGCCCCCTTTGCCTTGCTGACCTTCGCGAGCTTCATGGCCACGCCGCTGTTGGCCGCCGAAGACGCACAACCCCTCACCGGCTGCGCCGCCAAGCGCCAGGCCATCAGCAGCCAGATCGAACAAGCCAAGGCCCACGGCAACAGCGCGCAACAGGCTGGCCTGGAAAAAGCCCTGGCCGAAGTTACCGCCCACTGCACCGATGCCGGCTTGAAGAAAGAACGTGAAAACAAGGTGCTCGACGCCAAGCACGAAGTCAGCCGCCGTCAGGCCGACCTCGACAAAGCCATGAAAAAAGGCGACCCGGACAAGATCAACAAGCGTAAGGAGAAACTGGCCGACTCGCGTAAAGAGCTGCAGGACGCAGTGGAAGAACTCGACCAGTAAAACCGATCAATGATCGCGGAACTGTTTATGGCAGGCGCTACAGGCATCTTCAACTTTTTGCACCGCAGGTTGAAGGCTACTGGCTTTATAAGGTTGCACCTGGCTGGCGATCACCAATTCACCGGTGGCCGCCTCAAGTTCGCGGGCCAGTTGCTGGAACTGCGCCTGTTTTTGCCACACATCATCTTTGGCACTGGTGTGGTCTTCTTCGCGTACGCTCGGGAAATGTTTCCACGGTTCATGGGACAACGCATCCAGCTTGACCGCACCCTCGGCGAACTTGGCGCCATCAAATGGGATACGTCCGCGCAGCATGCCGCCCAGGTCTTCACCGGTCTTGAGCATCTGCTTGAAGATCGCCTTGCGCTGGCCCAGGGGGGAATTGGGATCAACACCGCCACAGGCAGACAAAGCCAGGCAGGCCAGCGATACAACGGTCAGTTTTTTTAACATCATCATGGCTTCAAGGTCACGGGAAACGGCGGCCAGTATCCTCGCACCGCCCACAAAGACCAATAGCCCTATTAATAATAAGGTTGCCCGGATGCAGTGAAGCGCGGGCAATCTTTTCAGGAATTGCTTGCATGAATGTCACCTTCAAACCCTGGGGCCGCAGCCTGGCTTGGGCTCTGCCAATGTTTGCGCTACTGGCCGGCTGCGATGCCGGTAAAGACACCGATAAAGAAGTTGCCCAGGAGCCAACCAAACCTCACGCCGTTGCCACCTATGTGAGCGCACCATGGGAAGCCCTGCCGAGCGTTTCCGACAGCGACTTGCTCGCCGGGTTTGAATCCTGGCGCAGCGCGTGCCAGCGTCTCAAGGCCGACCCGATCTGGGGCCCGACCTGCGCGACAGCGGCCAGCGTACCGGGCGATGCCGTAGCGGTTCGTAGCTTTCTCAAGGAACACCTGGATGTCTTCGGCCTGCGTTCGGCCAACAACACGCCAAACGGCTTGATCACGGGTTATTACGAGCCGGTCTACCCCGGCAGCCTGACCAAGACCGCCACCGCCCACGTGCCGGTATACGGCGTGCCGGACGACCTGATTGTCGTCAACCTCGACAGCATCTACCCGGAGCTCAAGGGCAAGCGCCTGCGCGGGCGCCTGGAAGGCCGTGTGCTCAAGCCGTATGACGACGCCAGCACCCTAAACAGCCAAGGCTCTACCGCCAAGCCGATCGCCTGGCTGACCGACCCGATGGACCTGCAGTTCCTGCAAATCCAGGGCTCGGGGCGTATTCAACTGGCCGGCGGGCGTCAACTGCGTGTGGGTTACGGCGACCAGAACGGCTACCCGTACCGCCCTATTGGCCGTTGGTTGGTGGAACAAGGCGAACTGAAAAAAGAAGACGTGACCATGGGCGCCATCAGCGCCTGGGCCAAGGCCCATCCGCAGCGCATTCCAGAACTGTTGGCGAGCAACCCCAGCTACGTATTCTTCAGCGCCCGCCCCGACAGCAACGAAGGCCCGCGCGGTTCGCTGAACGTGCCATTGACCGCTGGCTACAGTGTGGCAGTGGATCGCAAGGTGATTCCGCTGGGCAGCCTGTTGTGGTTGTCGACCACCAAACCAGACGGCACGCCACTGGCACGCCCCGTCGCCGCGCAGGATACCGGCGGCGCAATCACCGGAGAAGTGCGCGCAGATCTGTTCTGGGGCACAGGCAATGCCGCAGGCGAGTTGGCGGGGAATATGAAACAGCAAGGGCAGATCTGGATGCTGTGGCCCAAAGGCGCGGCGTTGCCCCAGGTGCCGGATGCGCCTGCCGGAACCTGACAATCACTGGCGCTTTTTTTAGGAGCGAGCTTGCTCGCGAAAAACGCACAGGCGCCGCGCTTACTCAGGAAGCACGCGTTATCGTTGACGTTCTTCGCGAGCAAGCTCGCTCCTACAACACCCCTTACATCGAAACGAAGAAGAAACTCGCAATCAACGCCATACCCACGGCCCACACCAGCGAACGCAAGATCGCCCAGTCCGCCAGGTAGCAAATGATGTACAGCAGGCGGCTGGTGATAAACAGCACTGCCAGCACGTTGATCGTCACCAGTTCGGCGTTGCCGGCCAGGTGCGCAATGATGACTGCAGCGGCAAACGCCGGGGTCACTTCGAAACTGTTGAGTTGCGCGCTATGAGCACGCTTGGCGACGCCTTCCAGGCTATCGAGGAAGGCACGCGGGTCGTGGTTATCCCGTGGCCCGAACTTGCCTGTGCTGAACTTGGCCACACCGGTGCAAATGTACGGCAGAAAGATTGCGATCAATACACACCATAAAGCGACTGTCATCACCGATTCCTTTTAGTTTTATCCGACGGTTAGAGTTTCATCACCAACATGCCAATCAACACCAACCCACAGGCTATGAGCCGTGGACGGCCAAAAGGTTCTTTCAAGTAACGCATGCCGAACAGCACCACCAGAATCACACTGACTTCGCGCAGCGCGGCGGCTTCGGCAATCGAGCCCAACTGCATGGCCCAAAGTACCAAAGCGTAGCTCAACAACACGCACAGCCCCACGCTCAAGCCCAACCGCCACTGGGTGCGCCAGAACAGGCTGAAGGCCGCACGCTTGCGCACCAGCGCCAGCAACGGAAACGGCCAGGCGCTGATCAGCGTCAGCCACACCAGATAATCCAGCGGATGCGACCAGCGCCGCAGCGCCTGCCCGTCCAGAAAGGTGTAGCAGCCGATGCACAGACCAATCAATACCACCACCGGTAGCATCGACCAGGGCAACCGGTCACCGCCGCCGCCCTGCCACAGCAGGCACACCATGCCGAACGGAATCAGCAGAATCCCCAGAATCTGCTGGGTATTCAATACTTCGCCGGCAAACACCAGGGTCAGCACCAGCACCACCAGCGGCGACAAACCGCGCATCAACGGATACACCAGGCCCAGGTCACCCACCCGATAGGCCTGGATCAACAAATAGCGATAGAGCAACTCAAACAACGCAGAAGCAATGATCCACGGCCAGATGTCCAGCGGCGGCCAGGACACGAAGCCCACCGCGAATACCACGAACAGCAGTGCCACACTGTCCATGCAGGCAATGACTAAAAGGCGCTCGCCACTGAACTTGATCAAGGTGTTCCACGTCGCATGCAACAGCGCCGCTACCAGCACCAGGGCTGTCGCTACCACCAGAACCTCCTTAATTGATACGTCATGTAACAGCACCTGTTTATACTAACTACCGATTCGACGCACCCCGTGCGCCTATATTTCCCTGCTCCAAGGACCCCGGATGCTTGAACTTGTCGCCGCCTTCATCTGCCTCACCACCCTGCTCACTTATGTGAACTTCCGCTTCATCGGCCTGCCGCCCACCATTGGCGTGATGGTCACCGCACTGTTGTTCTCGCTGATCCTGCAAGGCCTGAGCGTGCTCGGCTACCCAGGCCTGGAAGAACGTATCCAGCAGTTGATCGGCCAGATCGACTTCGGCGATTTGCTGATGAACTGGATGCTGTCGTTCCTGCTGTTCGCCGGCGCCTTGCACGTCAACTTGAACGACTTGCGCAGCTACCGCTGGCCCATCGGCCTGCTGGCAACCTTTGGCGTATTGATCGCCACCGTGGTCATCGGCAGCCTGGCGTACTACATCTTCGCCCTGTTTGGCTGGCACGTGAGTTTCCTTTACTGCCTGCTGTTCGGTGCCCTGATATCCCCTACCGATCCCATTGCGGTGCTCGGCGTGCTACGGACCGCCAATGCCTCCAAACCGCTGAAAACCACCATCGTCGGCGAATCGCTGTTCAATGACGGCACCGCCGTGGTGGTGTTTACCGTACTGCTGGGTATCGCGCAGTTGGGTGAGACGCCCACCGTGAGCGCCACGGCCATGCTGTTTGCCCACGAAGCCATTGGCGGCGTGCTGTTTGGCGGGCTGATCGGCTATCTCGTGTACCTGATGATCAAGAGCATCGAACAGCACCAGATCGAAGTCATGCTGACCCTCGCCCTGGTGATCGGCGGCTCGGCCATGGCCTCGGAGCTGCATGTGTCCGCACCGATTGCGATGGTGGTCGCGGGGCTGATCATCGGCAACCTGGGGCGCAAACTGGCGATGAACGACATGACGCGTCGCTACCTGGATGGTTTCTGGGAACTGCTCGATGACATGCTCAATGCCTTGCTGTTTGCGCTGATCGGCATGGAGCTGCTGCTATTGCCATTCAACTGGCTGCACGTGTTCGCGGCCAGCCTGCTGGCAGTGGCGATCCTGCTCTCGCGCCTGCTGACCGTGGCCCCGGCGATCCTGTTGCTGCGCCGTTGGCGCACGGTACCGCGCGGCACTATCCGTATCCTTACCTGGGGTGGCTTGCGCGGCGGGGTTTCGGTGGCACTGGCCTTGGCCCTGCCTCTGGGCCCGGAGCGTGACTTGTTGCTGAGCATCACCTACATCGTGGTGCTGTCTTCGATCCTGTTGCAGGGGTTGAGCATCGGCAAGCTGGTCAAGCACGTGACCCGGGACGAACCCCAGGCCACGCCTGAGCATCACTGATCCTTGTTGATCTGCTGCGGATGCCTCGGGTCCGCAGCCTTTTTACCTGGCAGGCTGCTTTCGCTGCGAACCTGCGCATGGCTGATCAACGCGAAGATGAAACTGCCGCCGATGATGTTGCCGGCCAGGGTCGGCCCGGCGAAGACCAGCCAGAAATCCTTCCATGGCAACTCGCCGGCAAATACCAGGTAGGACACTTCGGCTGAACCGACGACGATATGGGTGAAGTCACCCAGAGCCATGAAGTAGGTGATCAGAATGATGATCCACAGCTTGGCACTCTCCATCGACGGGATCATCCAGACCATGGTGGCGATCATCCAACCGGAGACGATGCCCTTGGCGAACATCTGCGCGGGGTCGTTCTCCATGACCTTGCGCCCGATCTCGAGGAAGGCCAGGTCGGTCTTGGTATCGAAGATCGGCAGGTGCAGCATCACGTATGCCACCAGCAAGGTGCCACACAGGTTGCCCACCAGCACCACTGACCACAGCCGCAACAGACGCCCGGCATTCGCCAGGGTTGGCTTGCTCATCACCGGTAGCACGGCGGTCAGGGTGTTTTCGGTAAACAGTTGCTGGCGTGCCAGGATCACCGCGAGGAAGCCCGCGCAGTAGCCGAAGCTGGCAATTACCTTGAAGGCTTCGCCCTCAGGCAGGCGTGAATTGAGCAGCCCCATGGCCATCAGTGACAAGCCCATGGTCAGCCCGGCTGCCAAGGCCGACCACCACAACGCGGCGACACTGCGCTCCAGCTCCTGGTCGCCCTGGGTACGAATGATTTCGTGCAATACCGCTGCGCGGGGCGGCTGGTTCTTGTCGACGTCCTGCTGCTCTTCCTGGGACAGGTTGGGGGTCTTGCCGTCTTCTTGCGTAGCCATGGTGATACCTGAACGGGGGGCGATGTTCAGGTACGACCTATGGTTGATGAAGAGCGTTCACTGGTCCTGCGCGGGATTACTCGCTGAGGCCGTCTTCCTGGAACTGATCCTTGACGTACTTGATCTCTGTACGGCCGTGAGGCGCGGGCAAACCGTCTTCGCCGAGGTTGACGAAGACCATTTTTTCTACCGTCAGGATGCTTTTGCGCGTGATCTTGTTACGCACTTCACAGGTCAGGGTAATAGAGGTACGACCAAACTCGGTGGCCGTGATCCCCAGCTCGATGATGTCGCCCTGGCGCGAGGCGCTGACAAAGTTGATTTCCGAGATGTACTTGGTGACCACGCGCTGGTTGCCGAGTTGGACAATGGCGTAGATGGCCGCTTCTTCGTCGATCCAGCGCAACAGACTGCCGCCGAACAGTGTGCCGTTGGGGTTGAGGTCTTCGGGTTTTACCCATTTGCGGGTGTGGAAGTTCATGGTCACTCCAAAGCGTCTTGCCAAATGATAGGCAACATCATGGCAGAGCAAGGACCCAAGCTCTATGAACCATTAGCTATCAAGCCCATGAACGATCTTCATGCCGCCGACAGAAAGGCTTGGGAAGTGCCGCTTACACGGCTATAATCGCCTCCGCTTCAAAACGGTCATCTTCGATTGATACCGTTCTCCCGCCACCTGTCCGAGGGGCGCTGCAGCAGGTTCAACCTGTCAGGCTCGGATGGGGCGTTGTCCGGCCTGGTTGCCCTGGCCTGATACTAAACGCACAACGGCGCCCATTCGCACACTACGAATGGAGGCTCTCTATGAGCGCTGTAATGACGCCTGCAGATTTCAACGACTACAAAGTCGCCGACATGTCCCTTGCTGCCTGGGGCCGTCGCGAAACCTTTATCGCCGAATCCGAAATGCCAGCCCTGATGGGCCTGCGCCGCAAGTACGCCGCTGAGCAGCCGCTCAAGGGCGCCAAGATTCTCGGCTGCATCCACATGACCATCCAGACTGCCGTGCTGATCGAAACCCTGGTTGCTCTGGGTGCCGAAGTGCGTTGGTCGTCCTGCAATATCTTCTCGACTCAAGACCAGGCCGCTGCCGCTATCGCTGCTGCCGGTATCCCGGTATTCGCCTGGAAAGGCGAGACCGAAGAAGAGTACGAGTGGTGCCTGGAGCAAACCATCCTCAAAGATGGCGCGCCTTGGGATGCCAACATGATCCTTGACGACGGCGGCGACCTCACCGAGTTGCTGCACAAGAAATACCCGCAGATCCTCGACCGCGTCCACGGCGTGACCGAAGAGACCACCACCGGCGTACACCGCCTGCTGGACATGCTGGCCAAGGGCGAGCTGAAAATCCCGGCCATCAACGTCAACGACTCGGTGACCAAGAGCAAGAACGACAACAAGTACGGCTGCCGTCACAGCCTGAACGATGCGATCAAGCGCGGCACCGACCACCTGCTGTCGGGCAAGCAAGCCCTGGTGATCGGCTACGGTGACGTGGGCAAGGGCTCGTCCCAGTCCCTGCGTCAGGAAGGCATGATCGTCAAGGTCTCCGAAGTCGACCCGATCTGCGCCATGCAAGCCTGCATGGACGGTTTCGAAGTGGTTTCGCCGTTCATCAACGGCCAGAACGACGGCACCGAAGCCAGCATCGACAAAGCCCTGCTGGGCAAGATCGACCTGATCGTCACCACCACCGGTAACGTGAATGTGTGCGATGCGAACATGCTCAAGGCCCTGAAGAAGCGCGCCGTTGTCTGCAACATCGGTCACTTCGACAATGAGATCGACACCGCTTTCATGCGCAAGAACTGGGCATGGGAAGAAGTGAAGCCGCAGGTACACAAGGTTCACCGTACCGGCGCTGGTGATTTCGACCCACAGAACGATGACTACCTGATCCTGCTGGCCGAAGGCCGCCTGGTGAACCTGGGCAACGCCACTGGTCACCCAAGCCGCATCATGGATGGCTCGTTCGCCAACCAGGTGCTGGCGCAGATCTTCCTGTTCGAACAGAAGTACGCCGACCTGTCGCCAGCCCAGAAAGCCGAGCGCCTGACTGTGGAAGTACTGCCGAAGAAACTCGACGAAGAAGTGGCCCTGGAAATGGTCCGCGGCTTCGGCGGCGTGGTGACTCAACTGACCAAGACCCAGGCCGACTACATCGGCGTGACGGTTGAAGGCCCGTTCAAGCCGCACGCTTACCGCTACTGATCGGCCTTGCTGGCGCCGGCTCTTCTGTGGGAGCCGGGCTTGCCCGCGATGCAGACGCCTCGGTGTTCCAGTAACACCGAGCGGATGCTATCGCAGGCAAGCCAGCTCCCACAGAAAGCCAGGCACCCGCATCGATTGTGTATGCCTTCCAGGCTTTCGAGTTTCCAAGGGTATGACCATGTCCCAAGACCGTCGCTACAGCTTCGAGTTCTTCCCGACCAAGACCGATGCTGGGCATGAAAAACTGATGGCAACTGCCAAGCAGTTGGCCAGCTTCAGCCCTGACTTCTTCTCCTGCACCTACGGCGCTGGCGGTTCGACCCGTGATCGCACGATCAACACCGTGTTGCAGCTTGAAAGTGAAGTCAAAGTTCCCGCCGCTCCGCATTTGTCCTGCGTGGGCGACAGCAAGGCCGACCTGCGTAGCCTGCTGACCCAATACAAAGCCGCCGGCATCAAGCGCATCGTTGCCCTGCGTGGCGACCTGCCATCGGGTATGGGCATGGCCAGCGGTGAGCTGCGCTACGCCAACGATCTGGTGAGCTTCATCCGCGAAGAAAGTGGCGATCACTTCCATGTCGAAGTAGCCGCTTACCCGGAGATGCACCCCCAGGCGCGCAATTTCGAAGACGATTTGCAGAACTTCGTGCGCAAGGCCAATGCCGGCGCCGACAGTGCGATCACCCAGTATTTCTTCAACGCCGACAGCTACTTCTACTTCGTCGAGCGTGTACGGGCGATGGGCGTGAACATCCCGATCGTGCCGGGCATCATGCCGATCACCAATTACAGCAAGCTGGCGCGCTTCTCCGACGCCTGCGGTGCCGAGATCCCGCGCTGGGTGCGCAAGCAACTGGAAGCCTATGGCGATGACGTCAAAAGCATCCAGGCGTTCGGCGAGCAGGTCATCACCGAGATGTGTGAGCAATTGTTGCAAGGTGGTGCACCAGGGTTGCATTTCTATACCCTGAACCAGGCTGAACCCAGCCTTGCCATCTGGAACAACCTCAAGCTGCCACGTTAACGCTTGACCGGTTGTACCAAGGCCCTCGTTCTGACGAGGGCCTTTGTCGTTTTACGTTACCCACGGAACCCCGCAGTCCATGAATACAGTGCCCTCGACGTCCCGCCCGCAACTGGTCTACCTGGTCTTCGGCGCCGACACCTACCATCAGGAAGCCGTATTCAGCATCGCCAGCGCACTGGCATTCCTGCAGGACACGCCGGACGCGAACATCGACATTCAGGTATTCAGCGACAACCCCGAACCCTATCGCTTGCTGCCGGTGCGCGTCCGCCCGCTGGACGAGGCCACCCGCAAACGCTGGAGCGAGCCCCACGGCTATCACTTTCGCACCAAACACGTGGTGCTGCGCCAGGTGCTGCAAGAATCCCCGGTAGCATTGCTCATCGACACCGACACCTTCTTCCATCATTCGCCCATGGCCCTGTTCGAACGCGTACAGCCCGGCACCCTGCTGTGCAACGCTTTCTACACCAAGTACGGCGACAATCACGAAAGCATCCTCTACACCGCCCTGCGCCAGCGCCTGCTGGACATGGGCGTGGCCGACGATGACATGATGACCCTCAACTCCGGCGTCATGGGCCTGACCCAACAGGATGCGCACATCCTCGACCACTCCATCGAGTTGATGGATGAACTGTTCCCCCACGCCCAGGGCGCCTACACCCTGGAAGAGTTCTGCCTGTCCATCGCCGCCTACCGTACCCTCAAGGTGCGCGAGTGCCCGGACCTGATCCACCACTACTGGAGCCGCAAACAGCTGTTCCGGGCCAAGGTCAAGGCGTGGATCGCCAAGCACGCCAGCGCGCCCACCAGTGTGCAAGCCCTGGCCGATACGCGCCAAGTCTCCTCGCACCTGCCGCGCCCGCCGCGTTTGCAGCGTTTGATGTACAAGCTGATCACCCTGCTGCTGCCCAAGCATCAGCAACAGTTCATCCGCGAGATTCTCTACGGCTGCTACGAACACGAAAACGAGTTCGACCAGGCGTGCGGCCCGGTTTGGTGGGACAAGGCCCGACAAAACCAGGAAGAACGCCAGAAGCGCCCGATTGATGCCCACCAGTTGGAACACTGGTTCGCCAACCCCGTGGTGCGTTTGATTCTGGGTGAGCGCCGGGCCGCGATCCACGAACACCTGCTGAACGCTCCCGCGAAGTAAGACCGCCCGCCAATGCGCGTGCCAGAGCTTCTCTTTCTTCGGGGAGCGTCGTAACCTCAGGGTATGCCCGTCCTCTTCAAGCTGTTGACCGCTGTGCTGTTTTCTTGCCTGAGCCTGGCCGCTCATGGCGAGAAACTGCGCATTGTCACCGAACCCTGGGCGCCCTATGTCTACGAAGACAACGGCACCATGGCCGGCCTGGATTATGAAACCACCCTGATCGTGTTCCAGCGCCTGGGGGTGGAGGTGCAATGGCAGTTCCTGCCCTGGAAGCGCTGCTTGGCGATGCTCGAGCAGGGCCACGCCGACGGCGCGCTGGATATCTTTCACAGCCAGGAGCGCGACGCGTTGCTGCTCTATCCCAGCGAGCCGTTGTCGGAAGTCGAATTTGTCTTGTTCTATGCCAACGAACGCCCTCACCCCGCCGCCACGCTCGACGACCTGCGCGGCCTGACCGTTGGCGTTTCCCCTGGCTACCTTTATGGCGACGCGTTCAGTAAGTCCAACACCTTCCAGCGCGAACCCGCCCCCAGCCATGAAGCCAACTTTGGCAAACTCATGCTGGGGCGCGTCGATATGGTGGTGACTGACCGGCGCGTGGGGCACCACGTGCTCAAGGCCCTGGGCCTGGAAGGTAAAGTCAGCCAGGCATCGGTGGTGGTCAGCCGCCAGCAGCAATTTCTTGCGGTACGCCGTGGCGCAGGCATGGACCTGCTGGTGCAACGCTTTGCCGCCGAGCTCAAGCGCTTCAAGCAAGAGCCCGCCTATGCCACATTGAGCGCCAAATATGGCCGGATGCACGAGCAAACGGCACCCATACCAGCCCCCGAACACGCCGTTGAGCAGCAGGAAAGCAGCGCGCAGTGATTGCTCTGTTATACTGCGGCCTTTCCGCCAGGCTTACGCCCGGCCGCTCGGGTCTTGAAAACGGCACCCAACCCAGCTACTGCGCAGCTTTGCAGCCCGCGCGAGCCGGTGGAGTGCCCGCCAGACGCAGCAGGACCGGACGGGGTTGCGCTCCCCTAAGCGCCATTCACGCCCGGCAAGATTATCCCTTTGGGCCAAGCCCTAACTAAAACAGGATTACTCATGTCCTTTGCTTCCCTCGGTCTCTCCGAGGCTTTAGTCCGCGCCATCGAGGCAGCGGGCTATACCGAGCCTACTCCGGTGCAACAGCGGGCCATTCCCGCCGTGTTGCAAGGTCGCGACCTGATGGTCGCGGCTCAGACAGGTACTGGTAAAACCGGCGGTTTCGCCCTCCCGATCCTAGAGCGGTTGTTTCCCAACGGTCACCCGGACAAATCCCAACGTCACGGCCCGCGCCAACCGCGTGTACTGGTCCTGACCCCAACCCGCGAACTCGCCGCTCAGGTGCACGACAGCTTCAAGCTGTATGCCCGCGACTTGAAGTTCGTCAGCGCCTGCATCTTCGGCGGCGTCGGCATGAACCCTCAGGTTCAGGCCATGTCCCGTGGCGTCGATGTACTGGTGGCCTGCCCGGGTCGCTTGCTCGACCTGTGCGGCCAAGGCAGCGTCGATTTGTCCCACGTGGAAATCCTCGTGCTGGACGAAGCCGACCGCATGCTCGACATGGGCTTTGTCCATGACGTGAAAAAGGTCCTCGCCCGCCTGCCGGCCAAACGTCAGAACCTGCTGTTCTCGGCAACGTTCTCCAACGACATCACCGCCCTGGCCGGCAAGCTGCTGCACAACCCGGAGCGCATCGAAGTCACGCCGCCCAACACCACGGTCGAGCGTATCGAGCAACGCGTGTTCCGCCTTGCCGCCAGCCACAAGCGCTCGCTGCTGGCGCACCTGATCACCCAGGGTGCCTGGGAACAGGTGCTGGTGTTCACCCGCACCAAGCACGGCGCCAACCGCCTGGCCGAGTACCTGGACAAGCACGGCCTCACCGCCGTCGCCATCCACGGCAACAAGAGCCAGAACGCGCGCACCAAAGCCCTGGCCGACTTCAAGGCCGGCAGCGTGCGTATCCTGGTGGCCACCGATATCGCCGCACGCGGCCTGGATATCGACCAGTTACCACACGTGGTCAACTTCGAGCTGCCAAACGTCGATGAAGACTATGTGCACCGTATCGGCCGTACGGGCCGTGCCGGTCGTTCGGGCGAGGCCATTTCGCTGGTCGCGCCGGACGAAGAAAAACTGCTGAAAAGCATCGAGCGCATGACCAAGCAGAAAATCGCCGATGGCGACCTGATGGGCTTCGATGCCAGCGCCGTGGAGGCCGAGAAGCCAGAAGCGCGCGAGCGTCCGGATGTGCGCAACCCGCGCAACCCACGTGGTCCAAAGGGCGATGGCCCGAACGGCGGCGGTGGTGGCGGTGGTCGTCGCGACAAAGGCAAGGACAAGGGCAAGGAAAAATCCGCGACCAGCAGCCGTGGCGAACGCCCGGCCCGTGAGCAGAAGCCCCGTGAAGGCACCCCGGCCCGCGAACAGCGCCAGCCGAGCCAGCCGCCACGCGCCGCGGCCGACCGCGCCCCGGACGAGTTCCTTGACGACGATATCGATAACTTCGGTAACCGCGTCGACTACGTGCCCCAGGCCAAGCCGGCCCAGGGCCGTGGCCGTCGTCCAGGGGCTCCTGCCCAGGGCGCAGGCGCTCCACGTAGCGGCCAGCCACAGGGCGGTCGCCAGAACGCCCCGCGTAACAGCAGCGGCGGCACCACCGGTACCCCGCCTGCCAAGCGCAGCGGCCCGCGCAATGGCGCACCGCGTGACGGCCAGGCCCGTCGCGAAGATTCACGCAGCAACAACCGCCGCCCTGCCCGTGACGATCAGCCTCGCTCGTCCGAGCCTGCAGTACAAAACCCACGGGGTGGCCCGGCGCCGAAGATCATCCACAAGGAGTCGAAAGCGGATCGCTTCCCGACACCTGAGCAGTTGGATCAACTGCCAGGCCGCCCTCGTGGTGAGAAACCAGCGCTGCTGACTCGCAACCGCGAAGCATAAAAAAAACCCGTATCGTGAGATACGGGTTTTTTTTGCCTGTAGGAGCTAGCTCGCGAAGGTCGTCAACGATAACGCGGGCATCCTGGTTTAACGCGGTGTCCTTGCGGCCTTCGCGAGCAAGCTCGCTCCTACATACGAAGCATTACTTCGCTTTCACACCTTCAAACGTGATGTACAACTGCACGTTGTCAGACTGTGGACCTACGTCCATGCCGTCCTTGTTGAATTCCTTGCGGCTGATGTTGGTGGTGCCTTCGAAGCCGGCACGGTAGCCGCCCCATGGATCCTTGCCTTCGCCCAGGAACGTGGCTTTGACCAGGATCGGCTTGGTCACGCCGTGGAAGGTCAGGTCCCCGGTCACATCAGCAGTCAGCTTGCCATCAGCATTTTTGCCAGTTGGCTTGACGCTGGTGGAAACGAACTTGGCATCAGGGAATTTGCCCGACTCCAGGAAGTCCTTGCTGTTGACGTGCTTGTCGCGCTCGGCGTGGTTGGAGAACACGCTGGCAGTACGCACGTTGACTTCAATCTTGGCGTCTTCGGGCTTGGCGGCGTCAAAGCTGAACTTGCCATCCAGGTCCTTGAAGGTACCGGTGATGTAGCTGTAACCCAGGTGGCTGATTTTGAAATCGACGAAGGCGTGCTGGCCTTCCTTGTCGATCACGTAGTCAGCGGCCATCGCCGAACCTGCGGACAGCAGGGCAGAACCGATTGCCAGCGCAGCGAGTGTTTTTTTCAACATGCTTTCTATTCCTTGTGAGTCGAGGTTGAACATCAGGCTTTGCGTCCCAGCATTCGCGCAAGGGTCGCATCACGATCGATAAAATGGTGTTTCAGTGCCGCCACGCCGTGCAAGCCAGCGAAGACCACCAACACCCAGGCGAGGTACAGGTGCACCCAACCGGCGGTATCTGCCTGGTCCGGTAGACCGGAAACCACGGCAGGAATTTCAAACAGGCCAAACACCGGGATACCGACACCGTCTGCGGTGGAAATCAGGTAACCGGCAATCATCACGGCAAACAGCCCAACATAAAGAAATGCGTGCCCAAATGCGGCACCGATCCGCGTCATGCGGCTATAGCTGGCCAGCGGCGGAGGCGGCGGACTGACCAGGCGCCAGACGATCCGTACCAGCATGATGGCGAACAGCGTGATGCCAATGCTCTTGTGCAAGTCGGGCGCATCTTTGCGCCAGGCGCTGTAGTAATCGAGTCCGACCATCCACAAGCCCAAGGCAAATAAACCGAACACCACCAGGGCTACACCCCAGTGCAGAACCATGCTGACCCAACCATAGCGGGCCGGCGAATTACGTAGCTGCATGTACTTAATCCCGTAAGAACTGTGCCCAAGACTAGCGCTTTACCTATCGAATTAAAGCGGAAAATTTTGCTTTGAAATATCGAAAAATACGATAACGAGGCTAGGCATCATAAATTAACAAGGGATTAAGACTATCCCTGGGAAACGTGACAGACCGTCCTGCATTTACCGCGAATTTCCCCACAATGGCTTGTGACCCAAGCCACCATTGCATAGGCTTGCGCGATTGTTTCGCCTGCGCCCGCCGCAGGACCGCTTCGAGGAGATCACCGATGGGCTTGAATAACCAGTGGATGCAACGCGACCTCGCGGTGCTGTGGCATCCCTGCACCCAGATGAAAGACCACCAGCAATTGCCCCTGGTGCCCATCAAGCGCGGTGAAGGCGTATGGCTGGAAGACTTCGAAGGCAAGCGCTACCTCGATGCCGTCAGTTCCTGGTGGGTCAACGTATTCGGCCACGCCAACCCGCGGATCAACCAGCGTATCAAGGATCAGGTCGATCAGCTGGAGCACGTGATCCTCGCCGGTTTCAGCCATCAACCGGTGATCGAGCTGTCCGAACGCCTGGTCGCGATGACGCCCGAAGGGCTGACCCGCTGCTTCTACGCCGATAACGGTTCGTCCTGCATCGAAGTGGCGCTGAAGATGAGCTTCCACTACTGGCTCAACCGCGGCCAGCCGAACAAAAAGCGCTTCGTCACCCTCACCAACAGCTACCACGGCGAAACCATCGCCGCGATGTCGGTGGGCGACGTGCCGCTGTTTACCGAGACCTACAAGGCGTTGCTGCTCGACACTATCAAGGTGCCGAGCCCGGACTGCTACCTGCGCCCCGAAGGCATGAGCTGGGAAGAACACTCGCGCAACATGTTCCTGGCGATGGAGCAGACCCTGGCCGAGCATCACGACACCGTCGCTGCCGTGATCGTCGAGCCGCTGATCCAGGGTGCCGGTGGCATGCGCATGTACCACCCCGTGTACCTCAAGCTGCTGCGCGAAGCCTGCGACCGCTATGGCGTGCACTTGATCCACGACGAGATCGCCGTGGGCTTTGGCCGCACCGGCAGCATGTTCGCCTGTGAACAGGCCGGCATCCGCCCGGACTTCCTGTGCCTGTCCAAGGCGCTCACCGGCGGTTACCTGCCACTGGCCGCCGTGGTCACCACCGAAGAGGTCTACAGCGCCTTCTACGACGACTACCCGACCCTGCGTGCCTTCCTGCACTCCCACAGCTACACAGGCAACCCGCTGGCCTGTGCGGCAGCGTTGGCGACGCTGGATATCTTTGAAGAAGACAACGTCATCGAAAACAACAAGGCCCTGGCCCAGCGCATGGCGACCGCCACCGCGCACTTGGTCGACCATCCTCACGTGTCCGAAGTGCGCCAGACCGGCATGGTGCTGGCCATCGAGATGGTGCAGGACAAAGCCACCAAGGCCGCCTACCCGTGGCAGGAGCGCCGTGGCCTGAAGGTCTTCGAGCACGCGCTGGAGCGCGGGGCGCTGTTGCGGCCACTGGGCAGCGTGGTGTATTTCCTGCCGCCGTATGTGATTACCCCGGAGCAGATCGACTTTCTGGCCGAGGTGGCCAGCGAGGGGATAGATATCGCCACCAACAGCAAGGTCAGTGTGGCGGTGCCCAAAGATTTTCACCCGGGCTTCCGTGATCCGGGTTGATTGCCGAAATCCTTGTAGGAGCGAGCTTGCTCGCGAAGGCATTCCAGGCGCACCGCTGCGTCGGATGTACATTTTTCGCGAGCAAGAACTAGGCGTCCCCCTCGCTCCTACATAAACAACCTCTTCAGAGAACAGACATGAGACTGTCCCGCTTTTTCACCGACACCCCGCTGAGTCTCGGTGACCACGAACTGCCCGAAGCCCAGGCGCATTACATCAGCCGTGTGCTGCGCATGAGTGAAGGCGATGCCGTGCAATTGTTCGACGGCTCCGGCCAGGAGTTTCGTGGCACCTTGCTGGAAGTCGGTAAAAAACGCGTCACCGTGCAACTCACGGATAGCTTTGCCGGCCAGGCCGAATCGCCCCTGCATATTCACCTCGGCCAGGGCCTGTCCCGGGGCGAGCGCATGGATTGGGCGATCCAGAAGGCCACTGAACTGGGCGTCAATGCCATCACACCGATCTTCAGCGAGCGCTGCGAAGTGCGCCTCAAAGACGAACGCGCCGACAAGCGCTTGCTGCACTGGCGCCAGGTGGCAATCAGTGCGTGTGAGCAATGTGGGCGTTCGACGGTGCCGGTGATTCACCCCCCGCTCTTGCTGGCAGACTGGCTCAAGCAAACCGAGGCGGATTTGAAGCTGGTGCTGCACCCGGTGGCAGAACCGATGATCAGCCACGCCAAGCCATCGAGCCTGGCGTTCTTGATCGGCCCCGAGGGTGGGCTCACCGACAATGAAGTCGAGACCGCCCAGGGCGCCGGCTACCACGCCGCTCGCCTCGGCCCGCGGGTGTTGCGTACCGAGACCGCGCCCGTCGTCGCACTCTCCGTCGCCCAACAACTCTGGGGCGACTTCTAACCTCACCCTGTAAACCCAATCAACTGTAGGAGCTGGCTTGCCTGCTCCCACAGTTTTATCGGGTTACCCCAGGCTTACTCCACTGGGTCACTCACCGGCTTGGCGATGATCGCTTTCAACTCGCTGGTCATCGGGAACTCCAGGTTCAAGCCCTTGGGCGGAATCGGCTGCTCGAACCAGCGCTGGTAAATCCCGTTGATCTCTCCCGAGCGGTACAGCTCGCCCAGGGTTTCGTTGACCACCGCGAGAAACTGCGGGTCATCCTTGCGCACCATGCAGCTGTAGATCTCCCGCGACTGCTCCTCGCCGACGACCACCCAGTGATGCGGGTCCTTGGCCTTGGCGCGCTCGCCGTAGAGCAACGCGTCGTCCATATAGAACGCTACGGCCCGGCCAGTCTCGAGCATCTTGAACGCTTCGCCATGGTCCTTGGCGCTGATCACGAACATATTGGCTTTGTGTTCAGCGTTATAACTTTTGAGAAAGCGCTCATTGGTGGTGCCGGCAGTGGTCACCACATTCTTGCCCGCAAGGTCGGCAAAGCCTTTGATCCCGCTGTCCTTGGCCGTGAGCAACTGGCCCTTTACGTAGATAAACCCGTAGGAGAATGCCACCTGCTTCTGGCGCTCAGCCGTCACGCCGGTGGACCCGCACTCCAGGTCGACAGTGCCGTTCTGCACCAGCGGGATGCGGGTTTGGGACGTCACCAGGTTGTACTTCACCTTGAGGTCGCCCACTGCGGTTTTCTGCTGAATACGCTCGACAATCCTGTTTGCCAGGTCCACCGAGTAGCCCATCGGTTTACCACTGTTATCCCCCACGTAGGAAAACGGCACCGACGCATCGCGGTAGCCAAGGGTGATGGACTTGGCGCTGGCGATCTTGCTCAAAGTGCCCTCCAGTGGCGCTTCGGTTGCATGGGCCTGTGCGCTCAACAAAAGCCCCAGCGCGCAGCCGGTCAACAGGATTGTTTTCATTGTTATTCTCCGTGGGTCTTTGAGGTTATTTACGGACTGCAATCACGCTGATTTCCACCAGCACACTCGGCCGCGCCAGCTCTGCTTGCAAGGTAGTGCGCGTGGGCGCCATGCCTGGCGAGAGCCATGCGGACCAGACTTCATTCATCGGCGTAAAACCGGCAGCGATGTCCTTCAGGTAGATCGTCGCGTTGAGCAAGTGGTCCTTATCGCTGCCCGCCTCGGCCAACAGCGTGTCGATTCTGGCAAGCACTTCCCGGGTCTGGGTAGCCACATCCAGGCCGTCGCCCGGCACCTGGCCCGACAGGAACACCAGTTCCTTGAACGTCACGGCACCGCTGAGTCGTTCGTTGCTGTTGATTCGGGTAATGGTCATGGCTGCATCCTCAAGCGGCGCGGGGCGTCAGGCCCTGCATATCAATGGAAGGGGTGCGCTGGTCGATCAATTCGGCCAGCAATTGGCCGCTGCCGCAGGCCAGGGTAAAGCCAAGCGCGCCGTGGCCCAGGTTCAGCCACAGGTTGCGATAGCGACTGGCGCCAATCAGCGGCACGCCCGTTGGCGTGGCCGGGCGCATGCCAGCCCATTCGAGCGCGTGTACGTAGTCAGCTGCATGGGGAAATGTCTCTACTGCCTGGCGCTTTATCAACGCCAGGCGCGAAGGCTCAAGGCCGGCATCGAATCCCACAATATCCACCATGGCCGCGACCCGTAGTTGCTCGCCGAGGCGCGCGTAGACGATCTTGCGGTCGTAGTCGGTGATGCTCACATTCGGCGCCTTGTGTTGCGGGCCAATCGGCGCGCTCAAGCTGTAGCCCTTGAGCGGGTATAAGGGCAGTGACAGCCCCGGCAGTGCCAACTCAGCGCTGCGATAACCGGCCGCCAGGACCAGTTGCTCGACTGGCATCACCTCATCACCCAGTTCGATGGCCTGCACCGCACCGCCAGCATGGCGCAGCCCGGTGACCTTGCGCCCGAGCAAGAACCTGCAACGCCCCGACGCCTCAAGCCGGGCCGCCAATTGCCGGCAAAAAGCGTGGCAATCCCCCACTTCCTCGTTCGGCGTGTAGATGCCGCCGACAAAGCCACCGGCCGCCAGTGCGGGCTCCAGGCGAGCGCACTCAACAGACGACAACACCTGTTGCTGCAGGAAATTTGTGACCTTGGCGCGGGCATGTTCAAAGGTGCTGGCGCTGCGAAACATCACCAGCTTGCCGTTGCGCCGCCAGTCGAAGCCGCCCAGGCGATCATCCTCGCGCCACTGCTGTAACGTGCTCTGGCTCAGGGTAGCCAGGCGCAGAAGATGGGCACCGTTACGCCTGTTGACCGAACCCCGGCAAGCGCCGATAAAGGCCGCCATCCAACGCCATTGCTGTGGGTCGAGGCGAGGTCGCAACTTCAAGGGCGAGTCGCCACGCAACAACCACCCGATTGCCTGCAAGGGCACGCCCGCGTCAGCCAGTGGCGCAACATAGCGATAGGACAGTTGCCCACCGTTGGCAAAACTGGTTTCGCTGCCCAAGGTGCCACGGGCATCGATCAGCGTGACCTCATGGCCAGCCCGCACCAACGCATAAGCGCTGGCCAAGCCGATAACCCCACCGCCGATGATGCAAACCTGCCTGGCCATCCCAGCCCCCAACCGTTGATTAAGAGCGCTCAGCGTAGAGCCAGGTGACAGGTCACCGACAATGAATAAAGATGGCTCACCTATAAACAAAGGTTATGGGACTCGCCATGCGCTTGCGTCATATCGAAATCTTCCAGGCCATCCGTCAGACCGGCTCCATCAGTGCCGCCGCGCAGTTGCTGCACGTCTCGCAACCGGCGGTGACCAAAGTGCTGCAGCACGCCGAGTTGCAGTTGGGCTTTGCGTTATTCCTGCGGGTACGGGGTAAATTGCAACCCACCCCGGAAGCCCTGGCGCTGGAACGCGAAGTCGAGAAAGTCAGCGCAAGCCTGCAAGGCGTGCGGCGCCTGGCGAAAAGTTTGCGCCGCGAACCGGGACAAAGCATTCGCATCGGCGCAATCCCGGCGCTGGCGCTGGCGCTGCTACCGCCGGCGGTCCTGGAATGGAAGCGCGATTACCCGGACATTGCCTGTGAACTGTCCAGTGACCATAGCCACGAGCTGGTGCAAAAGCTGTTGATGCGCGAGATCGACCTGGCGCTGACGCTCAACTTTTCCGGGCATCCGGGGCTTACCACTCAAGTATTGGCCAACGGGGTGTTGGTGGCATTGGCGTCCAAAGGCTATTGGCCCGATGCCGAACGGCATCAGCCCCTGCCGTTGGCCGAACTGGCCGGCGCGCCCTTGATCGGCCTCTCCAGCGCTGACCCGCTGGCCGCCAAGCTGGAGAGTTATCTGGAAAGCGTCGACCCGCCACCACGCGTGACGATTTCGGTGCAGACCTACTCACTGGCCCGCGCGATGGTCGAATCCGGCGCGGGCCTGACCGTGATCGATCCGTTCACAGCATTGGGTGCTTCAACGGCCACCACCCATATCCGAACGCTCACCCCGCCGCTGCCAATCACTCTCTACGCGCTGACCCGTGCCAACGAACCTCCACCGCATATGCTGGCCAAGTTGCTAGAGATTTTTGGTCGCCGCGCCCAGGTGCTACTGGAACGCCTTTAAGTGTGGGAGCCGGGCTTGCCCCCTCCCACAATCAGAGCACGTAATGCATGATCGCCACGAAATGCAGCAGGCTGCCGCCAATCACAAACAAATGCCAGATGCCGTGGGAATGGCGCAAGCGATCCTCCAGGGCAAAAAAGATAATGCCTACGGTGTACAGCACCCCACCGGACGCCAACCAGATAAACCCTGCCGTACCCAACGCCGCCATCAGCGGCTTGACCGCTACCAGTACGATCCAGCCCATCACGGCGTAGATCACGATGGACAAAATCCGCGCCTCCGAACGCGGCTTGATCTCCTGCAGGATGCCGATCACCGCCAGCCCCCACACAATCCCGAACAACGTCCAGCCCCACGGCCCGCGCAGGGTCACCAGGCAGAAGGGCGTATAACTGCCGGCTATCAACAGGTAAATGGAAAAGTGATCGACCTTCTGCATGATCTCTTTTCGCCGCCCCCGCACGCTGTGATACACCGTCGACGCGCTGTACAGCACCATCAGGGTAAAGCCATAAATCGCCACGCTGACGATCTTCCAGGGGCTGCCGTCCAGGCTCGCCACTACCAACATCCACACGGCGCCAATACAGGCCGCGACTGCACCGAGCAAATGGCTCCAGGCGTTGAATCGTTCCCCGTGGTACATCTGTCACTGACCTCCCGTAACCCTCAAGAACAGGCGGACAAGCGTCCAGCCTTGCGCATCAGAGTGCAAGCGGCACGTGACGTTCCGGCGACGACAGCCGCGTTTACGGGCACAATCGAGTGCAATCGAACAAGAGCCCAAGGCCATGCTGATCGACGAAGAATTCACCCTCAAGAAGCTGGAGATCTTCCTGGCGTTCATGCGCACCGGCAACCTGGCCCGCGCCGCCGCCGAGTTGCAAACCAGCAATGTCAGCGTGCACCGCGCCATTCACTCCCTGGAAAGTGCCCTGCGCTGCCCGCTGTTCAAACACGAGGGTCGCAACCTCACTCCGCTGGAAAGCGCCTACGTGCTCGAAGAGCGTGCGCAGAAACTGGTGGCTGATGTGGTCGACAGCGTGCGCCTGACCCGCGAAGCCGCTGGGTTCTCGGCCGAACGTTTCAAGCTCGGCTCGCTGTATTCGCTGACGGTCAAGACCGTGCCACAGTTGATCATGGGCCTGAAAATCCGGCGCAGCGAACTGAATATCGACCTGATCCTGGGCTCCAACTTCGACCTGCTCTATAAGCTCAAGAACATGGAAGTGGACGCGATTCTCATCTCCCTCGACGAACACGCCCACGACCCCGACTGCGAGCAGATCGCGCTGTTCAGCGATGACATCTTCCTCGCCACCCCGGCCGATTCGCCCCTGGACCGCGATCAGGAAATCGACCTGGCCGACGTGCGCGATGCCACCTTCATCACCCTCACGCAGGGATTCGCCACGCATCAGGACGGCAACCGGGTGTTCCATCAGGCCGGGTTCGAGCCGAAGGTGGCGATGCAGGTGAACGATATCTTCACCTTGCTGAGCATGGTCAGTTCAGGGGTGGGTTATGCGCTGCTGCCAGGACGTATCGCAGCGGTGTATGAGAACCGCGTGAAGCTGATACCGTTGCAGCCCAGGTATCGCTTGCAACAGCAGATCGGTGTGGTGTTCCTGAAAGCCAAGGAGCGCGATCCGAACTTGCTGGCGTTGTTGGCGGAGTGTCGGATGTACGCCAATCGCCAAAGCTGAGGACGATCGCTCCCACGCTCTGCGTGGGAGCGCAGCTTAGGACGCTCCGCGTCCGCTTTTTGACCGTGACGCAGAGCGTCACAAGAGGCGTTCCCACGCGGAGCGTGGGAACGATCATCCCCTATCAGCCCACCAACCCACGCATCAGCAAAAACAACAACGACGGCCCCAGCAAACACCCCAAGGCCGTATAGAACGCCGCCGTCAAACACCCATAAGGCACCAGCTTCGGATCAGTCGCCGCCAGGCCGCCCGCCACACCGCTGGAGGTGCCCATCAAGCCACCGAAGATCACCGCGCTGCGGGGGTTGTTCAGCCCGATCAGCGGCGCCACGAACGGCGTCATCACCATCACCAGAATGGCCTTGATCAACCCCGCGGCAATGGACAGCGCCATCACCTCGGAGCTGGCCCCAATCGCCGCGCCGGTCACCGGGCCGACGATATAGGTCACGGCCCCGGCGCCGATGGTGGTGAGGCTCACCGCATCGGTGTACCCGAACGCCATCGCCACCCCTACCCCGGCAACGAACGACGAGCCCACGCCGACAAACAGCGCCAGTACACCCACGTAGCCGGCGCGCTTGAGCTCATCGACACTCACGCCAAACGCCGTGGCGACAATGGCAAAGTCCCGCAACATCGCACCACCGAGCAGGCCGATGCCCGACAACAGTGGAATATCCACCACGCCCTTGGAACCACCGGTAAACGCACCGCCCACATACGACAGCGCCAACCCCAGCAGAATGGCAATGGCCGAACCATGCAGGCGGCCCTTGGTGAAGGTATCGGAGATCCAATAAGACACCCACATGGTCAGGCCGATCACGGCGAAACCACTGATCAAGCCGTAGCCGGTGATCACTTTCATCATCGATTCGTACATGGCGATCACCCGGCTTCTTTGGTGGGAACAGGAGCAACCGGCTCGCGGTTACCGATACGCACCAGCACGGGCACCAGGGCAAAGCCGAGCACCACGGCGAGGGTCCCGGCCAGAATCGCCATAGGCCCACCGCTGATGGCGCCATACACGTTTTGCTGGGCAGCCATCGCCACCACAATCGGGATATACACCGCTGCCCAGAAACTCACGCCTTGCTCAGACTTGCCGGTAAACAGGCCGCGTTTGCTCAAGTAGCTGCCCAGGCCGATCAACAGCAGCATGGCAATACCCACCCCGCCGACGTTGGCCGGAATACCCAACAGCTTGCCCAGCAGTTCACCCACAAACAGCCCTGCCAGCGTGCAGAACGCCAAAAAAGCCACACCGTAGATAATCATGGTTGTTGTCCTCAAAGTGCTCGTTCGAAATTGTTGTTTTTGTGCTTCGAAAGCCTTGGGTACTGCGTTATCGGTGGCGGCGTTCCTCCTCTTGCAGCAGGGCCTGCAAGGTGTCCAGGCGGGCGCCTTCGCAGGCGATCACCGTGCCTTGTTCGAAAACACGGCGTGACAGACCGGTGAGCACCGCGCCCGGAGGCAGTTCGATTTGCAGGCGCACACCGCGCTCGTAGGCGCTTTGCACAGTGCCGCGCCAATCGACGACGCGGCACATATTGAAGGCCAGGTCGTCACGCAGTTGTTCGGGGTTGTGGATAGGTCGCGCGCGGGTGCTGCTCAGGTAAGTAATGCGCGGCGCCTTGAGTGGGACGAAGGCTTGGAACAGTGCCTGGGCGGGTTGCTCCAGCAACGGGCAGTGAGACGGCACGCTGACGGCCAGGCGCTTGGCGACACCGTTGCCTGTGATGCGCTCGGCAACTCGCTTCATCGCCTCGTTGCTGCCGGCGATGACGGTCTGGTTGTCGGCATTGATATTGGCCAGATACACCGGCGTATGCGGGCTGTGGATATCCGCCAGCAAGGCCTCGACGCTGGAAAGATCAGGGCCGATCAGCGCCGTCATGCCATAGCCATGTGGATAAGCCTGCTGCATCAGTTCACCACGCAGGCTGACCAGTTTTATCGCATCAGCGAAGTCCAGGGCCCCGGCCATCACCGCGGCTGGGTAGGCGCCGATGGACAGGCCCGCCACATAATCCGGCGTGCACTCTAATTGCCGGGCATGGGCCACGCCGGCGATCAACAGGCACAGTTGCACAGCCCGCGTCGATTCAAGCGCCTGCGCCGAGTCGAGCCGACGAACGTCTTCACCCAGGGCATCGCTGGCCTCTTGCAGAATGTCGGCCGGCAACACCTGGAGCATGCCGCTGCGTTGGGCGCCCTGCCCCGGAAACACCAGAAGGCTGCTCATGCCACGGCCTGCCAAGGGTCGAGCACAAGGTGCGCACCGCTGACGGTCTTGAGCAGTACACGGCGTGAGGGGCCGGCCCATTCGCGCAACGCGACGGCGCCGAAAGGGGTTTGCAGTTGCAGGTCGACGGCACAAGGCGCGGTGTCCAGGATCGCCAACAGCGCTCGCGCCTCGCTACGATCCAGGGGCTTGGGCGTGCACAGGATCAAATCCAGATCACTGTTGGCATGCAGCGCTTCAATGCCACTGGCCAATTCAAACCCGGCACTGCCGCTGACGCCCCAATCTTGCGGCGCCAGCACCGGCCGCAGTTGATCGAGGGCCCGCAGCGCCGGTAAATCCCGTGGTGAGACCGCCGCTCGCAAAGCTTGCGGCGCCACCCGCCGTTGCACCGCCGCCACGGGCATCTGGGCGGCAAAACGCTGCTCACGCAAACGCCCACGCACACCGACCGCCACATGGCCCGGCTCGGCGATGGCACGCCGCACCACTACCGGATGCCCGGCACGGATCGCGTCCCGCACCCAGGCCGGGGCATCGGCAGGCAGATGCGCCACGGTCATGCCCCAGAGTAAGTCGTGGGCGTTCACCATTGCTCCCGCAACAGCTGGCGCACTCGGCTGGAGGCGGCTCGGTTGGTGGCGCCGAGGCGTGAGCTCAAGTCGGTACTGCCGATATCCTTGACTGCCTGCACCAGGCAATCGCTGACTCGCGCCACGTCATCCGTCGTAGGTTGTTCAATCCGGGTGACTGACAACGTCTCCCACAGCAATCCCAGGCTGGCATAGCTGTCGATGTCATAGGCCATCGGCGGCACGCTGGCGGCCAGGGTTTCCAATTCCTCGACGCTGCGCAAGGTCACCCGGGCGGCCGAGGCTTTGCCCATGGCATGCACCATCACGCCAGGGTCGCGCAGGGCGATCAGGCGATTGGCCTGGTAGCCGTGGGCGAGGAACGCCCCCGACATGGCCTTGCCCACCAACAGGGCGATCACCGGGTGGCCGGCGAGCCGAGCGCGAGCGTAGCTGTCAGCGGCGGCGGCCAAGGCCTGATGAATGCCAAGAACTTCTTCGCGACGGCCATAAGCTTGGCTGGGTACGTCGACGATAGCGATGATGGGGCGCTTGTCACCCCGGGCGATGGCTTCGTCCACCGCCTTGGCCAAGCCCCAGCCTTCCAGTAGGCCGACTTCGCCATTGCGGGCGCGGGGGAAGCGGTTGTGCGGGTCGGGGACCACGGCGATATAGCGCACCGCCTGTTCACCCAACACACCATCCGCCACTTTCAATGAGCCCGGCAAACCTTCGACCGGCGTTGCGTTGGCGCTCAATGCGTTGAACCACTGCAAGCCTCTCATGGGCGTTCTCCCTGATACAGCGCGCGAACAGTCGCCGGCTCGATTTGCGCGCTCGCGTCCAGTTCGGCCAGGCGCGCCAGGTAAAAATCAGCGCGCCGGCTGCGCGGTTGTGTGGGCACGCCCTGCTGCAACAGTGCGCTGACAGTCTGCTGGATCTGCGCCACATCGTCCGTCACATAACGGTCGGCCAAGCCACTGTTGAAGCGCTGCTCGCCACCGGTAAGGCTCCAGATAAACGGGCGGTCGCGGGAGTCGTATTCCTCCAGGCCAGCCTCCTGCTCGATCACTTGCGGGCCATTCAAGCCCAGACGTGCTTCGCGAGTCACCACCAGGTAGCTGCACAAGCCAGCCGCGATGGACATGCCCCCAAAGCAACCGACACTGCCGGCCACCACGCCGATCACCGGCTGGTACTGGCGCAGGTCGACAATCGCCGCGTGAATGTCGGCAATGGCAGCCAGGCCCAGGTTGGCTTCCTGCAAGCGCACGCCGCCCGTTTCCAGCAGTAGTACCGCGCAGGTGGGGACGCCGTTGCGGTTGTCTTCGGCCGCCAGCTCCAAGGCGCCCGCGATTTTCGCACCGCCAACTTCACCCAGGCTGCCGCCCTGGAAATTACCTTCGATCGCGGCAATCACCACAGGCTTGGCGCCGATGCTGCCCTTGGCGATCACCACACCATCATCGGCCTGGGGCACCACGCCCTGGCGGCTGAGCCACGGCGACATGACCCGCTGGAACGGGTCGATCAACTCGCGGAAGGTGCCTGCATCCAACAGCGCCTTGGCGCGCTGCCGGGCGCCAAGTTCGACAAAGCTGTGTTTAGCGAGTAAGTCAGTCATGGCCGATCTCCTCGAAACCTTGCTCCAGGCGCAAGCGCACCACACCGGGTGTGGCACCGAAGTCGTGGATATCAATGTTCAGGGCCGGTGGCGTCTGCTCCTGGAAGATGCGTTCGAACAGGTGCTGCCAGCGTTGCTGCGCGCCATTGACCGAGGTTTGCACCTGGATGGTCAAGGTGCCGGGCGTGCCCGGCTCCAGCAGCACTTCCAGGTCGCCCGAGCCGACGCAGCCCACCAGCGCACGGCCTTTGGGGGGCTGCCCGGCGGGGAATTCAAAGGATAAGGTTTCCATCACAACGCTCCGTCGAGGCGGTCGATAAACAGGCAGGCGGCCAACAGGTCGGCGGCGCCGCCGGGGGAGGCATTCAAGGCCAGCAGTTGCAGGTCCAGTTCATGCAGTTGGCGGCGTCCGGCCAGGGTTGCGCTGCCTCCGGCGTCGAGCACGGCCTGGGCGCCCTGTTGCATGGTAGCCAGGCCTTCGATACCGGCGCGGTAGAGCACGCAGGTGTCTGCCAGGTCCGTCATGATCGCCAGCAAAGCATCCAGCCGGGCGTTCTGCTCACCGGCGTTTTCGCGGCGGCTCTTGTGCAGTTGCGGCAGGCCGCGTTGCGTCACTGAAGGGAAGCCGAGCTGGGCTTCTTCACGGGCGCCGCGTGCGCCGTAGCGCTGGGCAACCTGGGCGCCATGGCTCATGGGCTGCGGGGCGAAGCGGTCGTTGAGCAGGGCCAGCTTGGCGGCGGTCAGGGTTATGGCGCGGGGCTCCAGGGCCGCCGCCGCAGTGAGCAAACCCAGCGCCCAGATCGCACCGCGATGGGTGTTCACGCCCTGGGTGGTGGCGAGCATGGCCTGCTCGCCTTCCCGGCCAATACGACCGAGCGCTTCGCGCAGGGGCAGGCCGACTTCGCCGATGTCGAGCGCGGCCTCGGCCATTTCCTTGAACATCGGCCACAGCGACAGCGCCGAGGCGTGCATCAGCCCCAGGTGCAAATCGCTGTGAGCGCCGTTGCCGCGCCGGTCTACCAGAGCGGGTTTAGGCGACAAATCCGCTTCGTCGATCAGCGCATCCACGGCCATATCCGCCAGGCGATCGGCCAGGCTCAGTTCATGCTGTTTGAGCGCGCGCATTTACCAGCTCCTGAATTTGGCGGGCGGGTTGTAGAGGCCACCAGACCAGTCCACCAGGTCGGCCACGCTCTTGGCGGCCAACAACTCACGGGTGGCGTCGGTGCGGCGAATACCCAAGTCTTCGGGCAAGGCAATCAAGCCTTCGCGGCGCATGCGCGCAGTGTCCTTGGGGTTGTGGCGCATACCGATGGCGGTCACCCCGGCGACGGCGGCGATCATTGCCTGACGTTCTTCCAGGGAGCGCGCCTTGTACAGGTAGGCGATGCCTTCTTCGGTGAGCAAGTGGGTGACGTCGTCGCCGTAGATCATGATGGGCGCCAGGGGCATGCCGCTTTTGCGGGCCACTTCCACCGCGTCCAGGGTGTCGACGAAAGTGGGTTTACCACCTTCCTGGAAGGTCTCGACCATCTGCACTACGAGTTTTTTGCCGCGTTCAAGCAAGGCCTCAGGCGCATCGTCGTGGCGCATATCCAGCCAGGCCGGTGTGCCATGACGGCGGCCGCGTGGGTCGTGGCCCATGTTCGGCGCGCCACCGAAACCGGCGAGGCGGCCACGGGTCACGGTGCTGGAATGCCCGTCGCCATCCACTTGCAGGGTGGCGCCGATAAACAGGTCCACGGCGTATTGGCCGGCGAGTTGGCAGAACATGCGGTTGGAGCGCATCGAGCCATCGCGGCCGGTGAAGAACACATCCGGGCGTGCGGCAATATAGTTTTCCATGCCCAGTTCGGTGCCGAAGCAATGCACGCTTTCTACCCAACCGCTTTCAATCGCCGGGATCAATGTGGGGTGCGGGTTGAGGGTCCAGTTGCGGCAGATCTTGCCTTTGAGGCCCAGGGATTCGCCGTAGGTGGGCAGGATCAATTCGATGGCGGCGGTGTTGAAGCCAATGCCATGGTTGAGCGACTGCACATTATGTTTTTCGTAGATGCCACGGATCGCCATCATCGCCATCAGCACATGCACCGGCTTGATATGGCGCGGGTCGCGGGTGAACAGCGGCTCGATGTAGAACGGCTTGTCGGCCACCACCACGAAATCGACCCAGCTTGCGGGGATGTCGACGCGGGGCAAGTCGGTGACGTCATCCACCAACTGGTTGACTTGCACGATGACGATGCCATCGCTGAAGGCGGCGGGCTCGATCAGCGCCGGGGTGTCTTCGGTGCTGGCGCCGGTGTAAATGTTACCGGCACGGTCGGCCATGAAACCGGCCGAGAGCACCACGTTGGGGATCAGATCCACCACCAGCCGCGCATAGAGCTCGATGTAGGTGTGGATCGCGCCGATCTCCAGCATGCCGTCTTCCAGCAACTGGCTGATGCGCAGGGATTGGGTGCCGGCGAAAGAGAAATCCAGCTTGCGGGCAATGCCCTTTTCAAACAGGTCCAGGTGCTCGGAACGGCCCACGCTGGGCATGATCATGTGCAAATCGTGGAGCTTGGCGGGGTCGGCCTGGGCTAGGGAGCGCGAGAGGAAGTCGGCCTGCTTCTGGTTGTTGCCCTCCAGCACTACGCGGTCGCCGGGGAGGATCAAGGCTTCAAGGGCCTCGACGATCTTGTCACTGGGCAACACCGCCCCGTCTGCGTATTTTTTGACCAGCCCGAGCCGCCGCTGCTTCTCGTCGCGCCGCCGCGTCCAGCGCGAGTCGGGGGTGATGGTTGTTGTCATGGTCGCTCCACGGGGGGTTGCTGTCGTGGGGCTTACCTTAGGAGTGAAGCGTTAAGGCATCAATCAAGCTGGAGGACGAACCGTTACGCCTGGAGTAACGAAGATCAAACTGTGGGAGCTGGCTTGCCTGCGTTGATGGTGGGTCAGTGCATAACTGATCGTTCCCACGCTCCGCGTGGGCATGCATCCTGTGACGCTCTGCGTCACCCTTATGCTGACTGGCGAGACGCGGAGCGTCCCCGGCGGCATTCCCACGCGGAGCGTGTGAATGATCAGTCAGGCCAGGCCGGACTCTACCAGCAGCGCTTCAAGCCCCATCAAGTCCGGCACCTTCGCCACCTGCTCCCCCACTTGCACCGCCGCCTCCTCGAGCGTTCGCCCGTCACGCTGGCTTCGCCGCAGGCCGCTTCAAAGCTGGTCAGCGGAATCTGCCGATCGCGCCACGTGACCTGGCGGCGCATAACTGATCGTTCCCACGCTCCGCGTGGGCATGCATCCTGTGACGCTCTGCGTCACCCTTATGCTGACTGGCGGGACGCGGAGCGTCCCCGGCGGCATTCCTACGCGGAGCGTGTGAACGATCAGTCAGGCCAGGCCGGACTCTACCAGCAGCGCTTCAAGCCCCATCAAGTCCGGCACCTTCGCCACCTGCTCGCCCACTTGCACTGCCGCCAGTTCCAGCGGGCACAGGGGCACGTCCACGTAGCTCAATTCGCTGTCGAGCTTGTACGAGCGGGGAATACCCTGGATCACCAGGGCAATGAACTTCAACGTGGGCCTGCCACCCAACGCATTCAACACCACGATCCTCGAGCGTTCGCCCGTCACGCTGGCTTCGCCGCAGGCCGCTTCAAAGCTGATCAGCGGAATCTGTCGATCGCGCCAAGTGACCTGCCGCAGGTACCACGGCGGCGCATCGCTGGCCGGTTCGCCACGCTGGAAATCGATCAGTTCGGCCACGGCAACGTTGGGCAGCACCAAGTGGCGGTCGGCCAGGGGCAGCAGCAGGCCGGTGAGTTGGCTGGTGCGGTGCTCAAGCATGGGACTTGCTCCAGTAGGCGATGCTCTCCAGCAGCACCGACTCTTGGTACGGCTTGCCGAGGTAGTCGTTGACGCCAATGGCCATGGCGCGGTCGCGGTGTTTCTGGCCGGTGCGTGAGGTGATCATGATGATCGGCAAGCGCATCAGGCGCGGGTCATTGCGTATCTGAATGGCCACTTCGAAGCCGTCCATGCGCGGCATTTCGATGTCGAGCAGCATCAGGTCCGGAGTGTGTTCTTCCAGGATGGCGAGGGCGTCGATACCGTCCTTGGCGGTGAGCACGTTCATGCCGTTGCGCTCCAGCAGGCGGCTGGTGACTTTGCGTACGGTGACCGAGTCGTCCACCACCAGCACCAGCAGCGGGCGTTTTTTCAGTGGGTCGTTGAGGATCAGCGGCGCATCCACTGCCTGGGCCGGCAAGGCCGGTTGCCGAGCGCGGATGTGCGCCAGCAGGTCGATGATCAGCACCACATGGCCGTCGCCCAGGATGGTCGCGCCGGTCACGCCCTGCACCCCGGAGAACTGCGGCCCCAGGCCCTTGACCACGATCTCGCGGGTTCCGGCCATGGCATCCACGTGTACCGCCACGCGGCGTTCATTGCAGTGCACCAGCAGCACCGGCACCGGCTGGTACTGGCCCAGCAGTTTAGGGCGGCTGGCGGTGTGCAGCAGGTCACCGAGGTAGAACAACTCGTAGCGCTGGCCGGCGTATTCATAGTGCGGCGGGTCTTGCTGGTAGTGCCCCGCCAATTCGTGGGGCAGCACGCGCACCAAGCCTTCGATGGTGTTGAGCGGGATCGCGTATTGGTCGTCCGCGCAGTGCACCATCAGCGCACGATTGACCGACACGGTAAACGGCAGGCGAATGCGAAAATGCACGCCCATGCCCGGCGTCGAGTCGATCACCATCGAGCCGCCGAGCTGGCGCACTTCCTCATGCACCACGTCCATGCCCACGCCGCGCCCGGAAATCTGGGTGATTTTTTCGGCAGTGGAAAAGCCCGGTTGCAGGATGAACTGCAACACGTCACGGTCGCTGATCTCTTGATGGGGGGCGAGCAGGCCGCGCTTGATCGCCTTGCGTCGCACCGCTTCGAGGGGCACGCCGGCGCCGTCGTCACGCATGTCGAAGACGATGTCGCCGCCTTCGTGGGTCAGGTCCAGGGTGATGCGGCCCTTCTCCGGTTTGCCCGCCGCCAGCCGCACTTCGCGCGACTCCAGGCCGTGGTCGACGGCGTTGCGCAGCATATGCTCCAAGGGTGCCGCCATGCGCTCCAGCACATTGCGGTCCATCTCGCCTTCGGCATTGCCGACGATAAACTCCACGTCCTTGCCCAACTCGCCCGCCACTTGCCGCACGATGCGCTTGAGGCGTGGCAACATGCGCTCGAAAGGCACCATGCGCGTGCGCATCAGGCCTTCCTGCAACTCGGTGTTGATACGCGCCTGTTGCTGCAGCAGGTTGTGGGCATCCTGGTTGCGGCGCTCAAGGGTGTCCTTGAGGTCGAGCAGGTCGGAGGCAGATTCGGACAGCGCACGGGCCAGCTGTTGCAGCTGCGAATGGCGGTCCATTTCCAGCGGATCGAATTCTTCGTAGCCCAGGCGTTCGGCCTCGGCTTGCTGGCGGCTCAGGAGGCGGCCCTGGGTTTCGCTGTCGAGCCGGCGCAGCTGGTCGCGCATGCGCTCGATGGTGGTTTCCATCTCACTCAAGGCAATGCGCGCATCCTTGACTTGCTGCTCGATACGCCCACGGAAGATCGAGGTTTCACCAGCCAGGTTGACCAGGTCATCGAGCAAGTCGGCAGAGATTTTCACCATGTCGGCGGCCGGATCGGCGACCGCTTCGGCCTTGCCCGCCGGCAGCGCCACCGGTGTGACCGGCTCATCACTGGGGTGCACCAGGCTCTTGATGCGCTCGATGAGTTTATCCACCGAACCCACCGGAAGACCCTCGGCCACGGCGTCGATCATCTGCGCCAGGCGGTCATGGCAGCCTTGCAGCAGTGCGAACAACTCAGGGGTCGGCGCGAGCAAACCGGCGGACAGCCCTTCGTAAAGAAATTCCAGCTCATGGGCCAGATCGCCGATTGGCCCGATCTCGACCATGCGCGCACCGCCCTTGAGGGTGTGCAGGTCCCGCAGCAGGGTTTCCACTTCTTGGCGATTGCCCGGCTCGCCCTGCCAGCGCACTAACGCGCTGCCTGAGCTGTCGAGGATATCGGCAGCTTCTTCGAGGAAGATATCCAGCAATTCCGGGTCGGCACCCGAGGCTGGCGCCACCGCAGCCGGCGCTGCCGGGCTGCTGGCCTGGCGCAATTCCCGCAGCCTTTCGACCAGTTCGGCGCCGTCACTCAGGGGTTGCTGTTGTTGCAGCTCTTCCAATTGTTGAGCCAAGCGTTCGTGGCTGGCCATCAGTGCCTGGGATAGCTCGACAGAGTAGCTATAGCGGCGGTCCACCAGCCCCTCATAAACGCATTCCAGCTCGTGGGCCAAGTCGCCCACCGGGTCGATTTCGGCCATGCGCGCGCCGCCCTTGAGGGTGTGCAGATCCCGCTGCAACGAGGACAAGGGCGCAGCGCTGTCGGGCTCCAGTAACCATCGCTTGAGCGACTGGCCGGCGCTGTCGAGGATGTCTACGGCCTCCTCAAGGAAGATCTCAACAATCTCGTCGTCCATCGCGGTGGCGTGATCCAGCTGCGCGGTGGCCGCGCCCAATTCGGAGATACTCAGGGCGCGGCTGCCGTCGCTTTTGATCAGGCCTGTGGCGGACGGGTCTAAGGCTTCGTCCAGCAACGCGCGTAACGCCTGCAGCCGTGCAGGCGCGGGGCTGATTTCCTGGCCGGCGGCCAACTGGTCGAGCATGTTGATCAGCGCGTCGTGGGCCTGTTCAGCCTCTTGGAAGAACCGGGCGCTGACCGCCAGGCTGCTTTCCTCTACCGCGCCATACAGGTCGAGCAAGGCTTCGCACAACGCGTCGATAGGATGCAGGTCGGCAAGGTGCGCACCCTCGCCCAGGGTGGTCAGTTCGTCCAGCAACGCCGTGAGTTCCAGACGGTCGCCGGGGTGTTGCTGCCAGCGACGCAGCAGGCTTTCGGCGTCGAGCAGGATGTCCATGCCCTGGGCCAGGAAGTTGGTGATCAAGTGCGGGTCACGCTTGACGCGCAGGCCGGCCGTGGGGGCGTCGAGCAAGGCGGCCAGTTGATGCTCCAGCAGGTGTTGGGTGCGGCTGATCACGCTGGCCGCGCCGTGGATCGGCGCCAGGGGATTGTTGTCCAGATCACGCACCCCGCGCTGGAACAGTCCTTGTGCCTCAAGCAACAACGCCACTTCGTCCTTGTCCAGCGGCACGCGGTGGGCCTTGTACTCACGGGTGAGGTGATCCAGCGGGCGCGCCAGTTCGGCAATGGGCAACACGCCGGCCATGTAGGCGCTGCCCTTGAGGGTGTGCAAGGCGCGTTGCAGTTCATCACTGACCTGCAGCGGCACCTGCTCGGCGGCCTGTTGCAGGAAGTGGTCGAGGCTGTCCAGATGGCCCTGGGCTTCGTTGCGAAAGATCTCCAGAAGCATTGGGTCATGGGGCTCGGTGGTCGATGTTGCAGCGCCACTGGCCAGGGCATGGGCATGGGCGGCCAAGGCGTCGACTTCATCGCGCTGGCGTTGATCGTCGCTAGCGAAATCGGCGATCAGCTCCGGCAGCAGGGCCACGGCCTCATCCAACACCTGCCGCACCTCAGGGCCAAGGACTACACTGCGTTCCAGCACGCGATTGAGCAGGTTCTCCACGGCCCAGGCCAGCTCGGCCAGCACCAGGGCGCGCACCATGCGGCCGCTGCCCTTGAGGGTATGGAAAGCCCGGCGCATTTCGCCCTGGGCGGCTTTGTCCGCGCTGTCGGGCAGGTAGCGATGCAACACGTCGAGGACTTCATCGGTTTCTTCAAGGAAGACTTCGCGCAGTTCATCGTCAATCGGTTCTTCACCGGCCGGCGGCGGCAACAGGCTACCGGGACGCTGCAAGGCTGGAGGGTTGAGACGTGATGCAGGGCTGGCCAAGGCATCGAACTGGGATTGGTTTGGCGCAGCCTCGGTGGACAGCGCCCCCTCGGGCGCAGCCAGCGCCTGCCGCCAGGGTTTTTCCACCGGCAGGTAGCCCAATGCATTCAAGCCCTGGGTGGCCAACTCCAGCACTTTTTCCCCTGCCGCGTCAGGGTCTTGAAGCATGCGCTCGAGGTAGTACTCCAGGCTGCTGACCACCTCGGCGAAATGCGCCAGTTGTGTCGCCGAAGGGGCGGCCTCGTTGATCATCAATTGCTCGTCGACGTAATCGGTGCAACCGCGCATCAGGCTCGCCGCACGCGGCAAGGGAATCATCGCCAGGGCACCACGCACCTGGCTCAGTAGCTCGGGCAAGGACTCCAGGCGCTGACGATCCCAATCAGCCTCAATGCAGTCGATCACCAGCTCCTTGGCTTGGCGCAAGCACTGGCACGACTCACGAATCACCAACTGATGGATCTGGGTCAGGTCGGTGGTGGGCAAGCGGCTGTCTTCACGGCTTTGCGGTTCGACGGTGCCGATCATCCCGGCCAACGTCGCTTCGACATACAGCAACGCGCCGGCCACATCCATCAACACCGCGTCATTGGGTTCGCGCTGCCCCTGGACTAGGCTCAACACCACAGCGAGTTGGTCGATGATCACTTTGCGCGGCTGGCCGAAACCCAACACCGCGAGGGTATCGGCTATCTGCCGCAAGGGCGCCAGCAACGGCTCGAGGTCCTGGGTGTGCTGGCGATCACTGCGCACGAACAGATCCAGGCGTTCCTTGACCCGCACCAGTTCCTCACACAACGCCCCGAGTACCGAGCCCATGGCATTGCGATCCGGCCCGGCCAGCCGTGCACGTTCAGCATCGACCACGGCGCTGTCGGGCAACGCTTCGTCCAAGCCGTAGCGCTCCTTCAGGCTCTGCATGCGCGGCGTCGGCCGGGTGACTTTGGCGACGTAGAACAACAGGCTCTTGAGCAACTCGTCCGGTGCCGGCTGGTTGATGCCATTGATGCCTTGAACCAGCAAACGCTTGAGTTGCTTGTCGCTGGCCTTGAGCAGGCTGCGCAGCGCCGGACTGTTGGCGACCACGCCGGTGAGCATGCCTTCGACCAGCGCCGAGGTGACCTGCCACAACGGCAGCAGCGGCGCACCCTGGCATAGCGCTTCAAGGCGTGCGAACACCCGCGCCATGTCTTCCAGGTTGCTGGGGCCGTGGTCTTCACGCAGCAATCCGGCGAGGGCTTGTTGCAGCAGGTGGCGCCATTGGCGCAACTGCTCATGCAGATCCGGCGTGGCCCGCTGGGCCAGGGCTTGCTCAGGCAACGGCTCGATCGATAGCAGTTGCGGGCTGAACAGGCTGGTTTCCGATAGCAGGCTTTCACCACGGGCGCTGCGCAGGTCGTTGAGCAGCGGTAGCACCACCAGCGGCAAGTCGCGGCGGGCACTGTGCACGCGGTCGAGGTACAGCGGCAGTTGGCCGAGGGCTTGTTGCAGCAGCCGGATACCTTCATCGCGTTGGCCAACGTGCCCGGCCTGTAGTGCCAGGGCCAGTTCCTCGATTTCTTCGGCCAGCAGCGCCGCGCCGTAGAACTCGACTATTTGCAGCGCGCCATGTACCTGGTGAATACCGGCCAGGCATTCGTTTAGAGCGTCGTCGTCATGGGTTTCAACGTACGCGTCCAGGGCCGACCGGGCCTGTTTCAGGGTTTCGGCAATATCGCCCTTGACCCATTCGAGGGCCACGTAGTCGTGCCGATCAACCATAACTGCTCCGCTTAGAATTCATGAGTTGCTGGTATCTCACAAACAATGGAGATCCGATGTGGGAGCTGGCTTGCCTGCGATAGCGGTGGGTCAGCACTATTTCTGTATCTGACAGACCGCTATCGCAGGCAAGCCAGCTGCCATAGTTGGACTGTGGTGTTCTTCAGGTCGTATTTCAATCATCGACCTGCTTGGGCGGCGGCAAGGTGAAACCCGATACCGACCTGCGCAACTGGCTGGCCATCTTCGCCAGGTTACCAATGCTTTCTGCGGTGGCGGTGGAACCCGACGACGTCTGGGTGGTGATCTGCTGGATCACGTTCATGGTCAGGGAAATCTGCCCCGCCGATGAGGTCTGTTGCTGCGCCGCGTTGGAAATACTCTGGATCAGCGCTGCCAGGGTTTTGGACACGCCTTCGATCTCTTCCAGCGCCACCCCGGCGTCCTGGGCCAGGCGTGCGCCGCGCACCACTTCGGTGGTGGTCTGCTCCATGGAAATCACCGCTTCGTTGGTGTCGGCCTGGATGGTGCGCACCAGGGTTTCGATCTGCCGGGTGGCTGCCGAGGAGCGTTCGGCCAACCGTTGCACTTCATCGGCCACCACCGCAAAACCGCGCCCGGCGTCACCGGCCATGCTGGCCTGGATCGCGGCGTTGAGAGCGAGGATGTTGGTCTGGTCGGCGATGTCGTCGATCAGGCTGATGATGTCGCCAATTTCCTGGGACGATTCGCCCAAACGCTTGATGCGCTTGGCGGTGTCCTGGATCTGCTCGCGAATGTTGTCCATGCCGTGGATGGTGTTGTGCACCACCTCGTTGCCTTTGTTGGCGATCTCTACCGAGCGTTCAGCTACCGCCGAGGATTCGGCCGCGTTGGCCGACACCTGGTCGATGGACTGCGCCATCTGATTGATCGCCGTGGACGCTTCGGCAATCTGCTGGGCCTGATGCTCCGACGCCTGGGCCAGGTGCATGGCGGTGGCCTGGGTGTCCTGCACCGCACCGGCGACCTGCCCGGCAGTGAGGTTGATGGTGGCGACCAGGTCGCGCAGTTGGTCCACGGAATAGTTGATGGAGTCTGCGATGGTGCCGGTGAAGTCTTCGGTGACCGAGGCGGTGACGGTGAGGTCGCCGTCAGCCAGGTCTTCGATTTCATCCAGCAGGCGCATGATCGCGTTCTGGTTGCGCTCGTTCTTCTGCGCGGTTTCATGCAGCTGGCGGTTGGTCTCGCGCACCATGACCAGGCCGATCAGGATGATCGAGGCCAGCGCCAGCAAGCCCAGCACGTAACCGCCGATGGTGTCGAAGCTGCGCCCGCTGGCGAGGTTTTCAAAACCCGTGGCCAGGTGCGAGGCTTCATCGAGCAGGGTTTGCGACAGGTTGAAAATATTGCTCGCCGAGGCGCGCACCTGGAACAACTGTGGCGAGGTCTCGAGAATTTCATCCACGGAGCCGGAGACAAATTCGAACAGCTCGGCGATGTCCGCCAGCCGCGCACGGGCGTCCGGGTCTTCGACCTGGGTGATACGCAGGCCCGGGTTGCCGTTGAGCATGCCATTGAGCACCACGCCAAAACGGTTGGCATCGCGGCCAAAGGCATCGGCGGCCTGCACGGCGGTTTCATCCCCCGCCAGCACAGTGTTGACCGCCCCCAGGATACGTTCGGCCAGCAGCGACTGGCGTTGGGCCAAGGCTACCTGGCTGGCCGGGGCGCCGCGTTGCAGCAGGATATCCACGACCTTTTCCGACTCGATCTGCAGTTGCGGCACGGTTTCGGCCAGGGTCGCCGCCACCTGGTGCAACGACAATACGGTCTGCTCGCTGGCCAGGATGGCGTCGGTGTTTTTGAGCAGCGCCTCCCAGTCGGTCTGCACCGCCCGCATTTCGGCGCGCACCGCACTGGGCGCCGCCGGCAAGCCAGTTTGCGGGTCACCTTTTTTCAGGTAACCCCAGCGCTGGGCAAAATCGTTGCGCGCATCGCCCAGCAGCTTGAACGCCGCCGCTTTCCCGGCAGCGGCCTCGGTGGCGTTCTTGGCAATGCGCTGGGACAGCACGCGCAGCTCACCGGCGTGGCCGATGTACTGTTTATCGTAGGTGGACTGGGTGTTGAGGTACGCGAAGTTGGCGAACAGCAACATGATGAACACGATCAAGGCGATAAACAGCACGATGATCTGCGAACGGCTGCGCGAAGCGGCCTGGGGTTTGGGCGCGGTAGCGGTACTCATGCGGCAACATCCATGAAGCCAGGGGCCTGGGCCAGGGCGAAGGGGCTGAGGACTTGCCATTGCGGCTCGCCGTCGAACTGGCCCTGGATAAACGGGGCGCTCGAGGCAGCGCTCGCCACCCAGGCATCCAATGGGAAATGCTGCATGCCTACCACCTCATCTACCAGCAGCCCGACAAACAGGTCGTTGAACTCCACCACCAGCACCCGTCGTTGCTTGCGCGCCCTGGACAACTCAAGGCCCAGGAAACCGCCCAGGTCCATCACCGGCAGCAAGCGCCCGCGCAGGTTGGCCACGCCCTTGACCCAGGGCTTGACCCCCGGCATCAAGGTGCAACGTGGCTCATGCAACACCTCGGCGACTTCGCCCATGGGCGCCACGTAGGCGTTTGGCCCTACGCGGAAAGCGATGCCGCTCCAGCGTTGCAGGCGCGTTTCCTGGGACGGCAGGTCCGCGGCCAGCAAGCGGCAGCGGCGGTCGATGTCCAGCAGCAGCTCGAAGGCGGTTTGCGACTCGGTCATGATCGCAAGCCTTAGCCGGCCAGCACCTTGTTCAGGGTGGCAATCAGAGTTTCTTCATCCACAGGCTTGGTCAGGTAGTCCTTGGCGCCCTGGCGTGCGCCCCAGATCTTGTCGGTTTCCTGGTCCTTGGTGGTGATGATGATGATCGGGATACCGTTGGTTTCCGGCTCCTTGGACAACTGGCGCGTGGCCTGGAAGCCGTTGAGGCCGGGCATCACGATATCCATCAGCACCGCGTCGGGCTTTTCCTGACGGGCCAGGGCCACGCCGTCCGCGCCGTTTTCGGCCTTGAGCACCTGGTGGCCATGCTTTTCCAGCATGCCGGTGAGTTTGTACATTTCGGTCGGCGAATCGTCGACGATCAGAACACGTGCCATGGTTTTCCCCGCTACATTGGTCGGCGCCGGCCCTCGTGAGGCGGCGTCAGTGTGCTTGTTCTACCGCGGCGAACCCAGGCACATAGGCCTTGATCGCCCCCAGCAGTTCTTCCTTGCTGAAAGGCTTGGTCAAAAATTGATCGACACCCACGATGCGCCCCTTGGCCTTGTCGAACAGGCCGTCCTTGGAAGACAACATGATCACCGGGATCGACTTGAACGCCGGGTTGTTCTTCACCAGGGCGCAGGTCTGGTAGCCGTCCAGGCGCGGCATCATGATGTCGACAAAGATAATGTGCGGGTGATGATCGACAATACGGGCCAGGGCGTCGAAACCGTCGATCGCCGTGATGACCTCGCACCCCATGTTCTTCAACAGCGTCTCGGCGGTGCGGCGGATCGTTTTCGAATCGTCGATCACCATCACCTTCAAGGCGTTGGAATGCTGTTCCATATCTGCTCTACCATCGCCACAGCGAATCGGTTTTCGGTGTGTACTGCCTGATGTTGCACAGGATGAACGCCGCAAGCCTTGGAATTCAAGGGCTGCTGCGCCGTGCCAGCCTTTTTAGCACAGTCTCCTGGCGCAATCTATCGAGGCACCCGCCCAGTGGTTTTTCCTTGACCCACAACAGCCGCAGCGCCACTCTGACGCCACTTTTATGCGCCCTAATTTGCTAGAGGAAATCCCCATGAGCGTTCGCGTCGGCATTGTCATGGACCCTATCGCCAGCATTTCCTATAAAAAGGACAGTTCGCTGGCCATGCTCCTGGCCGCCCAGGCCCGCGGCTGGACCTTGTTCTATATGGAGCAGCGCGACCTTTACCAGGGTGACGGCGAGGCCCGCGCACGCATGCGCCCGCTGCAGGTGTTTGCCAACCCCGAGAAGTGGTTCGAGCTTTCTGACGAAATCGACAGCCCGCTGAGCGACCTCGACGTGATCCTGATGCGCAAGGATCCGCCGTTCGACATGGAATTTGTGTACTCCACCTACCTGCTGGAGCAGGCCGAACGCGCGGGCGTGTTGATCGTCAACAAGCCGCAAAGTCTGCGCGACTGTAATGAAAAACTGTTCGCCACCCTGTTCCCGCAGTGCACGCCACCGACCGTGGTCAGCCGCCGCGCCGATGTACTGCGTGAATTCGCCGCCAAGCATGGCGACGTGATCCTCAAGCCGCTGGACGGCATGGGCGGCACCTCGATCTTCCGTCACCGCGCCGGCGACCCGAACCTGTCGGTGATCCTCGAAACCCTGACCGCCCTGGGCACCCAGCAGATCATGGGCCAGGCCTACCTGCCGGCGATCAAGGATGGCGACAAGCGTATCCTGATGATTGACGGCGAGCCGGTGGATTATTGCCTGGCGCGCATCCCGGCAGCCGGCGAGACCCGTGGCAACCTGGCCGCCGGTGGTCGCGGTGAAGCGCGGCCGTTATCAGAAAAAGACCGCTGGATTGCCGCTCAAGTCGGTCCAACCCTGCGGGAAAAAGGTCTGCTATTTGTCGGACTAGACGTAATTGGCGAGAACCTCACTGAAATCAACGTCACCAGCCCGACCTGTATTCGCGAGATCGACAACGCATTTGGCACGAACATCGGCGAAATGCTGATGGCCGCCATTGAACGCAAGCTACAAGCCAAGTGACATAGAACAGCCGGACACCTACCAACATTGCGTTATCATGCGCCACCTGTGAAACGCGCGATGTTGGTTTTCTTGTCATGACACTCCCGTCCGATCTGCCCCCCGAATTCTCCCCCAGCGGCGTGCGCCCGGCCGATCGTCTCGGTTTTACCCTGTTTCTCGCTGCCTTGATTCATCTCGCCCTGCTCCTGGGTGTGGGGTTCACCCTGGTCGAACCCAAGCAGATCACCAAGACCCTGGAAATCACCCTCGCCACGTTCAAGAGCGAAAAGAAGCCCGAAAAGGCTGACTTTCTCGCCCAGGACAACCAACAGGGCAGCGGCACCCTCGACAAGAAAGCAGTGCCCAAGACCACCGAGGTAGCGCCCTTCCATGACAACCAGGTCAAGAAGGTCACTCCGCCGCCAGCGCCCAAGCCTGAGGTCAGGCAGGCCACGCCCAAGGCTGCGGTGACCACTGTCGCGCCCAAACCGCAAAAAGCCCCGACCCAGCGCGAAAAGGCCAAGACCGAACCCAAGCCCGAGCCAGTGAAACCTGCGCCGACGTTCGACAGTTCGACGTTATCCGACGAAATTTCCAGCCTGGAAGCCGAACTGGCCCATGAGCAACAGCTTTATGCCAAGCGCCCGCGCATCTACCGTTTGAACGCCGCCTCAACCATGCGCGATAAAGGTGCCTGGTATAAGGACGAGTGGCGCAAGAAGGTCGAACGCATCGGCAACCTCAATTACCCGGACGAGGCGCGGCGCCAGCAGATTTATGGCAATTTGCGCTTGCTGGTGTCGATCAACCGTGACGGCTCGCTGTATGAGGTGCAGGTGCTGGAGTCCTCCGGCCAGCCGCTGCTGGACCAGGCTGCGCAACGCATCGTGCGCCTGGCCGCGCCCTTTGCGCCGTTCAGCGGCGACTTGAGCGACGTGGACCGCCTGGAAATCATCCGCACCTGGCGGTTCGCCAAGGGCGACCGGTTGTCCAGCAACTGATCACACAGATCGTTCCCACGCTCCGCGTGGGAATGCCGCCATGGACGCTCTGCGTCTGCTCTTGGGACGCGGAGCGCCCCGGGACGCATTCCGACGCAAAGCATGGGAACGATCAGCGACCAGGCTCGCGCCCGCACTTGTCAGTTCGCCCCTCCAACGCCACACTAGCGGACATGAAAAACGTCAGCCCGACCTACCTCAAGCACCAATTCCTGATCGCCATGCCCCATATGGCCGACCCGAACTTTGCGCAGACCTTGACCTACATCGTCGAGCACACGGCCAATGGTGCCATGGGGTTGGTGGTCAACCGCCCGCAGGAGCTGAACCTGGCCGATATCCTTGAGCAACTGCGCCCGGAAATCGACCCGCCGGCGCGTTGCCAGGGCGTACCGATCTACATCGGCGGGCCGGTTCAGACAGATCGCGGTTTTGTGCTGCACCCCACCGGGCCCAAGTTCCAGGCCACGGTAGACCTTGAGGGTGTGTCATTGTCCACATCCCAGGACGTGCTGTTCGCCATCGCCGACGGCGTCGGCCCTGAGCAAAGTGTGATCACCCTGGGCTACGCCGGTTGGGAAGCCGGGCAACTGGAGGCCGAACTGGCCAGCAATGCCTGGCTGACCTGCCCGTTCGACGCTGACATCCTGTTCAACACCGCCAGCGAACTGCGCCTGGAAGCGGCAGCAGCCAAGCTGCGGGTCAACCTCAGCCTGCTGACCAGCCAGGCGGGGCACGCCTGATGGCCTTGCGTCTGATCCTCGGTTTTGACTACGGCACCAAACAGATCGGCGTAGCGGTTGGCCAGGTCATCACCGGCCAGGCCCGCGAGCTGTGCACCCTCAAGGCCCAGAACGGCGTGCCGGACTGGAACCAGGTCGAAGCCCTGATTAAAGAGTGGAAGCCTGACGCGGTGGTGGTCGGCCTGCCCCTGAACATGGATGGCACCCCCAGTGACATGTGCCTGCGCGCCGAGAAGTTCGCGCGCCGCCTCAATGGCCGCTACAACCTGCCCTTCTATACCCACGACGAACGCCTCACCACCTTCGAAGCCAAGGGGGAGCGCCGCGACCGTGGCGGGCAAAAGGGCAGTTACCGCGACAACCCGGTAGACGCCATCGCCGCGGCCTTGCTGTTGCAGGGCTGGCTGGATGAAAACACCGCTTTATTTGAATCCTGACCCGCCGCGATCCTGTGGGAGCGGGCTTGCCCGCGAAGAACGTTAACGATACCGCGAGAAGACTGGATGAACGCGGTGCCCATGAGTTTTTCGCGAGCAAGCTCGCTCCTACACACTTGATAAGGAGCCACCATGAGCTTGCCGAACCCTGCCGAACTGATCAGCCAGATGGCGATACGCCTCAAGGCGCACCTGGAACACCGTGCCATCAGCGAACCGCGCTTTATCGGCATACGCACCGGTGGCGTGTGGGTGGCCCAGGCATTGCTGGAAGCACTGGGCAGCGATTCGCCCCTGGGCACCTTGGACGTGTCCTTCTACCGCGACGATTTCAGCCAGAACGGCCTGCATCCACAAGTGCGCCCTTCGGCCCTGCCCTTCGAGATCGAAGGCCAGCACCTGGTACTGATCGACGACGTGCTGATGAGCGGCCGCACCATCCGCGCCGCCATGAACGAACTGTTCGACTATGGCCGCCCGGCCAGCGTGACCCTGGTGTGCCTGCTGGACCTGGATGCCGGCGAACTGCCGATCAGCCCGGACGTCGTAGGCGCGACCCTGTCGCTTGCCCCCCAGCAGCGGGTAAAATTGTCCGGTCCCACGCCGCTCGAACTCGAACTGCAAGACCTTGCCCTTTAAACCGCCTTGTAAAGAGTCCCCGCGATGACGCCTCTAGATGCCAAGCGCCCGCTGCAGCTCAATGCTCAGGGCCAGTTGCAACACTTCTTGTCCCTCGACGGTTTGCCCCGCGAACTGCTCACCGAAATCCTCGACACCGCCGATTCGTTCCTGGAAGTCGGTGGCCGGGCAGTGAAGAAAGTCCCGCTGTTGCGCGGTAAAACCATCTGCAACGTGTTCTTCGAGAACTCCACCCGCACCCGCACCACCTTTGAACTGGCGGCCCAGCGGCTGTCGGCCGATGTGATCACGTTGAACGTGTCCACCTCGTCGGCGAGCAAGGGCGAAACCCTGCTCGATACCCTGCGCAACCTGGAAGCCATGGCAGCCGACATGTTCGTGGTACGCCACGGCGACTCCGGCGCTGCGCATTTCATCGCCGAGCATGTGTGCCCGAACGTGGCGATCATCAATGGCGGCGACGGCCGTCACGCGCACCCGACCCAGGGCATGCTCGACATGCTCACCATTCGTCGGCACAAGGGCAGCTTTGAAAACCTCTCGGTAGCCATCGTCGGCGACATCCTGCATTCGCGGGTTGCACGTTCGAACATGCTGGCTCTCAAGGCCCTGGGTTGCCCGGATATCCGCGTGATCGCGCCCAAGACCCTGTTGCCAATCGGCATCGAACAGTATGGCGTGAAGGTCTACACCGACATGGCCGAGGGCCTCAAGGATGTGGACGTAGTGATCATGCTGCGCCTGCAACGCGAGCGCATGGCCGGGGGCTTGTTGCCCAGCGAAGGTGAGTTCTACCGCCTGTTCGGCCTGACCACCGCACGCCTGGCCATGGCCAAGCCGGATGCAATCGTGATGCACCCGGGGCCGATCAACCGCGGCGTGGAAATTGAGTCGGCGGTGGCCGATGGCCCGCAGTCGGTGATTCTCAACCAAGTGACCTACGGCATCGCCGTGCGCATGGCCGTGCTGTCCATGGCCATGAGCGGGCAAACCGCGCAACGTCAATTCGAGCAGGAGCAGGCCCAGTGAAGCTCAGCATTCTCGGCGCCCGGGTCATCGACCCGGCCAGTGGCCTGGACCAAGTTACCGATCTACACCTGGACGCCGGCAAGATCGTCGCCATGGGCGCCGCCCCCGCAGGCTTCAACGCCGGCCAGAGCATCGATGCCAAGGGCCTGGTGGCCGCGCCTGGGCTGGTGGACCTGAATGTCGCCCTGCGTGAACCGGGCTACAGCCGCAAAGGCAATATCGCCAGCGAAACCCAGGCCGCGGCAGCCGGTGGCGTGACCAGCCTGTGTTGCCCGCCCAACACCAAGCCGGTGCTGGACACGTCGGCCGTGACCGAGCTGATCCTCGACCGCGCCCGCGAAGCCGGCAACTGCAAAGTGTTTCCCATTGGTGCCTTGAGCAAGGGCCTGGATGGCGAACAACTCGCCGAATTGATCGCTCTGCGTGACGCCGGTTGCGTGGCCTTCGGCAACGGCCTGGAAAGCTTTCGCAGCACGCGCACCTTGTGCCGCGCCCTGGAATACGCGGCCACCTTCGACTTGACGGTGATCTTCCATTCCCAGGACCGCGACCTGGCCGAAGGCGGCCTGGCCCACGAAGGCGCAGTGGCCAGCTTCCTCGGCCTGCCGGGCATTCCGGAAACAGCAGAAACCGTGGCTCTCGCTCGTGACCTGTTGCTGGTGGAACAAAGCGGCGTGCGTGCGCATTTCAGCCAGTTGACCAGCGCCCGGGGCGTGGCTCTGATCGCCCAGGCCCAGGCCCGTGGCTTGCGGGTCACCGCGGATGTCGCCCTGTACCAACTGATCCTGACGGATGAGGCGCTGATCGACTTCTCCAGCCTGTACCACGTACATCCCCCGCTGCGCACCAAGGCTGACCGTGACGGTTTGCGTGCGGCGGTGAAGTCGGGTGTGGTGTCGGCGATTTCCAGCCATCACCAACCTCACGAGCGAGACGCCAAGCTGGCACCGTTTGGCGCGACCGAGCCAGGCATCAGCAGCGTGGAGTTGTTGTTGCCACTGGCGATGACGCTGGTGGAAGACGGCTTGCTGGACCTGCCGACACTGCTGGCACGCCTGAGCGCCGGCCCGGCCGAGGCCCTGCGCTTGCCGGCGGGCCAGTTGGCGGTGGGTTCACCGGCGGACCTGGTGCTGTTCGACCTGGCAAGCTCGACGGTGGCTGGTGAGCGTTGGTTGTCCAAGGGCGAAAACTGCCCGTTCATCGGCCACAGCCTGCCGGCGACGGTGCGGTATACCTTGATGGATGGACGGATCAGCTACCAGGCTTGACGCGCAAGCTCGTTCCCACGCTCTGCGTGGGAACGCATTCTGTGACGCTCTGCGTCAGCACTCCAAAGGTGGACGCGGAGCGTCCTGGGCTGCATTCCCACGCGGAGCGTGGGAATGATCAGCGCTCAGCGCCCGCTGTTGCGCTCGGCATTGCGGATCGAGATCTGCGTGTTCAGCGTCCAGAAGTCATACAGCACCCCGATCAGGAACAAACCGCCGGTCAGCAGGTAGATCAGGCCAGTGATCCATTTGCCCTGATACATACGGTGCACACCAAACACCCCCAGGAACGCCAACAGAATCCACGCCACGCTGTATTCAATCGGCCCTGCGGTAAACCGCAGGTCGGCTTCACGGTCCATGGCCGGGATCAGGAACAAGTCGATCAACCAGCCAATGCCGAACAAGCCGAAGGTAAAAAACCAGATCGTGCCCGTCACAGGCTTGCCGTAATAAAAACGATGAGCCCCGGTAAAACCGAAAATCCACAGCAGGTAACCAATCGCCTTGCTGTGGGTGTCTTGATGCTGAGCAACCTGTTGATAGGTGTTCATGAAGGACCTCTTTTGCTTCGATAGATAAATTTTTTCATTTTCTTTGTGACTTTTTTACGGGCGCCCGACGTACGGCAAATGGTATCGTCCTGCCCTCAAAGCCTTGTAGCGCCTGACTTGTGTAGGACAATTGCGGCGAATCGTCGCGTTTTTCCTGAATTTGACCCCAAGGTTCAGTCGACAAACGGGCTGAGAACAGCACAAAAAGCTGTTATAAAGTTGCGCGCAAACCCATAAGAGCCACGCCTAATGCGACCATTTTTCAAGACATGGCTAACCATTTGCCTATTAATGCCACTGGCCGCCCACGCCACCAATCGTGAGCAACGACTTCCGAACGTTAACGGTTTCACCCCTAAAGTCCATAGCACGCCCAGCACTGCCAAATCGGCAAAGCCGACCGTCAGCCGCCCGACTCAACTGAGCAAGGCCCACGGCAAAGCGCTTTCCACCCAGCTGGCCGTGAACACCAAGCAAAGCAGCAACGTCTTGAGCCGTGCCGTCAACGTGCTCGGTACACCTTATCGTTGGGGCGGCAGCAGCCCAAGTAAAGGGTTCGACTGCAGCGGCCTGGTGAAATATGCATTTAACGATGTAAAAGCGGTGGACCTGCCACGCACTTCCAACGCCATGGCGGCCGGCCATGGGTTGAAGGTTGACCGCAAAGACCTGAAACCGGGCGACCTGTTGTTTTTCAAACTCAAGAGCCGCCAGGTCAATCACGTCGCCATCTACCTGGGCAACGACCGCTTTATCCACGCACCGCGCCGTGGCAAGTCGGTGAGCATCGACACGCTGAAAAAGCCGTTCTGGGACAAGAACTACGTGATTGCCAAGCGGGTACTGCCTAAAGAGCAGAACAGCAACCTGCGGATCGTGCAGCGCTAAGCCAGGCACCACTGAAGCTCCCCCTTTGAAATGCAATCAAATGTGGGAGCTGGCTTGCCTGCGATGACGGTGTGTCAGTTGGCAGAGAGAGTGCCTGACAGTCCGCTATCGCAGGCAAGCCAGCTCCCACATTGTGTATCTGTGCGCTTTAGATATCTGCCGGCACCCTCGCCTTCTCCCGCGCTTCTTCCCGGCTAATCACTCCTACGCCCACCAACGCCTTCAAACTCATATCCAGGGTCTTCATCCCCAACGCACCACCGGTCTGAATAGCCGAAACCATCTGCGCCACCTTGTCTTCGCGAATCAAGTTACGAATCGCCGGGGTGCCCAGCATGATTTCATGAGCGGCCACGCGCCCACCGCCCACCTTCTTCACCAGCACCTGAGACACCACCGCTTGCAACGACTCCGACAGCATCGAGCGGACCATGGCCTTCTCCCCGGCAGGGAAGACATCTACCAGCCGGTCCACTGTCTTTGCCGCCGACGAGGTGTGCAGGGTGCCGAACACCAGGTGCCCGGTCTCTGCCGCCGTCAGCGCAAGGCGGATGGTTTCCAGATCGCGCAATTCACCCACCAGGATCACATCCGGGTCTTCTCGCAGGGCTGAACGCAGGGCCACCGAGAAACTGTGGGTGTCGCGATGCACCTGGCGCTGGTTGACCAGCGCCAGTTTCGGCCGGTGGATAAACTCGATGGGGTCTTCCAGCGTAAGGATATGCTGGCGTCGATGCCGGTTGAGGTCGTCGATCATCGCCGCCAGGGTCGTGGACTTGCCCGAGCCGGTGGGCCCGGTCACCAGCACCAGGCCGCGAGGAAGGCGGGCGATACGCTGGAACACCTCGCCCAGTCCCAGGTCCTCCAGGCTTTGGACCTCAGTCGCAATAGCCCGGAACACCGCACCCACGCCGCGATCCTGGCGGAACACGTTCGCCCGGAACCGGGCGACGCCTGGCAATTCGAAGGCAAAATCCGTTTCAAGAGATGTTTCGAAATCCTTTTGTTGATGTTTATTCAGCAAAGGGCTCAATAAGTCGACCACTTGGGTAGCGTTCAGCGCTGGCCCATCCAGCGGCCAAACCTCGCCATCAATGCGCAGCATCGGTGCCAGGCCGGCTGACAGATGCAGGTCTGAGGCGCCTCGGCTTACGCTGGCCGTCAGCAATTGCGTGATATCCATAGGGCTTTCCATTTCCAGTAGAATGCCGCGGACTCCATATCCACGGGCGCATCTTGAATGTCGACGATAGCAGACAACATCGGCCTGGTTATCCAGCGCATCCGCGCCGCAGCCGCCGCCGTGCAACGTGACGCAAGCAGCATCCACCTGCTGGCCGTGAGCAAGACCAAACCCGCGCAGGCGGTACGCGACGCCTATGCCGCCGGGCTGCACGACTTTGGGGAAAACTACCTGCAGGAAGCCTTGGGCAAACAGGCGGATTTGACCGACCTGCCCTTGAGTTGGCACTTCATCGGCCCCATTCAATCGAACAAGACTCGCGCCATCGCCGAGAACTTCGCTTGGGTGCATTCCGTGGACCGCCTGAAAATCGCACAACGCCTGTCCGAACAACGCCCGACCGACCTGCCGCCGCTCAATATCTGCATTCAGGTCAATGTCAGTGGCGAAGCCAGCAAGTCCGGCTGCACACCCGCCGACCTGCCGGCCCTGGCCACGGCGATCAGCGCCCTGCCGCGCTTGAAGCTGCGGGGTTTGATGGCAATTCCCGAGCCGACTGAAGACCGGGCGGAGCAGGATGCGGCGTTTGCCACAGTGCGCGACCTGCAAGCCAGCTTGAACCTGCCGCTGGACACACTTTCCATGGGCATGAGCCATGACCTTGAGTCGGCCATTGCCCAAGGCGCCACCTGGGTGCGGATCGGTACCGCCCTGTTTGGCGCCCGCGACTACGGCCAGCCGTGAAATGGCTGACATCCCTCGAAAATAAGGACCTGTCATGAGCAACACGCGTATTGCCTTTATCGGCGCCGGTAACATGGCGGCCAGCCTGATCGGTGGCCTGCGGGCCAAGGGCCTGGACGCCGCGCAGATCCACGCCAGCGACCCGGGCGCCGAGACCCGCGAGCGCGTCAGCGCCGAACACGGTATCCAGACCTTCGCCGATAACGCCGAGGCCATCCACGGCGTCGATGTGATCGTGCTGGCGGTCAAGCCCCAGGCCATGAAGGCCGTGTGCGAGAGCCTGCGCCCGAGCCTGCAACCTCACCAACTGGTGGTGTCGATTGCCGCTGGCATCACCTGCGCCAGCATGACCAACTGGCTCGGCGCCCAGCCCATCGTGCGCTGCATGCCCAACACCCCGGCGCTGCTGCGCCAGGGCGTCAGCGGTTTGTATGCCACTGGCGAAGTCACCGCGCAGCAACGTGACCAGGCCCAGGAACTGCTGTCTGCGGTGGGCATCGTCGTGTGGCTCGAGCAGGAACAGCAACTGGACGCGGTCACCGCCGTCTCCGGCAGCGGCCCGGCCTATTTCTTCCTGTTGATCGAGGCCATGACGGCCGCCGGCGTCAAGCTGGGCCTGCCCCACGACGTGGCCGAGCAACTGGCGGAACAAACCGCCCTGGGCGCCGCGAAAATGGCGGTCGGCAGCGAGGTGGATGCCGCCGAACTGCGCCGTCGCGTCACCTCGCCAGGTGGTACCACACAAGCGGCTATCGAGTCGTTCCAGGCCGGGGGTTTTGAAGCCCTGGTGGAAACAGCACTGGGTGCCGCCGCACATCGTTCAGCCGAGATGGCTGAGCAACTGGGCAAATAGTCGTCCCTTACCAAGGTAATCAAACATGCTCGGAATCAATGACGCTGCCATTTTCATCATCCAGACCCTGGGCAGCCTGTACCTGCTGATCGTGCTGATGCGCTTTATCCTGCAACTGGTGCGTGCGAACTTCTACAACCCGCTGTGCCAATTCGTGGTGAAGGCCACCCAACCGCTGCTCAAGCCGCTGCGCCGGGTGATCCCGAGCCTGTTCGGCCTGGACATGTCGTCGCTGGTGCTGGCGCTGTTGCTGCAGATTTTGCTGTTCGTGGTGATCCTGATGCTCAATGGCTACCAGGCCTTCACCGTGCTGCTGTTGCCATGGGGCCTGATCGGTATTTTCTCGCTGTTCCTGAAGATCATTTTCTGGTCGATGATCATCAGCGTGATTCTTTCGTGGGTCGCGCCAGGCAGCCGTAGCCCGGGCGCCGAATTGGTGGCTCAGATCACCGAACCGGTGCTGGCACCCTTCCGTCGCCTGATCCCGAACCTGGGTGGCCTGGATATCTCGCCGATCTTTGCGTTTATCGTGATTCAGCTGCTGCAGAGCTGGGTGATTCCACGCCTGGCGTACTTTGCCTACATGCCAAAAGAGTTGTTTGGCCTGATCTGACCAATAGATCGTTCCCACGCTCTGCGTGGGAATGCAGCCCGTGATGCTCCGCGTCACAAGGACGGGACGCAGAGCGTCCCAAGAGGCATTCCCACGCGGAGCATGGGAACGATCAAACGCGGAGCGTGGGAACGATCACGCTAACCCCCGACCATTGCTTGCCGCTAGGGTCCCCGCTCTTTAGACTTACGCCTCATTTAAACGAGAGCAGGGTCGATGCCAGCTGCCTTCCCCCCCGATTCTGTTGGACTGGTCGTGCCACAAGTGGCGCACTTCAGCGAACCGCTGGCCCTGGCCTGCGGCCGTTCGTTGCCGGCCTACGACCTGATCTACGAAACCTATGGCCAACTGAACGCCACGGCGAGCAACGCCGTGCTGATCTGCCATGCCTTATCCGGCCATCATCACGCCGCCGGCTTCCATAGCGTTGACGACCGCAAGCCCGGCTGGTGGGACAGTTGCATCGGCCCCGGCAAGCCCATCGACACCAACAAGTTCTTTGTGGTCAGCCTGAACAACCTCGGCGGCTGCAACGGCTCCACCGGCCCCAGCAGCCTCAACCCGGAAACCGGCAAGCCGTTCGGCGCCGACTTCCCGGTGCTGACGGTAGAGGACTGGGTGCACAGCCAGGCACGCCTCGCCGACCTGTTGGGCATCAGCCAGTGGGCCGCCGTGATTGGCGGCAGCCTGGGCGGCATGCAGGCCCTGCAATGGACCATCACTTACCCGGACCGTGTGCGCCATTGCCTGGCTATCGCCTCGGCGCCCAAGTTGTCAGCGCAGAACATCGCCTTCAACGAAGTGGCGCGCCAGGCAATCCTCACCGATCCCGAGTTCCACGGCGGTTCGTTCCAGGAAGCAGGCGTGATCCCCAAGCGCGGCTTGATGCTGGCGCGGATGGTCGGCCACATTACCTACCTGTCCGACGACTCCATGGGCGAGAAATTCGGCCGGGGCCTCAAGAGCGAGAAGCTCAACTACGACTTCCACAGCGTCGAATTCCAGGTGGAAAGCTACCTGCGTTACCAGGGCGAGGAGTTCTCGGGGCGTTTCGACGCCAATACCTACCTGTTGATGACCAAGGCCCTGGACTACTTCGACCCGGCCGCCAATCACGATGACGACCTGGCGAAAACCTTCGAGCACGCCACGGCCAAGTTCTGCGTGATGTCGTTCACCACCGACTGGCGCTTTTCGCCAGCGCGCTCCCGTGAGCTGGTGGATGCCCTGATGGCCGCCAAGAAAGACGTCTGCTACCTGGAGATCGATGCACCGCAAGGCCACGACGCCTTCCTGATTCCGATCCCACGCTACCTGCAGGCGTTCAGTAACTACATGAACCGTATTTCGCTTGTGAGAACGCCATGAGAGCCGACCTGGAAATCATCCAAGACTGGATCCCCGCCGGCAGCCGCGTGCTCGACCTGGGCTGCGGCGACGGCGAACTGCTGAGCTGGCTGCGCGACCACAAGCAAGTCACCGGCTACGGCCTGGAAAACGACCCGGACAACATCGCCCAATGCGTGGCCAAGGGCATCAACGTGATCGAGCAGGACCTGGACAAGGGCTTGGGCAACTTTGCCAGCAACAGCTTCGATATCGTGGTGATGACCCAAGCCCTCCAAGCGGTGCACTACCCGGACCGCATCCTTGACGAAATGCTGCGCGTGGGCCGCCAATGCATCATCACCTTCCCCAACTTTGGCCACTGGCGCTGCCGCTGGTACCTGGCCACCAACGGGCGCATGCCGGTCTCCGACTTCCTGCCGTACACTTGGTACAACACGCCGAACATCCACTTTTGCACCTTCGAAGACTTCGAAGCCCTGTGTGGCGAACGTGAAGCCAAGGTGATCAACCGCCTTGCCGTCGATCAACAGCACCGCCACGGCTGGGCGAGTAAGCTATGGCCCAACCTGTTGGGCGAAATTGGTATCTACCGGGTCAGCAGTCCTGGTCTGACCGACCACAAAGTTGCCGTCTAATCATCTTCAAGAGGGACGTTCATGAGTCGTTTGGCTATTTTTCTATTGACCGCATGCCTGGGCGCCAGCGCCATGGCCGCCGACACTATCGACGCTAATCGCAAAAAAGACTTTGGCGATATCACCGTTCATTACAACACCTTCACCTCCAGCTTCTTGCCACCGGAGACCGCACAGAATGTTGGCGTGGTGCGCAGCAAAGAGAAGGGCCTGATCAATGTGACCGTGATCAAGGGCGTGGCCCCGGTCGCGGCCCAAGTGACGGGCACCATCAAGGACCTGGGCGGCAAGAGCGAGATCCTGACCTTCAAGCAAATCGAAGAGAAAGGCGGCATCAGCTATCTGGCGCCCTACTCGGTGACCCAGCGTGAATACAAGACGTTTACCATTAACGTTGAAACCGGTGGCAAGGCCCATGGTTTCCAATTCAACCAAGAACTGTTCCCGGCCGAATGATGAACCTTACTCAACTCGTACTGGCCAGCCATAACGCCGGCAAACTCAAAGAACTGCAGGCCATGCTCGGTGAGTCCGTGCAACTGCGTTCGATTGGCGAGTTCAGCCAGGTCGAACCGGAAGAAACCGGCCTGTCGTTCGTTGAAAACGCCATCCTCAAGGCGCGCAACGCGGCACGCATCTCCGGCCTGCCGGCCCTGGCGGATGATTCGGGCCTGGCCGTGGATTTCCTCGGCGGCGCCCCTGGAATCTACTCGGCACGTTACGCCGAAGGCCGGGGCGACGCAGCCAACAACGCCAAGCTGCTCGACGCCCTCAAGGACGTGCCGGAGGCCGAGCGTGGTGCGCAGTTCGTCTGCGTGTTGGCCCTGGTGCGGCATGCCGACGACCCGCTGCCGATCCTGTGTGAAGGCTTGTGGCACGGGCGCATCCTGCACGCGGCCAGCGGTGAACATGGCTTTGGCTATGACCCGCTGTTCTGGGTGCCGGAGCGCAATGTCTCCAGCGCTGAACTGAGCCCGGCCGACAAGAATCAGATCAGCCACCGCGCCCGCGCCATGGCGTTGCTGCGCCAGCGCCTGGGTTTGAAATGACCCAGAACACCTCTGCGCAGCCGCTGATCCACGGTGGCGCGCAAACACCACGGGCGGCCCTGCCCCATCTGCCGCCCCTGGCGCTGTACATCCATATCCCGTGGTGTGTGCGCAAATGCCCGTATTGCGACTTCAACTCCCACACCGCGAGCAAAGTGCTGCCGGAAGAAGAGTATGTGGATGCCCTGCTGGCCGACCTGGACCAAGACCTGCACGCCGTATATGGCCGCAAGCTGAGTTCGATCTTCTTTGGCGGCGGCACGCCCAGCCTGTTCAGCGCGGCTGCACTGGGCCGCCTGCTCAAGGGCGTTCAAGCGCGTATCCCGTTTGCTGACGATATCGAGATCACCCTGGAAGCCAACCCAGGGACGTTCGAACAAGAGAAGTTCGTGGCGTACCGCAAACTGGGGATCAATCGCCTGTCCATCGGCATCCAGAGCTTCCAGCAAGAGAAGCTTGAAGCCCTGGGCCGCATCCACAATGGCGATGAAGCCGTGCGCGCAGCCGGTATGGCGCGCCAGGCCGGGTTCGACAACTTCAACCTGGACTTGATGCACGGCCTGCCCAACCAGTCCCTGGAGGACGCCTTGGGCGACCTGCGCCAGGCCATTGCACTCAAGCCGACGCACCTGTCCTGGTACCAACTGACCCTGGAACCCAACACCGTGTTCTGGAACCAGCCGCCCGCGCTGCCGGAAGACGACACGCTGTGGGATATCCAGGAAGCCGGCCAGGCACTGCTCGCCGAACACGGTTACGCACAATATGAAGTCTCGGCCTACGCCCAACCGGGGCGGCCGGCGCGGCATAACCTCAATTACTGGAGTTTTGGCGACTTTATCGGCATCGGCGCCGGGGCCCACGGCAAGCTCAGCCACCCGGACGGGCGCATTATCCGCACCTGGAAAACCCGTGCACCAAAGGACTACCTCAACCCGGCCAAAAGCTTCCAGGCCGGCGCGAAAGAACTGACCGCCGATGAACTGCCGTTCGAGTTTCTGATGAACGCGCTGCGCCTCACCGAAGGGGTTGATGCCAAGCTCTACGCCGAGCGCACCGGCCTCGATCTGGCGAGCCTCGATGAAGGCCGCCGCGACGCAGAACAAAGTGGATTAATGCAGGTCGAACCGTCACGCCTGGCGGCCACCGACCGCGGGCAACTCTTTCTCAATGACCTGTTGCAGAAGTTTTTGAGCTGATAGCTCTTAAGGAAATCGAATGGATCTGGTACTCGACCTGCTCGCCACCGTATCCCGCTGGAGCCGTAGCAACCTGTCGGAAATCTCGTTGGCCCTTGTGGGCTGTTTGCTGGTGCTGTTCGGCGCCGACATCAAGGGCTGGGTCGAAGCGCGCCTGGGCAGCATCGCCGGCGCCTTGCGCGTACCCTTGATGGCCCTGCTGTGCCTGATCGGCAGCGGTGCGGCGTTGATCTACGCCACGCCGTGGATTGTGCGAGGGTTGAGCCAGTTCAATAACTACAGCCTGGCGCCGGTGTTGATCGTGGTGCTGGTGTTGATTGGCGTGGTAGCAGACCGCCGCTGACTCAGCAGGCACTACAAAACAAATGTGGGAGCGGGCTTGCCTGCGATACAGACACCTCGGTGTATCAGTGATACCGAGGTGATGCTATCGCAGGCAAGCCAGTTCCCACATTTGATTGCGTTTCAAGCTGATGACTGTTTAAGCCAGCTTCTCGAATTTCAAATCCCACACCCCATGCCCCAATCGCTCGCCACGGCGTTCGAACTTGGTGATCGGCCGCTCGGCCGGGCGTGGCACGCATTTGCCGTCTTCGGCCAGGTTGCGGTAGCCGGGGGCGACGTTCATCACTTCCAGCATGTATTCCGCGTACGGTTCCCAGTCGGTGGCCATGTGCAGGATGCCGCCCACTTTCAGCTTGCTGCGCACCAGTTCCGCGAAGGACGCCTGGACGATGCGGCGCTTGTGGTGACGGGCCTTGTGCCATGGGTCGGGGAAGAACAGCATCAGGCGGTCGAGGCTGTTGTCGGCGATGCAGCGGTTGAGCACTTCAATCGCATCGCAGTCGTAGACCCGCAGGTTTTTCAGGCCTTGGGTCAACACACCGTTGAGCAATGCGCCGACGCCTGGGCGGTGCACTTCCACACCGATGAAATCCTGCTCCGGCGCGGCTGCGGCCATTTCCAGCAGGGAATGACCCATGCCGAAACCGATTTCCAGGGAGCGTGGGGCTGAACGGCCGAACACTTGGTCATAGTCCACCGGCGCGTCGGCCAGGGGCAAGACGAACAGCGGCGTGCCCTGTTCCAGGCCCTTTTGTTGGCCTTCGGTCATGCGGCCGGCGCGCATCACAAAACTCTTGATGCGGCGGTGCTTGGACTCGTCGCCTTCTTCCACGGTGTTCGGCGTTTCGTTTGATTCAGTCATCAATAGCTCTTACTTGATCAGACCATCCAGCGGCGAAGAGGCGCTGGCATAGAGTTTTTTCGGCATGCGCCCGGCGAGGTAGGCCAGGCGGCCCGCGACGATGGCGTGGTTCATGGCTTGGGCCATCATGATTGGTTGCTGGGCATGGGCAATGGCCGAGTTCATCAATACGGCGTCGCAGCCCAGCTCCATGGCGATGGTCGCGTCGGAGGCTGTGCCCACGCCCGCATCCACCAGTACTGGAATCCTGGCTTCTTCGAGGATGATCTGCAGGTTATACGGATTGCAGATCCCCAGGCCGGAACCGATCAGACCGGCCAGCGGCATCACCGCGATGCAGCCGATTTCTGCCAGTTGGCGCGCGATGATCGGGTCATCGCTGGTGTAGACCATCACGTCGAAACCTTCCTTGACCAGGGTTTCGGCGGCCTTGAGGGTTTCGATCACATTGGGGAACAGGGTTTTCTGGTCGGCCAGCACTTCCAGCTTCACCAGGTTGTGGCCGTCGAGCAGCTCACGGGCCAGGCGGCAGGTGCGCACGGCTTCGATGGCGTCGTAGCAGCCCGCGGTGTTTGGCAGGAAGGTGTAGCGCTCCGGCGACAGCACTTCGAGCAGGTTCGGCTCGCCCTCGATCTGGCCGAGGTTGGTGCGGCGCACGGCGAAGGTGACGATCTCGGCACCCGAGGCTTCGATGGCCAGGCGGGTTTCTTCCATGTCGCGGTACTTGCCGGTGCCGACCAGCAGACGGGACTGGTAGGTACGACCGGCCAGGACGAAAGGCTTGTCGCTACGAACGATGCTCATGGGAAATCCTCTGGTTGGATGAGGTTCTGCAGAATGCGTTGCGGCCGTGGCGGGCTAGCCGCCGCCGATGGCGTGGACCACTTCGATCTGGTCACCTTCGGTGAGCGCAGTCTCGGCGTGCTGGCTACGCGGGACGATATCCAGGTTGAGCTCCACTGCGACGCGACGCCCGGTCAGGTCCAGACGGGTCAGCAGGGCCGCAACGGTTTCGCCGTCGGGCAGTTCAAAGGGTTCGCCGTTCAACTGAATGCGCATGCCACGGGCCGCCATCGTTTTTAGGGGCCCGCATTCTAGCGCGATTGGAACCTGAAGGTCAGCTCCAAGCGTCAAGCGGTCAAAGCTGCAAACGCCACGCCGCCAGGCCCAGGAAGAACCAGCCGAGCAGGAACGCCAGCCCGCCAAACGGCGTGATGATCCCCAGTTTACTGATGCCGGTCATCGTCAGCACATACAGGCTGCCCGAGAACAGCAGGATACCGACGGTAAACGAAATACCCGCCCAAGTGACCAGCCGACCCGGAATATGCGCCGCCAGCAAGGCCACGCCGAACAGTGCCAGGGCATGCACCAACTGGTAGGTCACACCAGTATGAAAGATCGCCAGGTAGTCGGTGCTCAGGCGGTTTTTCAGGCCGTGAGCGGCGAACGCGCCCAGGGCGACACCGGTAAAGCCGAAAAAGGCAGCCAGCATCAGAAAGCTACGCAGCATGGGGAACTCCAGTCAGACTCATCGGGCAGGGTCTGTATAATGGCCCGCTCAACGGGTTCGGCCAAGCCATCTCTATGCTGCGTGTCCTCTTCAAACGCTTTCTCAACGTCGTGAAATGGTTTGCCATCGGCAGTGTGTTGCTGGTGCTGCTGTTTCGTGTGGTGCCGCCACCGTTCACTGCGCTGATGGTGGAGCGCAAGGTCGAGTCCTGGGTCGACGGTGAGCCTATCGACCTGCAACGCAGCTGGGTGCCGTGGGATGAAATCTCCGACGACCTCAAAGTGGCGGTGATGGCCGGTGAAGACCAGCGTTTCCCGAAACATTGGGGTTTTGATTTCGGCGCGATCCAGGCGGCGATCCTGCACAACGAGCGTGGCGGCTCGATTCGCGGTGCCAGCACCCTGAGCCAACAGGTGTCGAAAAACCTGTTCCTGTGGGCCGGCCGCAGCTATTTGCGCAAAGGCCTGGAGGCGTGGTTTACCGGCTTGATCGAGGTGTTGTGGCCCAAGCAGCGGATTCTCGAGGTGTACCTCAACAGCGTGGAATGGGATGAAGGTGTGTTTGGCGCAGAGGCAGCGGCGCGGCACCATTTTGGCGTGAGCGCCAAGGGGCTTTCGCGGCAGCAGGCCAGTTACCTGGCGGCGGTGTTGCCCAATCCACGGGTGTGGAGTGCCAGCCATCCGACGGCCTATGTGGCACGGCGGGCGGCGTGGATTCGCCAGCAGATGAGCCAATTGGGCGGGGATGGTTACCTGGTGGAGCTGAACAACTCTCGAAAGGCACCGTGGTCCGACTGACACAATATGGGACCTGTGGGAGCTGGCTTGCCTGCGATAGCGGTGGGTCAGTAACCCATGCTTCAGCTGACACGGCCTCATCGCAGGCAAGCCAGCTCCCACATTAAACCGAGTTGGGCTTGAGACTTTTCGAACACAAACAAAAATGCCCCGGTCTTTCGACCGGGGCATTTTTTGTTCGCTGCATTTTAAGCGGCGATCGACAACTTCAGCTTGTTCATCGCGCTTTTCTCAAGCTGACGAATCCGCTCGGCCGACACGTTGTACTTCTGCGCCAGGTCGTGCAGCGTGGCCTTTTCTTCTGCCAGCCAACGCTGGTAGAGGATGTCACGACTGCGGTCGTCCAGCACTTCCAGCGCTTCGTGCAGGTTGTGGTTGGAGTTGTCGCTCCAGTCGGCGTCTTCCAGTTGACGCGCCGGGTCGTACCGGTGGTCTTCCAGGTAGTTGGCCGGCGATTGGAAGGCGCTGTCGTCATCCGCTTCGGCGGCTGGGTCGAAGGCCATGTCATGGCCGGTCAGGCGGCTTTCCATCTCGCGCACTTCACGCGGCTCCACACCGAGGCTTTCGGCCACGCGGTGGACTTCTTCGTTGTTCAGCCACGCCAGGCGTTTTTTCTGGCTGCGCAGGTTGAAGAACAGCTTGCGCTGGGCCTTGGTGGTGGCCACTTTCACGATGCGCCAGTTGCGCAGGATGAACTCGTGGATTTCCGCCTTGATCCAGTGCACGGCAAACGACACCAGGCGCACGCCCATTTCAGGGTTGAAGCGCTTTACAGCCTTCATCAGGCCTACGTTGCCTTCCTGAATCAGGTCGGCCTGGGCCAGACCGTAGCCGCTATAGCTACGGGCGATATGTACGACAAAACGCAGGTGGGCGAGCACCATCTGCCGAGCCGCCCCCAAATCCTGCTCATAGTAGAGACTCTCGGCCAGTTCACGCTCCTGCTCGGGCGTCAGCAATGGAATGCTGTTGACCGTGTGCACATAAGCCTCCAGGTTCGCACCCGGGACCAAGGCATAAGCAGGTTGCAAAGAAGTGGTCATACGAAAAAACCTCCGACTCACATAACTCGTGCAGTTCAGCACTGCGAAAATTGACCTGGGAACCGTAGGACAAGTTCCCTAAACCGCTGATACGGTCAATACAAACGAAACCACATTAATCTGGCATTAACTACTTCGGCGCCAGCTCGCGTAAATGCCGTGCCACCGCAATCCACGCACCGATATACCCCAACAACACCGCGCCAAGCAAGAGACTCAGACCATCGGCTACCGGCACACCGGCCAGAGCGAAATCACTGCCGTAGAGCCCTGCCAGGCCGACAACCGCGTCGTTCAACCAATCCAGGCCAAACGCCAGTACGCCCCAGGACAAGATCCCCGCACCCAGGCCATACAGCGCGCCCATGTACAGGAAAGGCCGACGCACATAGCTGTCTGTGCCGCCCACCAGTTTAATCACTTCTATCTCGGTGCGACGGTTTTCAATATGAAGACGAATGGTATTACCTATCACCAAAAGTAATGCAGACACTAATAACACCGTCAGGCCGAACACAAAGCGGTCACCCAGCTTGAGGATTGCGGCCAGGCGCTCTACCCAGACTAGATCAAGTTGCGCCTGTTGCACCTTCGGCATCTCTGCGAGTTTTTGTCGCAGGGCTTCCAGCGCCGGCTTGTCGACCTCGTTCGGCGTTACCAACACCACGCCCGGCAGCGGGTTCTGCGGCAGCTCCTTGAGCGCCTCGCCCAGGCCCGATTGCTGCTGGAACTCTTCGAGGGCTTGGTCGCGGCTGATGTACTCGGCCTCGGCTACCCCCGGGATGTTCTTGATGTCGTCACGCAGCGCTTCGCCTTCCTTGCTGCTGGTGTCCAGGTTCAGGTACAGCGAAATCTGCGCCGCCCGCTGCCAGGAACCGCCCAGGCGCTCCACATTATTAAGCAACAGCGACAAGCCCATCGGCAGGCTCAAGGCCACCGCCATCACCAGGCAAGTGAAAAAACTACCGATCGGCTGTTTGCCCAGGCGCCGCAGGCTGTCCAGCAGGCTAGCGCGATGGCTTTCAATCCAGGCGTGCACCAGGGTACCGAAGTCCGGGCCGTCGTCGTCGTCGTGTTTTTTCTTTTTCGGTTGCGGGTCGGCCGGTTTCGGCGCCACGCGTTCGGATACTTTAGGGCTGCGTGTAGCACTCATACGCCCGCCTCCCCATCGCCGATCAGGCGGCCGCGCTGCAGGGTCAGCATGCGATGACGCATACGGGCAATCAGGGCCAGGTCGTGGCTGGCAATCAATACGCTGGTGCCCAGGCGGTTGATATCTTCGAACACCCCCATGATCTCGGCCGCCAGGCGCGGGTCGAGGTTACCGGTGGGTTCGTCCGCCAGCAGCAAAGCCGGGCGATGGACGATGGCGCGGGCGATACCGACACGCTGTTGCTGGCCGGTGGACAGGTCGCCGGGGAAGAGGTCGGTCTTGTCCGACAAGGCTACACGCTCCAGGGCCGAGTCCACGCGCTTGACGATCTCGGCCTTGGACAGCCCCAGTATCTGCAACGGCAGGGCCACGTTGTTGAACACCGTACGGTCGAACAGCAACTGATGGTTCTGGAACACTACGCCGATCTGGCGGCGCAAGAATGGAATTTGCGCATTGCTGATGGTAGCCAGGTCCTGGCCCGCCAGCAGCAACTTGCCGGTGGTCGGGCGTTCCATGGCCAGCAACAGGCGCAACAGCGTACTTTTGCCCGCGCCCGAATGGCCGGTGACAAACAAGAATTCGCCGCGACGCACTCGAAAGCTCAGCTCATGCAAGCCCACATGCCCGTTGGCATAGCGTTTACCGACCTGTTCGAATCGAATCATGAACGCTCCCGCTCGGCAAACAGTGCCTGTACAAAGGGTTCGGCTTCAAAGGTGCGCAGGTCGTCGATGCCTTCACCGACGCCGATATAGCGAATCGGTAACCCGAACTGTTTGGCCAGGGCGAAAATCACACCGCCCTTGGCCGTGCCGTCGAGCTTAGTCAATGCCAGGCCGGTCAGTTGCACCGTCTGGTTGAATTGCTTGGCCTGGCTGATGGCGTTCTGGCCGGTACCAGCGTCGAGCACCAGCAAGACTTCGTGGGGTGCATCGGCGTCAAGCTTGCCGATCACGCGGCGCACTTTCTTCAGTTCTTCCATCAAATTGTCTTTGGTGTGCAGGCGGCCGGCTGTATCGGCGATCAGCACATCGATGTTGCGCGCCTTGGCGGCTTGCACAGCATCGAAAATCACCGACGCAGAGTCGGCACCGGTGTGCTGGGCAATCACCGGGATCTTGTTGCGCTCGCCCCACACCTGCAACTGCTCGACGGCTGCGGCACGGAAGGTGTCACCGGCGGCGAGCATGACTTTCTTGCCCTCCCCCTGCAGCTTCTTGGCCAGTTTGCCGATGGTGGTGGTCTTGCCAGCGCCGTTTACACCTACAACGAGGATGACGAACGGCTTTTTCGGCGTGATCACCAGCGGCGCTTCAACCGGCTTGAGCATGGCGGCCAGCTCAGCCTGCAGGGATTTGTACAGGGCGTCGGCGTCGGTCAACTGCTTGCGCGCGACCTTCTGCGTCAGGCTCTGGATGATCACGGCGGTGGCTTCGACGCCCACGTCGGCGGTGAGCAGGCGGGTCTCGATGTCTTCCAGCAGCTCGTCATCAATGACTTTCTTGCCCAGGAACAGGCTGGCCATGCCTTCGCCAATACTGGCGCTGGTCTTGCTCAGGCCCTGCTTGAGACGGGCAAAAAACCCGGTTTTGCTGGTTTCGGTGGTGGCGACGACAGGCTCTGGCTCGACGACGGCAGGTGCGGCAACAACCGGTGCCGGCACTTCAACGACGGGCGGAACTTCAGCCACAACCTCTACCGGCGCCGGCTCAACCACTGCAGGAATCGGCGGCACGACGTGCTCGGCCTGAACATCCTCCACCAACGCCACAGGCTCTTCGGCCACCGGCAGTTCCAACCAAGGCTTGTGCTCAGGCGCAGGCTCAAGTTCCGGCTCGGCCTCGACGACCGGCTGCAACACCGGCTCAGCCATCGGCAACACCACCGGAACTGGCGTCTCGGCAACCGGTTCGGCTTCTATTACGGGTTCAGGGGTGGGTTCAGCGTGAACCTGTGGCTGTTCGACGACGGTTTCCTGCGGCTTTTTGCGCAGCCATCCGAACAGGCCTTTCTTCTCGCCAGCCGCAGCTGGGGTCTTCTTGTCGTCGTTGGAACCAAACATGGAGACGGCTATCTCAAGGTAGCGACGCGCCAAGGGGCGCTTCGGTAAATAAAATTCGATGCGTAACAGACTGTTTTTTAGCCAGCTCGTTCATGCGCAACATTTTGTAAGGCCTAAATAGGGCCTCAACAAGACAGCCACAGTGGCCGTCCCTAGGTCGGATCAGTATCCTAGCACCTCCTCGCCCGCCGACGCTAAGACCAAGCGGGCAGCCCAACAGGTTTAAAAACGAATGAATGCTCTAGCCCGCCGCGCCGCAGGCCTGCTGTTCAGCACAGTTTGTCTGCCTCTCTCAGCTTTGGCTGCCGATCCACAACCCACCCATGAATTCACCCTCGATAACGGCCTCAAGGTGGTCGTGCGCGAAGATCATCGCGCGCCGGTGGTGGTTTCCCAGGTCTGGTACAAGGTTGGCTCAAGCTACGAAACCCCGGGCCAGACCGGTTTGTCCCACGCCCTGGAACACATGATGTTCAAGGGCAGCGCCAAGGTTGGCCCCGGCGAAGCCTCGCTGATCCTGCGCGACCTGGGCGCCGAAGAAAACGCCTTCACCAGCGACGACTACACCGCGTATTACCAGGTATTGGCCCGTGATCGCCTGGGTGTGGCCTTTGAGCTGGAAGCCGACCGCATGGCCAGCCTGCGCCTGCCGGCCGACGAATTCAGCCGTGAAATCGAAGTAATCAAGGAAGAACGCCGCCTGCGCACCGACGATAACCCCATGTCCAAAGCGTTCGAGCGCTTCAAGGCCATGGCCTTCCCCGCCAGCGGCTACCACACGCCGACCATCGGTTGGATGGCCGACCTGGACCGCATGAAGGTCGAGGAACTGCGCCACTGGTACCAATCCTGGTACGTGCCGAACAACGCCACCCTGGTGGTGGTCGGCGACGTGACCCCGGACGAGGTGAAAAACCTCGCCCAACGTTACTTCGGCCCGATCCCCAAGCGTGACGTGCCGCCGGCAAAAATCCCGATGGAACTGGCCGAGCCCGGCGAGCGCCTGCTGACCCTGCACGTGCAGACCCAATTGCCAAGCGTGTTCCTGGGCTTCAACGTACCTGGCCTGGCCACCGCCGAAGACAAACGCTCGGTGCAGGCCCTGCGCCTGATCTCGGCGCTGCTGGACGGCGGCTACAGTGCACGGATCTCCGAGCAACTGGAGCGCGGTGAGGAACTTGTGTCCGCGGCTTCCACCAACTACGACGCCTACACCCGTGGCGACAGCCTGTTTACCCTCTCGGCCACGCCGAACCAGCAGAAGAAGAAAACCGTCGCCCAAGCCGAAGCCGGCCTGTGGCGCCTGCTCGATGAGTTGAAGGCCAAGCCGCCGACCGCTGAAGAACTGGAGCGCATCCGTGCCCAGGTCATTGCGGGCCTGGTGTACCAGCGTGATTCCATCACCAGCCAGGCCACGGCCATCGGCTCCCTGGAAACGGTCGGCCTGTCCTGGAAGCTCATGGACACCGAATTGGCCGACCTGCAAAGCGTGACGCCGGAAGATATCCAGAAAGCCGCGCGCACCTACTTCACCCGCGAACGTCTGAGCGTCGCCCATGTTTTGCCTGAGGAGACCGCTCATGAGTGATCGCAAAAACAGCCGCCTGATCCTGCCCGGCCTGATCGCCGTCACCCTGATGGCGGCCAGCGCCGTTTACTTCTTGCGCCCCAGCGAGTCGGTCGCCAGCCAGGCCCTGGACAAGGCTCAAACGGCCAGCACCCTGCAGTCCCTGGCGGAACTGGATGGCAAGGCACCGACCAACCGCAAGCTCGACGTACAAACCTGGACCACCGCCGAAGGCGCCAAGGTGCTGTTCGTCGAAGCCCACGAATTGCCGATGTTCGACATGCGCCTGCTGTTTGCCGCCGGCAGCAGCCAGGATGGCGACGTGCCAGGCCTGGCGCTGATGACCAACGCCATGCTCAACGAAGGCGTGCCGGGTAAGGATGTCAGCCAGATCGCCAGTGGGTTCGAAGGCCTGGGGGCCGATTTCGGCAACGGCGCCTATCGCGACATGGCGCTGGTGACCCTGCGCAGCCTGAGCGACAACGATAAGCGCACCGCCGCCCTGGCCCTGTTCGACCAGGTGATTGGCCAGCCGACGTTCCCGGCGGATTCCCTGGCGCGGATCAAGAACCAGATCCTGGCCGGTTTCGAGTACCAGAAACAGAACCCCGGCAAACTGGCGAGCATCGAGCTGTTCAAGCGTCTGTACGGCGACCATCCTTACGCGCATCCGAGCGAAGGCACCCCAGAAAGCGTGCCGAAAATTACCCTGGCACAGCTGCAGGCGTTCCATGCCAAAGCCTATGCGGCGGGTAATGCGGTGATTGCGGTCGTCGGCGACCTGACCCGTGCAGAAGCCGAGGCCATGACGGCCAAAGTGTCGGCATCGCTGCCCAAAGGCCCGGCCATGGTCAAGATCGCTCAACCGACCGAGCCAAAAGCCGGCCTGAGCCGTATCGAGTTTCCGTCCAAGCAAACCCACCTGCTGTTTGCGCAATTGGGCATCGACCGCGCCGACCCGGACTACGCAGCCTTGTCCCTGGGCAACCAGATCCTTGGCGGCGGCGGCTTCGGTACCCGTTTGATGAGCGAGGTGCGTGAAAAACGCGGCCTGACCTACGGCGTGTACTCCGGTTTCTCACCGATGCAGGTGCGCGGCCCGTTCATGATCAACCTGCAGACCCGCGCCGAAATGAGCGGCGGCACCCTGCGCCTGGTTGAGGATGTACTGGCTGATTACCTCAAGAACGGCCCAACACAAAAAGAACTGGACGACGCCAAGCGCGAACTGGCCGGCAGCTTCCCGCTGTCCACCGCCAGCAACGCCGATATCGTCGGGCAGTTGGGCGCCATGGGTTTCTACAACCTGCCGCTGAGCTATCTGGAAGATTTCATGAAACAATCCCAGGCCCTGACCGTCGATCAGGTCAAGGCTGCAATGAACAAACACTTGAGCGCCGACAAGATGGTCATCGTGACCGCCGGCCCGACGATTGCGCAAAAGCCACTACCGCCCCCCACTGATAAACCTGCCGAGCAGCCGCTCGGGGTTCCGGAGCATTAATGGCCAGTTCATCTCGCCCGAAAAAACCTGTCCACAACGTGCATAACGGTGTGGGCCAACTGCGCATCATTGGCGGTGAATGGGGCAGCCGCAAGCTGAGCTTCCCCGACGTCGTGGGCCTGCGCCCGACGCCCGATCGCGTGCGTGAAACCCTGTTCAACTGGCTCGCGCCGTACATAGGCGGGGCCAAAGTGCTGGACCCGTTCGCCGGCAGCGGCGCGCTGTTCCTGGAGGCGCTGTCCCGTGGCGCGGCCCAGGGCCAGGCGCTGGACGCCAGCAATGTGGCGGTGTCCAGCCTCAAGGAGCACCTGGGCACACTGCGTTGCACCACCGGCCAGGTGCAGACGGCCGACGCGCTGCGCTACCTGGAAACCCAGGCGGCCACTGAATACGACGTAGTGTTCCTCGATCCACCGTTCAACCAGAACCTGCTGCCGACCGTCTGCACACTGCTGGAAGAACGCCAGTGGCTGGCACCGGATGCCTGGATCTACACTGAGAGCGAGACCGCGCCGTCCACGCTCGGCCTGCCAAGTGGCTGGCGCCTGCACCGGGAGCAGAAGTCCGGGCGGGTGTATTACGCGTTGTGGCATCGTTTGGTCGAAAACGCCGCCTGATCGTGTGGCTAGAGATTGCTCCCGCTGGGCTGCGAAGCGGCCCTGAAACCTGCCAAGGTGTTCCGACTGAATAAACGCAGTGTTCTTGATGGGGCCGCTACGCGGCCCAGCGCGAGCAAGCTCGCTCGCCACAGTGAGTTCACTTGCCACCGAGAGCGTCATGACCCCTTCTTGCGACCTGTTCAAACCCGCCTTCGGCCTCGGCAATCCACACTTGCAGACACTGTGGGGGCCGCTGTGGCGCCCGACCACCCACATCGAGCGTCAGCGTGAGCGCCTGTGGCTGGAGGATGGCGACTTCCTCGATCTCGACTGGCACGGGCCTCATGACGTGCAAGCGCCTTTGGTGCTGGTGTTGCATGGGCTGACCGGTTCGTCCAATTCGCCCTATGTGGCCGGCCTGCAAAAAGTCCTCGCCACCCAAGGCTGGGCCAGTGCTGCGTTGAACTGGCGCGGCTGCTCGGGCGAGCCCAACCTGCTGGCTCGCAGCTATCACTCCGGCGCCAGCGAAGACCTGGCAGCCGCGATTGCTCATCTGCGCGCCAAGCGGCCTTTGGCGCCCTTGTACGCGGTGGGTTACTCCCTGGGCGGCAACGTGTTGCTCAAGCATTTGGGGGAAACCGGCGAGGCCTCAGGGCTGCAGGGCGCGGCGGCGGTGTCGGTGCCGTTTCGCCTGGATCAATGCGCGGATCGCATTGGGTTGGGGTTCTCGCGGGTGTATCAAAAGCACTTCATGCGCGAGATGCTGGCGTATATCCGCGTCAAGCAACGCCAATTCCTGCAGGACGGTCGTGAGGATGGGCTCAAAACCCTGGAGGCCCTTGGCTCCCTGGAAAAGATGCGCACGTTCTGGGACTTCGACGGGCGGGTAACCGCGCCGCTGCACGGTTTCTTGAGTGCCGAGGATTACTATCGCCGCGCTTCCAGCCGCTATTACCTGGGCGGTATCCGCACGCCGACGCTGATTATCCAGGCGGCTGATGATCCGTTTGTGTTTGCGCACAGCTTGCCTGACGCCAGTGAGCTGTCGGCCTGCACCGAGTTCGAGTTGCTGGCCAAGGGCGGGCATGTGGGGTTTGTGGAGGGTTCGTTGAAGCGCCCTGGTTACTACCTGGAACGCCGGATCCCGCAGTGGCTCCAGACCCAATACGGTCAATAGTGTGGGAGCTGGCTTGCCTGCGATAGCGGTGGGCCAGCCAATGTTGAGGTGGCTGACACTCTGCTATCGCAGGCAAGCCAGCTCCCACATTTCAATGAAACGTTTACACCGGTCGTTTACTCGCCCGTGGCTATTTCCCGAGCTGGATCAGTAATCCACTCACTCCACGACCCCGCATACAACTTACCCAACGGGTACCCCGCCAGGCTCAACGCAAACAGGTTATGGCACGCCGTCACCCCAGACCCGCAATACGCCACCAACTCCTGCGGCGGGCGCCCTTGCAGCTGCGCGGCAAAGCGTTGCTTGAGCTGATCAGCCGGTAAGAAACGACCATCACTGCCCAGGTTTTCACTGAACGCCGCGCATTGCGCGCCAGGGATATGCCCGGCAATCGGGTCGATGGGTTCTACTTCGCCACGAAAGCGCGGCTGGGCGCGGGCGTCGATCAAGGTCAGGCCGGGTTGGCCCAGGCGTTTTTGCAGGTGTTCGGCATCCAGCAACAGACGATGATCCGGCGTACCGGCGAAGGTACCTGGCTCAACCACGGGCGCGTCCAGGCTCAGGGGGAAACCGGCGGCATGCCAGGCCTTGAGGCCACCATCCAGAATAAACACACCATCACGCTTGCCCAGCCAGGCCAGCAGCCACCAGGCACGGGCGGCGTAGGCACCGGGGCCGTCGTCATACAGCACCACATCGGTGTCGGCACTGATACCCCAGGCCCGCAGTTGCCTGGCGAACGTGTCCGCCGCCGGCAAAGGATGACGACCGGTCACGCCCTTGGTCACCGGGCCGCTCAGGTGGCGCTCCAGGTCGGCGTATTGCGCGCCCTCGATATGCCCTTCGGCGTAACTGCACAAGCCGTAGTCCGGGTCTTCCAGGGCAAAGCGGCAATCCAGGATCACCCACCCGCTCGACTGTTGGCGCTCGGCCAATTGCTGGGGGCTGATCAGTTGGGCAAGCGGCATGACTGACTCCTGTGAATACAAAGGGGAAAGGTCTTACTTCACTTCTTCCAGTGCCTGATTCAACGGCACGTAAAACTCTTTGAACAAGGCGTCCACCGCCTCTTTGGCCTGTGGCGTGACAAACCCCGCCTCCAGCACCAGCACCTGATAAACCCCACGCTTGATCGCCTCGGCGCTCAGGTGGGTGGATTTTTCATTGGTGGTACACAAAAAGCGCACCCACGAGGTGAGGATGATCCACGCATTCAGGGTCAGGGCTTCTGTTTGCACCGGGTCCATATTGAGAATGCCGGCATCGACAAAGCCCTGGTAGATCGCGCCGCCCTGGATCAGGCAACGCTGGGAAAAACGCCGGTAGCCGGTCGCCAGTTCCGGGTCGCTCTCCAGCAGGTGTTCGAGGTCGCGATGCAGGAAGCGATAACGCCACATGCCGGCCAATACGGCTTGCAGGTAAAAGCGTTTATCCTCCACCACCATCGTGCGTCCCTGGGGCGGGCGCAGGAAACTGTCTACCAACGCTTCATATTCGCGGAACAGCACGGCGATGATCGCCTGCTTGTTAGGGAAGTGGTAGTACAGGTTGCCCGGGGAAATTTCCATGTGGGCGGCAATGTGGTTGGTACTGACACTGCGCTCGCCCTGCTGGTTAAAAAGCTCCAGGCTGGTTTGCACAATGCGCTCGCTGGTCTTTACTCGTGGTGCCATAGGGGATCAGCTTCTATACACGGGATGGGGCATCTTACGGCCTAACCCGGCCAGGATAAATCTGGATGTTACTGCAATGTTATTTGACAATTTAGAGCAATGACTCTAAAAATCCAGGCAGACCAATAACAATCGGTGCCGCGCCATGTCTGCCAACGTTGCCTACCTGCAAGATTCCCAGGCGCTGGATCAACTCCAGGACCTGTTCGACGCCCAACGCCGCGCCTATGCCGCCAACCCGATGCCGCCGGCCGGGCAGCGCCAGCAATGGCTCAAGGCTCTGCGGGATCTGCTGAGCGACGAACGCCAGGCGCTGATCAATGCGATCAGCCAGGATTTCAGCCATCGCAGCGCCGACGAAACCCTGTTTGCCGAATTGATGCCTAGCCTGCATGGCATTCACTACGCGAGCAAACACCTCAAGGGCTGGATGAAACCTTCCCGCCGCGCTGTAGGCATTGCCTTCCAGCCCGCCTCAGCCAAAGTCATTTACCAGCCACTGGGCGTCGTCGGCGTCATCGTGCCGTGGAACTACCCGCTGTACCTGGCCATCGGCCCGCTGGTTGGGGCATTGGCTGCCGGTAACCGGGTGATGCTCAAGCTCAGCGAGTCCACGCCGGCCACCGGCGAGCTGCTCAAGGCGTTGCTGGCCAGGATCTTCCCCGAGGACTTGGTGTGCGTCGTGCTGGGCGAAGCTGACGTGGGCATGGCGTTTTCCAAGTTGCGCTTCGATCACCTGCTGTTCACCGGCGCTACCAGCATAGGCAAGCACGTGATGCGTGCGGCGGCCGAAAACCTCACGCCGGTGACCCTGGAGCTGGGCGGCAAATCGCCAGCCATTGTCTCGGCCGACGTGCCGCTCAAGGATGCTGCCGAACGCATCGCTTTCGGCAAAGCCTTGAACGCCGGACAAACCTGCGTGGCGCCGGATTATGTGCTGGTACCGGAAGATCGCGTGGAGGGCTTTGTCGAGGCGTATTCCAAAGCCGTGCGCGGGTTTTATCCGACGCTGGCCGACAACCCGGACTACACCGCCATCATCAACGAGCGCCAACTGGCCCGGCTCAATGCCTACGCCAAGGACGCCACCGACAAAGGCGCCACCTTGATCCCGCTGTACGAGCAAGGCCAGGCGCGGCGAATGGCCCACAGCCTGCTGTTGAATGTCAGCGACGACATGACCGTGATGCAGGACGAAATCTTCGGCCCGCTCCTGCCCATCGTGCCGTATCGCGGCCTTGACCAAGCCTTTGCCTACATCAACCAGCGCCCTCGCCCACTGGCCTTGTATTACTTCGGCTACAACAAAGGCGAACAAGCGCGGGTGCTCCACGAAACCCATTCCGGCGGTGTGTGCCTGAACGACACCTTGCTGCACGTCGCCCAGGACGATATGCCGTTCGGTGGCATCGGCCCGTCAGGCATGGGCCATTACCACGGTCACGAAGGTTTCCTGACGTTCAGCAAGGCCAAGGGTGTGCTGGTCAAACAGCGCCTGAACGCAGCGAAGTTGATCTACCCGCCCTATGGCAAGTCGATCCAGAAGCTGATCCAGAAGCTGTTTATCCGCTGATAACCGCCACCTTCGGGACTATAAAAACAATGAACCCCAGCCTGACTGATTCACCCGCGCTGTCACGGCGCGGCGTCTTGAAAATCGGCCTGTGTGCCAGCGCCTTCCTCGCCACCGCCGGGTTGGGCGCCAGCCTCAGTGGTTGCTCCAGCAGTACGCCGGCCAGCGGCTTTGCGATGTTGCGCACCAGCGACTTGCCGTTCTTGCGGGCGGTGATCCCGGTGCTGCTAGAAGGCGCGGCCAGTGCCGAACAAGTGCTTGCAGGTATTGAGGGCACCCTGAAAAAGCTCGATTACAGCCTGCAGCACTTGTCGCCCGAGATGTTCAAGCTCACCCAGCAATTATTCGACGTACTGGGCATGGGCATTACCCGCGGCCCGCTGACCGGTATCTGGGGCAGTTGGGAAAACGCCAGCAGCGAACAGATCCGCAATTTCCTGCACCGCTGGGAAAACAGTTACCTGAACCTTTTGCGCATGGGCCAGGGCTCGCTGCTCAAACTAGTGATCATGGCCTGGTACTTCCGGCCCGAGTCCTGGGCCCATTGCGGCTACCCCGGCCCGCCCAAGATCTAGCCTGGGCAATCCCCCAAGATTGCATCTTCCGACAAGAATAAGAGAGCACACCTATGCCCGTACCCGATCTGTTCCGCGACGGCCTGGCCCGTGGCTGGAAAACCCACAATGGCGCCGCCCTGGATCACGACCTGACCCTGGAAGCGGATGTCGCCATCATCGGCAGCGGCGCCGGGGGCGGTACCACCGCCGAAATCCTCAGCGCCGCCGGCTACAAAGTGTTGCTGATCGAAGAAGGCCCGCTCAAGACCAGTAGTGATTTCAAGCTGCTGGAAGACGAAGCCTACGCCAGCCTTTACCAGGAAGGCATCGGCCGCATGAGCAAGGACGGCGCTATCACCATCCTGCAGGGCCGGGCGGTGGGCGGTACCACCTTGATCAACTGGACCTCCAGCTTTCGCACCCCTGACGCTACCCTCGCGCATTGGGCCAGCGAATATGCGGTCAAAGGCCACAGCAGCGCCGAAATGGCGCCCTGGTTCGAAAAAATGGAGCAGCGCCTGGGCATCGCGCCCTGGGCGCTGCCGCCGAATGCCAACAACGATGTGATCCGCAAAGGCTGTGAAAAGCTCGGCTACAGCTGGCATGTGATCCCGCGCAATGTGCGCGGCTGCTTCAACCTGGGGTATTGCGGCATGGGCTGCCCGGTCAACGCCAAGCAGTCAATGCTGGTGACGACCATCCCGTCCACCCTGGAAAAGGGCGGCGAACTGCTTTACCTGGCCCGCGCCGAACGGCTCACATACAGCGGCGACACCATCAGCAGCCTCGAATGCGTGGCCATGGACGAACGCTGCGTAGCGCCAACAGGGCGCAAGATCAGGGTGAAAGCCAAGCACTATGTGCTGGCGGGCGGCGGCATCAACAGCCCGGCCCTGCTGATGCGCTCCGACGCGCCCGACCCACACTCGCGGCTGGGCAAGCGCACCTTCCTGCACCTGGTCAATTTCTCCGCCGGGCTGTTCGACGAAGTGATCAACCCCTTCTACGGTGCGCCGCAATCCATCTACTCCGACCACTTCCAATGGCAGGACGGCACTACCGGCAAAATGTCCTACAAACTGGAAGCACCGCCCCTGCATCCAGGCCTGGCGAGCACCCTGTTTGGTGGCTACGGCAACCAGAACGCCCTGGACATGAACCAATTACCCCACACCCACGCCATGCTCGCCCTGCTGCGCGACGGCTTTCACCCCGACAGCCCAGGCGGCACGGTGGAGTTACGCGGTGACGGCACGCCAGTGCTCGACTATCAGGTCTCGCCCTACGCCTGGGACGGCCTGCGCCGGGCCTTCCACAGCATGGCCGAGATTCAGTTCGCGGCGGGGGCCAAATCGGTCAAGCCCCTGCATCACGACGCGCGTTTTGTGAACAACTTGGCCGAAGCGCGCAGCGTGATCGACGGTCTGAACCTGGAACTGCATCGCACCACCCTGGGCAGCGCCCACGTGATGGGCGGTTGTGCCATGGGTGAAGATCCGAAAAATGCCGTCGCCGACAGCCTGGGTCGCCATCATCAGTTGCGTAACCTGTCGATCCACGATGGCTCGCTGTTCCCCACCAGCATTGGCGCCAACCCGCAATTGTCGGTGTACGGATTGACCGCGCAACTGGCGAGCGCATTGGCCGAACGTCTGAAAACGGCATGAAAAGACAGGGTATTCACGGTATCTATCTACATAAGTCGACTTGGCCCACCGGTAATGCTGCGATACCATCCGGTTCCCCAACGGACTCCGCCAGGACGACGCGATGAACCGAGTGTTGTACCCAGGTACCTTCGACCCGATTACCAAAGGCCATGGCGATCTGGTCGAACGCGCCTCTCGCCTGTTCGACCATGTGATCATCGCGGTCGCGGCCAGCCCCAAGAAAAACCCGCTGTTTCCCCTGGAACAACGTGTGGAGCTGGCGCAAGAGGTCACCAAGCACCTGCCGAATGTGGAAGTAGTGGGCTTTTCGACACTGCTGGCGCATTTCGCCAAGGAGCAGAACGCCAATGTGTTCCTGCGTGGCCTGCGTGCGGTGTCGGACTTCGAATACGAATTCCAGCTGGCCAACATGAACCGCCAATTGGCGCCGGACGTGGAAAGCCTGTTCCTCACGCCGTCGGAGCGTTATTCGTTCATTTCCTCGACGTTGGTTCGTGAAATCGCTGCTTTGGGCGGAGATATCACCAAGTTCGTGCATCCAGCTGTAGCAGACGCACTGACATTGCGCTTCAAGAAGTAAGGCTCATTGTGGCGAGGGAGCTTGCTCCCGCTGGACTGCGCAGCAGTCCCAATCCTTTCATCCCTCACCACAGAGACAGGCTCGCACTGCGGGCGTCAATGCGGCACAATTGCGCGCATTAGTTTTCAGATGCCTTGGCAGAGTGCCCTGGCAGGAGTTTCCATGTCCCTGATCATCACCGACGATTGCATCAATTGCGACGTCTGCGAACCCGAGTGCCCGAACGCCGCCATTTCCCAAGGCGAAGAGATCTACGTGATCGACCCCAACCTGTGCACCCAGTGCGTCGGCCACTACGACGAACCGCAGTGCCAGCAGGTATGCCCGGTCGATTGCATTCCTCTGGACGAGGCACACCCTGAGACTGAAGAGCAGTTGATGGAGAAGTACCGCAAGATTACCGGTAAGGCCTAAGCCTCTTCATTGCAGGTAAAGGCCTCATCGCAGGCAAGCCAGCTCCCACACCTGGATATGTGAATACATTCAAATGTGGGAGCTGGCTTGCCTGCGATAGCAATCTCAGCCCTCACCCAACCATCAGCTCTGACACCTAGGGCAAAACACACTCGCCCGCTGCCCCAGCACCACATTGCGCAGCTCAGTGCCGCAGACCTTGCACGCCTCGCCGCCCCGGCCATACACGAACAGTTCCTGCTGGAAATACCCCGGCTGCCCATCGCCGCCGATAAAGTCCCGCAACGTGGTACCGCCCCGCTCAATGGCAGCGGCCAGCACCCGCTTGATCTCAATCGCCAGCTTCAAATAACGCCCGCGTGAAATTCCCCCGGCGGCGCGGCGCGGGTCAATCCCAGCTGCAAACAGCGCTTCTGTCGCATAGATATTGCCCACGCCTACCACCACCGCGTTGTCCATGATGAACGGCTTCACCGCCATGGACTTACCGCGAGACAGCTGGAACAAACGCTCGCCATCAAACAGGTCGGTCAACGGCTCCGGCCCCAGCCGCATCAGCAACTCATGGTTGTGCGGGTCGAGGCTCCAGAGCATCGCACCGAAGCGCCGCGGGTCGGTGTAGCGCAAGGCCATCCCCGACTCCAGCTCGATATCCACATGTTCATGCTTGGCCGCCGGCATACCGACCTCAACCAGACGCAGGTTGCCCGACATGCCCAAGTGACTGATCAAGGTGCCCACTTCGGCATTGATCAACAGGTACTTGGCACGCCGTTCCACCAGCACGATGCGCTGGCCCGACAGGCGCACATCCAGGTCTTCCGGAATTGGCCAGCGCAGGCGCCGCTCACGCACTACCACGCGGCTGACGCGCTGGCCTTCCAGGTGCGGGGCAATGCCGCGTCGGGTGGTTTCGACTTCTGGTAACTCGGGCATGTGTACCTCTTGAATGACGGGTTAGTGCGCGCCCAGTTCGCGGATCGACAACTTCAGGCTCTCGAAGTCGTAGTCCGACAGGCCCACGTAATCCAGCACCAGGTGGCCGATGGCATTCCACTCATGGTCCACCGCCTGGTTACCCAGTACGCGGTAAGACGAACAGATATGCTCGGCCATCTTCAAAATGGCCAGCAGGTTCTTGAGCTGCGGGTTGCGCGTCGTCTCATCGCTGAAAATCACCAGGGCGTTATGGTGATTGGCGATGGCGTCGGTGACATGCTCCGGCAGGCGCCAGGACTTGGCGGTGTAGTAGCCGACTACCGCATGGTTGGTGTGGAACGCATTGTTCTCGGTATCGACCACGCGGCAATCCGGGCCGGCGTTGGCGTATGCCTGTTCCAGCACGGACATGTAGTTGGGGAAGCGCTTGAGCATCAACGGCACGCCGCAATCGTGGAACAGGCCCAGGGCATAGGCTTCGTCGACGGTTTGCGAGCCGGTGCGCTTGGCCAGTGTGAGGCAGGTCATGGCCACATCCTGGGCAGTGTCCCAGAAGCGGTTGAGGGTGACGATAGTGTCGTCGCACATCTCGCCCTTGATTGACTGCGCGTTGATCAAATTGATGATCGAACGGCTGCCCAGCAGGTTCACCGCACGCTGGATCGAAGCGATCTTATTGCTCAGGCCGTAATACGGCGAATTGACGATCTTCAGCAGTGCACCGGACAAGCCAGGGTCTTGGGAGATCAACCTTGCAATCACTTCCAGGTCCGGGTCGGGCATGTACTGCTCCATCTGCAAATCCACCATGATTTGCGGTTGGGGCGGCACGCTGATGCCTTGCAGGGCCTGTTGGATCTGCTCGGGGGAAAGCTCTTGGGACATAAGTACGCACTCTGGGCTAGGCGCGAATTCTACCCCTTATGCAGACGTGGCCGACACCCAAAAACCCAACTGAAACCCGATCGAATGTGGGAGCTGGCTTGCCTGGATAGCCTCACCACCGTACGTCTGATACACCGCGCCGCTCATATCGCAGGCAAGCCAGCTCCCACATGAAAGAGTGCGCAAAGGGTATACTCCCGCTCTTTTTTCCGGAGCGACGTCATGTCCCTGCCAAGCCTGCGTCTCAAAGCCAACGCCGATCGTCGTTTGCGCAACGGCCACCTGTGGGTCTACAGCAACGAAATCGACGTGGCCGCCACCCCACTCCACGGCTTCCAGGCAGGCGACCAGGCTATCCTGGAAGCCGCCGGCGGCAAGACCCTGGGCATCGTGGCCATGAGCCCGAACAACCTGATCTGCGCCCGCCTGCTGTCGCGCGACATCAAGTTGCCGCTGGACAAGTCGCTGCTGGTGCACCGCCTCAACGTGGCTCTGTCGCTGCGTGACCGCCTGTTCGACAAGCCGTTCTACCGCCTGGTCTACGGTGATTCCGACCTGCTGCCGGGCCTGGTGGTCGACCGTTTCGGCGACATCCTGGTGGTACAGATCGCCTCGGCGACCATGGAAGCCCATAAAGAAGACGTGATCGCCGCGCTGACCCAAGTGCTCAAGCCCAGCGGCATCCTGTTCAAGAACGACTCCGCCGCACGTGACGCCGAAGGCCTCAACCGCTACGTCGAAACCGTGTTCGGCCTGGTGCCGGAGTGGGTGGCGCTGGAAGAGAACGGCGTCAAGTTCGAAGCCCCGGTGATCCAGGGCCAGAAAACCGGCTGGTTCTACGACCACCGCATGAACCGCGCCCGCCTGGCCCCGTATGCCAAGGGCAAGCGAGTACTGGACCTGTACAGCTACATCGGCGGCTGGGGCGTGCAGGCTGCAGCCTTCGGCGCCAGTGAAGTGTTCTGCGTCGACGCTTCGGCCTTCGCCCTCGACGGCGTAGAGCGCAACGCCGCGCTGAACGGTTTTGCCGAGAAGATGACCTGTATCGAAGGCGACGTCTTTGAAGCGCTTAAAGAACTGAAAGCCAGCGAAGAACGCTTCGACGTGATCGTCGCCGACCCACCGGCCTTCATCAAGCGCAAAAAAGACATGAAAAACGGCGAAGGCGCCTACCGCCGCCTCAACGAGCAAGCCATGCGCCTGCTCAGCAAGGACGGCATCCTGGTCAGCGCGTCGTGCTCGATGCACCTGCCGGAAGACGATCTGCAGAACATCCTGCTGACCAGCGCCCGCCACCTGGACCGCAATATCCAGATGCTCGAACGCGGCGGCCAGGGCCCGGACCACCCGGTGCACCCGGCGATTGCCGAGACGCGCTATATCAAGAGCATTACGTGCCGGTTGCTACCCAATAGCTGATTAAAACCGACCCCTCTGTAGGAGCGAGCTTGCTCGCGAAGAACGAATAGCCGCCACGGGCTACCTGATAGCGCTGCGTTATCGTTGTCGATCTTCGCGAGCAAGCTCGCTCCTACAGGGAAGGGAGCCTTATAGCCAGATGGCGTCCCATAGTGGGTATTGGCCAATGTGCTCGACCAAGCCTGCGCGCAAGGGGTTTGCGACGATGTAGCGAGCCATTGCCTTCAAGTCTTCCTCACGGTGCAGCGCTCGGTCGAAATAGCCTTTTTGCCAAAGCACTCCGAAGGACTGTCTTGCCTTATTGACTGCACGGGCACTTCGCGATTTGGTTCGCTGCATGAGCCTGGGCAAATCGCCGTTGTGCAATTCCACCAGCCAGTGGAAATGATCGGGCATGACCACCCAGGCTAGTGATGTTGCATCTCCTTCTTCCTGAGCCTTTCTGAATTCGCGGACCAGCAAGCGACCGATAAGCCAGTCTTGAAAAATGTGTTGCCGTTGATGGGTGACAGCCGTTAGCAAGTAGATACGGCCCGATTCTGAATAGCGCCCTTTACGCAGTCGATGAGCATTTTGCTGGGTGGACATTCCTTCGTCCTCTTCTGTGATTGGAAGATAAACGGTAGGAGCCAGCGCGCCAGCGAGGCCTTAAACAGTGGTTCCAGATATGTCTTGCCGTTGTAGGAGCGAGCTTGCTCGCGAAAAACGAATAGTCACCCCGGTCCACCTGATAGCACTGCGTCATCGTTGACGATTTTCGCGAGCAAGCTCGCTCCTACAAGAAGTCGGTGTAGAATCGGCCCTATTCATCGCCAGTCATCCCCCGGCGGGTTTATGAGCTCGAGGCCCAAGCACGCGGCGATCCCGCGACGCGAGTGGCAACTTCCGGACACACGGCCATTTTCTGAGTGTTCCAGTCGTCAATTAGAAGCTCACTCCCCTTTAGTACTTGATTAGCCGCCCGGAGTGCTCCAATGCCTGATTACCGCTCGAAAACATCCACCCACGGCCGCAACATGGCCGGTGCGCGCGCGCTGTGGCGTGCCACGGGGATGAAAGATGACGACTTCAAAAAGCCGATCATCGCGATTGCCAACTCGTTCACCCAGTTCGTGCCTGGCCATGTCCACCTCAAGGACCTGGGCCAACTGGTCGCCCGCGAGATCGAACGCGCCGGTGGCGTGGCAAAGGAATTCAACACCATTGCCGTGGATGACGGCATCGCCATGGGTCATGACGGCATGCTGTATTCCCTGCCGAGCCGCGAGATCATCGCCGACTCCGTGGAGTACATGGTCAACGCCCACTGTGCCGACGCCATCGTGTGCATCTCCAACTGCGACAAGATCACCCCCGGCATGTTGATGGCTGCCTTGCGCCTGAACATCCCGGTGATCTTCGTCTCCGGCGGGCCGATGGAAGCCGGCAAGACCAAACTTGCCTCCCACGGCCTCGACCTGGTCGACGCCATGGTGATCGCCGCCGATTCCAGCGCTTCTGACGAGAAGGTCGCGGAATACGAGCGCAGCGCCTGCCCGACCTGCGGTTCGTGCTCCGGCATGTTCACCGCCAACTCGATGAACTGCCTGGTGGAAGCCTTGGGTCTCGCCTTGCCGGGCAACGGTTCCACACTGGCCACTCACAGCGACCGCGAGCAGTTGTTCCTGCAGGCCGGCCGCACCATCGTCGAGCTGTGCAAGCGTTACTACGGCGAGAACGATGAGTCGGTGTTGCCGCGCAATATCGCCAACTTCAAGGCGTTCGAAAACGCCATGACCCTGGACATCGCCATGGGCGGTTCCACCAACACCATCCTGCACCTGCTGGCCGCGGCCCAGGAAGCCGAGATCGATTTCGACCTGCGCGACATCGACCGCCTGTCCCGTCACGTGCCGCAACTGTGCAAAGTCGCGCCGAACATCCAGAAGTACCACATGGAAGACGTGCACCGCGCCGGCGGGATCTTCTCGATCCTCGGCTCCCTGGCCCGTGGTGGCCTGCTGCATACCGACCTGCCAACCGTGCACAGCAAGTCCATCGCCGAAGGCATCGCCAAGTGGGACATCACCCAGACCGACGACGAAGCCGTGCACACCTTCTTCAAGGCCGGCCCTGCCGGTATCCCCACCCAGACCGCGTTCAGCCAGTCGACCCGCTGGGACACCCTGGACGACGACCGTGAAAACGGCTGCATCCGCAGTGTCGAGCACGCCTACTCGCAAGAAGGCGGCCTGGCCGTGCTGTACGGCAACATCGCCCTCGACGGCTGTGTGGTCAAAACGGCAGGCGTGGATGAGTCCATCCACGTCTTCGAAGGCCGCGCCAAGATCTACGAAAGCCAGGACAGCTCGGTACGCGGCATCCTTGCGGACGAAGTCAAGGAAGGCGATATCGTGATCATCCGCTACGAAGGTCCTAAAGGCGGCCCGGGTATGCAGGAGATGCTTTACCCCACGTCCTACCTGAAATCCAAAGGCCTGGGCAAAGCCTGCGCCCTGCTGACCGACGGCCGTTTCTCCGGCGGCACATCGGGCCTGTCCATCGGCCACGCTTCGCCGGAAGCTGCTGCCGGTGGCGCGATTGGCCTGGTGCAGGATGGCGACAAGGTGCTGATCGACATTCCGAACCGCTCGATCAACCTGTTGATCAGCGATGAAGAACTGGCGGCACGCCGGGTTGAGCAGGACAAGAAAGGCTGGAAGCCAGTGGAGAAGCGCCCGCGTAAAGTCACCACCGCATTGAAGGCCTACGCGTTGTTGGCCACCAGTGCCGACAAGGGTGCCGTACGCAACAAAGCCATGCTCGACGGCCTGTAAGCCCCGCGCATAAAAAAGCCCCGCCAGGTGCGGGGCATTTTTATGCCTGGAAATCCCATATGGTACGGGGCTTACCCCTAATGCCAGTGTAGGAGCGAGCTTGCTCGCGAAAAGCGTCAACGATAACGCGTACTTACTGAATAAACGCGGTGCCTTTGAGTTTTTCGCGAGCAAGCTCGCTCCTACAGCAATGATGCGTCAAGCTTTAGAACTGTGAGGTATAGGTCATGGTGAACATCACATTGCGTGGGTCCCCGTAGTAATTGCTGCCCCAGTTCGCGTTGTAGGCCGGGATGTAATACTTCTTGTCGAACATGTTGTTCAGGTTTGCCGCCACGGTGAATTCCTGGTTGATCTTGTAGGCCACCCGCGAATCCCACAATGCATTGCCCGGCACGCTGAACGTACGGTCATAGGCTTCGGTGCTGCTTTGCGCGGTCACACCGGCACCCACGCTCCAATGTTGCCAATCGCCCGGCAACTGGTAATCACCCCAGACCTTGAGCAAGTGCTTGGGGGTCCAAGTGCTGAAAATCTTGCCTTCGTAGGTGTCGTCCTTGAGGAATTCAGTGGTGTTGTAGGTGTAGCTGGAGGCGAGCTGCAGGCCTGGCAGCACCTCACCACTGAGTGTGGCTTCAAAGCCTTGGCTGCGGACCTTGCCAGAGGCGACCGAGCAGTACCAACCATTGCAGTTCATTGGCCCTTGCAGGTCCTGCACGCTACGGTTTTCCTGATCGTAACGGAAGATCGCAAACGAGGTATTGAGGCGCCCGTCAGCCAGCTCTCCCTTGATGCCCAACTCGTAGTTTTTGCCCTCGATAGGCTTGAGCAGGGAGCCGGAGGTGGTCAGGTTGGTTTGCGGCTCAAAGGCATCGGCATAGCTGGCGTAGGCCGACCACTGCTCGTTGAGCGCATAGACCAGGCCGGCGTAGGGCGTAACCTTGCCATTGGACTGGGTGGTATTGTCTTGCGGGGCACCATATGTGCCTTTGAAACCACTCTGGCCAATGTAGGAATAGTCATACCAACTGGTACGCGCACCGACGATCAACGTCAGCGGGTCCAGGACTTTCACACGCCAGGTGCCATAGATGCCTTTCTGGCGAATGTCATACCAGCTCTTCGAGGCGGCACCCTCCTGGAACAATTGGTATTTGTCGCGCTGTGGGCGGTTGTGGTCGATGTTGAAGATATCCGCGCCGGGGTTTGAAGCCCGTGCCCACTGGTCGTCGGTGGTGAGCTTGGAATAGTTGGCGCCCAGCACCACTTCCTGCTGGAAGCCCAGCCCCTCAAACTTGCCGTTTACATACACATCCGCGCCGCGGCTCTTGGTATTGAAGTCGGTGATCCAATCTACATAGGGCACAGCGCCACCGCCGACGGGTACCGTGTCCCACGTCGCCTGGTAGGTTGCGTCGTTGTGCTCATCCATGGCTACCAGTGCGGCTTTCACTTTCCAGTTATCGTTGAAGCGGTGCTCGATGTCGGCAAACACCTGAGTCTGATTGTTGACGCTGCGGTTCCAACTGGCGCCGACAAATGTCGAACGCGGCAGACCGATATCACTGCCGTCGGCATAACGGGGCAACGACATGAAGTTGGGGCGCGAATGGCCCTTCTGGTTACTGATGCCCAGGCCGACGGTGGTGTCGGGAGTGAAATCGTAGTCGACGGCGCCATAAACCGTCTGGTTCCAGCCGCCCGCATAGTCGACGAAGGAGTCGGTGGTGTCGTAATCCGCCACGAAGCGTCCGCGCAAGGTGCCTTCGGCGTTCAGCGGGCCACCGACATCGACCTGAGTGCCGTAGTGGTCCCATGAGCCAGCCTTGGCGGTAATGGTCGCCGTCGGCGCTTGCTGCCCGCGCTTGCGCACCAGGTTCATGGTGCCGCCGGGGCTGTTGGCACCTTGCAGCAAGGCGGCCGGGCCGCGCAGCGTCTCGACGCGGTCGTAAATGGCCATGTTTTCGGTGAGATAGCTGCCCAAGGTGTAAGTGTTACGTGGAATCCCCACACCGTCGTATTGCAGGGTGCCAACCTCGAAGCCACGGGAGAAGATGAACATACCGGAGCCGGGAGACTTGGTCGCTGTCAGGCCGGGCGTGCGCTTGACCACTTCAGAGAGCTTGGTGGTGTTCTGATCATCCATCTGCTTGCGGGTCATGACGCTGACCGACTGCGGGATGTCCTTGAGTTTTTGCTCGCCCTTGCCCAGGGTCACAGCCCCCGTGGTGTACGAGCCCGTGCCTTCGGTGGTGATGCCCAGGCGTTCGGCCGTGATGGTGGTGGCGCCCACTTCCAGGGCAGAACCTGGCACCACACGTTTTTCCAGGGTGACGGTATCGGCATTGATAAACGCCGCGCTCAGTCCCGTGCCGCCGAGCAGCTGCCCCAAGGCTTCACGCTGCCCCAGGTTGCCCTTCACACCCGGCGATATCACCCCCTGGGTCAACTCCCCATTCACTAGCACCTGAACCCGCGTCACCGCCGAGAACGCCGCCAGCGCAGCGTCCAGGCCCTGCCCGGGAATATCGAAGCGGTAGGTCTGGGCCTGGTTGGCCTCAGCGGCCTGCAGGTACGACGGCGCGATACAGCTGGCCAAGGAAATGGCCAAGGCCAGCAAGGGCCGTGTGGCGAATCGGTGTGCCATGAATGGTGCTCCCCGGTACAAAAGTCTGTGATCGGCGCCGCACTACTTGAGAGTGCTTACTATTTACGCCTCAGTGATCAAGGACGATGGCTTGCGGGGAAACCCTGAAAATATTTTGAGAAATTGCCGTCAGGACGCATTGCCTTCACGCAACACCAGCAAATACGGGGTGTAGTGCTCGGCACGCAGGTTGAGGGTGTATTCCAACGCCTTGAGCACGGCATCGGGTTTGTCGATTTCGAACACGCCGGACACTACCCGACTGCGCAACGCATCACCGAGCACCAGCGTCTTGCCGGGCCAGTAACGATTCAGTTCAGAGACCACCACCGACAAAGGTTGCTGACGGAACACCAGTTGCCGCTGACGCCAGGCAAAGCCGCTGGCCGGGTCGAAACCGTGGACGTGTGCAAGGTGCCGGCTCTGATACTCCACGGCCCGCCCCGGTTCCAGATAGACCGGCGTGCCGCTCCCTGCACTGACTTCAACCTTGCCCTGCGCCACCTGCACACGCGTCTGGTCATCACGCCGCGCCACACTGAACTGGGTGCCGACCACTCGCACCCAGCCGTCGCCCGACTGCACCACGAAGGGCCGTGCGGGGTCCTTGGTCACATCGAAGAAACCTTCGCCACGCAGCAAACGAATCTGCCGCTCACCCGCACTCATGCGGATTTGCACCGCACTGTCGGTGTTGAGTTGAAGGTGGGAACCATCGGCCAGTTCAATGCTGCGCGACTCGCCAGTGCCGGTGGCGTAGTCGGCGCGCAAACGGTCAAGCCAGGGAGTGTTCTGCACGGTCAGGCCCACGGCCAGCAACACGGCAGCCGCATACGCCCAGCGCCGCAGCGGTTTACGCCAGGTGGCCTGCTCGGCACGGCGAATGACGCGCGCCGGCTCACGCAGGCCACCGAGCATCGCCTGCACTTCCTGCCAGGCATCATCCTGCGCCTGGCCCTGACCGAGCCACGCAGCAAAGGCGTCCATTTCAGCCGGGGTCAAGTCCTCGGCGTGCAGGCGGAAATACCAGCCGGACGCCTCTTCGAACAACACATCAGCAGTAGGCAGGGCAGTCATGACCGACGTCCTTGTGCATCGCAGGCTAGGCGCGTCTTGATGTACCCACGGCATTCAATCAAGGCGCGACGCAATTGGTATTCCACACTGCGCGGGCTGATCGACAGGCGTTCGCCAATCTCGCGGTAGGAAAGCTCGTCGACATGATAGAGCAGGAAGATCCGCCGAGTCGCCTCGGGCAGGCCCAGGATCGCATCCTGCATCAGTTGCTCCTGCTGATAGGCGGCCAGTTGTTCGTCGGCACCGGGGTTGCTGCAGGGCAGTTCTTCGCTCGGTGCGCCGGCATCCAGACGCTCGCGGCGGATAGCCTGGCGCTGGTGGTCGCGCACCAGGTTGCTGGCAATGGTGAAGAGGAACGCGGGTAGGTTATCGATCTTCTCGCCGGACTCCAGGCGCGCCAGGCGCAGGAAGGATTCCTGGGTCAGGTCGGCAGCCACCTGGGCGCTGCCGGTGCGGCGCGTGACGAAGGCTTCGAGGGCTTTCTTCTGCTCCGCGAACAGGCGCGCGATCTGCGTATTCCAGGAGGACACAGCACTACCTTGAGAAGAACGGACGGTTCAGGGAGTGCGCACGCTAGCAAAGAATGAGATTAGTTCGCAATTGATATCTATTTTGCCTTTGAGTCTGCGGTGTTCTTAAGACCGCCTTCGCGGGCAAGCCCGCTCCCACAGTTGACCGCGCCCCAACATGAGAATGCGGTCGACGGTGGAAGCTGGCTTGTCTGCAATGCAGGTGACTCGGTCTTACTGGATCTCTTCCGGCTTGCCGATCACCCAGTTCTTGTCCGCCGTCACCGGCAGCCCTTCCTTGGCTTGCGCCGCCGCGTGCTTGGCGATCATGCCGTTGAGTTGGGTCATGTACTTGTCTTTGCGGTTGATCCACAGGTGGACGCCGCCCTTGGCCACGTCCACATCGTGGAACAGCATGTAGCCGTCGCTGGTCGGTGTGTCACCGCCGACAATCACTGGTTTTTTCCATTCGTCGATGTAGGTGAGGATCGCCGCGTGCTTGCCGGCCATCCAGGTCGCCGGGGTCCACAGGTAGGGGGTCAGTTCCAGGCCGAGGTTGCTCTTCTCGTCATACTTGCCGGCAGTGATCTGTTTGCGTGCGGTGGTCAGCTCGCCGGTCTTGCGGTCCTTGAGCATCGTGGTCACGCCGATGACGTTCTCGGGTTTGACGTTGTAGCCGTACTTCGGATCAGCCGCGACCATGCGCACCAACTCCTCGGACGCGGCGGTCATCACATAGACCTCGATGCCGTTTTCCATCAGTTTGTTGTACAGCTCGGCCTGGCCGGTGAAGACTTTCGGCGGCTGTACCTCGGATTTTTTCACCACGTCGCCTTCGAAATAGCTGACCGGCACGGGCTTGCCGGAGGCCATCAGCTCGTCGACCTGCACTTTGAGTTCCTTGAGGGTGAAGCCGGAAAAAATCTGCGCAACCCAGGGGTAGCAGACCATGTCGTCGACTTCGCACAGGCGATAGTAGTAGCTGAACAGACTTTCCTTATGGTCGGCGGTGTCTTTGAAGGGGATAAGCTTGAGCGAAGGGTCCATGGTTTCGCGGGTGATCAGGCCCTTGTTTTCCATGAACGGCAGCAAGGACTCTTCAAGGTCGTAGCGGTAACTGGTGTTGTCCATATCGAACACCGCGTAGTTACCCTTGTTGGCGTTGGCGGCGATCATTTCATTGAGTTGTTTGGCGGCAGGTGCCGGCCAGTGTTTCAACTCGGTGGCGGCAAACGCCTGGCTGGCGAGCCCGAGGCAAAAGGCGGCGGATAACAGTAGTTTCGGCGCGAGCTTCATAGGCGTTGTCTCCCTCAAGTGAAAGACATCGACGCTAACAAATCCGTATGACACTTATCGCCCGAGCGCGACCGCTGACGTCGCGATTGCGCCAAGCGCATACGCCTGGGCGTCAAACGCTTATTCCAAAAACGACAGTCGCCATTCCATATTGGTATTAAATCAATATATTTCAAGCTGTTAGGCTTCCCGGTTCGCAATCGCAGGCTCACGCGATTGGCTGCCTTCTCAACGGAGCTTCAATGAATCTGCCCCTGATTCTCAATTTATTGGTGTTCGTGGCCCTGTTGCTGGGCCTGGCACAAACTGGCCGTACTAACTGGAGCCTCGCCAAGAAGGTGCTGTTCGCCCTGGTGCTTGGCGTGCTATTCGGTGCGACGTTGCATACGATCTACGGCGACGGCAACCCGGTGCTCAAAGCTTCGATCGGCTGGTTTGACCTGGTCGGCAACGGCTATGTGCAGCTGCTGCAAATGATCGTGATCCCGCTGGTATTCGCCTCGATCCTCAGTGCCGTGGCGCGCCTGCACAACGCCTCGTCCCTGGGCAAGATCAGCTTCCTGACCATCGGCACGCTGCTGTTCACCACGGCCATCGCGGCCCTGATCGGCATCGGCCTGACCAACCTGTTCGGCCTCACTGCCGAAGGCCTGGTGGCCGGCACCCAGGAAATGGCGCGCCTGCAAGTGATCCAGAGTGATTACGCGGGCAAGGTTGCCGACCTGAATATCCCGCAGTTGCTGCTGTCGTTCGTACCGGCCAACCCGTTCGCCGACCTGGCCCGGGCCAAGCCGACGTCGATCATCAGCGTGGTGATTTTCGCCGCGTTCCTTGGGGTTGCCGCGCTGCAACTGCTCAAGGACGACGTGGAAAAAGGCCAGAAAGTCCTTAACGCCATCGACACCCTGCAAGCCTGGGTGATGCGCCTGGTGCGCCTGGTGATGAAGCTGACCCCCTACGGTGTGCTGGCGCTGATGACCAAAGTGGTCGCCGGTTCCAACCTGCAAGACATCATCAAGCTGGGCAGTTTCGTGGTGGTGTCGTACCTGGCCCTGGGCCTGATGTTCGTGGTGCACGGCCTGCTGCTGTCCTTGGCCGGGATCAACCCGCTGCGCTTCTTCCGCAAGGTGTGGCCAGTGCTGACCTTCGCCTTCACCAGCCGCTCCAGCGCTGCAAGCATCCCGCTGAGCATTGAAGCGCAGACCCGTCGCCTGGGCATCCCGCAATCCATCGCCGGCTTCGCCGCCTCGTTTGGCGCGACCATCGGCCAGAACGGTTGTGCCGGTCTTTACCCTGCGATGTTGGCGGTGATGGTCGCGCCGACTGTGGGCATCAACCCGTTGGATCCGCTGTGGATCGCGACCCTGGTGGCGATAGTGACCTTGAGTTCGGCGGGCGTTGCCGGCGTGGGCGGCGGTGCGACCTTTGCCGCGCTGATCGTGCTGCCGGCCATGGGCTTGCCGGTGTCACTGGTGGCGCTGTTGATTTCCGTGGAGCCGCTGATCGACATGGGCCGTACGGCGTTGAACGTCAATGGTTCGATGACGGCGGGGGCGATTACCAGCCAGATCATGGGGCAGACGGATAAAGCGTTGCTGGATGCCGATGAGCATGCCGAACTGGCGCAGGCATAAAGGCTTATAACCTGTAGGAGCGAGCTTGCTCGCGAAGAACCTGAGGGCGCCGCGTTCATTCAGAATGCACGCGTCATCGTTGACGATCTTCGCGAGCAAGCTCGCTCCTACACTAGTTGCGCTCCCACACCTCGAAGTTGTAGGCCGGCTTATCACCTTCAGCCGGATTTTCGACATTCGACACCAGCTTCCACTGGTTCCCATCAAACTGCGGAAACCACGCATCCCCTCCCGGGCTCAGCGCCACGCGGGTCAGGTACAAGCGATCGGCCTGTTCCAGCCCCTGCGCATACAACTGCGCGCCGCCAATCAGCATCAGCTCGTCCACGCCTTGCGCCTTGGCCCATTCCTCAGCGCGCTCGACCGCTGCACCCAGTGAAGGAAAAACTTCCGCACCTTCCAGCACAAGATCGGTCTGACGGCTGACCACCAGGTTCAAGCGCCCCGGCAGCGGTCGGCCCAGGGAGTCCCAGGTCTTGCGCCCCATGATGATCGGCTTGCCAAGGGTGGTGGCTTTGAAATATTTGAAATCCCCCGGCAAATGCCAGGGCATGCTGTTGTCGACGCCGATCACACGGTTTTCACCGAGGGCTGCGATCAGGCTTAAAGGGAGAGTTTTTTTCATGGCGACGAGAATACCAGAGCGGCGAGCCAGCGGTTATGCTCCAACCTCATCAACACGACAGGACGGCGCGTGACTGCACTGAACCCGCTGCACAGACTTTGGCTGACAGAAACCGTGCGCCTGCGCGAAGAACACGCCGGCCCCCTGGAAGACCTGGAAGCCAACCGCTTGGCCCGCACCGCCGGGGGCGACCTGGCCACGCGCATCCAGCAGCGTGCGCTGCACCTGGCCGAGCGCGATGGTTTGGCCGCCGCGCTCAGCCGCTGGCTGCAAGGCGCACGCCTGGCGCTGTTGTTACTGGCGGCGGTCGCCGTCATCAGCGGCGCCGGTTTGGCGTTCGCCGCGCTGGGTAATGGCCTGGCCCCGGTGAATGTGTTCTGGGCCTTGGGCAGCCTGCTCGGCCTGAACCTGATCTTGCTGATCAGTTGGGCCCTGGGCCTGTTGTTTGCCGGCGAACACAGCGCCAGCCTTGGCCGGCTGTGGTTGTGGCTCAGCGAGAAACTGGCCCGTGACGCCAAGGCCGCGCAACTGGCCCCGGCGTTGTTGCTGTTGCTGCAACGGCAAAAACTCAATCGCTGGGCGGTGGGTGTGCTGGTCAACAGCTTGTGGTTGCTGGCCTTGCTCAGCGCCCTGGTGATCCTACTGACTCTGCTCGCCACCCGCCGCTATGGGTTTGTGTGGGAAACCACCATTCTCGGCGCCGATACCTTTGTCGCCGTGACCCAGGCCCTCGGCACACTCCCGGCTCTGCTCGGTTTCAATGTGCCCACCGTGGAGATGATCCGCGCCAGCGGCGACTCCGCGCTGAATATCGAAAGCGCCCGCCAGGCCTGGGCGGCCTGGCTGGTGGGCGTGTTGCTGGTCTACGGTCTGCTGCCGCGGTTGATCCTTGCCTTGCTGTGCCTGTGGCGATGGAAACGCGGGCGCGCAGCGTTGCACCCGGACCTCAACCTCCCCGGCTACGCCCAACTGCGCGAACGCCTGATGCCCAGCAGCGAGCGCCTGGGGGTCAACGATGTGGCGCCCGATCACCTGCACTCGATCAGCGGCGGCGCAAGTGAGCTGGAGAGTGATGGCGCCTTGCTGGTCGCCATCGAACTCGACGACCAACACCCTTGGCCCCCCAAACTGCCTGCCAACGTCAAGAACGCCGGCATCCTCGACAGCCGCGAATCACGCAACAAACTGCTGGAGCAACTCAGCCGTTTCCCACCCGCGCGCCTGGCCATCGCCTGTGACCCGCGCCGCTCGCCCGACCGTGGCAGCCTGGCACTGATCGCCGAGCTGGCACGCAGCGCCACCGACACTCGCGTATGGCTGCTGCAGGCACCACCGGGCCAGGCGCTGGACGCCGAGCGCCTGGGCGACTGGCATGCCGCGTTGCAACAGCTTGAAGTGTCGTTTGCCGATTGCGCGCCGCTCACTTGGCTGGAGACAGGTCATGACTAAACCGCTGAAACTCGCCGTGGTCGGCCATACCAACGTGGGCAAAACCTCATTGTTGCGCACCCTCACCCGCGATGTCGGCTTTGGCGAAGTGTCCCATCGCCCCAGCACCACGCGGCACGTGGAAGGTGCACGCCTATCGGTAGATGGCGAAGCTTTGCTGGAGCTGTACGACACTCCCGGCCTGGAAGACGCCATCGCCCTGCTCGATTACCTGGAACGCCTCGACCGCCCCGGCGAACGCCTGGATGGCCCTGCGCGGCTGGCGCGTTTCCTGGAAGGCAGCGAGGCGCGCCAGCGTTTCGAACAGGAAGCCAAGGTGCTGCGCCAGTTGCTGGCCTCCGATGCCGGCCTGTACGTGATCGACGCTCGCGAGCCGGTGCTGGCCAAGTACCGCGACGAACTGCAAGTGCTGGCCAGTTGCGGCAAGCCGTTGTTGCCGGTGCTCAACTTTGTCAGCAGCAGCGACCACCGCGAACCGGACTGGCGCGAAGCCCTGGCCCGCCTCGGCCTGCATGCGCTGGTGCGTTTCGACAGCGTGGCACCGCCCGAAGACGGCGAACGCCGGCTGTATGAAAGCCTGGCCCTGCTGCTGGAAAACTCACGGCCGCAGTTGGAACGCCTGATCCTCGATCAAGAAGCCCAGCGCCAGGCTCGCCAGCAAAGCGCCGCCCGCTTGATCGCCGAACTGTTGATCGACTGCGCGGCCTGCCGTCGCAGTGTGACAACCGAGAATGAGCCCCAAGCCGTCAGCGACTTACGCAAGGCCGTGCGCCAACGCGAACAAAAGTGCGTTGAAGCCCTGCTCAAACTGTTCGGCTTTCGCCCACAGGACGCGGCGGCCAGCGACCTGCCGCTGCTCGACGGTCGCTGGGGCGATGACTTGTTCAACCCCGAAACCCTCAAGCAACTTGGCGTGCGGGTCGGCGGCGGGATAGCTGCCGGAGCCGCTGCCGGTGCTGGCGTGGATCTACTGGTCGGCGGCCTGACCCTTGGCGCCGCGGCCCTGGCAGGCGCTATCGCCGGTGGCGCCCTGCAAACCGCACGCAGCTACGGCAGTCGCCTGCTCGGCAAGATCAAGGGCCAGCGCGAGCTGACCGTCGACGACAGCGTGCTGCGCCTGCTAGCCCTGCGTCAGCGCCAGTTGCTCAAGGCCCTGAACCTGCGCGGCCATGCGGCAATGCACAGCATCAAGGTCGATACGCCCCAGGACAAAACCTGGCGCGAGGGCAAACTGCCCGACGCCTTGAACAAAGCCCGCGCCTATCCGCAATGGTCATCCCTCAACCCTCACGCGAAACTAAGCCAGGCCGAGCGCCAGGAGCAGGTTGAAGCCCTGGCCCAACGCCTGGACCAGACCTGAACCGCCAATGCCTGCCTGTTCCGGGTTCATCACGCTTCTCCCCATAACCTGCGGATATTGCGCTCGGCCATGGCCGGCCCCACGCTCATCCCTACGCCGGTGTGCATCAAGGCAGCGCTGACGCCAGGTGCCGCCTGCACAAACGAAAACGGCCCGGGGCCGCGAGCGCCGTAGACGCCTTGCCAGCGCTCGACCACCTGGATGTTGCACCCCAGGGTCTGCTGCGCCAGCTCGATCATCCAGTCATCGATCTGCTCGGCATTGAAGGGCGACGGGTCGCTGTCGTAATGGTGGGAGTCGCCGATGATCAGTTCGCCATGGGGCGTGGGGCTGATCAGTAGGTGAATGCCGTGTTCCTGCAGATGTGGCGTTTCGCGCAGAATCTGCGCCTGGACCACAGCGGCTTCCGGCAGGTCGGCGAAAGCGCCGTAATGCACGCAACTCAAGCCGGTGAGCAGCGCGTGTTGCAGGTTCAGATTAAGCACCGGCCGCGCACGCAGCATTTGCAGGCGGCAGGTGTGCGGGTTGAGCGGGGCGATGGATTCGGCCAGCAGGGTCTGATAGTCGTGGCCTGAACAGACAACGATCTGCTCCCCGCGAAAGCTGCCGGCCGTGCTGTGCAGTTGGCCCGGCTCTACGTCACGTACCAGCGTGGAGAAGTGAAACTCCACGTGCAAGTGCTGGCTCAGGTAATGGATCAGCGCCGGGATCGCCTCGCGGGAGTACAACTGCTGGTCATCCTTGCCATGCAGGGCGGCGCGGTGATGGCGGAACTGGCCGGCGTACAGGTCGTTCATGGCAGCGCCCTGCAGCAGCTCGACGTTGTAGCCGTGCTCCCGCGCGCGCCCGGCGCAGAAGGCTTCGAGCAGATGTTCTTCGGCTTCGGTGCGGGCGAACAGGTAGGAGCCATTGCGCTTGAGCGCCAGGCCCGCCGCTTGCGCCCACTGGCCCCAGATTTCGCGGCTTTCCCGCGCTAGGTCCAGCATTGGCCCTGGTGGTTGACCGGTGACCAGTGCCTGGCCGAAGTTGCGCACTGAGGCGCCCAATGGCGTGGCGCTGCGCTCGAACACCTTGACCTTGAGGCCGCGCCTGGCGGCGGCATAGGCGTGGGAGAGGCCGAGGATGCCGGCGCCGACGACTAACAGATCACTACTCATACTGTCCTCTGGTTCCCGCGCTCCGCGTGGGAATTCATCCGGTGACGCTCCGCGTCACGACCTTTAAAAGCGGACGCGGAGCGTCCAGAGCGGCGTTACCACGCGGAGCGTGGGAACGATCGGTTACTGTTTTTCCGACTTACCGTCATAACGCTTACGCCATTCGGCCAGGATGCTGTCACGGTTCCTGGAAGCCCAGACAAAGTCGTTCTTGATCAACCGTTGCTCATAGTCCGCCGGCAATTCGGTCTGCGGCTTGGCGATACCCGGTTGCGCGAGCACGGCGAAGTTTTCCTTGTACAGGTCCATCGCCGCGGTGCTGGCAGAGAAGTCGGCGAGTTTTTTCGCCGCGTCGGCATGGGCAGTGCCCTTGATCACAGCGGTGGCTTCGATCTCCCAGCCCAGGCCCTCTTTGGGCAGGATGATCTCCAGCGGCGCGCCCTGGCGTTTGAGCTGAACCGCCGGGTATTCGAAGGAAATGCCTATCGGGAACTCACCGGACGCCGCCAGCTTGCACGGCTTGGAGCCGGAGTGAACGTACTGGCCGATGTTCCGGTGCAGGTCGTCCATGTACAGCCAGCCTTGCTTCTCGCCGAAGGTCTGGAGCCAGGCGCTGACATCCAGGAAGCCGGTGCCTGAAGACGCCGGGTTAGGCATCACGATCTTGCCCTTGTATTCGGGCTTGGTCAGGTCCTGCCAGCTCACCGGTTTGGTGAGGCCCTGCTTCTCGGCTTCGACGGTGTTGAAGCAGAGGGTGGCGGCCCACACGTCCATGCCCACCCAGGCCGGAGGGTTGGCGGCGTCGCGGTAGTTTTTACCGATCTTGTCCAAGTCCTTGGGCGCGTAGTTGTCGAGCATGCCTTGCTGATCGAGGATCGCCAGGCTGGAGGCGGCCAGGCCCCACACCACGTCAGCCTGGGGGCGGTCTTTCTCCGCCAGCAGTTTGGCGGTGATGATGCCGGTGGAGTCGCGCACCCACTTGATCTCGACGTCGGGATTGGCCTGTTCGAAAGCTTTTTTGTAGGTCTTCAATTGCTCGGCTTCAAGGGCCGTGTACACGGTCAACTCGGTCTTGGCGAAGGCATTCAGACTGAATGCCGTGAGGACTGCAGCGACCAGCGCCAGGGGCTTGAACATGGAGCACCTCCTTCAGGGATGTTTATTGGCCAGGTGCGCGCTGGCGCCAGGCTTGGGAGCGGCGCAGCGCGCCACGTGAAGCCCACGCCAGCAGCAGCGAGACGCTGGCCGAGGTGAACAGGATCAGGGTCGACATGGCCGCCGCGCCGCCCACATTGCCGGCGTCGTCCATGTTCAGCACCGCGACCGCGGCGAGGATGGTGTCGGGGCTGTAGAGGAAGATCGCGGCGGAGACGGTGGTCATCGCCGAGACAAACAGGTAGCGCAGGATGTCGAGCAGCGCCGGCAGACAGATCGGCACCGTGACGCGCAGATAATGGCGGTACAACGGTGCCTTGAGGGACAACGCGGCGGCTTCGAACTCGGCGTCCAACTGGCGCAAGGCGGTGGTTGCAGTCATCTGCGCGGTGGTCAGGTAGTGCGCAATGGTGCACACCACCAGCAACGCCATGCTGCCGTACAACACATGCAACGGGTTGCCGTTGAGGTTGAAGAAGAACACGTAGCCCAGCCCCAGGACCAGGCCCGGCACGGCCATCGGCACGAAGCTGAGCATGCGCAGCGCCAGGTTGAGGTTCTTCTGGCCCTTGGTCTTTTCCATCAGGTAGGCACCGGTGAAAATCAGCACGCTGCCGATCAACGCCGTGCACAGCGCCATGGTCAGGCTGTTGCGATAGGCCAGCCAGCCGCCGCCGGCGGTGTCTTCGAATTGGTAGTGGTTGAGCGACAGCGACAGGTTGTACGGCCAGAATTTCACCAGCGAGGAGTACACCGCCATGCCGAACACCAGCAGCAACGCCGCGCAAATCAGCAGCACGACGGCCAGGTAGCACCCGTCGCGCAGCCGCGATGGCGCTGGCTGGAACACCTGGGCGCGGCCGCTCATCGCGTCGCCATGCCGACGGCGCAACCACGCATCCACGCCAAAGCTGAACAGCGCCGGCAGCAGCAACACCATGCCGATCAACGCGCCGCGACCGAACTGTTGCTGGCCCACCACCGCCTTGTAGGCTTCCAGCGCCAGCACCTGATAATCGCCGCCCACCACCACCGGTACTCCGAAGTCGGTGATGGTCAGGGTGAACACCAGGCAGAAAGCGGCGAACACCGCCTGGCGCGTGGCTGGCCAGGTAATGCTGCGAAACGCCCGTGCCGGGCTGGCGCCCATGCTCGAAGCAGCGTCAAACAAGCGTGCATCCGCCAAGGACAACGCCGACAGCAAAATCATCAAGGCATGGGGAAAGGTGTAGATCACCTCACCGAGCACAATGCCCCAGAAACCGTAGATATTCTCCGAGAACAAACCTCGCAGCAGGCCCTGGTTGCCGAACAGATAAACCAGGGCAATACCTGGCAGCATCGACGGCGCCATCAATGGCAGCAATGACAGGCCGCGCCAGATGGACTTGCCGGGGATCAGCGTGCGTTGCAGGGCATAGGCAAACAAGTAGGCCAGCGGCACGACGATGGCCGCCACGCTGAGGGAAACTTTCAGGCTATTGCCCAGCAACCAGTGAAAGTTGGCGCTGCTCAGCAGTTCGCGAGCGGCTACCAGGCCACCGCCCTGCCCGGCTTCGCTGCTGAAGCCGCGCCAGAAGATCGCCAACAGCGGCAACAGCACCGCCACCACTAACAGGCCCAGCCAGAGCCACTTGCCGCCGACCACGAAGAGGCGGTCGCCCCACTCGGCGCGGGACACCTGGCGCGGTACCGGCAATGTCATCACAGCCCCCATCTCAGGCAAACACCTGCAGGCTGCGCGGCGGCAACGCCACCCAGATGTCCTGGGCGCCCAGGCGCGGCATCGCTTCCGGCGCCAGTTCAGCCAGCAACGGATGGCCCGGCAATTGTTCCAGCTCAAAGCTCATGCGGCAGCGGTTGCCGAGAAAGGTGATCTCGCGAACCTTGGCCGGGAACAGGTTTTCTTCATGCACCGGTGGGTTGACGCAAATGGCTTCCGGGCGGCAGAACAAGCGGCCGGACTGGGCGACACCGGCGTCCTCAGCCAGGCGCATGTTCAACCCACCCACCTGAGCATGGCTGGCGCTGTTACGGCTGAACGGCAACCAGTTGCCCTGGCCGACAAACTCTGCCACGAACGGCGTGGCCGGGCGGTCGTAGATTTCCTGGGGCGTGGCGTACTGCTCGACCTTGCCGTTGTTCATCACGGCGATGCGGTCGGCCATCAACATGGCTTCGTCCTGGTTGTGCGTCACCATCAAGGTGGTGATGCCCAGGCGCCGCTGCAGTTGACGCAGCTCGGTGCACAGGTGCTCACGCACGCGGGCATCGAGGGCCGACATCGGCTCATCCAACAGCAATAACGACGGCGCCGGCGCCAGTGCGCGGGCCAGGGCGACGCGCTGTTGCTGGCCGCCGGAGAGTTGGCCGGGGTACTTCTTTTCGCTGCCCACCAGGCCCACCAGCTCAAGCATCTGCGCGACCCGCTTGCGCACTTCATCGCGGCCGCTGCCGGTGAGGCCGTAGCCGATGTTCGCTTCAACGCTGAGGTTGGGAAACAACGCATAGGACTGGAACAGGATGCCGTAGTCCCGCGCCTGGGGTGGCAGCAGGGACACGTCCCGCTCGCCCAGGTAAAGCTCACCGCTGTCCTGGCGCTCCAGGCCGGCGATGCAGCGCAGCAGTGTGGTCTTGCCACAGCCGGAAGGGCCCAGCAGGCACACCAGCTCGCCGGCGGCGACGTCCAGGGAAACGTTGTCCAGCGCGGTGAAGGCGCCAAAGCGTTTCTGGATTGCGCGCACTTTCATCGGTGCGCCGGGTTGGGTCAGGGCTGTGTGCATGGTGGCACCTCATCGAACGGATGAAGGCCATGCTAGGGAGGGAATGCGTAGCTGGTGTGGCAGGAAGGCAAAACGGGGTGATAGTGGTATTGGTGGATTTGTGTAGGACTCATGATCGTTCCCACGCTCTGCGTGGGAATGTCTCTAGTGACGCTCCGCGTCACGGACGCGGAGCGTCCTGGGCGGCGTTCCCACGCGGAGCGTCGGAACGATCAGAGGGGTGACATTTCCTGAGCCAGGCCAAGGAACGCCGCCGGCAGGCGCGCTCCTTTGCGCTCCTTGAGGCAATACAGATACTCCGGAATCTGCGGTGCATTCTCGATGGTCAGCACGCGCAACTGCGGGTCATGGGGCACTTCCTGGCGGGCGATGATGCTGATGCCGATATTGCGCAGCACCGCCTCGCGAATCGACTCACGGCTGCCAATCTCCAACAACGGCCCATATCCGACGCCCGCATTCTTCAACATCTCTTCCGTCAGCCTGCGGGTAGTGGAGCCCGCTTCACGCATCAGCAAGGTATGCCCGACTAGCGCGCTCAACGTTACGTGATCGAGCTTGGCCAACGGGTGATTGCGGTGCACCGCCAGCACCAGCGGGTCGGTGCCCAGCACGCGGCGGATCAGCCGGGCGTCTTCCAGCAATTGCGATGAGGCCGCGACATCGACGCGGTAATCGTCCAGCGCCTCAAGCACCTGCTGGGAGTTGCCGATTTCCACCGACACGTCCACCTGGGGCAGGCGCTCGCGAAAGGCTTTGACCAGATCGAGGATGTAATACGGCGCCGTTGCGGCAATTCTCAGCGCACCCTGGACCTGGCCGTTGTTGCGCAGGAAAAACTCGATATCCGCTTCCTGCTGCAACAGCGCTTTGACCATCGGCAATAGCCGCGCGCCTTCGTCGCTGACGGTGAGGCGGCGGCCGCCACGGTAGAACAACTCGACGCCGTAGTGGCTTTCCAGGTTGCGAATCTGGGTGGTCACCGTGGGCTGGCTCAAGCCGAGTTTCTTCGCCGCCTGGGTAATGCTGCCCAGGCGGGCGACCATGAAAAACGCCTTTAACTCAGCACTCAGCACACCACCCTCTCATCCTCTATTTGCGCACCAGGCGCAGGCCATTGAACACCACCAGCAGGCTCACGCCCATGTCGGCGAAGACCGCCATCCACATGGTCGCCATGCCCATGAACGTGACGGCCAGGAAGATCGCCTTGATCACCAGCGCCAGGGCGATGTTCTGCTTGAGGATACTCGACGTTTGCCGCGACAACCGAATGAAAGCCGGAATCTTGCGCAAATCATCGTCCATCAGCGCCACGTCGGCGGTCTCGATAGCAGTGTCAGTGCCCGCCGCGGCCATCGCAAAGCCGATCTCGGCACGGGCCAGGGCCGGGGCGTCGTTGATGCCATCACCCACCATGCCCACCCGATGGCCCTGGCCGTAGAGGGTTTCGATGGCTTGCAGCTTGTCGGTGGGCAACAGGTCGCCCTGGGCCTGGTCGATGCCCACCTGGGCCGCAATGGCCTTGGCAGTGTGGGTGTTGTCGCCGGTGAGCATCAGGGTCTTGATGCCCAGGTCGTGCAACTGCTGAATGGCTTCGCGGCTGCTCTCCTTGACCGTGTCGGCCACGGCAAACAGCGCCAGGGGGCCGGACTTGTCCAGCAGCAGCACGACGGACTTACCTTGTTTTTCCAGGGCGAAGAGTTTTTCTTCCAACGCCTCTGAGCACAAGCCCAGATCTTCCACCAGGCGGTGGTTGCCCAGGTGATAGGTCTGGCCGTTGATGTCGCCGCGCACACCGCGCCCGGCCAGGGCCTCGAAGTTATCCACAGCGTGAGTCGACAGGTTTTTATCCACAGCCGCGTTGGCAATCGCCAGGGACACCGGGTGATCGGAACGCGATGCCAAGCTGGCCGCCAGGGCCGGCGCGCTGTCTTCGATGTTCGGGAACAGCGGCAGGTAGTCGGTTTGCACCGGTTTGCCGTGGGTGATGGTTCCGGTCTTGTCGAGGGCCAGGTAGTCGAGCTTGTAGCCGCCCTCCAGGTACACGCCGCCCTTGATCAGGATGCCTTTGCGCGCCGCTGCTGCCAGGCCGCTGACGATGGTCACCGGAGTAGAGATCACCAAGGCACAAGGGCAGGCCACCACCAGCAGCACGAGGGCGCGGTAGATCCAGTCAAACCACACGCCCGCCATGAACAGCGGCGGAATCACCGCCACACCGAGGGCAAACAGGAAGACAGCCGGGGTGTAGACCTTGGAGAAACTGTCGACAAAGCGCTGGGTCGGGGCGCGTGCGCCTTGAGCCTGTTCCACCGCGTGGATGATCCGCGCCAGCGTGGAGTTGTTGGCCGCGGCGGTGACCTTGTACTCCAGGGAACCGGCCTGGTTGATGGTGCCGGCAAACACCTTATCGCCCACGGTCTTTTCAATCGGCAGGCTTTCCCCGGTGATCGGTGCCTGGTCGATGGTGGACTGGCCGGCCGTGACTTCACCGTCGAGCCCGATGCGCTCGCCGGGTTTTACTCGGACAATCGCGCCAAGATCAATGCTCTTGACCTCTTGTTCCAGCCAGGAACCATCGGCCTGGCGTACCGTGGCCTGTTCCGGGGTCATCTGCATCAGGCCGCTGATGGCGTTGCGCGCCCGGTCCAGGGACTTGGCCTCAATCAACTCGGCCACGGTGAACAGGAACATCACCATCGCCGCTTCCGGCCACTGGCCAATCAGGATCGCGCCCGTCACCGCGATGCTCATCAAGGCATTGATATTGAGGTTGAAGTTCTTCAGGGCAATCCAGCCCTTCTTGTAGGTGGTAAGGCCGCCGCTGAGAATCGACACCAACGCCACCAGCGCGATTACCCAGGTGGGGGCCACACCAGTGAAGTGCAACACCTCTGCCCCCAGGGCACCCACGCCCGACACCGCCAGCGGCCACCAATGTTTCTTGGCGGGCGGCGCGGCAGCGGGGCTGCCTTCTTCGATAGGGTCGGCCTGCATGCCGATGGACTTGATTGCCTCAATGATCGGCGCCGTGTTCGGCAGGTCATGGGTGACGCCGAGGATGCGGTTGATCAGGTTGAATTCCAGTTGCTGCACGCCAGCGAGCTTGCCCAGCTTGTTCTGGATCAGCGTCTGCTCGGTAGGGCAATCCATGGCTTCGATGCGGAAGGTGCTCAGGCGCGAGCCGGCGGTGGGCGCTTCACTCAAGGTCACGATGGCAGGCCCGGCAGCGCCGGAGCAGCAGGAGCCGGAATGGCCGTGGTTATCCACAGGCGTGAGTTTGGCGGGCCCATGGTCATGTTTGTGATCATGGCCGTGGTCATGAGCGTGACCGTGGTCATGACCGTGATCGTGATCATGCTTGTGGTCGTGCTTGTGCGGGGTATGAATGGAGTGGCTCATCAGGTCGCGTCCGTAAAGGTGCCTGTTGCCAAGTAAAGACCCTGTAGCCACTATAGGGTCAAGCGCCCATTTGGAGATTGCTGCGATGAAGATCGGCGAACTGGCCAAACTCACCGATTGCCCGGTGGAAACCATCCGTTATTACGAGAAGGAAAACCTGCTGCCGCCCCCGGCACGCACCGACGGCAACTACCGCGTATACACCCAGGCGCATACCGAACGGCTGACCTTTATCCGCAACTGCCGCAGCCTGGACATGACCCTCGAAGAAATCCGCAGCCTGCTGGGGCTGCGCGACAGCCCCCAGGACCAGTGCGAAAGCGTGAATGCGTTGATCGACGAACATATCCATCATGTGAAAGCGCGGATCGATGGATTGTTGGCCTTGCAGGAGCAACTGCTGGACCTGCGCCAACGTTGCGGCGGTGGGAACCAGTGCGGGATCTTGCAGCAGTTGGAAGTCAGCGGCGGGATTGCGGCCAGCGAGGCCGAGCCTTCGCATGTGGGCAGAAGCCACGGCCATTAACTCAGGTGAACACCAAACCCATGTGGGAGCTGGCTTGCCTGCGATGGCGGTGGACCAGCGACATTAATGTCGCCTGACACTGCGCTATCGCAGGCAAGCCAGCTCCCACAGTTTTTCACCGAATAGGGCTTTAGATCGCCACGTCGGCCTTGATACTTGGGTCGGCGTCGTAACCCACGATTTCGAAGTCTTCGAACTTATAGTCGTAGATCGACGCAGGCTTACGCTTGATCACCAGTTCCGGCAGTTTTTTCGGCGTACGCGCCAACTGGGTCTGGATCTGTTCCATGTGGTTGCTGTAGGCGTGGGTGTCGCCCGTGGTGACGATGATCTCGTGAGGGATCAGGTCGCACTGCTGGGCCAGCATGTGGGTCAGCAACGCCAGCGCGGCAGTGTTGTACGGCAGCCCCAGGAATACGTCGGAGCTGCGGATATACAGCTGCATCGACAGATGGCCGTCATGCACGAACGCCTGGTACAGCAAATGGCACGGCGGCAGGGCTTGCTTGCCGTTACGCGCGTTTTCCTGCGGGCTCTGGGTTTCGTCCGGCAGGTATTCGACGTTCCAGCCGTGGAACAGGATGCGACGGCTGTTGGGGTTGGTCTTGAGCGTGTGCACCATGTAGTCGATCTGGTTGATCGTGCCGCCGTCCTTGGTCGGCCAGGCCGTCCACTGCTCGCCGTACACGGGGCCCAGGTCGCCGTCTTCGGTGGCCCACTCATCCCAAATCTTCACGCCATTTTCGTTGAGCCACTTGATGTTGGTGTTGCCGCTCAACATCCAGATCAGTTCGTTGGCGATGCTTTTGAAGTGCAACTTCTTGGTGGTCAGCAGCGGGAAGCCGTCGGCCAGGTTATGCCGATACTGACGCGCAAACACAGCCTTGGTACCGGTGCCCGTGCGGTCGCCCTTGGTCAGGCCATTGGTCACGACGTCCTGCAGCAGTTCGAGATATTGCTTCATGTTTTTACCCGTATCGTTGAAGCCAAGACCTCCTGGTCTTGGCATTCGAATTTAAAGCGCGGCGTTCTTCAGCGGCTGCGGGCGATTGTACGCCCACCACAGCATGCCCAGGCCCGCCAGGATCATCGGCAGGCTAAGCACCTGACCCATGGTCAGCCAGCCCCACGCCAGGTAGCCCAACTGCGCATCCGGTACCCGTACGAATTCGACGATAAAGCGGAAAATCCCGTAGAACAGCGCGAACATGCCCGACACGGCCATGGTTGGGCGTGGCTTGCGCGAGAAGATATAGAGAATAAGGAACAGCGCCACACCTTCCAATGCGAACTGGTACAGCTGCGACGGGTGGCGCGGCAGTTGCGCCGGGTCGCTGAACGGCGGGAACACCATCGCCCACGGCACGTCGGTCGGCTTGCCCCACAGCTCGGCGTTGATAAAGTTACCAATGCGCCCGGCCCCCAGGCCGATCGGCACGAAGGGGGCGACGAAGTCCATCAGCTGGAAGAACGACTTGCCATTGCGCCGGCCAAACCACCAGGCGGCGATCATCACGCCGATAAACCCGCCGTGGAACGCCATGCCGCCCTTCCATACTTCGAAGATCAGGGTCGGGTTGGCGAGATACGCAGACAGGTCGTAGAACAGCACATACCCCAGGCGCCCGCCGACGATCACGCCCATCGACATCCAGAACACCATGTCGGAGAGCTTCTCCTTGGTCCAGGTCGGGTCGAAACGGTTCAGGCGCCGGGAAGCCAGCAGCCAGGCACCGCCGATGCCGATCAGGTACATCAACCCGTACCAATGGATTTTCAGCGGACCGATGGCCAGGGCCACCGGGTCGATCTGCGGGTAAGGCAGCATTGCGACTCCTCGTTAAAACATTTAGTCATGACGCACCGGACCATGCCGATGTGCGATTAAGCCTGCGTTACAGCGGCGAGATCAAATTAAGAAGTTCACATACACGCCAAATAACCCGGCATGTTAACGGATGGAAGGTGCGCGGCCCAACTTCGTTACGATGGAACGCCTGCACGTCTGTGGGTAGAGTGGCAAAAACACAAAAGGGGTCACCCGATGTGCCTGATTGTTTTCGCCTGGCGACCGGGCCATGCCCAACCGCTGATCGTTGCGGCCAACCGCGATGAATTCTACGCCCGCCCCAGCCTGCCGCTAGCCCAGTGGGCGGATGCGCCCCAGGTCTATGCCGGTCGCGATCAGGAGGCCGGGGGCACCTGGCTGGGGATGAACGCGGATGGGCGCTTTGCCGCCTTGACCAACATCCGCGACCCGCACCAGCCACCGGCACGCAAGTCTCGCGGCGAACTGGTTGCGCGGTTTCTCAGCGGTTCGCTGCCGATCGACGATTATTTGGCCGATGTGAATGGCCGCTCGATTGAATATGCCGGGTTCAACCTGCTGGTGGGCACGCGGGATGAGCTGTGGCACTACAACGCCAATGACACCGAGGCTACGCGGTTGAAGGCTGGGGTGTACGGGTTATCCAATGCCGGGCTGGATACGCCATGGCCGAAGCTGGTGAATACCAAAGCAGCGTTCAGCGCCGTGCTGGAAAACCCCGAGCCTGAGGCACTGCTGGGAATTCTCAGCGACCCGCAGACTGCCCCGTTTGCTGAGTTGCCGGACACCGGCGTAGGCCTGGCGACCGAAAGCCTGCTGTCGAGCGTGTTTATCGCCAGCCCTAGTTATGGGACACGGGCGAGCACGGCGCTGATCGTGAATGCCGATGGGACGCGGCGGATGCTGGAGCGCAGCTTTGGCCCGCACGGGGGGCGGCTGGGTGAGGTGGACCTGATGTTTTAGCGCTGCTTGGACCACCGCTATCGCAGGCAAGCCAGCTCCCACAGGGGAATGCATTCCACAGGTGGGAGCTGGCTTGCCTGCGATGAAGGCGCCTCGGTCTTTGATCGTTCCCACGCTCTGCGTGGGAACGCCTCTTGTGACGCTCTGCGTCACGCTCTAAAAGCCGACGCGGAGCGTCCAGGGCTGCATTCCCACGCAGAGCGCGGGAACGATCTGCTAGAAGCTCGCTTCTACAGGGTTTTGGCCGAGGCCGGGTTGATCATCCGGGTCAACCCCAGGTTTTTCAGCGCCAATTGCAGCGAGCTGTGGATAACTTGCGGGTTGTCGATGGTCATCAACTCGGCGAGCAAATCCTTGGCCCTGCTCAATTCCACCTGGCGTAGCATCCACTTCACTTTCGGCAAGTTGGTGGCGTTCATCGACAGGCTGTCAAAGCCCATCGCCATCAACAGCACCGCCGCCGCCGGGTCACCGGCCATTTCGCCGCAGATACTCACCGGCTTGCCTTCGGCATGGGCGTCGCGCACCACGTGTTGCAGCGCTTGCAGCACCGCCGGGTGCAGGTAGTCGTAGAGGTCGGCCACACGTGGGTTGTTACGGTCCACGGCCAGCAGGTACTGGGTCAGGTCGTTGGAGCCTACCGACAGGAAGTCCACCTGCCGCGCCAGTTCCTTGGCCTGGTACACCGCCGCAGGGATTTCGATCATCACGCCAATCGGCGGCATCGGCACATCGGCGCCTTCGTCGCGCACTTCGCCCCAGGCGCGGTGGATCAGGTGCAGGGCTTCTTCCAGTTCATGGGTGCCGGAGATCATCGGCAGCAGGATACGCAGGTTGTTCAAGCCCTCGCTGGCCTTGAGCATGGCGCGGGTCTGGACGAGGAAGATTTCGGGATGGTCGAGGGTAACGCGGATGCCACGCCAGCCAAGGAAGGGGTTGTCTTCCTTGATCGGGAAATAGGACAGTGACTTGTCGCCGCCAATATCCAGGCTGCGCATCGTCACCGGTAACGGGTGGAAGGCTTGCAATTGCTCGCGATAAATCGCCAGCTGCTCCTTCTCGCTCGGGAAACGCTGGTTGATCATGAACGGCACTTCGGTGCGGTACAGACCCACCCCTTCGGCGCCGCGTTGTTGCGCACGAGCTACATCCGCCAGCAGGCCGGTGTTGACCAGCAGCGGTACGCGGTGGCCGTCGGGGGTGACACACGGCAGCTCGCGCAGCGAATCCAGGCCCTGGGCCAGTTGCTTCTCTTCTTCCACCACCTCGGCGTATTGCTTGCGCAGCACGTCGCTGGGGTTGGTGAACACCTCGCCGCGATGCCCGTCGACGATCATGTCGATGCCATCGACCTTGGAATACGGCAGGTCCACCAGGCCCATCACCGTCGGGATACCCATGGCCCGGGCCAGGATCGCCACGTGGGAGTTACCCGAACCCAATACCGAGACCAGGCCTACCAGCTTGCCTTCAGGCACTTCGCCAAGCTGGGTGGCGGTCAATTCTTCACTGACCAGGATGGTGTTATCGGGGAAGACCATGTTGGTGCTGCGGTCTTCCTGCAGGTACGCCAGCAGGCGGCGGCCGAGGTCGCGCACATCCGAAGCCCGCTCACGCAGGTAGGCGTCGTCCATCATTTCGAAACGGTTGACGTGATCGGTGACCACCTGGCGCAACGCGCCCTGGGCCCACTGGCCGGTCTTGATCACGGTCTTGACTTCGTTACCCAGGGACGCGTCGTCGAGCATCATCTGGTACACGTCGAACAGCGCGCGCTCTTCGGGGCGCAGCTGGGTAGCCAGCTTGTTCGACAGGTTGCGCATGTCGGCGCGCACGCCTTCCAGGGCAGTCTTGAACAGTTTAATTTCGGCTTCGATGTCGTGGACGGTCTTGTCCGGCACCACATCGAGATCGGCCGGCGGCAGCATGACCACCGCCGTACCCACCGCTGCGCCCGGTGAACCGGGGACGCCGACGAACTTGGCTTCCTGGATACCCTTGCCCTGGCGCCCAAGGCCGCGGATCGAGCCGGTGGCTTCGGCGTGGGCGATAACCCCAGCCAGCTGCGCGCTCATGGTCACGAGGAAGGCTTCTTCACCTTCATCGAACTGGCGGCGTTCTTTTTGCTGAATGACCAACACGCCGACAACGCGGCGGTGGTGGATGATCGGCGCACCGAGGAACGAGGCGTAGCGCTCTTCACCGGTTTCGGCAAAGTAGCGATAACGCGGGTGGTCGGCCGCATTTTCGAGGTTGAGGGGTTCTTCACGCGTCCCCACCAGGCCCACCAGACCTTCATTGGGCGCCATGCTGACCTTGCCGATGGAGCGCTTGTTCAAGCCCTCCGTGGCCATCAGCACAAAACGGTTGGTCTCGGGGTCCAGCAGGTAAACCGAGCAGACTTGGCTGCCCATGGCTTCCTTGACGCGCAACACAATAATCCCCAACGCCGCCTTGAGATCCTTGGCGGAGTTAACTTCCTGGACGATCTTGCGCAGCGTATTGAGCATGGCTCGGGGTCGAACTCCGTCGTCAGTCGCGCGCTAAAAGGCGCGGGGCAAGCTCTTTGAGAGCGCGGCGGTAAACCTCGCGCTTGAATGTCACCACCTGGCCCAACGGGTACCAATAGCTGACCCAGCGCCAGCCATCGAACTCCGGTTTACCGGTCAAATCCATCCGCACCCGCTGCTCGTTGGAGATCAGGCGCAAAAGAAACCATTTCTGCTTCTGGCCGATGCACAGCGGTTGGCTGTGGGTACGCACCAGGCGTTGCGGCAAACGATAGCGCAACCAGCCACGGGTACAGGCCAGAATTTGCACATCTTCGCGCTCAAGGCCGACTTCTTCGTTCAACTCACGGTACAAGGCGTCTTCAGGGGTTTCGTCGGGGTTGATTCCACCTTGAGGAAACTGCCAGGCATCTTGGTTGATTCGGCGAGCCCATAGCACCTGTCCGGCATCATTCGTCAGAATAATGCCGACATTAGGACGGAAACCATCGGGGTCGATCACGGCAACAACCTCGCAAACGCATGTCGCCGCATTGTTCCACAAAGGTTGTTCCAGCGGCAACGAGGCTTCTTACCTTATGTGCACTCTTGTGAAAAGACCGTATTCTGGACGCCTTTTTACAGACTTTTCAGCGAGTAACTGCAATGCGCCTGGCTTTATTCGACTTGGACAATACCCTTCTGGGCGGTGACAGCGATCACGCCTGGGGCGATTACCTGTGTGAACGCGGGATTCTCGACGCGGTAGCCTACAAGGCCCGCAACGACGAGTTCTACCAGGACTACCTGGCCGGCCGGCTGGATAACGCCGCCTACTTGAACTTCTGCCTGGAAATCCTCGGCCGCACCGAGATGGCCCAGCTGGACGCGTGGCACAACGACTACATGCGCGACTGCATCGAGCCCATCATGCTTCCCAAGGCCGTTGAACTGCTGGCCAAGCACCGCGCCGCCGGTGACAAGCTGGTGATCATCACCGCCACCAACCGCTTCGTCACCGCGCCAATTGCCGCCCGCCTGGGCGTCGAGACTCTGATCGCCACCGAGTGCGAAATGGTGGATGGCCGTTATACCGGGCGCAGCACCGATGTGCCGTGCTTTCGCGAGGGCAAGGTGACGCGTTTGAACCGCTGGTTGGAAGAAACCGGGCATAGCCTGGAAGACAGCTACTTCTACAGCGATTCGATGAATGATTTGCCGTTGCTGGAGCAGGTGACGCACCCGGTGGCAGTGGATCCGGATCCGAATCTTCGTGCTGAGGCCCAGAAACGGGGTTGGCCGGTGATTACGCTGCGCAGCTGACAACGCTATCGCAGGCAAGCCAGCTCCCACATTTTGACCCTGTTCTCATGTTGGAATCCGGTCAAGTGTGGGAGCTGGCTTGCCTGCGATGAAGGCGACGCGGTTTCAAACAGGCTTGGCGCCCATGAGCCCTGCAATCGCCACAAACCCCACCAGGCTGACCACCGCCAGCACCAGGGTGAAATTCAGGCTCCCGCCCTCGCCCTTGCGCAGCCGATTGAGCCGCGCCACCAGCCAGAACCAGGCCAGCGCCGCCACGGTGTAGAGGATGCTGGAGCCCAAGATCCAGGTTTGCCCCAATGGCCAGCCGAGCAGGTGCACCAGCCACCAGCCGGTGAAGGGCATGCTCACCAGGCAAATCCCCATCAGCAGCCATATAAATGCCCAGGGGCGCTGCACGGTCGCGGCCGGGCCGGCGCTGCGTTTACGCCACGCCAATACGGCCAGGCCGAGGCCGCTGAGCAGCAGCAATACGGTGGCGGTGATGTGGATCACCTTGAGGGTAGTCAGCGTTTCCATGGTCTCTATTCCTTATAGGCCGCTCAGTCAGCGTAGTCGCTCAACCGAGGAACAGCTGGTAAGCCGGGTTTTCGCTTTCATCCCAGTACGGGTAACCGATTTGCGCCAGCGCGGCAGGCACCAGGTGGCGCTCGTCCGCCGGTACTTGCAAGCCCGCCACCACTCGGCCGTCAGCCGCGCCGTGGTTGCGGTAGTGGAACATCGAGATGTTCCAGCGCCCGCCGAGCTTGTGGAGAAAGTTGAACAACGCCCCCGGCCGCTCCGGAAACTCGAAACGAAACACCAGCTCGTCGCTGACTTTGGCCGCATGCCCGCCGACCATATGGCGAATGTGCAACTTGGCCAGTTCGTTCTCGGTAAGGTCCAGCACCGGGAAACCCTGGCTGGTCAAACTGGCCACCAACGCGCTGCGCGGGTCGTTCTCCGGGTGGGTCTGCACGCCGACGAAAATGTGCGCTTCGCTGCCGGAGTGGTAGCGGTAATTGAATTCGGTGATCTGGCGCTTGCCCACCGCCTCGCAGAAGGCCTTGAAGCTGCCCGGCCGCTCGGGGATGGTCACGGCGATAATGGCCTCACGACCTTCACCGAGTTCGGCGCGCTCGGCCACATGGCGCAAACGGTCGAAGTTGACGTTGGCGCCCGAGTCGATGGCGACAAAGGTCTGGCCGCTGACACCGCGGGTCTCGACGTACTTTTTGATCCCGGCCACGCCCAGCGCACCCGCCGGCTCGGTGATGGAGCGGGTGTCGTCGTAGATGTCCTTGATCGCCGCACAGATTTCATCGGTGCTGACGGTGATCACTTCATCCACATAGTCCTTGCAGATGTCGAAGGTGTGCTGGCCGATCTGCGCCACTGCCACGCCGTCGGCAAAGAGGCCGACGGTCGGCAATACCACGCGCTCGCCCGCCGCCATGGCGGCTTGCAGGCAGTTGGAATCGTCCGGCTCCACGCCGATGATCTTGATCTCCGGGCGCAGGTATTTCACGTACGCCGCAATCCCGGCGATCAGACCGCCGCCGCCCACCGGTACGAAAATCGCGTCCAGAGGCCCTGGGTGCTGGCGCAGGATTTCCATCGCCACGGTGCCCTGCCCGGCAATGGTGTGCGGATCATCGTAGGGGTGGATGTACACGTAGCCTTTTTCGTCGACCAGCTTGAGCGAGTAGGCCAGGGCTTCCGGGAAGGAATCACCGTGCAGCACCACTTTGCCGCCACGGGAGCGCACGCCTTCGACCTTGATCTCCGGGGTGGTCTTGGGCATCACGATGGTGGCCTTGACCCCCAGCACCTTGGCCGCCAGGGCCAGGCCCTGGGCATGGTTGCCGGCCGACGCGGTGACGACGCCGCGCGCACGTTCTTCGGCACTGAGCTGGGTCAGCTTGTTGTAGGCGCCGCGAATCTTGAACGAGAACACCGGCTGCAAGTCTTCGCGCTTGAGCCAAATCTTGTTACCCAGCCGCTCGGAGAGCTGGCGGGCAGTCTGCAAGGGGGTTTCCACGGCGATGTCGTAAACACGCGAGGTGAGGATTTTTTTGACGTAGTGTTCAAGCATCGGCAGGCATCTACTTCACGGGTTGGGCAGGGCCAAGGAGTCTAACCCAGCGTTTGGCCGGGCGACCACACGAATCCCGAGGTTTTGTTGGGTTATACTCGCCGCCCTCGTTAATTCCCCGCCCGTTCCGGAGCCCGCATGACCCAGGATCAACTCAAACAGGCAGTGGCCCAGGCCGCTGTCGATTTAATCCTTCCTAAGCTCGACGACAAGAGCATCGTCGGTGTCGGCACCGGTTCCACCGCCAACTGCTTCATCGACGCACTGGCCCAGCACAAGGGCGCGTTCGACGGCGCCGTGGCCAGTTCCGAAGCCACCGCTGCCCGCCTCAAGGGCCATGGCATTCCGGTGTACGAGCTCAACACCGTGAGCGACCTGGAGTTCTACGTCGACGGCGCCGATGAAAGCGACGAGCACCTGAACCTGATCAAAGGCGGCGGCGCGGCCCTGACCCGCGAGAAGATTGTCGCGGCCGTGGCCAAGACCTTCATTTGCATCGCCGACGCGAGCAAGCTGGTACCCGTGCTGGGCACGTTCCCACTGCCGGTGGAAGTCATCCCCATGGCCCGCAGCCATGTGGCCCGCGAGCTGGTGAAACTGGGCGGCGACCCGGTGTACCGCGAAGGTGTGTTGACCGACAACGGCAACATCATCCTCGACGTGTTCAATATGCAGATCACCAACCCGGTGGAGCTTGAGACGCAGATCAACGCCATTGTGGGCGTGGTCACCAACGGCCTGTTCGCGGCGCGCCCGGCGGATGTATTGCTGCTGGGCACCCCGGAAGGCGTGAAAACCCTCAAGGCCTGACCCTGTGGGAGCCGGGCTTGCCCGCGATGCAGACGACTCGGCGTATCAATGGATACCGAGGCGATGCCATCGCAGGCAAGCCAGCTCCCACATGTGTTAGCGCTCGACTCTAGAGCGATGTAACAAAAACGCTACTTTTCGCAGCACTCCTCGCCAAAACCGTGCGCTCTGTCACGGCATCCCCTGCCCCGCCTGGTATCCAATCCGTTACAAATTACAGCCACGCGACCCACGCGTTTAACAATGCGCCAATTCGCAGCCGCCCATGGAATGAGGCGCGCATTGTGCAAAGGGTCTGGGCTTGAACGTCCCCCTCACCTCAAGGAAGACCTTGTGATAAAGCCCTTAGCCTTCGCCATCAGCGTTGCCGGTGCGCTGCTGTCCACGCATACCCAGGCCTACGATTACGGCCAGCACGCCAACACCACCCTGGAAAAACTGATCAACGACTACCCTGGCCGATATCGAGGCACGGCAAATTTTGCCGGGGCAGCCGACTGGATGCAGAGCCAGATGGGCACGGCCTATAGCTTCAGCCGCCAGGACTTCACCTGGAACAACGGCAGCCGGGCTTCGCAAAACGTGGTGGCCTCTGCCGCTGGTATCAAGGCCCAGTACGTGGTGATTGGCGCGCACTTCGACACTTACTTCGGCCGCCCGACCCTGCAAGGCCTGGATGACAACGGCTCCGGCGCCAGCGTGTTGACCGAGGTGGCGAAGAACCTCGGCGGCCTGTCACTGGAAAATGGCCTGCAAATCGTTGGCTTCGGCGCCGAAGAAGAAGGCCTGCGCGGCTCCCGTGCCTTTGTCGACTCACTCAGCGCCAGCCAGCGCGCCAACATGCTCGCGATGATCAACCTCGACAGCCTGATCACCGGCGACATGATGTATGCCCACGCCGGCCAGAACAGCACCGCCAACCCGGCCTTGGCCTCCTTGCGCGAGCACGCCTTCCAGATCGCCAAGGAGTTGAACATTCCCTTGTTCAGCAACCCCGGCCTCGACCCGCAGTACCCGAAGGGCACGGGCTGCTGCAGCGATGGTGAAGCGTTCGAACCGCTGAATATCCCGATCCTTTATATAGAGGCCACCAACTGGGAACTGGGCGACCTGGACGGCTACACCCAGACCGACAACCCGAAAATCCCCGGCGGCTCGACCTGGCACGACCCGAACGAAGACAACAAAGCCGTGCTGACCGATGCGTTCGGCCAGGCGCGCATCGACCAGCGCCTGCGTGACTATTCACGCCTGCTCAGCCGCCTGGTGCTGGAACTGACCAACGCCGACCTGATGGCCTCGACCGCTTCTGGCGGTGCCGTTGCGCGCAATATGCAAGACAACCTGCAGCGCCAGCATCAGGCCCTGGTGCGCCTGCATGATCGCCGCTGGCTGACCCTGCAAGCGGCCAGCCGCGAGGTCGCAAGCTTCGATGGCGAGATCGGGGTGGATGGCGAATACAACCCGGACAGCGGCTTCGACAGTGCCCCCAACCCCGAAGCCCGGCGCGTGGGCCTGCATGCCCTCGGCGACTACCAACTGACTTCAAGCTTGAATATCGGCGCCAGCCTCAGCTACCTCAATGGGCGCGACAAATTGGAGCATCGCGGCAAGCTCGACAGCGACACCTGGCAGGCAGCCGTCTATGCGCTGCTCAACGATGGCGGGCCAAGCTGGCTGGCCGGTGACCTGAGCGTGGGCCACACGCGCTTCGACTCCAAGCGCAACCTGGTCATCCAGGCCAATGGCGGGCCGATCCTGCTCAATCAGCAACTGACGGGCGACACCGATGCCTTGGCGTTGGGCGCACGGGTGCTGGGTGGCTATGACTTTGATTTTGGCGCGATCAAGAGCGGGCCGTTCGCCGGCCTGGACTACAGCCATTACCGCATCGACAAGTTCCACGAAAAGCAGAACCTGCGCACGGCCCTGGAGTACGAAGAGCAGTCTTTCGACTCGCTGGAAGCCAGCCTCGGCTGGCGCGTGCGCGGCGCTGTTGCCCTGCCCTATGGCCTGAACCTGATGCCCTACGGCGACATCGCCTGGGTCAAGGAATTGGCCGACGGCCGCCTGGACGACCTGCAACTCACCGCACGCGCCGATGGCCAGGCCCGCACCGCCAGGCTGGGCTCAGTGGATAAAAGCTTCGCTCGCGCACAACTCGGCAGCCAACTGGCGATCACCCCACAGTTGGGCGTGTTTGCCGAGGTCAATGGCCGCCTAGGGCATGCTGAAGGCAGCCAGACCGGTTATTCGCTGGGCGTGCAATGGATGTTCTGATCAGGGTTTCTTGAACACGTAAAACAGGTTGGGCTCGCTGACCATGTACAGCGTGCCGTCGTCATCCATGGCGATCCCTTCGGCCTGGGGCACGCGCTTGCTCAGCCCATGGCGCCCTTTAAGCAACGACAGACTGCTTAGAGGGCGACCATCAATATCCAGCTCCAAGACCAGGAACGACTCATCCGACAGCGCCAACAGATGGCCACTGCGCTCGTCGTATTGCAGGCTCGACAGGTCGCGCACAAACAGCCCGGCATCGCGCTTGGGGTTGTTTATCACATGTACCGAATAGGTTTTTTCCGGCTTGAAATGGGGAAACCCGTGCACCTCGTAGATCAGCATGGGGTCGCGTTCCTTGGCCACGAACAAGCGCTTGCCCACCGAGTCGTAGGCCAACCCTTCAAAGCCTTTGTTGCCGCCAACGTGCACGCCCAGGGTCATTTGCTCCGCATCGGCGGCGTCGAGGAACGTGGTGTCATCGTCCACATGCACTTTGATCAAGCGCTGCTGGCGCTCATCGCTGATGACGTAGATGTTGTCGCTGATAAATTCCACCGCTTCGGCATCGCCAAAGCCCACCAGCGGAATGCGCCGCAGGATCTTGCCCTCCAGCGACAACTCGACCAGTTCGGCGTTTTTATTGGTGACAGTAAACAGGCTTTTGCGCACGGGGTCGTAGGTCAGGGCCGAGACATCGTCGTCGAGCCCTTCGATCACCTGGCCTTCGAGGGTGACGCGATAATCCGCCAGGCCAATCGCGCGCTCATCCGCAGGCTGGTACCACACCTGCCAGTTGAACCAGGCGCGTTCGAACAGACGGAACTGCTGTGCCACCAGCCCGGCAGCGACCAAGGCGAGCAACAGCAGGATAAAAACAGCAGGTTTGGGGCGGGCAAGTCGACGCATCGGGGCGGGCTCAGAGAAAAAACTGGCGAATAGATATCAAGGTCACCTGAATTTAAACTTAAACGCACCGGACTGCCTGGCGAATGCCGTTTATAAAGAAAACTCTGACGTAATTCGTCAGTTATTTCTGCTTTTCAAAGCGATAGAACAGGTTTGGCTCACTGACCATGTACAGATTGCCGCTCTCGTCCATGGTCACGCCTTCGGCACGTGGGATCGTGTCTTTCAGGCCATTGAAGCCGCCAAGCAAGGTCATGAAGCTGACTTGCTCGCCCGTTTCATCCAGTTCCAGCAGCAGGTGGGAATCGGCCGACAGCACCAGCAAATGCCCGGTACGTGGGTCGATGGACAGGGCCGACAGGTTGCGCACATCCAGTTCGGTGCTGGCCAGTTTTTGCTTGTCGCCGGTCAGCGTATTGCCATCGCTTTTCCAGGTAAACAAGGCCGGCGGACGCTCTTCGCCCAGCACCAGCTGCTGGTTGCGCTTGTCCCATGTGACGGCTTCAAAGGCTTTGTTCTGATCTTTGGACGGGCCCAGGTCATGGCTGGGGAAATCGGCCTTGTTCAGCGCCGTAGTACCGGCGTCGACCTTGACCACGGTCAGGCTGTGATCGCGTTCATCGACCACCGCCATCAAGCCGTTTTCCATCACCGCCACGCCTTCCGGATTGTTCCAACCGTTGAGCGGCATTTTGCGCAACACATCGCCTTGCAGGCTCAACTCGACCAGGAAGGGGTTCTTGCCCATCACCGAAAACAGGGTTTTGGTCTGAGGGTTGTAGGACAGGTCCGAAGCCTCATCCTTCTCCATACCGGGCAGCAACTTGGCGTCGATCACCGCGTGATAGTCGGGCAGCCACACACTCTCCCGGCGCTCAGCCGAACTCTCGAAACGCTCCAGCACCCACAGCAGACCGCGATCGTCCCAGTGCATGGCCCAGGCCACGCCATACAAAATGGCACCGGCCAAGAACACCCAGGAATACCAGCGCATGGACAAGCGGGAGCGGAGCGAGGTTTTCGAAGTGGGCAAAGGCACGACCATTGAGCGCTTTTCCGGAAAGTGAGCCGTAGGGGATAGCACAGGATTCAAGGCCCCGCGCGCAAGAGCAGGGAATTATCCGGATGGCGTGTGAAAAAAATGCAAAACGCCGGATCCTGCAGATGTACACAAACAACTGTGGGAGCGGGCTTGCCCGCGATTGAGGGCGTTCAGTCAACTATTCAGTGACTGTCACACTGCCATCGCGGGCGAGCCCGCTCCCACAGTTTAATTGCAGTTTGGCAGTGATTTAGCGCACAACGCTTTCGAAGCGATTGACACCCGCCAGCTCCAACACCACTTCATCCCCCACATTCAACGGGCCAACGCCCGCCGGGGTGCCGGTCAGGATCACGTCGCCCGCCTGCAGGGAGAAGCAACCCGCCATGTACTGAATCATCGGCACAATCGGGTTGAGCATCTGCGCGCTGTTGCCGTCCTGGCGCACTTCACCGTTGATGCTCAGGCGAATGCCGATATCGGTCACGTCTGCAAAGGTACTGCTGACCACGAAGGGGGCAATCACCGCCGCGCCATCGAAAGACTTGGCGATTTCCCACGGCAGGCCCTTGGCTTTGAGCTCGGCCTGTTTGTCGCGCAGGGTCAGGTCCAGGGCCGGGGCGAAGCCCGAGATGGCGTCCAGCACTTCTTCCCGGCTCGGCTTGGCGGACAAAGGCTTGCCGATCAACACGGCGATTTCCGCTTCGTAGTGCACCGAACCGCGTTCGGTCGGAATGGCAAAGCCGCCTTCCAACGGCACCACGCAGCTGCCCGGCTTGATGAACAGCAGCGGCTCGGTGGGCACCGGGTTGTCCAGTTCCTTGGCGTGTTCGGCGTAGTTACGCCCGATGCACACCACTTTACCCACCGGGAAGTGGATGTTGGTGCCGTCGACATACTTGTGCTGGTAGCTCATGGAACGACTCCTTCAGGTGCGATTAAACAGCGAAGATCTTGCCAGGGTTCATGATCCCGTTAGGGTCGAACACGGCTTTGACGGCCTTCATGTATTCGATTTCAACCGGTGAACGGCTGTAGGTCAGGTAATCGCGCTTGGTCATGCCCACGCCGTGCTCGGCGGAGATCGAGCCGTTGTACTTGGCGACGGTCTCGAATACCCACTTGTTCACGGTGGCGCACTTGGCAAAGAACTCGTCTTTGCTCAGGTTTTCCGGCTTGAGGATGTTCAGGTGCAGGTTGCCGTCACCGATATGGCCGAACCAGACGATTTCGAAGTCCGGGTAGTGTTCACCGACGATCGCGTCAATTTCGCTCAGGAACGCTGGCACTTTCGACACGGTCACCGAGATGTCGTTCTTGTACGGCGTCCAGTGGGAAATGGTTTCGGAGATGTACTCGCGCAGTTTCCACAGGTTGTGCAGTTGGGTTTCGCTCTGGCTCATCACGCCATCCAGCACCCAGCCCTGCTCCACGCAATGTTCGAAAGTTTCCAGAGCGTGGTTGGCGACTTCTTCGGTGGTGGCTTCAAATTCCAGCAATGCGTAGAACGGGCACTCGGTTTCGAACGGCGCCGGCACGTCGCCACGGCCAAGGACTTTGGCCAGGGCCTTGTCGGAAAAAAATTCGAAGGCGGTCAGGTCCAGCTTGCTCTGGAAGGCGTGCAGCACCGGCATGATCGAGTCGAAATCAGTCGTGCCGAGCACCATCGCCGTGAGGTTCTTTGGCGCACGGTCCAGGCGCATGGTGGCTTCGACCACAAAGCCCAGGGTGCCCTCAGCGCCGATAAACAGCTGGCGCATGTCGTAGCCGGTGGCGTTCTTGATCAGGTCGCGGTTCAGCTCCAGCACATCGCCTTTGCCGGTGACGACCTTCATGCCGGCCACCCAGTTGCGGGTCATACCGTAGCGAATCACTTTGATTCCGCCGGCATTGGTGCCGATATTGCCGCCAATCTGACTGGAACCGGACGAGGCGAAGTCCACCGGATAATACAGGCCGTTTTCTTCAGCGACGTTCTGCAGTTGCTTGGTGACCACACCCGGCTGGCACACGGCGGTGCGGTCGGTGAGGTTCACGTCGAGGATCTGGTTCATATAGTCGAACGACACCACCACTTCACCATTGGCGGCAACGGCAGCGGCCGACAGACCGGTGCGCCCGCCCGATGGCACCAGCGCCACCTTGTGCTCATTGGCCCACCGCACGATGGCCTGCACCTGCTCGGTGGTCTTGGGGAACACGATGGCGCTAGGTGCGGGAGCGAAGTGCTTGGTCCAATCCTTGCCGTAAGCCTCCAGGGAGTCGGCGTCGGTCAGCACTTTGCCGGGCTCAACCAGGGTCTTTAGCTCATCAATCAGGGCAGGATGGGTCATCGACAGAACTCTCGAACAATTCATGGTCATCCTGAGAACGCTTCACGTCGCAGGAATAGGTGTTTAGCGGGGTGCGTATGCTAGCATACCGCCCCCGCAGGACAGACCCAAAGGGCGTTTCTGCGGTGACGGCTTTCCTGCCGTCCGGGTCAGCTTGCGCTGCTCGACTCCCTGCCAATTTTCTCCGGGATACAGGTTTACGCAGATGAGCAAGACTTCTCTCGATAAGAGCAAGATCAAGTTCCTTCTTCTGGAAGGCGTCCACCCATCGGCTGTCGACGTTCTGAAAGCCGCCGGGTACACCAGCATTGAGTACATCACCAGTTCTCTGCCGGAAGCCCAGCTCAAGGAAAAGATCGCCGACGCGCACTTTATCGGCATTCGCTCCCGCACTCAGCTGACCGAAGAGATCTTCGACCACGCCAAAAAACTCGTGGCTGTCGGCTGTTTCTGCATCGGCACCAACCAGGTCGACCTCAATGCAGCGCGCGAGCGCGGCATCGCGGTGTTCAATGCACCGTACTCCAACACCCGTTCCGTAGCGGAGCTGGTGCTGGCCGAGGCCATCCTGCTGCTGCGCGGTATCCCTGAGAAGAACGCTTCCTGCCACCGTGGCGGCTGGATCAAGAGCGCGGCCAACTCCTTCGAAATCCGCGGCAAGAAGCTGGGTATCGTCGGCTACGGCTCGATCGGCACGCAACTGTCGGTGTTGGCTGAAGGCCTGGGCATGCAGGTGTTCTTCTACGACACCCTCACCAAGCTGCCATTGGGCAACGCCACCCAAGTGGCCAGCCTGACCGAGCTGCTGGGCATGTCCGACATCGTCACCCTGCACGTTCCGGAAACGGCCGAGACTCAGTGGATGATCGGTGAGAAGGAAATCCGCGCGATCAAGAAAGGCGGGATCCTGATCAACGCCGCTCGCGGCACCGTGGTCGAGCTGGATGCCCTGGCCGACGCGATCAAGGACAAGCACCTGATCGGCGCTGCCATCGACGTGTTCCCGGTGGAGCCACGCTCCAACGATGACATCTTCGAAAGCCCGCTGCGTGGCCTGGACAACGTGATCCTGACCCCGCACATCGGCGGCTCCACCGCTGAAGCCCAAGCCAACATCGGCCTGGAAGTCTCGGAAAAACTGGTCAAGTACAGCGACAACGGTACCTCGGTATCGTCGGTCAACTTCCCGGAAGTGGCCCTGCCGGCTCACCCGGGCAAGCACCGTCTGCTGCACATCCACCAGAACATCCCTGGCGTGATGATGGAGATCAACAAGGTCTTCGCGGAAAACGGCATCAACATCTCCGGTCAGTTCCTGCAGACCAACGAGAAGGTCGGCTACGTGGTGATCGACGTCGACGCCGAGTACTCGGACCTGGCGCAAGAGAAGCTGCAGCACATCAACGGCACTATTCGTAGCCGCGTGTTGTTCTAGTAGGAGCGAGCTTGCTCGCGAAGAACGTCAACGATGACGCGTTTAAGCTGTTTAAACGCGGTGCCCTTGGGATTTTCGCGAGCAAGCTCGCTCCTACAAATAAAAACGGGAGCCCCGCAAAGGGCTCCCGTTTTTTTATTTGACGTTAACAGTGATCACTTTCGATGCAACAGTGGGCTCAAACTGGCGATGCACGTTGTCGCCGGCCACCAGTTGCAGGGTGTGCTTGCCTGGCGTCAGGGTCAGCTCGGTTTCGGTCTGCGCCTTGCCGAAGTGAATCGAGGTAGGCGTTGCCGGGATCGCCTCATTGGCGTTGAGCGACTCCACCTTCTGGTCTACCAACAGGTGGTGGTGCCCGGCGTTAGGCACTTGCTTGTCGATCGGTTCCAGGTCCAGCTTCTTGACGCCGAATTTGACGGTGAAGGTTTTATCAACGGTGGCGCCATCTTTCGGCGAGACGATGAACACTTCGGCACCTTCAGGCGCAGGCGTACGAGGAAGGTCTGCGGCACTGGCCAACATCGAGGTACCCAGCAAAAGGCTGGCAATCGTTGCACGGGACAAAAGGGCTTTCATTCGCTTCTCCAGTTTTTCTGTGAAATCTGTAGGGTTATGACAACTTCGCGATAAATTGCGGTCCAAGGCACCCGACACCATAACAAAACGTTGCTGAACGGCGCCTCGCCTGTACGAATTCTTTAGGAGTGACCATGCGCTTTTCGCCTGGCCTGTTGCTGTTGCTTCCTCTTCTGAGCCCCTTGGCTCATGCCGAACTGATTGACGACGTCAACGATCGCGGTGAACTGCGCATCGCCCTGGAAGCCGATACTCCGCCGTACAATTTCAAAGAGGGCGACAAACTCGCCGGCTTTGAAGTGGAGCTGGGTGAACTGCTGGCCAAGGAAATGGAGGTGCGCTCCTCGTTTATCACCACCGATAACGCGGACCTGCTTTCCGGCGTGGAAACCGGCAAGTACGACGTGGCCATTAACCATATGGCTATGACTGCCGAGCTTGAGGATCGTTTCGATTTCAGTGAGCCTTATCACCAGAAGCCGACATTGGCGATCCCGTTCCAGAAGGGCAACCCGGCGTTCAAGACCAGTTTGAACGGGGCGTTGAAGCGGGTTAAGGACGATGGCCGGTTGAAGGCGCTGTCGCAGAAATGGCTCAAGGCGCAATAAATGTGGGAGCTGGCTTGCCTGCGATAGCGGTGTATCAGCACCTTATGTGTAACTGACAGACCGCTATCGCAGGCAAGCCAGCTCCCACACTTGATCTGTTTAAGCTTCTTAAAGCTGCGTGAGGGCAATCGCCGCCTGTGGCAACTCCAGCTCACTGAACACCTGCACACCATGGCGCTTGAGCAGCGCCGCCGTGACGCCTTCGCCACTGACCTTCACCCCGCTGAAGGTGCCGTCATAGGTCAACAGATTGCCGCAGGATGGGCTGTTGGCCTTGAGAATGGCGATGCGGATGTGATGGCGTTGCACCAGCGCCAAGGCTTGGCGGGCACCGTCGAGAAAGGCGCTGGTGAAGTCTTCGCCCTCGGCCGTCAGCACCTGGGCGCGGCCTTCCCACACGTCGATGCCCTGCCCGCCTGGGATTTCGGCCGAGGGCCGCGGTGTGGGCAAGCCGCCCGCCACTTCCGGGCAGATGGCAACCACGCGACCTTCAGCTTGCCACGCCGCCAGTTGATCGAACGGGCCGCTGGCCCCGCCGTCATAGCGCACCTTGTGCCCGAGCAGGCAGCGGCTGACCAGAATCTTTTCCATGTTTAAAACGGCTCGTTGCCCCGCCGGCGAAACCAGCCCGTCAAGGACAGGCGTTCGCGCGTAGCGGGCAGGACTTCGTGAGGCACCTCGCCCGACAGGAATACCACTAGGCAGCCCCCGGTGGGCACCACGTCGTATTCGACACCGCCCTTGAGGTACATGCGCAGTTGGCCGCCATGCTCGGGCAGCCAGGCGTCGTTCAAGTAGATCACCGCCGAGACCATGCGCCGGTCATCGTCGCGAAAACGGTCTACATGCTTGAGGTAAAACGCGCCCGGCGGATACATCGCGAAGTGGCTTTCGAAATCTTCCAGGCCCAGGAACAGGCTGCGATTCATCGCCAGGCGCAGGCCGTCCATCACGCCCATGTAGGTATCGCAGATAGGCGCGTCCCCCTCCTCCAACCACTGGATATGGTCACCGCGAATGCCCTCGCGAATCTCCTGGGCCGGCCCACGACCTACTGCTGCGGGCGCCAGTTCACCTTGCGCCGCACGTTTACGGCACTCAGCCGCCAGCTCCAGGGTCAGAGCCTGGGGCAGGAAGCCATTTTGCTGCGACCAGCCTTTTTCGGCCAGGTCGTCGACGATGCGTTGCAGCAGCGGGTGATCGAGGGGTATTTGCATGGCGCGCATAGTATCCATACGCCTGAAAATCCGACAGCGCCGTTGAGCGTCTGAATACACTTTAGTCAGGTGACTGATAGGACTTCTCGACAAATCCTACGCCCGACACGGACAATAGTGGCCGACTGACAGGAGTCCTTATGCGTCGTTTGTTTTTTTCTGTGTTGATGTTCTGCGTTTTGCCCGCCTGGGCAGACGGCCATGACCAGTTGTACAAGGTCGCCGGCTGGGCCGAACAACGTGCGCACTTCAATGACGCCCTCAGTGCCGCCCAGCAGCGCTACCGCAATAGCCTGCCGCCGGTGGTGTACCAGGCGCTGGTGGACAACAGCAATAAACGCTTTGCCGCCCAGGCCATGGACCAGCGTGCCGAGGCGCAATTGCGCAAGCACTTGCCCGACCCGAAACCTGCCCTGGCGTTTTTCCAATCGCCCCTGGGCCGCAAGATCGTCGCCGCCGAGTTGCTGGCCACGCGCCGCGACCAACTGGCAAAAAACGCCCAGGGTCTGCCTAAACTTGAAGCCGATGCCACCCGCAGCCTGATCATCGGCCACTTGGCCCAGGCCCTGCCCGCCCGCGAGGCCGGCGCCGAGGTCAGCCTGGCGATTGCTGGCGTGGCGGCCGACAGCTTGAGCCAGATGATCCCAGGCCTGCTCGGCGGCGGTCAGGCGCAAGGAATGTTGAATGGCCAGCGTGAGCGGTTGATGCAGCAGATCGACAAGGATTTGAACAATACCCTGCTGTATGTCTATCGGGATTTGTCCGACCCGGAGCTGGAAGAGTTCGCCACCTTTGCCGAGTCGCCGGAGGGCAAGGCGTATTACCAGGCCGCCCTTGCAGCCATTCGCGCAGGGCTTGCCGTTGGTCAAAGCACCTCAAGCCTGACGCAGTAAACCCTGTCGGAGCTGGCTTGCCTGCGATTGCGATGTGTCAGTGACACCGCTATCGCAGGCAAGCCAGCTCCCACATTTGGACTGCGTTATTTCAGGTGATCCGTGAGGAAGTTAAAATATGCTTCGCGAATCTGCGGAATTTCATTGGCCAAGTGATGCCGCCCCTGCTTGAGCATCAACACCTCAGGCCGGTCGAACTTACCTCGCAACACCTGCAAATTGTGCTGCCAGTCCACCGTCATATCTTCCTCACCCTGCACGATCACCGGGCGCCGGGGGCTGCGTGGTGCGGCTTCGATGCGTTTGATCCAGCGCGCCAGCGACCCCACCCAGGCGGTAGGCAATTGGCGAGGCTGCAGCGGGTCGGCTTCCAGGAACGGCTTGAACGCAGGGTCGTTGGAGTTATCGCTGAAACGCCGGGCGATGCCTTTGACGAACGGGCGCAGCAGGTAATAGCTGACCTGCGACCAACCCCAGGCACGCGGCCGCACCAAAGGCGACAGCAGGAAAGTCTTGCCCTGGGCCGGACTCTGGGCGCCGTGGTTGAGCAGGTGGTCCACCACGATGGCGCCGCCGGTGCTTTGCCCGAACAGGTGCCAGGGTTGCGGCAATTGCAACGCCTTGGCCTCGACGAACAAGGCCTGCACCACGCTCTGGTACACCGCAAAGTCATCGATGCTGGCGCGTGCGCCGCTGGACAAGCCATGGCCAGGCAGGTCGCAGGCGATCACCACGAAGCCCTGGTCCAAGGCCCAATCCACCACATGGCGATACAGCCCCATGTGATCGTAGAAACCGTGGAACAGGAACATCGTCGCCACTGGCGCTGGCGGCCACCAGACCTGGGCCACCACCTCGAACCCATCCACCTGCAAGCGCCCCAGGCGGCTCACCGCCGGCACCTGGCGTGCGGCCAGGTCGAGCCCGTAGAAACGCTGGTAAACCCTCGCCTCGGCTGACAGCGGTTGCGCATCCACCAGGGGGCGCAAGCTTTCGCGCAGATGATCAGGGTCAAAGGTGACGGGCATAAAGGTTTCCAGACTTGCGGTGAAGATGAATATCGAGCTGCGATATTCATCTGTCAGGACAAGCATGGCAAGCTACGCGACCTGCGAGGATACATCCAATGCGACCGCCCTACCGTAACGCCCTGTTCGCCAGCCTGATCCTGGTTATCTGCGCCGGGGTGCTGTGGGCGGCCTATGACTGGTTCCAGGGCCGCTACCTGCGCGCCTTCAGCGAACACACCGCGGTATTTTCCGGCGATGCGCTGCAACTGCCCGCCGCTCTCAGCGGCCCTGGCCCGATTCGCCTGGTGCACTTCTGGGACCCGGCGTGCCCGTGCAATGTCGGTAACCAGCAACACCTGGGCGAGTTGATCGAGCAGTACGCGCCCCAAGGGGTGGAGTTCTATGCCCTGCAAAAACCCGGCAGCCACGGCCAGTTGCCCGAGAACCTGCGCCATCTGAAAGTCCTCGATGCCCTGCCCGGCGCGGACCAGATCCCCGCCAGCCCGGCCGTGGGCATTTGGGACCGCACCGGCAAGCTGGCGTATTTCGGCCCCTACAGCGAAGGCCTGACGTGCAACGCCAGCAACAGTTTTATCGAGCCAATTCTCAAGGCCCTCGGAGCCGGACGCGAAGTGAATGCCACTCACACCCTCGCGGTAGGCTGCTATTGTTCGTGGCCTAAGGATCTGTAGTCCGTCCACTTTGGTAAGGAATGTTCATGAAGCGCGTCTTGCAGGTTTTTGCGGTGCTGATTGTGCTGGTCGCCCTGGGCGTCGGTTGGTACGTCTACAGCAAACAACCCACGCGCCAGGGCACGGTGACGCTGGCGCACCTGCAAGGCTCGGTCACGGTGCGCTACGACGACCGTGGCGTACCGCATATCCGCGCCGAAAACGAAGCCGACCTGTACCGCGCCCTGGGCTATGTGCATGCCCAGGACCGCCTGTTCCAGATGGAGATCATGCGGCGCCTGGCCCGTGGCGAACTGGCCGAGGTGCTGGGGCCCAAGCTGCTGGAGACCGACAAACTGTTTCGCAGCCTGCGCATTCGCGAGCGTGCCTTGAGCTATGTGGAACACATGGACCCTGGCTCAGCCTCGTCCAAAGCCCTGCAAGCCTACCTGGACGGGATCAACCAGTATCAGGACAGCCACGCCAGCCCCATGGAATTCGATGTGCTGGGCATCGCCAAGCGCCCGTTTACCGCCGAAGACAGCATCAGCGTCGCCGGGTACATGGCCTACAGCTTTGCCGCAGCCTTTCGTACCGAGCCGGTACTGACCTACGTGCGCGACCGGCTGGGCAGCGCCTACTTGAACGTCTTCGATCTCGACTGGCAACCCAAGGGCGCCCTCAACCTGGCGGCCAGCGATTGGCAGACGCTTGGCGCCATCGCCGCCCTGAGCGAAAAGGCCCTGGCCGACAACGGCCTGCCGCAGTTCGAAGGCAGCAATGCCTGGGCCGTCAGCGGCAGCCATACTCAAAGCGGCAAACCGTTGCTGGCGGGTGACCCACATATCCGTTTCTCGGTGCCTTCGGTCTGGTACGAGGCGCAGCTGTCGGCGCCAGGCTTCGAGTTGTACGGCTACCACAACGCGCTGGTACCGGTGGCGTTCCTGGGGCACAACCTGGACTTCGGCTGGAGCCTGACCATGTTCCAGAACGACGACCTCGACCTGGTCGCCGAGAAGGTCAACCCGGACAACCCCAACCAGGTTTGGTATCACGGCCAATGGGTGGACATGAGCAGCAGCGAGCAGCAGATCCAGGTCAAGGGCCAGGCGCCGGTAACCCTCACCCTGCGCCGTTCGCCCCACGGCCCGATCATCAACGACGTGCTCGGTGAGAACGCCGGCAGCACACCGATTGCCATGTGGTGGGCGTTCCTGGACAGTGAAAACCCGATCCTCGATGGCTTCTATCAGCTCAACCGTGCCGAAACCCTGGCCAAGGCACGTGCCGCAGCCGCCAAGGTGTCGGCGCCAGGCCTGAACATCGTGTGGGCCAATGCCAAAGGCGATATCGGCTGGTGGGCGGCAGCGCAGTTGCCGATCCGCCCGGCCGGCGTCAACCCGGCGTTCATCCTCGACGGTAGCACTGCCCAGGCCGACAAGCTGGGTTTCTACCCCTTCAGTGCCAACCCCCAGGAAGAAAACCCGCCGCGCGGCTATGTGGTGTCCGCCAATGCCCAGCCGGCATCGCCCACCGGCATGCCGATCCCCGGTTATTACAACTTGGCTGACCGCGGCCAGCAGTTGAACGCGCAGTTGAGCGACACAAGCGTGAAGTGGGATGTGACCAACAGCCAGGCCCTGCAACTGGGCACCACCACCGCCTACGGCCCACGCCTGCTGGCACCGCTGTTGCCGGTGCTGCGCGAGGTGGTCAAGGACCCGGCGCAACTCAAACTGGTGGAGCAGCTTGCCAACTGGAAGGGTGACTACCCGCTGGACTCCACCAATGCCACGCTGTTCAACCAGTTGCTGTTCAACCTCAGCGACGCAACCTTTCACCCCAAACTCGGCGATGCCTTGTTCAAGACCCTGCTCGGCACCCGCGTGATCGACGCCGCCTTGCCACGCCTGGCCGCGTCGGCAGACTCACCCTGGTGGAACGGCAATCGGGCCGATACCGTCAAGCTCGCCTGGGACAACAGCCTGGCCCATCTCAAGGCTACGTTCGGCGATGACCCGGCACAGTGGCAGTGGGGCAAGGCGCACACCCTGACCCACGGCCACCCGCTGGGCCTGCAAAAACCGCTGGATAAAATCTTCAACGTCGGCCCCTTCCCGGCACCGGGCAGCCACGAAGTGCCGAACAACCAGACCGCCCCGATTGGCCCGGCGCCGTGGCCTGTGACCTACGGCCCGTCGACACGGCGCCTGATCGACTTCGCCGACCCGGCCCACGCCCTCACCATCAACCCGGTGGGGCAAAGCGGTGTGCCCTTTGATACGCACTATGGCGACCAGGCGCAGAGCTATATCGAGGGCAGGTATGAGCAGGCGCACTTCAGTGAGGAGGAAGTGACAGCCAATACCCGCGGCACCTTGAAACTGCTGCCCGCCCGATGATCGTTCCCACGCTCCGCGTGGGAATGCAGCCATGGACGCTCCGCGTCCGCCCTTAGAAGCGGGACGCAGAGTGTCCCAAGAGGCGTTACCACGCAGAGCGTGGGAATGATCATCGGGTGTGAGCCCGCATGCGCCCTGGCGCTTGGCCGTAGGTGTCCTTGAATTTCTTGCTGAACGCCGCCTGGGATTGATAACCCACCTGGGCGGCGATATCGATCAGGCTCAGGCGTGACTGGCGCAGCAGGTTGAACGCCATCTCCATGCGCAATTGGGTGAGCAACACCCAGGGCGATACACCTGCCACTTTGACGAACGCACGCATAAAAGTCGCACGGGACATGCTGGCCGCCGACGCCAGACCATCGATGGTCCATTCATGCCCAGGTTCGGCCAGCATGGCTTGCCAGGCCTTGCTCAAGCGCTTGTCAGCGAGCAAGGCGAAGGTTCCCGCCCCTGGCGCCTGGTCGCTCAGCCAACTGCGCAGGATCAAGGTGAACAGGGCTGACGACAGCGCATTGATAAACGAACGGGCACCCACTTGCTGCCCGTCCGCTTCACTGCGCAGCAACGCTATCAACGCCGCCAGTTGCCCATCGCCTTGCCACTGGCGGCTGGACACCACCAGGTAGTCCGGCAACGCATCGAACAACAGCGATTGGCGGTTGTAGTGAAAGCTGCCACACAGCATATCCACATCCGGCTGTTCACCGCCCAAACGGTGCACGGTCAGCGCACCCCCTTCGATAACGCGAGGCTGCATCGGGCGGATCCGCGCGCCCTGGCTGCGCAGCAAGTGGGTACCGCCACCGGGCATCAGCAGGATATCGCCCTCCTCCAACGTTACATATTGCCCGCCAGACAACTCGGCGCGGCAGGTGCCGCTAAGCACGATGTGATAAGGCGCCACGCCGAGGTTTTCCGGCGCATGGTCCAACGCCCAGTCCCCTTGGAACTGGCAACGCAAATCCAGGCTGCCGCGCAGGTTGGCCAGCGCGATAAGGGTGTCGATGGCATTCATTTGCGAGCATCGGTCAAAAAAATGAGCGGATTGAACAATAGCCGTAGCCTTCAACGCTACAGACTGGCTTCACACCCAACCTGTTCAGGAGTTACCGCAATGTTCAATAACTGGTCCGACTTGCTGCCTACCGTGAAGAAAGCCTTTGGCTCACTGGGCAAGAGCAACCCGAAGATGGTCAAAGCCTACATGGCGCTGGGGGAAGCTGCCGAGGAAAACAATGTACTCGACGCCAAGACCCGTGAACTGATTTCCATCGCGGTGGCGATCACCACCCGCTGCGACGGTTGCATCGGCGTGCATGCCGATGCCGCGATCAAGGCCGGGGCAACCCGCGAAGAAGTGGCGGCCACACTGGCCACCGCGATCTCGCTGAATGCAGGCGCGGCCTACATCTACTCGTTGCGCGCCCTGGAAGCCTACGACACGCTCAAACCGGCGCCGCAAAGTTAAGCCTGAACTGTTGCGGCGTGACGCCCAGCCGGCGGTTGAACACACTGCGCATGTGCTGGGCGTCGCGAAAGCCGCATTGATAGGCCACGGTCTTAAGCGGTGCGTGGCTGCTTTCAAGCATCACCCGTGCCGCATCCACGCGCGCCCTCTCGACAAATTCCGCCGGCGTAATCCGCGCTTCACGGGCAAACACCCGGGAGAAATTGCGCGCACTCATATTGGCCGCCTTGGCCAGGTCGGCAATGGTCAAGTCTCCCGTCAGGTTGGCCAGCACGTACAGCTGCACCAGCGCCACCGCCGAGGTGGTTTCGGCATGGGGCGTGAGGAACGGGCTGAACTGCGATTGCCCGCCCGAGCGCTGGGTGAACACCACCAGGCGCTTGGCCACGCTCAGCGCCACTTCCGGGCCGTGATCCTGGGCCAGCAAGTACAACGACAGGTCGATACCTGCCGTGACCCCGGCGGAGGTGTAGAGCTTGCCGTCCTGCACATAGAGACGGTCGGCTTCGACCTGGGCCGAGGGAAACAGGCGCGCCAGGCTGGCGGCATCGTTCCAATGGGTAGTGACGGTCTTGCCGTCCAGCAGACCTGCACGGGCCAGCATGAAGGCGCCATTGCAGATCGAGCCGAAGCGCTGCGCCTTCGCGGCGGCCGCGCGCAGCCAAGCGTCAAACTCGAAGCCGAAATCCTCGAAGGGTAACTGCGGGCCACCGGCGACCAGCAACAGGTCATAGGGTTGCCGGGCTTCGCTGTAGTGCTTGTGCGCCTGCAGTGACAAACCGTTGGAGGCCGCCATGGCGCCGTGGCCAAAGCCGAGTACTTCCAGCCGATAGTGATCCTCGGGCGCCAGGAAGCGGTTGGCCTCGCAGAACACATCCATCGGCCCGCTCACGTCCAGCGACTGGACACCGGGGAAGATCAGGATGGCGACGGTTTTGCCCATGGTCACAAACACCTTTTTCCAACTGGATAAATGCGCTCCCCTTGTGGGAGCTGGCTTGCCTGCGATGCAGACGACTCGGTACCTCAGGTACACCGAGGTGATGCTATCGCAGGCAAGCCAGCTCCCACAGGGGATCGCCTACATGCTTGGCACGATGTGGCGGCACATTGGCCGGGATCGCCTCCCTGTCGCAATAGCCGCTTCAGGGTCATGGGACCAGACTGAAGTCTTTCCAGAGGAGATCCACCATGAGCATCACCATAGCCGGTATTCAGATCCCTGATAGCGCCTTGGCCAGGGCCACCACCGAATACATCCGCGACGTCGAATCGGACCTGCTCTACCACCATTCGCGCCGGGTCTTCCTGTTCGGCGCCTTGAGCGGTGAGCGCAAGCAATTGGCCTACAACCCGGAGTTGCTCTACGTCGGCGCGATGTTCCATGACCTGGGCCTGGTGGAAGGCCACCGCAGTGACGACGAGCGTTTTGAAGTGGACGGCGCCAACGCCGCCGCCGCATTTCTCAAGCCCTATGGGCTGAGCGATGACGATATCGAACAAGTGTGGTTGTCCATCGCCCTGCACACCACACCGGGCGTGCCGAAACACCTGCGCCCCACCGTAGCGCTGGTGACCGCCGGTGTGGAGATGGACGTGCTGGGCATCGACTACGCCGCGTTCAGCAGCACGCAGCGCGAAGCGGTGGTGCATGCACATCCACGGGGTGAAGGGTTCAAGGAGTGCATCATCTGCGCGTTCGCAGACGGCTTGCGCCATCGCCCGCAGACCACGTTTGGCAATGTTAAGACCGACGTGCTGGTGGACCAGGAGCCGGGGTTCAAGCCGATGAATTTTGTGCAGGTGATCCGCACGTCGCCGTGGGCGATGTAATCAACCTGAAATGCAATCAAATGTGGGAGCTGGCTTGCCTGCGATGACGGTGAGTCAGCACCTTATAAGTGACTGATACACCGCCATCGCAGGCAAGCCAGCTCCCACACTTTTACCCTGTTCCAGCAGTTAGACCGGCGCTGGCGCCCGGCGCTTGTCCGGCTGCTGCCAGCCATCCGCTGCGGCTTCTTCAATCGCTTGCTGAATAGCCTTCTTGCGATGCTCTTCGGCCCGACGGCTGAAGAACCACACCAGGAAGGTCACCAGCGACACCGCCAACAGAATCAGGCTCGCCACGGCGTTGATCTCGGGTTTAACCCCCAGACGCACCGCCGAGAACACTTCCATCGGCAAGGTGGTGGAACCAGGGCCCGACACGAAGCTGGCCAGTACCAGGTCGTCCAGCGATAGCGCGAACGACATCATGCCGCCCGCTGCCAGCGATGGCGCGATCATCGGGATGGTGATCAGGAAGAACACCTTCCACGGCCGCGCGCCCAGGTCCATCGCCGCTTCTTCGATCGACAGGTCCAGCTCACGCAAGCGCGCCGACACCACCACCGCCACATACGCCGCACAGAAGGTGGTGTGGGCGATCCAGATGGTGACGATGCCACGCTCCTGGGGCCAGCCGATCATCTGCGCCATGGCCACGAACAGCAGCAACAGCGACAGGCCGGTGATCACTTCCGGCATCACCAACGGCGCCGTCACCAGGCCACCGAACAGCGTGCGGCCCTTGAACTGGCTGATGCGCGTCAGCACGAAGGCCGCCAGAGTACCCAACGCCACCGCCGCCACCGCCGTGTAGCAGGCGATTTCCAGGGAGCGGGCCACCGAGCCCATCAACTGGGTGTTGTCCAACAGGCCCACGTACCACTTGATCGACCAACCGCCCCACACTGTCACCAGCTTGGATTCGTTGAACGAGTAGATCACCAGGATCAACATCGGCAGGTAGATGAACAACAAGCCTGCGACCAGCATGAAGCTGGAGAAACGAAAGCGCTTCATATCTTGCCCTCCAGCTCTTTGGCTTGGCTGCGGTTGAACAGGATGATCGGCACGATCAGGATCGCCAGCATCACCACCGCCAGGGCAGACGCCACCGGCCAGTCACGGTTGTTGAAGAACTCTTGCCACAACACCTTACCGATCATCAGGGTTTCCGGGCCGCCGAGCAGTTCAGGAATCACGAACTCGCCCACCACCGGGATAAACACCAGCATGCAACCGGCGATGATGCCGTTCTTGGACAGCGGCACGGTGATTTTCCAGAAGCTGTTGAAGGTGCTCGAACCGAGGTCCGAAGCGGCTTCCAGCAGGCTCTGGTCGTGCTTCACCAGGTTGGCGTACAGGGGCAGGATCATGAACGGCAGGTACGAATAGACCACGCCGATGTACACCGCGATGTTGGTGTTGAGGATCTGCAGCGGCTCGTTGATCAAGCCCATGGACATCAGGAAGCCATTGAGCAGGCCGTTGTTGCTGAGGATGCCCATCCACGCATACACCCGGATCAGGATCGCGGTCCAGGTGGGCATCATGATCAGCAGCACCAGCACGGTCTGCATCTCTTTGCGCGCGGTGGCAATGGCGTAGGCCATCGGGTAGCCGATCAGCAGGCACAGCAGCGTGCTGAAAAACGCCATCTTCAGCGAGCCCAGGTAGGCGGCGATGTACAACTCGTCGCCCGCCAGCAAGCTGTAGTTGGCCAGGTTCAGCACCACCTCCAGCTTTTGCTCAACGTAGGTATAGATCTCGGTATAGGGCGGGATCGCCACATCGGCTTCGGCAAAGCTGATTTTCAGCACGATGAAAAACGGCAGTGCGAAAAACAGGAACAGCCAGAGGAAGGGAATCCCGATGACCACCTGCTTGCCATTGGGCACGATGCGATCCAAGCGCCGCTTGAATTTCTTCATGTTCATGAGCGAAGTACCACGCCGCTGTCGTCTTCCCACCACACGTACACCTGGTCACCCCAGGTTGGGCGCTGGCCACGGCGTTCGGCGTTGGCGACGAAAGACTGCACCAGCTTGCCGCTCGGCAGCTCCACGTAGAACACCGAGTGGCCGCCCAGGTAGGCGATGTCGTGCACCTTGCCGCTGGACCAGTTGTGTTCGCAGGTCGGCATTTCGGTGGTCACCAACAGCTTTTCCGGGCGAATGGCGTAGGTCACCGACTTGTCTTCCACCGAGGTGGCGATGCCGTAGCCTACGTAGATGTCGCGGTCCAGGTCCGGGCACTTGAGCACTGCGTGGCCTTCGGCGTCGTCCACCACCTGGGTGTCGAAAATGTTGACGTTGCCGATGAACTCGCACACCAGGCGGCTGGTGGGAGTTTCGTAGATATCGATCGGGCTGCCGATCTGAGCGATCCAGCCCAGGTGCATGATCGCGATGCGTTCGGCCATGGTCATGGCCTCTTCCTGATCGTGGGTCACCATCACGCAGGTCACCCCAACGCGCTCGATGATCTCCACCAACTCAAGTTGCATCTGCGAGCGCAGCTTCTTGTCCAGTGCGCCCATCGGCTCATCGAGCAGCAGCAGCTTCGGGCGCTTGGCCAAGGAGCGGGCCAAGGCCACACGCTGGCGCTGGCCGCCGGACAATTGGTGCGGCTTGCGCTTGGCGTACTGGCTCATCTGCACCAGCTTGAGCATCTCGGCCACGCGTGCGTCGACTTCAGCCTTGGGGATCTTGTCCTGTTGCAAGCCGAAGGCGATGTTCTGCGCCACGGTCATGTGCGGGAACAAGGCGTAGGACTGGAACATCATGTTGATCGGCCGCTCGTAGGGCGGCATGTCGGTGATGTCCACACCGTCGAGGTAGATGCGACCTTCGGTTGGGCGCTCGAAACCTGCAAGCATGCGCAGCAAGGTGGATTTGCCCGAACCCGAACCGCCGAGCAAGGCGAAGATCTCGCCTTTCTTGATTTCCAGGGACACATCGTCCACGGCAATCGTCTCGTCGAACTTCTTCGTGACCCGGTCGATTTTGACCAGCACCTTTTTCGGTGTCTGGTCGCCCTCGAGGGCTTTCTTATAGGCGCCGGAGGCAACTGCCATTTACGAAACTCCCAAAAAAAACTGTGCAGCCGGCCCAATGCGGGCCAGCCTTGGATAGTTTTAGCCTTACTTGCCCGTCTTGACCTTGGTCCAGCTACGGGTCATTAAACGCTGCACTTTCGGGGGTAGCTCAAAGTTGACGAATGTCCGCTCGAGAACCGCCTGCGGTGGGTAAACCGCTTCGTCGGTGCGTATCGATTGCTCCATCAGTTTGTCCGCCCCTGGGTTAGGGTTGGCGTAACCGACTTGATCGCTGACCTGAGCGATCACCTCAGGCTGCAGCAAATAGTTGATGAAGGCGTGGGCTTCCTTGACGTTGCTGGCATCCTTGGGAATCGCCAGCACGTCGAACCACAGGTTGCCGCCTTCTTTGGGAATCGTGTAGGCGATGTTCACGCCTTTGCCCGCCTCCGCCGCACGGGCCTTGGCCTGGAACACATCGCCGGAGAAACCGGCCGCCACGCAGATGTTGCCGTTGGCCAGGTCCGAGATGTATTTGGAGGAATGGAAGTAGGTCACGTAGGGCCGCACTTTCAGCAGTTTTTCCTCGGCTTTCTTATAGTCGGCCGGGTTGGTGCTGTTGGGGTCCAGGCCCATGTAGTTGAGTACTGCGGGCAGCATTTCATCGGCCGAGTCCATGAACGACACGCCGCAAGTGGCCAACTTCTTCATGTTTTCCGGTTCGAACAACACGGCCCAGGAGTCGATCTTGTCGACCCCCAGCACTTCCTTGACCTTGTCGACGTTGTAGCCAATGCCATTTGTGCCCCACAGGTACGGCACCGCGTACTGGTTGCCCGGGTCGTTCTTTTCCAGGCGCTTGAGCAGCACCGGGTCGAGGTTGGCGTAGTTTGTCAGCAGTGACTTGTCGAGCTTCTGGAACGCTCCAGCCTTGATCTGCTTGCCCAGGAAATGGTTGGACGGCACCACGACGTCGTAGCCGGTACGCCCGGCGAGCAACTTGCCTTCCAGGGTTTCGTTGGAGTCAAACACGTCATACACAGGCTTGATACCACTGGCCTTTTCGAAGTTGGCCAGGGTGTCGGGGCCGATGTAGTCCGACCAGTTATAAATATGCACCGTCGGTGCGGCCTGTACGCTGGCAGCCAGCGTGATACCTGCACCCACCAGCATGGCTTTGCGAAATAAAGAAATTGGCAAGTGGAGGTCCTCTTGAATAGTTGGGGCCTTGAAGTTGTTGCCCGGCAACAAAACCGGCGCGCAACTTACCGTCGATAAACCGATCCGGCAAAACTTTCTGTCATTTATTTTCTGTACGGCTGCCACTGTTTGTAGGAGCGAGCTTGCTCGCGAAGAACTCACAGGCAACGCGGGCTATCAGAGGCCCCGCGTTATCGTTGACGATTTTCGCGAGCGAGCTCGCTCCTACAGGTTTGTGCGTTATTTACCGGACTTGATCTTGGTCCAGCTACGGGTCATTTCACGCTGAGTTGCCGCTGGCATGTCGGCAATGGCGTAGAGCTTGGATTGCACTTCGGCCGACGGATAAATACCCGGGTCGCTGGTGATGTCTTTATCGACCAGGGCAGTGGCTTTCTCGTTACCGTTCGGGAAACGCACACTGTTGGTGATCGCGGCCATGACGTCTGGCTTGAGCAGGTAGTTCATGAATGCGTAGGCAGCCTCGACGTTTTCGGCATCCTTGGGAATGGCGACCATGTCGAAGAAGCTGCCAGCACCTTCCTTGGGAATGTCGTAGGCGATCTTGACCTTGCCACCGGCTTCAGCCGCGCGGGTTTTGGCCTGTTCGATGTCACCCGAGTAGCCCACAGCCACGCAGATGTTGCCGTTGGCCAGGTCGGAGATGTACTTGGAGGAGTGGAAGTAGCCGATCGAAGGACGGATTTTCATGAACAGGTCTTCGGCCTGTTTCAGATCAGCCTTCTTCGTCGTGTCGGTCGGCAGGCCCAGGTAATGCAGCGCTACCGGCAGCATTTCGGTTGGCGAATCGAGGAAGCTCACGCCGCAGCTTTTCAGCTTGGCGATGTTTTCCGGCTTCATCAGTACGTCCCACGAGTCGATCTTGTCCACGCCCAGTGCGGCCTTGACCTTCTCCGGGTTGTAGCCGATCCCCATCGAGCCCCACATGTACGGGAAGGCGTGCTTGTTGTCCGGGTCGCTGACCGATACGGCCTTGAGCAGGGATTTGTTCAGGTTGTCGTAGTTGGACAGCTTGGACTTGTCCAGCTCCTGGTAGACACCGGCCTTGATCTGCTTGGCGAGGAAGCTGTTCGACGGCACAACGATGTCGTAGCCGGACTTGCCTGCCAGCAACTTGGCTTCCAGGGTTTCGTTGCTGTCAAAAACGTCGTACACCACTTTGATGCCCGACTCTTTTTCAAAGTTGGCGATGGTGTCCGGTGCAATGTAGTCGGACCAGTTGTAGACGTGCAGCACTTTATTGTCTGCCTGGGCCGCGCCCGCCATTGCACCCATCAGGGACAAGGCGAGGAGGGTCTTGCCAGCGTTCTTCAAACCTAATGCCTTCATTTGGTGATGCTCCAATTTTTTCTTTTTTGGGCCACAAGCGTTGTATGTTTTACGGCCCAACCGAAGGGCAACAAAACAGGGCGACAGTCTGGCAAGTTCAGGGGCCGGCTTTCAACCAAAGCCCCTGCATTTTTAACTGCCCAGTGCACCGCGCACTGAGCCTAGCACTTAGCCCTGCAAGGCAGCCAAAGTCAGGTCCAGGCAATGGCGCGCCTTGGTTACCAGCTCGTCGATTTCAGCCTTGCTGATGACCAGTGGCGGCGAAATGATCATGGTGTCGCCCACGGCGCGCATGATCAGGCCATTTTCAAAGCAGAAGGTTCGGCAGATCATGCCCGCGCCTTTGCCTTCATGACGCTTGCGCGTCGCCTTATCCTGCACCAGCTCGATCGCACCGAGCATACCGACGCCGCGTACTTCACCCACCAGCGGATGATCGCCCAGTTCCCTCAGACGCTTTTGCAAATACGGTGCCGTTTCGTCGTGCACACGGTTAACGATTTTTTCATCGCGCAGGATGCGGATGTTTTCCAGCGCCACGGCCGCGGCCACCGGGTGGCCGGAGTAGGTAAAGCCGTGGTTGAAATCGCCCCCTTCGTTGAGCACCGCCACCACTTCGTCACGCACGATCAGGCCGCCCATGGGCACGTAGCCCGAGGTCAGGCCCTTGGCGATGGTCATCATGTGCGGCTTGAGGTCGTAGAAATCGCTACCGAACCACTCACCGGTACGGCCGAAGCCGCAGATTACTTCGTCGGCGACAAACAGGATGTCGTACTTGGCGAGGATTTCCTTAATGCGCGGCCAGTACGTGGCAGGCGGCACGATCACGCCACCGGCACCCTGGATCGGCTCGGCAATAAAGGCGCCGACGTTGTCCACGCCCAGCTCCAGGATTTTCTCTTCCAACTGGTTGGCGGCCCACACACCGAATTCCTCGGGGCTCATGTCGCCGCCTTCGCCAAACCAGTACGGCTGCGCGATGTGGGTAATGCCCGGGATCGGCAAGTCGCCCTGCTCGTGCATATAGGTCATGCCGCCCAGGCTGGCGCCGGCCACGGTAGAGCCGTGGTAGCCATTCTTGCGGGCAATGATGGTTTTCTTGTTGGGCTGGCCCTTGATCGCCCAGTAGTGGCGGACCATGCGCAACATGGTGTCGTTGCCTTCGGAGCCAGAGCCGGTGAAGAACACGTGGTTCATGCCAGCCGGCGCGACATCGGAAATGACCTTGGCCAACTCCAATACCGGCGGGTGTGCGGTCTGGAAGAACAGGTTGTAGTACGGCAGTTCTTTCATCTGCTTGGCGGCGGCATCGGCCAGTTCATCGCGACCGTAACCGATCGCCACGCACCACAGGCCGGCCATACCGTCGAGGATCTTGTTGCCTTCGCTGTCCCACAGGTAAACGCCGTGGGCTTTGGTGATGATCCTTGGGCCTTTCTCTTTCAATTGCTTGAAGTCGCTGAACGGCGCCAGGTGGTGATCATTGCTCAAGGCTTGCCATTCACGGGTTTGCGGGTTGTTGCTGGACATACCAATCTCCTAGACTTTTCAGTGAAGGCGCGCCGTTTGAAGGGCGCGCCCGGCGCATCAGACGGCGAAGAGCAGGAATTCCCGCTCCCACGAACTGATCACGCGCTTGAAGTTTTCATGCTCGGCCCGCTTGACCGCGACGTAGCCTGTGATGAATTTTTGCCCCAGATATTTCTCGATGGTCTTGCTGTTTTCCATGCGTTCCAGGGCGTCTTCGATGGTCAACGGCAGGCGCAGGTTGCGTCGCTCGTAACCGCGGCCCACCACCGGCGCGCTCGGGTTATGGCCTTCGACCATGCCGATGTAGCCGCACAACAGGCTGGCGGCAATCGCCAGGTACGGGTTGGCGTCGGCGCCAGGCAGGCGGTTTTCCACGCGGCGATTCTGCGGGCCGGCATCCGGTACGCGCAGGCCGACGGTGCGGTTTTCTTCGCCCCATTCCACGTTCACCGGCGCCGAGGTGTCGGGCAGGAAGCGGCGGAACGAGTTCACGTTGGGGGCGAATAAAGGCAGCAATTCAGGGATGAATTTCTGCAGGCCGCCAATATGGTTGAGGAACAGTTGGCTCATGGTCCCGTCTTCATTGGAGAAGACGTTCTTGCCGGTGGCAATGTCGATGATGCTCTGGTGCAGGTGCATCGCGCTGCCGGGCTCGCCGGTCATGGGCTTGGCCATGAAGGTGGCGGCCACGTCGTGCTTGAGCGCGGCTTCACGCATGGTGCGCTTGAACACCAGGATCTGGTCGGCCAGAGACAGGGCATCGCCGTGACGGAAGTTGATTTCCATCTGCGCGGTGCCGTCCTCGTGAATCAGGGTGTCGAGGTCCAGTTCCTGCAGTTCGCACCAGTCGTAGACGTCTTCGAACAGCGGGTCGAATTCGTTGGCTGCTTCTATAGAGAAGGACTGGCGACCGGTTTCCGGGCGGCCGGAGCGGCCAATCGGCGGTTGCAGCGGGAAGTCCGGGTCTTCGCAGCGCTTGGTCAGGTAGAACTCCATCTCCGGCGCCACGATGGGCTGCCAGCCGCGGTCGGAGTAGAGTTTGAGGACTTTCTTGAGCACGTTGCGCGGCGACAGCTCGATCGGGTTGCCTTGCTTGTCGTAGGTGTCGTGGATCACCTGGGCGGTCGGCTCGATGGCCCAGGGCACCAGGAATACCGCGTTCTGGTCGGGGCGGCAGATCATGTCGATGTCGGCCGGGTCGAGCAATTCGTAATAGATGTCGTCTTCGACATAGTCGCCGGTCACGGTCTGCAACAGAACACTCTCGGGCAGGCGCATGCCTTTTTCGGCAATGAACTTGTTGGTCGGCGAGATCTTGCCCCGGGTAATACCGGTGAGGTCGCCAATCATGCATTCGACTTCTGTGATCTTGTGGTCTTTCAACCAATCGGTGAGCTGGTCGAGGTTGTTACTCATAAATGCCTCTGGGCTGGGTTTCCTGGCATCCATTAAAGGCCAGGCGTTGGTTGACGCAGCATCCGCGTCGTTTTTTCATTCAGGGTAGGAGCTTACCTGCCATTTGCCCATGGGTTGCATTCCTCAGGCCAAAGTTGTGCGCAATTATGATCGGCACGGCGGATGAGGGTCGCTCAGTGGCGTCGGAGATGGCAAAAAGGAGATCGGCCGGGCCGTCAAGAATATTGGCCGGTGCCTGGGCATTCACACGGGGCGAACGAGCTGCGGACAAAGCCTGGCTGGAGCAGGCAGAGACGCCGATTGGCGGCAGGTGAAACATGAAGCACCCCGGTATTATTGCTGTTATGGGTTTGAATCGAGCTTAGCCTTGTTCATTTTTTTACACAACACCCCCGTAAAAAATCCTACACGGCCCGCTCAAGCCTGCAGGTCCCAAGCCCCTAAAACCCAAAAAACCGCCCCAAAACCCCGCAAAAAAGGCTTCATGGCGCTTTTTTAGGGCAAAAAATGCCTCGCTTGACTTCGGCAGGCCGTTCGGGTTGACTGAAACCAGAAAAGATCAATGATTGATATTTTTAACAACAAAGGTGTTGCATCATGTCGGTACCCCCGCGTGCCGTTCAGCTTAACGAAGCGAACGCGTTCCTTAAGGATCATCCTGAGGTTCTGTACGTAGACCTTCTAATTGCGGATATGAATGGTGTGGTGCGCGGTAAGCGCATCGAACGCACCAGCCTCCACAAGGTTTACGAGAAGGGCATTAACCTGCCTGCCTCTTTATTTGCCCTGGATATCAACGGCTCTACGGTGGAAAGCACCGGCCTGGGCCTGGACATCGGTGATGCTGACCGAATCTGTTATCCAATCCCCGACACCCTGTGCAATGAACCCTGGCAAAAGCGCCCCACCGCGCAACTGCTGATGACCATGCACGAACTTGAAGGTGAACCTTTCTTCGCCGATCCGCGCGAAGTGCTCCGCCAAGTTGTCACCAAGTTTGACGACCTCGGTCTGACCATCTGCGCCGCTTTCGAGCTTGAGTTCTACCTGATCGACCAGGAGAACGTGAACGGCCGCCCACAACCGCCCCGCTCGCCGATCTCCGGCAAACGCCCGCACTCGACACAGGTCTACCTGATCGACGACCTCGACGAATACGTCGACTGCCTCCAGGACATTCTGGAAGGTGCCAAGGAGCAAGGCATTCCGGCCGATGCCATCGTCAAGGAAAGTGCCCCGGCGCAGTTCGAAGTGAACCTGCACCACGTCGCCGACCCGATCAAGGCCTGCGACTACGCGGTACTGCTCAAGCGCCTGATCAAGAACATCGCCTACGACCATGAGATGGACACCACCTTCATGGCCAAGCCTTACCCAGGCCAGGCAGGCAACGGGCTGCACGTACACATTTCCATTCTGGACAAGGACGGCAAGAACATCTTTGCCAGCGAGGATCCCGAGCAGAACGCCGCATTGCGTCACGCGATCGGCGGTGTGCTGGAGACCCTACCCGCCCAAATGGCGTTCCTGTGCCCCAACGTCAACTCCTACCGTCGTTTCGGCGCACAGTTCTACGTGCCGAACTCGCCGTGCTGGGGCCTGGATAACCGCACCGTGGCGATTCGCGTACCCACCGGCTCGTCCGATGCCGTGCGTATCGAACACCGTGTGGCTGGCGCCGATGCCAACCCTTACCTGCTGATGGCCTCGGTATTGGCGGGCGTACACCACGGCCTGACCAACAAGATCGAGCCGAACGCTCCAGTGGAAGGCAACAGCTACGAGCAGAACGAGCAGAGCCTGCCGAACAACCTGCGCGATGCGCTGCGTGAGTTGGACGACAGCGAGGTGATGGCCAAGTACATCGATCCTAAATACATCGATATCTTCGTCGCCTGTAAGGAAAGTGAGTTGGAGGAGTTTGAACACTCCATCTCCGACCTTGAGTACAACTGGTACCTGCATACCGTGTAAGCGGTTGCTGCAATAAAAGAACGCCGCTGATTTTGGTCAGTGGCGTTTTTTTATGGGTTTCTACCGGTAGACCGAGTTGGCCTCTTCGCGAGCAAGCCCGCTCCCACAGGGGTCGGGTTTCAACTTTGGAATGCAGTTAAATGTGGGAGCGGGCTTGCTCGCGAAGGCGGCTTGGCAGACAACACAGATTCCTGCTCATACAATGCCTGCTGCCTTGTAGGAGACATCCATGACCACCCGCCCCGCCACTGTTCGCAAACCCCGCGCCCGCAGCCAGGCCCGGATCGACGCGATCCTCGACGCCGCCCGCACCTTGCTGGCCGCCGAAGGTGTGGCCAGCTTGTCGATCTACAGCGTGGCCGAACGAGCACAGATTCCCCCGTCATCGGTGTACCACTTTTTCGCCAGTGTGCCGGCGTTGCTTGAGGCGTTGACCGCTGACGTTCACGCAGCCTTTCGCGCCGCCATCCAGGCGCCCATCGAGCATGAATCGCTCAAGCATTGGCGCGACCTGTCCTACATCGTTGAACAACGCATGCTCAGCATCTACAGCAAAGATGCCGCGGCGCGCCAGTTGATCCTGGCCCAGCATGGGTTGACCGAAGTGACCCAGGCCGATCGCCAGCATGATTTGGAATTGGGCGACTTGATGCTGGCGGTGTTCAATCGCCACTTTGAAGTGCCAACGCTACCGAGCGATGTGGACGTGTTTGCTCTGGCATTGGAGTTGAGCGACCGCGTGTACGCGCGCTCGGTGCATCAGCATGGGCTGATTACGCCGCGCATGGCGGAGGAAGGGATGCGGGTGTTTGATGCGTATGTGGGGCTTTATTTGCCGGCCTATCTGCCCAAGCGCTGATCGTTCCCACGCTCTGCGTGGGAATACATCCCGTGACGCTCTGCGTCACCTTTGGCACAGCGGGACGCGGAGCGCCCCAGGCGGCATTCCCACGCAGAGCGTGGGAACGATCAGTGGCGTTATCACAACTTGGCAATCGACACCTCAGTGGATTTCACAAAGGCAATCACTTCACTGCCGATCACCAGCTCCAACTCCTTGACCGAACGGGTGGTGATCACCGAGGTGACAATGCCGGACGCGGTCTGCACGTCAATTTCCGACAGCACGTCGCCAACCACGATTTCCTTGATGGTGCCTTTGAACTGGTTACGCACGTTGATGGCTTTAATAGTCATGGTGTTTTTCCTGTGTGAGTTATTGAGCCCAACGCAATTGCGTCGGCAGCGGTGAAACAGGTTCGGGTTCCGGTGGGGAACCGGGTAGCGACAGCACGCGGTTGAGCACTTCGGCTTCCAGCGCGGCCAGGCGGTGTGAGCCACGGGCCCGTGGGCGTGGCAGATCGATGTTCAGGTCGAGGCCGATTTCGCCGTTTTCAATCAGAATTACGCGGTCGGCAATCGCCACGGCTTCGCTGACGTCGTGGGTCACCAGCAACACCGTGAAACCGTGCTTGCGCCACAGGTTTTCGATCAGTTGCTGCATCTCGATGCGGGTCAGGGCATCCAGTGCGCCCAGCGGCTCATCGAGCAGTAACAGGCGCGGCTGATGGATCAACGCCCGTGCGAGTGCCACGCGCTGTTTCTGGCCACCGGACAACGCCGCCGGCCATTCATTGGCGCGCTCGGCCAGGCCAACCGCTTCCAGCGCATCCAGCGCTTTGGGCCGCCAGTCGCCCTTGAGGCCCAGGCCGACGTTATCGATGATCTTCTTCCATGGCAGCAAGCGCGCTTCCTGGAACATCAACCGCGTATCTTCAATCGCTTCGTGCAGTGGCGCGGAGCCGGCCAGCAGCTCGCCGCCACTGGCTTTGTCCAGCCCCGCCAACAGGCGCAGCAAGGTACTTTTGCCGCAACCACTGCGACCGACCACGGCCACGAACTGCCCCGCGGGAATATGCAGGTCAATCTCTTTGAGCACTTCGCGGGTACCAAAGGCCTTGCGCAATTTGCGCACTGCCAGAGGGATGCCCTTCAACAGACGCGGAGGTTGTTGAGCCGTCATGCTGCGCCTCCTTTGACTTGGTACGCCGGGTGCCAGCGCAGCCACACACGTTCCAGCCCGCGGGCTGCCAGGTCTGCCAGTTTGCCGAGGATGGCGTACATGACGATGGCCAGCACCACCACGTCGGTTTGCAGGAATTCACGGGCATTCATCGCCAGGTAACCGATGCCGGAACTTGCCGAGATGGTTTCCGCCACGATCAACGTCAGCCACATGAAGCCCAGGGCAAAGCGCACCCCAACCAGGATCGACGGCAGCGCGCCCGGCAGGATCACTTGCCAGAACAGGCTGAAACCGGACAAGCCATAGCTGCGCGACATTTCCACCAGTGCCGGGTCGACATTGCGGATGCCGTGGTAAGTGTTCAGGTAGATCGGGAACAAGGTACCCAGGGCCACCAGGAAAATTTTCGCAGTCTCATCAATGCCGAACCACAGGATGACCAGCGGAATCAGCGCCAGGTGCGGCACGTTGCGGATCATCTGCACCGAGCTGTCGAGCAAGCGTTCGCCCCACTTCGACAAGCCGGTGATAAAGCCCAGGGCCAGACCGATGCTGCCACCGATCACAAAGCCCAGGCCGGCGCGCCAGCCGCTGATGGCCAGGTGCGTCCAGATTTCGCCGCTGACCACCAGGTTCATCCCGGCTTCGATCACCGCACTCGGCGCTGGCAGAATGCGCGTCGACAACCAACCCGCCGACACCGACAACTGCCACACCGCCAGCAATAAGATCGGCAGCACCCAGGGCGCCACGCGATGGCTGATTTTTTCTAAGTCCATAACGGCGCCTCAGCTCTGTGACGCAGCTTTGGGAAGGATGTCGTTGGCCACCATCTCGCCAAACGGGCTGACGTAGCCGGCGCTTTTGGGCAGCTCGGGACGTTCGATATCCAGGTGCGGGAACAACAGCTCGGCGACCCGATACGACTCTTCCAGGTGTGGATAACCGGAGAAGATAAAGGTATCGATACCCAGGTCCGCGTACTCCTTGACCCGCGCCGCAACCGTTGGGCCATCGCCCACCAGCGCCGTCCCTGCGCCGCCACGTACCAGGCCGACGCCGGCCCACAGGTTGGGGCTGACTTCCAGGTTGTCACGGCTACCGCCGTGCAAGGCTGCCATGCGTTGCTGGCCCACCGAATCGAAGCGCGCCAAGGACGCCTGGGCGCGGGCGATGGTCTCGTCGTCCAGGTGGGAGATCAGTTTGTCGGCGGCTTTCCAGGCTTCGTCGTTGGTTTCGCGCACGATCACATGCAAGCGAATGCCAAAGCGCACCGTGCGTCCCAGTTTTGCAGCCTTGGCGCGTACCTGCGCGATCTTTTCCGCAACGGCTGCCGGCGGCTCGCCCCAGGTCAGCACCATCTCGACCTGTTCGGCCGCCAGGTCCTGGGCGGCTTCGGAGGAACCCCCGAAATACAGCGGCGGGCGTGGTTGTTGAATCGGTGGGTAGAGCAATTTTGCGCCTTTGACGCTGATGTGCTCGCCGTCGTAGTCCACGGTCTCGCCTTCCAGCACACGGCGCCAGATGCGTGTGAATTCCACCGACGCCTGGTAGCGCTCTTCATGGCTCAAGAACAATCCGTCGCCAGCCAGTTCTTCCGGATCGCCACCGGTGACCAGGTTGAACAGCGCACGGCCACCAGACAGGCGATCCAGGGTCGCGGCCTGACGCGCGGCCACGGTGGGGGAGATGATCCCAGGGCGCAGGGCAACCAGGAATTTCAAGCGCTGGGTCACGGGGATCAGCGAGGCGGCCACCAACCACGAGTCTTCGCAAGAGCGACCCGTAGGGATCAACACCCCGCCGAAACCCAGGCGGTCAGCAGCCTGGGCCACTTGTTGCAAGTAACCGTGGTCGACAGCGCGGGCGCCTTCGGCGGTGCCAAGGTAATGACCGTCGCCGTGGGTGGGCAGGAACCAGAAAATATTGAGGCTCATGGAGTTGTCTCCTGAATGAAGTCGGATTACGGCGCTTTGGCAACCGCGGCGGGTGGCGTCCAGATCACGTCCTTGATGCTCAAGGGCTTGGGGATCAATTTGAGTTGGTAGAAGGTGTCTGCGATTTTCTGCTGGGCGGCGACCACTTCCGGGGTCAGGAACAGCGCGCCGTAGCCCTGGCGTTTCACCGATGTGAGGGTGATATCTGCCGGCAGGCCGAGCAGTGGGGCGACCTGCTCAGTCACTTCCTGCGGGTTGGCCTTGGACCATTCGCCTACCGCACGCACCTCTTCCACCAACGCCTTGATCACTTGCGGGTGCTGTTCGGCGTAGGGTTTGGTGGCCAGGTAAAACTGATGGTTGTCGGCAATCCCGGTGCCGTCTCGCAGGGTGCGCGCTTGTAGTTGCTTCTCGGCGGCGGCCTGGTACGGGTCCCAGATCACCCAGGCGTCCACGCTGCCACGCTCGAACGCAGCACGGGCATCGGCGGGGGGCAGGAACACGGTCTTTACGTCGGTGTAGTTGAGGCCGGCATCTTCCAGGGCACGCACTAGCAGGTAGTGCACGTTGGAGCCTTTGTTGAGCACGACCTTTTTACCCTTGAGCTCGGCCACCGATTTGATCGGCGAGTCCTTGGGCACCAGGATCGCTTCGCTGGTAGGCGCGGGTGGTTCGTAGGCGACGTAGAGCAGATCGGCGCCAGCCGCCTGGGCAAACACCGGTGGGGTTTCGCCAGTAACGCCGAAGTCGATGGAGCCGACGTTCAGGCCCTCGAGCAATTGCGGGCCACCGGGAAACTCGGTCCACTGCACCTGCACGCCTTGGTCGGCCAGGCGTTTTTCCAGGGTGCCCTTGGCCTTGAGCAGCACCAGGGTGCCGTACTTCTGATAACCGATCCGCAAGGTCTCGGCGGCTTGGGCTTGAACGATGGCGCCGAGGGACACAGCCGCAGCAAAGAGTGCGACCAGACCACGACGCAAGATGACAGTGCGCATGGCGCTCTCTCCAACTGTGCGATTAGGGTTTTGGCTGCACCTGCTTGGCCGTTGTCGGCTGAGTAAGGTGAGTGTTTCCAGCTTTTCGGGGTGAGGCTCAGATGCTCCAGCGAGCACTCAACAAACGTTCATTCAATACGTCAGGGTCCAGCGGTTTTGGCCGGCGCGCCATGGCGCTGTAGAGCTGCTCCAGGGCTTCGTGCAGACGCTGTTCGAGTACCGGCACCAGTTGCGCCTGCACGCTGCCTTCGCCATAGGCGATCTGGCTGTCTTCGGCAAAAATACCGTGGAGCAATTCCTGGGCCTTGAGGGCCGACAGCACCGGCTTCAGGGCGTAGTCCACCGCCAGCATGTGGGCGATGCTGCCGCCGGTCGCCATCGGCAGCACCACCTTATGGGCCAACGCACGCTCCGGCAGCAGGTCCAGTACGGCCTTCAACGCCCCGGAAAACGACGCCTTGTACACCGGCGTGGCAATCACAAGGCCGTCGGCATTGGCGACTTGTTGCAGCAGGTCGATGACCTTGGGGCTGTCGAAGCGCGCATGCAGCAAGTCTTCAGCCGGGAAGTCCCGTACTTGGTAACTCACCACTTCCACGCCCTGCTGTTGCAGCCACTGACGGGTTTTATCCAGCAAGACCCCAGAGCGGGACCGCTGGCTGGGACTGCCTCCAAGTGTTACGACCAGCATGCAGGAGATTCCTTGAGCAAGTGTCGGCGGTTCGCTGTACGGCGATGGCGCCAAGATGGGATAGACCTTATCAGCAGATTTATATATCTATAAATCTTATTTATTCATTTGTTTATTCCATAAAAACATAAGCGATTGATCAATCCCCAGGCGAAAAAAAAGGCCGTGGAAACGGCCTGAAAACCCCTGCTGTGAGTCAGTGCTTTTTGGTAGGAGCGAGCTTGCTCGCGAAAAACTCACAGGCGCCGCGTTCATTCAGGAAGCACGCGTTATCGTTGACGTTTTTCGCGAGCAAGCTCGCTCCTACAGAGGCATGGTCCGTGATGCCTTAACGATTGGGTTGTGGGGTAAGACGCAGGTACGGCTTCACCGCGCGATAGCCCTTGGGAAAGCGTTTCTTGATCTCTTCCTCGTCCTTGAGTGACGGCACGATGACCACCTCATCCCCATCCTGCCAGTTGGCCGGTGTTGCCACCTTGTGGTTGTCGGTCAGCTGCAGCGAGTCGATCACCCGCAGGATTTCATGGAAATTACGCCCGGTGCTGGCCGGGTAGGTGATGGTCAGGCGGATCTTCTTGTTCGGGTCGATCACAAACAAGGAGCGCACGGTGAGGGTATCGCTGGCATTCGGGTGGATCAGGTCGTAGAGGTCCGAGACCTTGCGGTCGGCGTCGGCCAGGATCGGGAAGTTGACCACGGTGTTCTGGGTCTCGTTGATGTCTTCGATCCACTTGTGGTGCGAGTCCACCGGATCTACCGACAGGGCGATGGCCTTGACGCCACGCTTGGCGAATTCATCCTTGAGCTTGGCGGTAAAACCCAGCTCGGTGGTGCACACCGGCGTGAAGTCCGCAGGGTGGGAAAACAGCACACCCCAGCTGTCGCCCAGCCATTCGTGGAAGCGAATCTTGCCGGCGCTGGAATCCTGTTCGAAGTCGGGGGCGATATCGCCCAGTCTTAGGCTCATGGTGTGGCTCCTGATGAGTGCTTATGGAGCCCACTGTGCATGGATTTTTGGTGATTTAAAAAGAATAAATATCGATTTATCTAGACGATAAAAGAATATTAAAAATCAGTTCATTGGACTTGGGAACGGCCTGAGGCCAACATCGCCTTCAAGGTTCGAGAAGGCCTTGAGACGCTGCAAAAAAGAGGGATTCAGGAAGGGCTTGCGGGGGTTGAGCCCGACTTGAATAGCAAGACACCTTGCCCGGCATTGCGCCGGGCAAGGTTTTACAGTCTTACAACAGCGGGATCGAGTAGCTGACGATCAAGCGGTTTTCGTCCTGGTTACGCGCGTTGGCGATGTCGCTGCGCCACATAGCGTTTTTCCACGCCACGCCGACGTTCTTCAGCGGACCTTCCGGTACGACGTAGGCAACAGTGATGTCACGCTCCCACTCGGACTGGCCGGTGAACTCGGTACGGTTGCTGGCGACGGTGTCGATATGATCACCTTTCAGGTAAACCACACCGGCGGTCAGGCCAGGCACGCCGACTTTGGCGAAGTCGTAGGAGTAGCGAGCTTGCCAGGTACGCTCGCCGGCACGGGCGAACTTCTGGATTTGCATGTCGGTGGTGATGTAAGCCGACGAGCCGTCACCCTGGTTCAGCCAAGGGAAGTCGCTGCTGCCGTTGCTGACCTGGTAACCGCCACCGAAGGTGTGACCGGCCACCGAGTACAGGAACAGGCCGCTGTACAGGTTGTTGTCGACTTTGCCACGGCCGGAGTTCACGCCGCTGTAGTTGCCCGTCGAGAAATAAGCGGACTGGTTACCGTTGTTGCCATCGTCGGAGCTGTTGAAGTAACGCAGGTCAGACTTCAGCACGCCAGGGCCGATAGCCCAGTTGTGGGTCAGGCCCAGGAAGTGTTGCTTGTAGAAATCTTCCAGGTTGCCGTAGTAGTACTGGGCGGTCAGATCCTTGGTGATCTTGTAGTCGCCACCGGCGTAGTAGAACTTGTTGCTCGAACGCCAGTTCACACCGCGGCTGTTGGCGCCGGAAATGGACAGGCTTTCGTTGTTGCTGGAGTTACGGCCCTTGGCCTTTTCGATCTGGCCCGCGACCAGGGTCAGGTCCTTGATGTCGCTGGAGGTGATCTGGCCACCTTGGAAGGTTTGCGGCAGCATACGACCATCGTTGGTGACGATGACCGGCAGCTTGGGCTGCAAGGTACCCAACTTCAGTTCGGTTTGAGAGATCTTGGCCTTGGCAGTCAGGCCCAGGCTGGAGTAGTTATCAACGGCTTCGCCATTGGACTTGCTCGGGAAGATCGTGCCACCGTAGGAGCTGGCAGTCGCGCCGTTGGTGCCACCGCCGGAATCCAGGCGAACACCCAGCAGGCCGATAGCGTCCAGACCGAAGCCGACGGTGCCTTGGGTGTAACCGGAGATGAAACGCAGATCGAAGCCTTGGCCCCACTCTTCGTTGCGGCTCGGGTTGGCCGTGCCTTCGCGGTTATCGGTGTTGATGTAGAAGTTACGCAGGCCCAGTGTGGCCTTGCTGTCTTCGATGAAACCGGCAGCGCCTGCTTGCTGGGCGATTGCGCCCAACGTTACAGCCACAGCCAAGGTGGACTTCTTCATGTACCGCTCCTCTCATTTCTAATTTTTGTATTTCTTTGGTCTCGGGTCTGACGCCCTCGATCCACAGATGCGCGATTAGCGCCAGATAGTGACCACCAAGTCAATCGTAACCTTGTGTGTCTACTACCTTCGTCTAATCGCAGTTGATTTGGTCCCTGCAGGGTAATGAGTTTTTCATACACCCAAAAAGAATTATTTCATTCTTTTTCATACGATCCAGGAATAAGACTTTCCGTGAAGCTGGCCGGTCAGGATAGACGCGCCGCTCCATAAGCTAATTCCTAAAGGGTATTTACTGGTGCTTTTTTAGATCGATTAGTGTTGCCGTACGGTTGCATACGTCACTCACGATCAAAAAGGCGACGCCATCATGGCCAAACGCACATCCTCCCGTCAATTTGTTACAGTTTTTGTATCGCTATTACTTTCTTTTGGTGTCAACGCCACCGACCTGACGGTGGGCTACCAGACCGGCATCGATCCCAGCAAGGTTCCCCAGGCCGACGGCCTGTATGAAAAAGCCATCGGCGAAAAAATCGCCTGGCGCCGCTTCAACAGCGGGCCAGAGGTAGTCACGGCCATCGCTTCGGGTGATGTACAAATCGGCAACCTCGGCTCCAGCCCGCTCGCGGCGGCGGCCTCGCGCAACCTGCCGATTGTGGCGTTTATCGTATCGGCACAGATCAACGCTTCTGAAGCCCTGGTGGTGCGCAACGGCAGTGGCATCGACAACCCCCAGGACTTGATCGGTAAAACCATCGCCACGCCCTTCGTCTCCACCTCCCATTACAGCCTGCTCGGCGCGCTGAAACACTGGGGTCTGAACACCCAGCAAGTCAAAGTGGTGAACCTGCAACCGGCCGAAATCGCCGCCGCCTGGAAGCGTGGCGATATTGATGGGGCTTTTGTGTGGTCCCCGGCCCTGGGTGAAATCCGCAAGAGCGGCAAGACCCTCACAGACGCGGCGCAGGTGGGCCAATGGGGCGCGCCGACGTTTGAGGTGTGGGTGGCGCGCAAGGATTTTGCGCAAAAACATCCTGAGGTAGTGGCCAAGTTCGCCAAAGTTACCCTGGATGCCTTTGCCGACTATGCCGCCCACAAAGACAGCTGGACGGTGGATTCCGAGCCAGTGCAGAAAATCGCCAAATTGACAGGTTCAAATGCGGATGACATTCCGGAACTCTTGGCCGGTACGACGTTTCCGGATGCGCAGGCACAGCAAACCGCTGCGCTGCTCAAGGGCGGCACGGCGAAGGCGATTGAGGAGACGGCGAAGTTCTTGAAGGAACAGGGGAAGGTGGAGACAGTGCTGCCGGATTATTCGGCGTATGTGACCGACAAATTCATCACACAATAAATACAGTCTTCGGTGGGAGCTGGCTTGCCTGCGATACCAGCAACTCGGTCCTTCAGATAAACCGAGGCGCCACTATCGCAGGCAAGCCAGCTCCCACACAGAGCCGTACTCTTTTACAGGGCCTTTTCAAAGATCTTGGAGTTGCGCTGATAGTTGTACAGCGACGCTCGCGCCGACGGCAGGCGGTCCACGCTGCTGGGTACAAAGCCGCGTTCGCGGAACCAATGGGCCGTGCGCGTGGTGAGTACAAAGAGGGTTTTCAAGCCTTGGGCGCGTGCCCGGGTCTGGATGCGTTCGAGCAACACATCGCCTCGCGCGCCGTGGCGGTACTCCGGGTTCACTGCCAGGCACGCCAACTCCCCCGCATCCGAATCCGCGATCTGATACAGCGCCGCGCAGGCGATGATCATGCCTTCGCGCTCGACCACGCTGAACTGCTCGATCTCACGCTCCAGCACTTCCCGCGAACGGCGCACCAGAATGCCCTGCTCTTCCAGCGGGCTGATCAGGTCCAGCAAGCCGCCGACGTCTTCAATCGCCGCTTCGCGCACCAGTTCGAATTGTTCCTGGGCCACCAGCGTACCGCCACCATCGCGGGTGAACAGTTCGGTAAGCAAAGCGCCATCTTCGGCGTAGCTGACGATATGGCTGCGCCCTACTCCACCCCGGCAGGCTTCGGCAGCGGCATCGAGCAGTTCGGCTTGATAGTTGCTGCCCAGGCGTTGCAGGTGCGCGGGTACTTGTTGTGGGCGCAATTCACGCACCAGGCGGCCGTTCTCATCGATCAGACCGGGATCGGCGCCGAACAGCAGCAATTTGTCGGCGCCCAGGTCGATGGCGGCGCGGGTGGCGACGTCTTCGCAGGCCAGGTTGAAGATCTCGCCGGTGGGCGAATACCCCAGGGGCGAGAGCAGCACGATAGAGCGCTCATCCAACAGGCGGTTGATGCCCTTGCGGTCGACCCGGCGCACTTCGCCGGTGTGGTGGTAGTCCACGCCTTCAAGCACGCCAATTGGCCGTGCGGTGACCAGGTTGCCGCTGGCCACACGCAGGCGCGAGCCCTGCATCGGCGATGACGCCATGTCCATGGACAAGCGCGCCTCGATGGCAATGCGCAAATGACCCACCGCGTCGATCACACACTCCAGCGTCGCAGCATCGGTGATGCGCAAGCCTTCGTGGTAAGCCGGGGTAAGGCCGCGTGCTTCAAGGCGGGTTTCGATTTGCGGGCGCGAGCCATGCACCAGCACCAGGCGCACACCCAGGCTGTGAAGCAGCACCAGGTCGTGGACGATATTGCCGAAGTTGGGGTGGTCCACACCATCGCCGGGCAGCATGACCACAAAGGTGCAGTCGCGGTGGGCGTTGATGTAGGGCGAAGCGTGACGAAGCCAGTTGACGTATTCGGGCATAACACCTGGGCCTGTAATAAAAAGCAGCCAAATAAAGGATCAATCGTGAAAGCGCACAGCGGCTGATGGTTATCGTCGGAACAGGCTTGGCGACACGCTCACTCTCCTTATGTACGAATGGGCAAGGGTTAATTTATGCAGGTTTCAGGCAGTAGTGTTCGATCAGTTCCCGCAATAGACGCACTGTAGGCGTCAAGCGTGACATTTCAAGGTACTCGCCAGGCTGGTGGGCGCAGGCAATGTCGCCAGGGCCGAGCACCAGGGTTTCGCAACCAAGGCGCTGAAGATAAGGCGCTTCGGTGCCGAACGCTACTGCTTCGGCACGATGACCGGTCAAACGCTCCGCCACCCGCACCAACTCGGCGTCTTCGGGCTGCTCAAAGGGTGGCACTTCGGGGAACAACGGCGCGTAGTCGATCTTGACCTTATGCCGCTCGGCCAGGGGTTCGAGCTTCTGGCGGATCGCGGCGCGCAGCACCTCGGGGTCCATGCCCGGCAGGGGTCGCAGGTCGAACTCCAGGGAGCACTGGCCGCAGATGCGGTTGGGGTTGTCGCCGCCGTGAATGCAGCCGAAGTTCATCGTCGGCTGCGGCACGCTGAATTGCGCGTTGCGGTACTCGCGCTGCCAGGCCAAGCGCAGGCCGCGCAGTTCGCCGATGGCGTCATGCATGGCTTCCAGGGCGCTGTGGCCCAGGCTGGGGTCCGACGAGTGGCCACTGCGCCCGAGGATCTCGATGCGTTCCATCATCACGCCCTTGTGCAGGCGGATCGGCTTGAGCCCGGTCGGCTCGCCGATCGCCGCTGCACGACCTAATGGGCGCCCCGCCTCGGCCAGCGCACGGGCACCGGACATAGAGCTTTCCTCATCACAGGTGGCAAGGATCAACAGCGGTTGCTTGAAGGGTTGGTCCAGCAGCGGCAACGCCGCGTCGATAACCAGTGCGAAGAACCCCTTCATGTCACAACTGCCCAGCCCTACCCAGCGGCCGTCGACTTCCGTCAGCTTGAGCGGGTCGGTGTTCCACAGCGCCGCGTCATACGGCACGGTATCGCTATGCCCCGCCAACACCAAGCCACCGGGGCCGCTGCCGAAACTGGCCAACAGGTTGAACTTGCCGGGGCTGACTTGTTGGATATCGATGGCAAAGCCCAGGTCGCCCAGCCAAGCGGCGAGCAGGTCAATCACCGGGCGGTTGCTCTGGTCGAGAGACGCCTGGGTGCAGCTCACCGACGGCGCGGCGATCAAGGCGGCGAACTGCTCTTTCATAGACGGTAAAGGCATGCGCGGTCTCCCAACTTCCCGGATGAACCTCACTATAGAGGCATCTGGGCAACACAATAAACCGTTGCGGCACGTTGCCGGGCTCAGTCCTGTACACTGCACGACCTTGGCAGCCACACTTTTCCCCGGCTGCGCTCCCGATCCTGGATTTTCCGGCCATGCAGAAAGAAACCGAAATCAAGCTACGCGTCAGCCGCGAAACACTCGCCGCGCTGCGTGAGCACCCGTTACTGAAAAAACGCAACAAAAGTGGCTGGGAACGCCGTGAGTTGATGAACCAGTACTTCGACACCCCCGAGCGTGACCTGGCCCAGGCCAAGGTTGCCCTGCGCCTGCGCAAGGACGGTGACGACATCATCCAGACCCTCAAGACCCGCGGCCAAAGCGTCGCCGGCTTGTCGGAACGCAACGAATACAACTGGGACCTGCCCAAAGCCAAGCTCGATGTGAAGAAACTCGATGGCGAGTGCTGGCCCGAGCAACTGGCCGAGCTGGACAAAAAGACTCTCAAGCCGATCTTCACCACCGACTTCGTGCGTGAACGCGCCGAAATCGCCTGGGGCCGTGGCAAGGCCAAGGTGGTGATCGAAGCCGCCCTGGACCTGGGCCATGTGGTGGTCGGCAAGCAGAAAGAAGAAATCTGCGAGCTGGAACTGGAACTGCGCGAAGGCGAACCGGCGGCCCTGCTGGAACTGGCCGCCGAGCTGGCCGCAACCCTGGCCCTGATGCCGTGCGACATCAGCAAGGCCGAACGCGGCTATCGCCTGTATGACGCCAGTAGCTATTCCCTGAGCCTGCCGGCGCCACAGATCCACGCCGAAATGCCATTGGACGACGCCTTCGCCGCGATCCTGTGGCACCTGCTGGGCAGCAGCCAGCGCCTGGCTGAGCAATACCGCTTCAATGGCCACTGGCGCCTGTTGCAGGACTGGGTCGAGAACCTCGGCGAGTTGCGCGCCCTGATCGGCAGCCTCGGCCAGGCCGCGCCACGCCAATCCACCAGCGAACTGCGCAGCGCCCTGGATGCGTTGCTGGAAGACTGGCGCCCGCTGGTCCAGGCCGGTGACGACGATGAAGACATTCGCAAAGCCGCGCCGGAACAGTTCATCGAAGAGCTGCAAGACGTGCGCTGGGGCCTGTTCTCACTCAACCTCTCGCGCTGGCTGCTGGCTCGCACCTGGACGGCCGAACGTAACGTGCGCGGCAACCGCCAGGGCGCTGCGCAAATTACCAACTGGCTGCCACGCCTGTTGGCCGACGACGCTGTCGCCCTGCAACTGCAGCGCTACCAGCAACAGCCGGAAGACCTGGCCGAGCAACTGCCGCGCATCGAACGCATCCAGGCCTGGCTGCACCATGCGCGCCATGTGGTGGACATTCCTGAGCTGGACCGTTTGTACGGCGAGCTGAACAAGCTGGCGCACCTGGCCAACCAGCCGATTACCGATGAATCACTGGATGCGCGTATGCACCAGGCGATTGCGGTTTATCAGAATCGTGCCTGGAAGACCCTTCTGCGCCTGTAAGTCACTCTACCTGTAGGAGCGAGCTTGCTCGCGAAAAACCCGAGAGCGATGTGGGGAGCCAGGCTTCCCGCGTTATCGTTAACGATCTTCGCGAGCAAGCTCGCTCCTACAGTCAATGGCATGCCTGTCAGCGCAATACTGGCAGGCTGGTGGTGGACTTGATCTCCGACAGCGCCACAATCGAGTTGACCTCCTGAATCCCCGGCACCATCGACAACTTCTCGAAGAAAAACCGCTCGTACGCCTCGATATCCGAGGTGACGATACGCAGCAGAAAATCCACCGCCCCCATCAGCACATAGCACTCCAACACTTCCGGGAACCCGCGAATCGCCTCGGTGAACTCGGTGAAATTGGAGCGACCGTGGGCGTTGAGTTTGACCTCGGCGAAAATCTGCGTGTTGAGCCCGATTTTCTTGCGGTCCAGCAGGGTGACCTGGCCGCGGATCACGCCCTCCTCCTTGAGCCGCTGAATACGCCGCCAGCATGGCGACTGCGACAGGCCGACCTGTTCGGCAATCTGTGCACTGGAGAGCGAGGCATCCTCTTGCAGCAAGGCCAGGATGCGGCGGTCGTAGGCGTCCAACTCATTGTGCATAAAAGTACCCATGAATAGGCTTATCTTGAATTGTTTTGGTCTATTTATCGCCAAATAGGCTTATTTTAGATAAGAAATCTCCCGAGGCGAATGTAAAAATTTCTCCAGTCGAAACTGGAGAGTCAGCATGCATGCCGTCGAAACCGCCTACCCCGCCACCCGCGTCGATGCGTGGGCCGTCAATAGCAGCCACTGCCAGGCGCACTATCGCATCGTCGCCGAGGCTGAACCGGACGTGCTGTGCCGGGTGCTGAACCACTTCGCGCTGCAATTGCTCACGCCCACCCAGGTCAGCATGAACCGGGAAGCCGACCTGCTGAGCATCGATATCGTGATGACCGGCCTGAGCTGGCACCGCGCCCAAGTGATCGGTGAAAAGATTCGAAACCTGATCAGCGTCTGCACCCTGGAGCTGTGGTCGGCTGATTCCGAGCGGCCTCAAGCGTTGGCGGCGATGGCGCAGTAAAAACCGGCAATACAAGCGCCAGCAGGATCTTCAGCGGCTGGCTAGCCTGGGATTACCCCCACGCCCCAGGAAAACCTGCATGCCCGTCGCCACTCACGATCACCCCTTGGAACTGCAGCAATTATTGCCGGAGTTGGTCGAGCAAGGGCTGATCACGGCGCAGGCGGCGCAAAAGGTAGCGCCAGCGTCCGGCAGCCAGCATCCCTTGGAATGCATCGCAGCCCAGGGCCCTTGCGTGGAGACCTTGACCCAATGGCTGGCCCGGCAGGTAGGCCAACCTTACCTGCGCATCGACCCGTTGAAGATTGATGTGGCAGCCGTGGTGCCGTTGATGTCCCACGCCTTTGCCCAGCGCCACGGCATTCTCGCAGTCGCCGTCGATACTCACAGCGTGACGATCGCCAGTGCCCAACCCCATGTCACCACCTGGGAAGCCGGGCTGTCCCAGGTGCTCAGACGCACGATCAAGCGCGTGGTTGCCAACCCCAGCGATATCCAGCGCTGTATCAACGAGTTTTACCGTTTAGCCAAGTCCGTCAGCGGTGCGGATGAAAAGATGACGACGCCTGGCAATCTCGACTTGCTCAGCCTCGGCGCCAGCGACAAGGAGCCGGATGCCAACGACGCGCATATCGTCAACATCGTCGACTGGCTGCTGCAGTACGCCTTTGGCCAACGAGCCAGCGATATCCATATCGAGCCCTGCCGCGACCAGGGTCGGGTGCGCTTTCGCATTGATGGGCTGCTGCATGACGTCTATCAATTTCCCCCGCAGGTCACCATGGCCGTGGTCAGCCGCCTGAAAAGCCTGGGGCGAATGAACGTGGCCGAAAAACGCAAACCCCAGGATGGCCGCGTCAAGACCCGGAACCCTGCGGGTGTCGAAGTGGAATTGCGGCTTTCGACCCTGCCCACGGCATTCGGCGAAAAACTGGTGATGCGAATTTTCGACCCACAGGTGCTGCTCAAGGATTTCGACCAGTTGGGTTTGTCCAGCGCCGACCAGCAACGCTGGCACGCCATGACGCGACGCAGCCACGGCATCATCCTCGTCACCGGCCCCACCGGCTCAGGCAAGACCAGCACCCTCTACACCACCCTCAGGCAACTGGCGACCCGCGAGGTCAACCTGTGCACGGTGGAAGACCCGATTGAAATGGTCGAGCCGGCCTTCAACCAGATGCAGGTCCAGCACAACATCGACCTCACGTTCGCAAGCGGCATCCGCGCCCTGCTGCGCCAGGACCCGGACATCATCATGATCGGCGAAATCCGCGACCAGGAAACCGCAGAGATGGCTATCCAGGCCGCGCTGACCGGGCACCTGGTTTTCTCGACCTTGCACACCAACGATGCACCCAGCGCCATCAGCCGCCTGCAGGAACTGGGCGTTGCTCACTATTTGATCAAAGCTACGCTCATAGGAGTGATGGCGCAGCGCCTGGTGCGGCTGCTGTGCAGCCATTGCAAGCGCCCGCTGGGCCAGGAGGACGCTGACGGCTGCGAAGCCGTCGGCTGTGCGCAATGCCGTGACAGCGGTTATCGAGGCAGGGCCGGGCTGTATGAAATTATGCTCATGGACCCGGCACTCCAAGCGCTGGTCACCCCGGGCGCGGACGTACAAGCGCTGCGCCGTGAGGCACTGGCGCAGGGCATGAGCAGCCTGCGCATGGCCGGTGTCGAGAAAGTGAAGGCCGGCCTGACCACGATGACGGAGGTATTGCGGGTCACGCCAGGGGATTCAGAAACAAATTCTTCGGGTTTGATCGAGTACTGAAACTGTTTAGTCAGTGATGGAACTGGATCGGGTTAACTACAATCAAAACGTACAGATAACCCACCGGAGTCACCCATCATGCGTCTCAAATATGCTGTCGCAACCCTCGCTGTGCTTTCCCTACCTGTCGGCTCAGCCATGGCCGATAGCTTCTGGCGTAATGTCATCTCGTCGGGCGCCACCACTGGCTCGACTTACCTGACCTTCAAGGACCACAAGCTGGTGGTCGCCGCCCAGGACGACGCGGGCAGCTTCGTCGCCAGCGACGGCGGCATTCGCGGCCCGTATCTGGAAGCGGCCATGCAGAAGGTCCGCGCCGATAACCCTGGCCTCCAAGCCACGGACATGGAACTGGCTAACGCCATCCTGGCGAAGAATGCTGTAACCGAGTAACAACTGCCCTCATAAAAAATGCCGCTTTCTCAAGCGGCATTTTTTTGCCTGCTGCATGACGAATCGTTCATGGATGACAGGCTATATTCAGTCTCAGCGTGCAACCATGCCCTACTGACTCGTCTATCTTTCATTGCCTACCTGAAACGGATGCCTTCTTCGTCATGAGCCAACAGCCCTTCCTGCCGTTTTCCAAACCGACCATTGATGAAGCCACCATTTCGGCGGTCGGCGATGTTCTGCGTTCCGGCTGGATCACCAGCGGACCAAAGGTGCAGGCGTTCGAAGCACAGCTGTCGGACTATTTTGGCGGCCGTCCGGTGCGCACCTTCAACTCGGGCACCTGCACCATGGAGATCGCCTTGCGCATCGCCGGGATCGGGCCTGGGGATGAAGTCATCACCACCCCAATTTCCTGGGTTGCCACGGCTAACGTGATTCTCGAAGTCGGTGCCACTCCGGTCTTTGCCGACATCGACCCGGTGACGCGCAATATCGACCTGGCCCAGGTGGAAGCGGCCATTACTCCGCGCACCAAGGCGATCATCCCGGTCTACCTGGCCGGCTTGCCTGTGGATATGCCGATGCTCTACGCGCTGGCCAACAAGTACAACCTGCGTATTGTCGAAGATGCTGCCCAGGCCCTGGGGTCCAGCTGGGATGGAGAACGCATCGGCGCAACCGGCGACTTCGTGTCCTTCAGCTTCCAGGCAAACAAGAACATCACGTCGTCCGAAGGCGGCTGCCTGGTGTTGAACAATGCCGAGGAGGCCCGTCTGGCAGAGAAGTACCGACTGCAAGGCGTCACCCGCAGCGGCTTCGATGGCCTGGATGTGGATGTGCTGGGTGGCAAGTTCAACATGACCGACATTGCCGCCGCCATAGGCCTGGGGCAATTTGCGCACATCGAGAAGATCACCGCCCATCGTCAGAACCTGGCACGGCACTACTTCAAATGCTTTGGCAGCGATTTCGAAGCCCAATACGGCGCGCAACTGCCGCCGGCCGACTTCGAAAACAGCAACTGGCACCTGTTCCAACTGGTATTGCCGGAGCGCCAGGATGGCCTGCCAGCCCGCGCCACGTTCATGGAACAGATGCAGGCCCACGGCGTGGGTATCGGCTATCACTACCCGCCGATCCACCTGCTGAGCCTGTATCGGGCACAGGGTTTCAAGGAAGGCATGTTCCCGGTGGCCGAACGTGTTGGGCGTTTGATCGTGTCGTTGCCGATGTTCACGGCGATGACAGAGGCGGATGTGGAGCGGGCTGTAGCGGCGGTTAAAGCCGTACTGAAAAAAGACTGATCACAACAAATCAACTGTGGGAGCTGGCTTGCCTGCGATGCTGGCACCTCGGTGTATCGGTGATACCCGGGTGATCCAATCGCAGGCAAGCCAGCTCCCACATTGAGGTGTGCTGTTGCAGCTGTTGTGTTTATTCGCCGATGGCGGCTTTGTAGCCGGCGGCATCCAGCAGTTTGTCCAGCTCGGCCTTGTCGCTTGGCTTGAGCTTGAAGATCCAGGCGCCGTACGGGTCAGAGTTCAACAGCTCAGGACTGCCACCCAATTCTTCGTTGACGGCAAGCACTTCGCCCGCAATCGGCGAGTAGATATCCGAAGCGGCCTTGACCGACTCCACCACGCCCGCCTGGTCTTGAGCGGCAAACACCTTGCCCACTTCGGTCAGTTCAACAAACACCACATCACCCAAAGCTTCCTGTGCATGGTCGGAGATCCCGACGGTCACGGTGCCGTCAGCTTCCAGACGAGCCCATTCGTGACTTTCGGCAAAACGCAGGTCGGCAGGGATATTGCTCATAGTCTGTGTCCTCAAGATGAAATGTCAGCGGCCATTGGCCTGCCGGAATTGGTTAGATCAGGGTTTTGCCATGACGCACGAAGGTCGGCTTGACCACTCGAACCGGATACCACTTGCCGCGGATTTCCACTTCGGCCCGGTCGGCAGTCGCCGTCGGCACACGCGCCAGCGCAATGGATTTGCTTAGCGTAGGCGAGAAACTACCACTGGTGATCTCTCCTTCGCCAACATTGGCGATACGAACCACTTGGTGAGCACGCAGCACACCACGCTCTTCAAGGACGAGCCCGACCAGTTTGAACTGCACGCCGGCTGCTTTTTCTGCTTCCAGCGCAGCGCGGCCAATGAAGTTACGCTCGACAGGTTCCCAGGCGATGCTCCAGGCCATGTTGGCCGCCAGGGGCGAGACGGCCTGGTGAATATCCTGGCCATACAGGTTCATGCCGGCCTCCAGGCGCAAGGTATCGCGCGCACCGAGGCCGATGGGGGAAATGCCAGCGCCCACCAGGTCGTTGAAAAAGCCCGGTGCCTGATCGGCCGGCAGCACGATTTCGAGGCCGTCTTCGCCGGTATAGCCGGTGCGGGCGATATACCAGTCGCCGTCGGCCCGGCCTTCGAACGGTTTGAGCTGATGGATCAGGATGCCACGGGACTGGGTCACCAGTTCGGCGATTTTCTGCCGGGCGTGGGGGCCTTGGATCGCGAGCATGGCCAACTCGGAGCGCTCATGCAGTTGCACTGAGTAGCTGCCCAGTTGCGCCTGCATCCAGGCCATGTCCTGATCGCGCGTGGCGGCGTTGACCACCAGGCGGTAACCGGTTTCGGTGCGGTAGACGATCATGTCGTCCACCACCCCGCCCTGCTCGTTGAGCATGGCGCTGTATAACGCACGGCCACAGCCATGCAGTCGGTCGACATCATTGGCCAGCAGGTACTGGAGCCATTCCTTGGCCTGGGGGCCGGTGACATCGATCACGGTCATATGAGATACATCGAAGACCCCGCAGTCACGTCGCACCTGGTGGTGCTCTTCAACTTGCGAGCCGTAATGCAAAGGCATATCCCAACCGCCAAAATCGACCATTTTCGCGCCGAGGGCGAGATGCAGGTCATACAGAGGCGTACGCTGTCCCATGGGTTTCTCCTTCCGGGCTTGGCGAAGGCGCGCAGAGCTGCCACTTGCGCTGAACACCTCGTACTACAAGGCCCGCAGCCACATACAGCAGGTCGATCCGAAAGACGGAGCGCACCGAATGCCGCGCATTGTAGCCTCAAGCCGTAGGACTGGCACCTAACCGATTTGCCGAGCCGAGCGACGAATCAGCCCGATGACCGGCAACAAGCCAACCAGCACAAGGGTCAGCGCCGGCAAAGACGCCCGCGCCCATTCGCCTTCACTGGTCATTTCAAAGATGCGGACCGCCAGGGTGTCCCAACCAAACGGGCGCATCAGCAAGGTGGCGGGCATTTCCTTGAGCACATCCACAAACACCAGCAGCGCTGCGCTCAACGTGCCCGGCAGCAATAACGGCAGATACACTTTGCAAAACAGTCGTGGGCCGCTCACGCCAAGGCTGCGTGCCGCTTCGGGCAGTGACGGACGGATTCGCGCCAGGCTGTTTTCCAGCGGCCCGTAGGCCACCGCCAGGAACCGCACCAGGTACGCCAGCACCAGTGCCGACAGGCTGCCCAGCAGCAAAGGCTTGCCCGCCCCGCCCAGCCATCCGGAGAGCGGCGCCACCAACTCGCGGTCCAGGTAACTGAACGCCAGCATGATCGACACCGCCAGCACCGAGCCTGGCAAGGCATAGCCGACATTGGCCAGGCTGATACCGGAGCGAATCGCCCGGGTGGGCGCCAGACGGTTGGCAAAAGCCAGTATCAACGCCACGCTGACGGTGATCAGCGCTGCGATCCCGCCCAGGTAAAGGGTATGCACGATCAGCCCGGTGTAACGTTCATCCAGGTCGAAGCGGCCACGCTGCCAGAACCATGCCACCAGTTGCAGCATCGGAATCACGAACGCACAGGCGAAGACCAAGCTGCACCACGCGCTGGCCGCCACGGCTTTGAACCCGCGCAGGTGGTATAACGCCTTGCCCCGTGGGCGCTCATTGCTCGGTCGGCTGGCCCCGCGCGCACGTCGCTCGCCATACAGCACCAGCATCACTACCAGCAGCAGCAGGCTGGCCAGTTGCGCGGCACTGGACAGGCTGAAAAAGCCGTACCAGGTTTTATAGATTGCGGTGGTAAAGGTGTCGAAATTGAACACCGAGACCGCGCCAAAATCCGCGAGCGTCTCCATCAGCGCCAAGGCCACACCGGCACCAATTGCTGGTCGCGCCATTGGCAATGCCACGCGCCAGAACGCTTGCCATGGCGATTGCCCCAGCACCCGCGCCGCTTCCATCAAGCCTTTGCCCTGGGCCAGGAACGCGCTGCGCGCCAGCAGGTAGACATAGGGATAGAACACCAGCACCAACACGATGACCACGCCACTGGTAGAGCGTACCCGCGGCAAGCGCAACCCGGTGCCGAACCACTCGCGCAGCAGGGTTTGCACCGGGCCGGCGAAATCCAGCAGGCCCACGAACACAAAGGCCAGCACATAGGCAGGGATTGCAAAGGGCAACATCAGTGCCCAATCGAGCCAGCGCCGCCCGGGGAACTCGCACAGGCTGGTCAGCCAGGCCAGGCTGACGCCCAGCAGCGTCACGCCCAGGCCGACACCGAGCACCAGGGTCAAGGTGTTGCCCAGCAAGCGGGGCATCTGAGTGTCCCAGAGGTGCGACCAGATCTGCGGGTCGATGCTTTGCCAGGACAGCAGCAGCACGCTCAGCGGCAACAGCACCAGGGCGGCGACGCTGAAAACCGGTAGGTACCAGCGACGTTGGGCGGGGTGGGCCAAGGAAAAGCTCTCAGAAAAATAAAGATGTTGAAGCGGCCACTAACCAATGTGGGAGCTGGCTTGCCTGCGATACAAGCACCTCGGTGTATCAGTGATACCGAAGTGATGCAATCGCGGGCAAGCCAGCTCCCACAGTTAAGCGGCGCAGCTTCAGTTCCAGCCAGCGCGATCCATCAGGCGAATCGCTTCGGCCTGGCGCTTGCCTGCCACTTCCACCGGCAAGGTATCGGCCACGAACTTGCCCCAGGTCGCCACTTCCGCCGATGGCGGTACCGCTGGGTTGGCCGGGAACTCCTGGTTGACGTCGGCGAAGATCTTCTGTGCCTCAGGCGTGGTCATCCACTCCACCAGCGCCTTGGCCGCTTCCGGGTGCGGTGCGTGCTGGGTCAGGCCGATGCCGGAGAGATTCACATGTACGCCGCGGTCGCCCTGGTTCGGCCAGAACAACTTCACCGCCAGCTCTGGCTTCTGCTTGTGCAGGCGACCGTAGTAATAGGTATTGACGATACCCACGTCGCATTGCCCGGCGTTGATCGCCTCCAGCACGGCGATGTCATCGGAGAACACGTCGGTGGAGAGGTTATTCACCCAACCCTTGATGATTTCTTCGGTCTTGGCCGCGCCATGGGTTTCGATCAACGTGGCGGTCAGCGACTGGTTGTAGACTTTTTTCGCCGTGCGCAGGCACAGGCGGCCTTCCCACTGCTTGTCGGCCAGGGCTTCGTAGGTGGTCAGGTCGCCCGGTTTTACCCGGTCGGTGGAATAGGCGATCGTTCGCGCACGCAGGCTCAAACCGGTCCAGGCGTGGGCCGATGAGCGATATTGCAGAGGAATGTTCTTGTCGATGACAGGAGAGGTGAACGGTTGCAGGATGCCCATCTGCTCGGCCTGCCAGAGGTTGCCGGCGTCAACGGTGAGCAGCAGGTCGGCGGTGGCGTTCTCGCCCTCGGCCTTGATGCGCTGCATCAACGGGGCTTCCTTGTCGGTAATGAACTTGACCTGTACGCCGGTCTTTTTGGTGTAGGCGTCGAACACGGGCTTGATCAGTTCGTCGATACGCGAGGAGTAGACCACGACTTCGTCGGCCGCCTGCACGGTGGTGCTGCCGATCAGGGTGAGTGCCAGGGCAGTCAGGAGGCGCTTGGGTGCCAACATGGGTGCGGTCTCTCATTTGCAAATGGAGAGCAAATGATAAGGACTCACATTTGGTAACGCTTGGTGGAGGCGTTACCAGATGTTGCACAGCCAGAATATGCGCTGGAGCTGATAGCCTCATCGCGGGCAAGCCCGGCTCCCACAGAGGGTTGTATTGTCAGTTCAGGGTTTGGCGAGTTCGGGAAGATCGCCAGTCAATCCCAGTGCCTGGCGCACAAACACTGCTTTGGCTTCGGGCATCTGGTCGACGATTTTCAAACCCGCGTTGCGCAACCAGCGCAGCGGCAGTTGATCGGCCTGGAACAAGCGCTCAAAGCCTTCCATCGCCGCCATCAGCGTCAGGTTATGGGGCATGCGGCGCCGCTCGTAACGGCTCAGCACTTTCACATCGGCCAGGCGCTCGCCGCGCTCGGTCGCCGCCAACAGCACTTCGGCCAGCACGGCTGCATCGAGGAAACCCAGGTTGACGCCCTGCCCCGCCAACGGGTGAATGACGTGGGCGGCGTCGCCGATCAACGCCAGGCCTTCGGCCACATAACGTTTGGCATGGCGCTGGCGCAACGGTACGCACACACGCGGGTCGGCACTGACCACAGTGCCCAAGCGCCCCTCGAAGGCACGCTCCAGTTCCCGACAGAAGCGTTCATCATCCAGCGCCATCAAGCGCTCGGACTCCGCGGGCGTGGTCGACCAGACAATCGAGCACCAGTCTTCCTGCCCATCGCGCACCAGCGGCAGGAACGCCAACGGGCCGGTGTCGGTGAAACGTTGCCACGCGGTGCGCTGGTGCGGCTGACTGCTGCGCACGCTGGTGACGATGGCGTTGTGCAGGTAATCCCATTCGCGGGTAGGTGTACCGGTCAGGCGGCGTACAGCGGAGTTGGCACCGTCGGCGGCCACCACCAGCGGCGCGCGCAGCTTGCGGCCGTCGGCCAGGGTCAACAACCAGTCATCGCCGGATCGGCGCATTTGTTCCAGGCGCGCATTGGCCAGCAGGCCGAGGTCGCAGTCATGCAGGCGATCGAGCAAGGCATCCTGCACCACGCGGTTCTCGACGATATGCCCAAGCACCTCCGCATGCACACTGGCCGCCGAGAAGTGGATCTGCCCAGTGCCGCTGCCGTCCCATACCTGCATTTCGCCATAGGGGCTGGCACGCCGCTCTACGATGCCGTCCCACACGCCCAGGCACTCAAGAATGCGCTGGCTGGCCGCCGACAGCGCGCTCACCCGCGGTTCAAACGCCGCAGCCGGTTCAAACGGCTTGACGCTCAACGGGCTGCCGTCGAGCAGCAGCACCTGCAGGCCACTGCCCTGCAACGCCAGCGCCAGGGCGCTTCCGACCATTCCGGCCCCGACAATCAGCACATCTGCGCGCATGTCCATATTCAAGCCTGTCTCGCTGGCGGCTTGCGCCGCACATAAAGGGTTTTGTCGACCCGCGCCACCAGGGTGCCGGAGCCGTCATGAATCTCGACCTTGAGGTGGGGCAGATATTTCTCGCCACCTGCGGTCTGGCGCCGGATTTCATCGAGCAAAGCGTCGTCGATGGAGAATTCGGCATACACCGGGCCTTTGCCCGGCGAGATGAAGTCGATACTCGCAGCCTTGTCCCACACGATGTAGTCGCGGCCCAGGTTTTCCATCAACAGCAACATGTAGAACGGATCGACCATCGAATACAGGCTGCCGCCAAATTGCGTACCGACGTAATTGCGGTTGTACCAACCCAGGCCCATGCGCACCTTGGCATGCCGGAAGTCGGCACTCAGTGCCTGCACCCGCACCCCGGCGCCGAGGTACGGCGGGTACAGGGTGAGGAACCAGCGCAACAGCCGCGCCTTGCCCACGCGTTGGGTTAGCCACTTACGCATCGGAACGCGTACCCAGGCCCATGGCCTGGCGGGCGAACCAGCGTTTGGCTGGTGGCAACAGGTCGAGGCCGAGCAAGCCCATATTGCGGCCCAGCGCCACCAACGGTTGGGCACTGCCAAACAGGCGCGTGACCTGGTCGGAGAAGCCTACGGTGAGTTGCTGGTCCAGGCGCTGGCGCTCGCGATAGCTTTGCAAAGTCGCCAGGTCACCCGGCACAGCAGGCCCGGCCAGCAGCGCTTCGGCCAAGGCATTGGCATCGCGCAGAGACAGATTGAACCCCTGCCCGGCAATCGGGTGCAGGCTATGGGCGGCATTGCCGAGGACCGCCAGGTGCGAACGCACTTGCTCTTCGGCTTCCACCAGGGTCAACGGGTACAGGTGGCGGGCACCCACTTGCTTGAGGGTGCCCAGGCGATACCCGAACACACCCTGCAGTTCGCTCAGGAAGCTACGCTCGTCGAGGCTGGCCAAGCGCTGGGCGTCCATGCCGATGCGGGTCCAGACCAGCGCGCAACGGTTGTCCGGCAGCGGCAGCAAGGCCATGGGGCCTTCATCGGTAAAGCGCTCGAACGCCTCGCCATTGTGCGCCTCGCTCGGGGTGATGTTGGCGATCAGCGCGCTCTGGTTGTAGGGCCGGGTTTTCACGCCAATGCCCAGTTGCTCTCGCAGGCCGGAACGGCCGCCATCGGCCAGTACCGCAAGGTCGCATTCCAGCACGGTTTCATCGTTGAGGGTCAGGCGATAGCCATCGGGCAGCGGCTCCATGCGCGTGACTTCCGCCGGGCAGCGCCAGCTCACCACGTCCTTGTCCAAGCCTTGCCACAGGCATTGGCCGAGCCAGGCGTTTTCCACCACATAACCCAGGGCTGGCACGCCCTCCTCCATCGCGGACAAACGCGCGGTGGAGAAGCGCCCACGGTCCGATACATGGATCTGCTTGATCGGCTCCGCACGCCGGGAAATGGCTTGCCACAGGCCCAGCCGCTGGTAAATCTGGCGCGCGCCAAACGACAGCGCGGAAGAGCGCGCATCGTAGCTCGGTTGGTAACTGTCGCCCGGTGCAAAGGGCTCGATCAGCACGATCTTCCAACCCCGCGCCTTGGCCCCCGCTTGCAACGCCAGGGCCAGGCTGGCGCCCACCAGGCCACCGCCGATAATCGCCAGGTTGACCCGGCTCATCGGGCAGCCGCCATCAACGCCTCGATCTCGGCAACGGTCTTGGGCACGCCGCCAGTCAGGATTTCACAGCCTTGCTTGGTCACTACCACGTCGTCCTCGATGCGCACGCCAATGCCACGCCATTTTTTTGCCACGTTCTGGTTGTCCGGGGAAATATAGATGCCCGGCTCCACGGTCAAGGCCATGCCCACTTCCAGCACGCGCCATTCACCACCCACTTTGTACTCGCCCACATCATGCACATCCATGCCCAGCCAGTGGCCGGCACGGTGCATGTAGAAGGCGCGGTAGGCTTCGCTGGCGATCAACTCGTCAACGTCACCTTGCAACAACCCCAGCTTCACCAAGCCGGCGGTGATGACCTGCACGGTCGCCTCGTGGGCCTGGTTCCAATGTTTGTTCGGCGCGATCTGCTTGAAGGCGGCTTCCTGGGAGGCCAGCACAATCTCGTAGATCGCCTTCTGCTCCGGCGAAAACTTGCCGTTGACCGGCCAGGTACGGGTGATGTCGCTGGCGTAGCAATCGATCTCACACCCGGCGTCGATCAGCACCAGGTCGCCGTCCTTGAGCACCGCGTCATTCTGCTGGTAATGCAGGATGCAGCTGTTGCGCCCGGCGGCGACGATGGAGCCATAGGCCGGCATCTTCGCGCCTCCCTTGCGAAACTCGTAATCCAGCTCGGCTTCCAGGCTGAACTCATGCAGGCCGGCACGGCTGGCCTGCATCGCCCGCACATGGGCCGCACAGGAAATTCGCGCTGCCTCGCGCATCACCTTCACTTCTGCCGCCGATTTATACAGGCGCATATCGTGGAGCAAATGATCCAGGGCAACGAATTCGTTCGGCGGCTGGGCGCCCAGGTGTGCTTTGGAACGGATCACGTTGATCCACTCCATCACGTGCCGGTCGAACTCGGCATTGCTGCCCATGGCCGAGTACACGCGGTCGCGACCTTCGATCAGGCCGGGCAGGATGTCGTCGATATCGGTAATGGGGAAGGCGTCATCCGCGCCAAAGTCGCGAATCGCGCCCTCGGTGCCCGCACGCAGGCCGTCCCACAATTCGCGCTCGGCATTGCGCTCGCGGCAGAACAGCACGTACTCGCCGTGCTGGCGACCGGGCATCAGCACGATCACCGCTTCGGGCTCGGGGAAACCGCTCAGGTACTGGAAATCGCTGTCCTGGCGGTAAACATGCTCGACATCGCGGTTGCGGATGGCCACGGCGGCGGCCGGCAGGATCGCGATGCTGTTGGGTTCCATCTGCGCCATGAGCGCCTTGCGGCGACGGGTGTATTCCGCTTTGGGGATATGAATCATGGGCAGATGGGCTTCCTTTCTTTAGTGCAACGACGGCTTGGCAGCGACCGGCTCAGCGGACTTCCTGGTCTCGGTGAACAGCAGCAACGGCGCGACGCGCAGGTATTCCATGACTTCCATGTAGTCGCCTTCGCCATCTTCGGACTCTTCCAGGGCATCTTGCACCTGTGAGATCGCCGCCAGGTCCTGCAGCACTTCCTTGGCGTCGGTGCTCAGCTCCAGGCCGCCGGCATTCACGCCGAAACCGTGGAGGAAGCCCTGGCACCACTGGCCCAGGGCAGCAGCGCGCTCGGTGAGCGGCGCGTCATCGGTCGGCAGCAGCAGGACCACGGTGACGTCGTCACCGGTCAACTCGCCCTTGACCATCTCTTGCAGGCCGATCAACGCATTGCGCACGTTCTCGGTGGGTTCGGTTTCCAGCAACTCGGCCACATCGGCCAGCCAGTTGTCGGCATCAAAGCCCACACCGGTGCAACTGCGGCCCAACAGCACGCCGTGCAGTTCGGCAGGCGAGCAAGGGTGGCCGCTGGTGCTCAGCAGTTTGGAAAAAGCGTCGTACGGGGAATTTTGAATGGGCATGGTGAGCTAGGCGCCAGACGGCGCAATGTCTAGAATGGAGCGCTGTATCCTAGCACCGGCAGACGTACCAAGACTATCGAGGGCGTCAGATCGTTTATCCTGCAGTTGCCATTCATCAGACAAATCCAGTGGAACCCAATGGAAGACACCGACCTGCAAGCGCTGATGGCCAGACTCGAACTGCTAATTGATCGGGTCGAGCAACTTAAGAGTCAAAACGGACTCCTATTAGCTCAGGAAAAGACCTGGCGCGAGGAACGCGCTCACCTCATTGAAAAAAACGAAATCGCCCGGCGTAAGGTCGAATCGATGATTTCGCGCCTGAAGGCCCTGGAGCAAGACTCATGAGTTCAAGCAATAGCGTTACCGTGCAGATCCTCGACAAAGAATATTCGATCATCTGCCCCCAGGAAGAACGCAGCAACCTGGTGAGCGCTGCCCGCTACCTGGACGGCAAGATGCGCGAAATCCGCAGCAGCGGCAAAGTGATCGGCGCCGACCGCATCGCTGTGATGGCCGCGCTGAATATCACCCACGACCTGCTGCATAAGCAGGAGCGCCCTGACGTACAGGCCAGTGGTTCGACGCGCGAGCAGGTGCGTGACCTGCTCGATCGCGTGGATCTGGCGCTTTCCACCGATTCAGACACACCCAAGGGCTGATTGCCGAGCGGGTTTAAGGTATACTCGCCCCACTCCCTGGCGTGTTTGCCAGTCGGCGATGTCCCTGAGCCGATTCGCACTACCCTGGAAGTTGCACGTTGGGCTGGTGTGCATGTCCGCTAGACGGAAAGCCTTAAAGCCTACTGCTTCTTCCACCTTGAACTTTCGGGTTCAAGGGCTAAGTCGACAGCGGCTCTGTCGGGGAGCCTGAATTCCCAAACTCAATGCCAGTCCCCGGACTGGCATTGTTTTATGAGCCGAAAATCATGACCGAACCTGCGCCGCTATCTCGTCCGCAACTTCGACGCATGTTGCGCAAGGCCCGCCGCGCCCTCACGCCAAGCGAGCAGCGCCAGGCCGCTCAGGGTGTGTACCGGCAACTGGCACAGCACCCGCTGTTTCGCCGGGCCAAACATATCTCTTTATATCTGCCCACGGACGGTGAAATCGATCCGCGCCTGCTGCTGCGTGCGGCCCAGCGCCGCGGCAAAGCCACTTACCTGCCGGTGCTCAGCGCCTGGCCGCGCACCAAGATGGTGTTCCAGCGCGTACGGCCTGGGGATAAGTTGCTGCCCAACCGCTTTCGCATCCTTGAACCACGGGTCAATGCCCATCGTCAGCGCCAAGTCTGGGCGCTGGACCTGGTGTTATTGCCGTTGGTGGGGTTCGACGATGTGGGTGGGCGCCTGGGCATGGGCGGCGGGTTCTACGATCGCAGCCTGGCCTATCTTGCCCGCCGCCAGAGCTGGCGCAAGCCAACGCTGCTGGGGCTGGCCCATGAATGCCAGAAAGTCGAACGCCTGGCGCAGGCGAGTTGGGATGTGCCGTTGGCGGGGACGGTGACTGATACGCAGTGGTATGACGCACAAACGCCGCTGGAAACAGCGGCGCCTTGGTGAATGCTTGAGTTAACGCTTGAACGGTTGTGGCTGCTGCTGAGCCAGTTCAACCGGTGCATCGGTCTTGTTCGACCACAGGCTCTGGGCATAACCGGTGGTCACGACGCCCAGACCAAACAAAATAACCAAAATCCATAGTAAATCCGGCTTACGTTGCATCGATTGCCCCCCTTTCAGGCACCTCGTACACGATGACAACAACGTTCCAAAGTAGTCCGTTGCAGCTGCGTCAAGCTTAAAAGCGCGCATTCTGCGGTAACGTGAACCAACACGCAAACCTTGACGCCAACCGACTGTCGGTTTGTCATGCAATTGCCCGACAACTTGCCCAATGCCTTTTTCAGGAGCCCAACAATGGCCTACTGGCTGATGAAATCCGAGCCCGACGAACTCTCTATCAACGGCCTGGAGAAGCTCGGCGAAGCGCGCTGGGACGGGGTACGCAACTATCAGGCCCGCAACTTTTTGCGCGCCATGGCCGTGGGCGACGAGTTTTTCTTCTACCATTCCAGTTGCCCGGAGCCAGGGATTGCCGGCATCGGCAAAATCACTCGGGCCGCCTATCCGGACCCCACTGCGCTGGAACCAGAAAGCCACTATTTCGACGCCAAGGCCACCCCGGAGAAAAACCCGTGGAGCGCGATCGATGTCGCCCACGTGCAGACCTTTCCCAAGGTGCTGGGCCTTGGCTATCTAAAGCAGCAAACTGCACTGGCTGAAATGCCGCTGGTGCAGAAAGGCAGCCGGCTTTCGGTCATGGCGGTCACACCGCAACAGTGGGCGGTGGTCCTTCATTTGCTTTAACTGACCTGGCTTCTTGTAGGAGCGAGCTTGCTCGCGAAAAACTCACAGGCGCCGCTTTTATTCAGGAAGCACGCGTTATCGTTGACGTTTTTCGCGAGCAAGCTCGCTCCTACTGGATGATCAGGTTGTTGAACAGCAGGTCTTCTACCACTGGCTTGCCGGTTTCATCGTTCATCACCTGCTGCGTTTGCTTCAACGCTTCCTGACGCAGCTTTTCCTTCCCTTCCACACTGCTCATGGTCTCGTTGGTCTGCTGGGTAAACAGCGCGACCAGTTGGTTGCGAATCAACGGGTCGTTGGCCTTGACCAACTTCGCCGCCTCATCACCGGTCACGCGCAGAGCAATGTCGGCCTTGTAGACCTTGAGCTTGGCCGTGCCATCCAGGCCGTAATTGCCCACGAACGGCGGGCTCAGGCTGATATAGCTGACCTTCGGCGCCTCGCCTTCTTTGGCCTCTTCGGCCTGGGCTGCCATCGGCAAGGTCAGGGCCAGCATCAACAGGATCCACGCTTTCACAGTTCATTCCTCGAATTCGGTTGCCCGGTAGCATAACGCTAGCAAGGCTGAGCACAAGCTTATGGCGGCTTATCAGGCGGGGGTATGCTCGTTGACCCCCGGGCGTACCCTCCTACACTTATCGGCCACGATGCCAAAAGGAATAGTCCGATGAAAGCTGTGCTGTGCAAAGCCTTCGGCCCCGCCGAAACCCTGGTGCTGGAAGAGATCGCCAGCCCGGCGATCAAAAAGAATGAAATCCTGTTGGACGTGCATGCGGCCGGGGTGAATTTCCCGGATACGCTGATCATCGAAGGCAAATACCAGTTCAAGCCGCCCTTTCCGTTCTCACCCGGTGGCGAAGCGGCAGGCGTGGTCAGCGAGGTGGGTGAGAAAGTCAGCCACCTGAAAGTCGGTGACCGTGTGATGGCGTTGACCGGCTGGGGCAGCTTTGCCGAGCAGGTCGCGGTGCCCGGCTATAACGTGCTGCCGATCCCGCCGAGCATGGACTTCAACACCGCCGCCGCCTTCAGCATGACCTACGGCACCTCCATGCACGCGCTCAAACAACGCGCCAACCTGCAACCCGGCGAAACCTTGCTGGTGCTTGGCGCGTCCGGTGGCGTGGGCCTGGCCGCCGTGGAGATCGGCAAGGCCATGGGCGCCCGGGTGATTGCCGCCGCCAGCAGCGCCGACAAGCTCGCAGTGGCCAAGGCCGCTGGCGCCGATGAGCTGATCAACTACAGCGAAGCCAGCCTCAAGGATGAGGTCAAGCGCCTGACCGATGGCAATGGCGCCGATGTTATCTACGACCCGGTGGGTGGCGACCTGTTTGACCAGGCCATTCGTTCGATCGCCTGGAATGGGCGGCTGCTGGTGGTGGGGTTCGCCAGTGGGCGTATTCCTGAACTGCCGGTGAACCTGGCGCTGCTCAAGGGCGCAGCGGTGGTCGGGGTGTTCTGGGGCTCGTTTGCCCAGCGCCAGCCGCAGGACAATGCAGCGAATTTCCAGCAGTTGTTCACCTGGTATGGCGAGGGCAAGCTCAAGCCATTGGTGTCGCAGGTGTATCCGCTGGAACAGGCCGCAAAGGCGATCAATGATCTGGGACAGCGCAAGGCGGTGGGTAAGGTCGTCGTTCAGACCCGCTGAAATAGGGTCAGTGTGGGAGCTGGCTTGCCTGCGATAGCCATAGGTGTCTACACAACTTCGCAGCGACGCTGAACCTGTGGCGAGGGAGCTTGCTCCCGTGACGACCTACCAACCGACGCAGATCTGCCTGACACGCCACGATCCAAATGTGGGAGCTGGCTTGCCTGCGAAGTCGGCCTAACGGTCAACGCAGTTGGACCGGGTACATATCCTTTATTTAGGTAACGGCCACCTAGGGTTCCGCCCTGACGGCGGCTCACTTTCGAAAAGCGCGAAAGTAAGCAAAGCGCTCTTGCCCCACCACTCGGCACCTCGCTTGGGCTCGGTGTGCCCGTAATCCGCCAGTGATTTGGGGGGCCGCCGCCACGCGCCATCCATGGCGCGGGGCGGCTAAACCGGCATCCCTGCCGGTTTACCCCCCAAATCCCTGTCGAATTCCGGCCAGCGTGGTTTGACGGGGCGCTTAAGATCAAGATCAAACGCAGAGCAAGAGCGACTCGCTTCGCATCGTGGTTACCGTCGGCTGCTCCAACCTACAAAGTTGTGTAGATACCTATGCTGCGATAGCGGTCTGACAGGTGCTGATGGGGTGTCTGACCTAGCGCTATCGCAGGCAAGCCAGCTCCCACAGTTGATCTGTGTTGGCTCTGAGGAATCCGTTACGACCACAACTTATCTATTAGCGACATGTTCGTAAAAGAACATGCAATTGCTCGCGTTTCCTGTGTTTGCGGATAAGAGGCGATGCTATTTTCGGTAACGAAACTGTAACATTCGCATCCGCAGTCAAAACAAGAAATTTGGAGCTCTTGAATGTTTGCTTTCTTTCGTCCTGCCGCACACCAGGCGCCCCTGCCTGAAGAAAAAATAGACAGTACCTACCGACGGCTGCGCTGGCAGATCTTCGCGGGTATTTTCTTTGGTTACGCCGGTTACTACCTGCTGCGTAAAAACTTCTCCCTGGCCATGCCCTACCTGATCGACGAGGGTTACACCCGCGGTGAACTGGGCCTGGCAATGTCGGCGATTGCGATTGCCTACGGCTTGTCCAAGTTCCTCATGGGCCTGGTGTCCGACCGCTCCAACCCACGCTATTTCCTGCCCTTTGGCCTGCTGGTTTCGGCGGGGGTGATGTTCATTTTCGGTTTCGCACCTTGGGCAACGTCCAGCGTGACCATGATGTTCATTTTGCTGTTCATCAACGGCTGGGCCCAGGGCATGGGCTGGCCGCCAAGTGGGCGGACCATGGTGCACTGGTGGTCGCAGAAAGAACGCGGCGGCGTGGTGTCGGTTTGGAACGTGGCGCATAACGTCGGCGGTGGCTTGATCGGCCCGCTGTTCCTGCTGGGCATGGCGTGGTTCAACGACTGGCATGCGGCGTTCTATGTACCGGCCACCGTGGCCTTGGCGGTGGCAGCGTTTGCCTTCATCACCATGCGCGACACACCGCAATCGGTGGGCCTGCCGCCTATCGAGAAGTACAAGAACGATTACCCGGAAGGCTACGATGCCAGCCACGAAGACGAATTCAGCGCCAAGGAAATCTTCGTCAAGTACGTGCTGCGCAACAAAATGCTCTGGTACATCGCCTTCGCCAACGTGTTTGTCTATCTGCTGCGCTACGGCGTACTGGACTGGGCGCCGACCTACTTGAAAGAAGCCAAGCACTTCACGGTCGATAAGTCGTCCTGGGCGTACTTCTTCTACGAGTGGGCAGGTATCCCGGGCACGCTGCTGTGCGGCTGGATGTCGGACAAGATCTTCCGTGGCAACCGCGGCCTGACCGGTATCGTGTTCATGGCCCTGGTGACAGTGGCCACCCTGGTTTACTGGCTCAACCCGCCGGGCAACCCGATGATCGACATGATTGCGCTGTTCTCCATCGGCTTCCTGATCTACGGCCCGGTGATGCTGATCGGCCTGCAGGCATTGGAACTGGCTCCGAAGAAGGCCGCCGGCACCGCAGCGGGCTTCACCGGTCTGTTCGGTTATCTGGGCGGTTCGGTAGCGGCAAGTGCGGCCATGGGCTACACGGTCGACCATTTCGGCTGGGACGGTGGTTTCGTGCTGCTGATTGGTGCGTGCGTACTGGCGATCGCGTTCCTGATCCCCACGCTGTGGCACACCAACAGTGTCAGCTCGGCGCGTTAATCGCCCGGGCAACCCTTGGCACAACGCTTGAGCCGCGCCTCCAGGTTTTTATCTGGCATGGCGTGGCTACGCAGGGCGTTCACGGTCTGCTCGACATAATCGCGAGTCGTGCCGTAACGCCCGCAAGCGCTTTGCAGTACATGGTTAAGCACGATATCGGGCAAGTTGCCGGCATAGCTGGGCAAATGCCGCTCCAACACAAACCCCAACGCCTGCACGGTACTGCCATCCTGTAACCGACAGCTGAGCCAGTGCGGCCGGTAAGAGGGGTAAGGCATCTCACGTTGCCACAGGGCATACAGCGAGGCCTCCAACTGATCGTCCGGCAAACGGTAGGCGAACCCGCTGCAGGAACCACCGCGGTCCAGCCCGAACACCAACCCCGGCAATTCCGGCGTACCCCGATGCTCATGGGACCACAGGTACAAGCCCCGGTGATAACCGTGGACCCGTGCCCGTACGCGCTCGGTGGATGAACATTCAGGGCGCCAGATCAGTGAACCATAAGCAAATAGCCACACCGGCCCGCCCTTATGCCGCGCCATGGTGGCTTGCATCGAGCTCATCAACTGTTCGTGTGTGAGTTGCGGCCCAAGATCGAGGCGCGGAGGGTAAGCCAATTGCAGAAGATCGGTTTCAATGGCGGTCATGGCGAAATGCGGTGCGCCTCCTGAGTGTTACCAGTTGTGAGCGACTTTACCGTAATAAAACGCAGCGCTGTAACCGTACGGCGAAAAAGTGCCACTGGGCATTAATCAACGCCGCCACTCGTCAGGATCTGGACGGTTAATCCCGCTACTGTCAGCCCCGGTTCAGCCTGGGCGGGCGCCATGCCGTCAAACTAGCGCGTACATAACGACCCACTTAGCCGTTCATTACATCGACTATCGAGGTCGCCCCATGAAAAAATTTCGATTGCCTGGGCTGTTGTTCCTGGCCCAAGCCACCACCGCGCTGGCGAGCGAAACCCCACTCGCCAACGACGACAAAGGCTTCTGGTACGCCCAGACCAGTGTCTACACCCGGCACTTCGCACCCGACCCCGAGCACAACAACAAGCAGGACTTGATCGGCCTGGAACGCAACGAGGCATCGGGGCTGTTGTATGGTGGGGTGACTTTTCGCAACTCGTTCCGCCAGCGCTCGTACTACGCCTATGCGGGCAAGCGCTATGACCTGGCCGACTATCCGGTGTATGCAAAATTGACCGGCGGGCTGCTTCAGGGCTATCGCGGCGACTACCGCGACAAGATCCCGTTGAACCGATTCGGTGTGGCGCCGGTGATCATTCCGTCGGTGGGCGCGCATTACGGGCCGGTGGCGGCGGAGTTGGTGTTGCTCGGGTTCAACGCGGCAATGGTGACAACTGGCGTGCGCTTCTGACACGACACTGTCCCCTGTGGGAGCTGACTTGCCTGCTCCTACATTATTCAGCGCAAGGCTTCAGGGCCTTGGGGCGTAGGCGAAGACGTCGGCGCGCATCCGGTGCGCATCCATGCCGGCGCTGACCAGTGCGTCCAGCGTGCCGTAGATCATCGCCGGCGAACCGCTGGCGTAGACGTGCACGCTATTGAGGTCGGCAATGTCTTCGCACACTGCCTCATGCAGCAAACCACAGCGCCCTTCCCAACCACACAGGTCGCTGACGACTTTGTGCAGGAACAGGTTGGGTAATTGCAGCCATTGATCCCAATGCTCGATTTCGTAGAAATCTTCCGGCAGACGCACGCCCCAATACAGATGCACCGGGTGCTTGAAACCTGAAGCGCGGCAATGCTCGATCAGACTGTTCATCTGCGCCATGCCGGTGCCGGCGGCCATCAGTACCAGTGGCCCGTCTGGCAGTTCAGCCAGGTGAGTGTCGCCAAACGGCAGCTCGACGCGCGCCATCTGGTTACGCTGCAACTGTTCGATGAGGCTGCGCGCGCTGGCTTCCCGTGCCAGTACATGCAACTCCAACTCACGCCCGGCATGGGGCGCCGAGGCCAGGGAAAACGCTGACTTCTCGCCGTTGTCCCGCTCGATCATCAGGTATTGCCCGGCGTGATAACGCACCGCCTTGCCAGCCGGGGCGCGCAGGCGCACGCGCCACACATCGCCACCCACTTGCGCACACTCGATCAATTGGCACGACAATTTGCGCAACGGCAACTCTCCCGGCGCCAGAACGCCATCCCACAGCACCACACAATCCTCCAGGGGCTCGGCGATACAGGTGTAGAACTCCCCATGATCGCGCACTTCCCCGGCTTGGCGTACCCGGCCCTCCACCAGCAACGCCGCGCAGACATGGCACACGCCATTGCGACAGGCTTGAGGGCACTCATAGCCCAGGCGACGGGCGCCTTCGAGGATTCGCTCGCCAGGAGCCAGCTCCAGCACAGCACCGGAAGGTTGCAGGGTTACACGCATCAATCTATTCCCAATTCTTTCCAGATCGCATCGACCCGCGCCGTGACGGCTTCATCCTTGACGATCACCCGGCCCCACTCACGCGTGGTTTCGCCCGGCCATTTGTGCGTGGCATCCAGGCCCATCTTTGAGCCAAGGCCCGATACCGGCGACGCGAAGTCGAGGTAGTCGATAGGCGTGTTGTCGATCATCACCGTATCGCGCTTGGGGTCCATGCGCGTGGTGATGGCCCAGATCACGTCGTTCCAGTCCCGGGCATTGATGTCGTCGTCGGTGACAATAACGAACTTGGTGTACATGAACTGTCGCAAAAACGACCATACGCCGAGCATTACCCGCTTGGCATGCCCCGGATACGACTTCTTCATGGTCACGATGGCCATGCGATACGAACAGCCCTCGGGCGGCAGGTAGAAGTCGGTGATTTCCGGGAATTGCTTTTGCAGGATCGGCACGAACACTTCGTTGAGCGCCACGCCGAGGATGGCGGGCTCATCGGGCGGACGACCCGTGTAGGTGCTGTGGTAGATCGGCTTGACCCGATGGGTGATGCGCTCGACGGTGAACACCGGGAAGCTGTCGACTTCGTTGTAGTAACCGGTGTGGTCGCCGTAGGGGCCTTCATCGGCCATTTCACCTGGGTGAATCACGCCTTCAAGGATGATTTCGGCGGTGGCCGGCACTTGCAGGTCATTACCGCGGCACTTCACCAGCTCCGTGCGATTACCGCGCAACAAACCGGCGAAAGCGTACTCGGAGAGGCTGTCAGGTACGGGCGTGACCGCGCCGAGGATGGTCGCCGGGTCGGCACCCAGGGCCACGGATACCGGGAACGGCTTGCCGGGATGCTTTTCGCACCACTCACGGAAGTCGAGGGCGCCGCCACGGTGGCTCAGCCAGCGCATGATCACTTTGTTACGGCCAATGACTTGCTGACGGTAGATACCGAGGTTCTGGCGGTCCTTGTTCGGGCCTTTGGTGACGGTCAGGCCCCAGGTGATCAGCGGGCCGACGTCGCCGGGCCAGCAGGTTTGCACCGGGAGCATGGCCAGGTCGACATCGTCGCCCTCAATGACCACTTCCTGGCACACCGCGTCCTTGACCACCTTGGGGGCCATGGCAATGATCTTGCGGAAGATCGGCAGCTTGGACCAGGCGTCCTTCAAGCCCTTGGGCGGCTCGGGCTCCTTGAGAAAGGCCAGCAGCTTGCCGATCTCGCGCAGTTCGCTGACGGACTCGGCGCCCATGCCAAAGGCCACGCGCTCGGGAGTGCCGAACAGGTTGCCCAGCACCGGAATATCGAAGCCGGTCGGGTTTTCGAACAACAGCGCCGGGCCCTTGTTGCGCAAGGTGCGGTCGCAAATCTCAGTCATTTCCAGCACCGGAGAAATCGGCATCTGGATACGTTTCAACTCTCCGCGCTGCTCAAGTTGCTGCACGAAATCCCGAAGATCCTTGAATTTCATTAACCATGCCACCCGTAAAATAGGCGTACATCCTACCTGCTCTGAGGGCGGCTGGCAGCTTAATTGGCCGTCAATCCGCGTGATTGCAACGAACTGAACAACGGCTCCAGGAAGGCTTCGATGTGTCGCGCGCCGACGTCTGAAAGGTGGTTATCGTCGGTATACAGCGCTCGGCCATTGAGTTCGACCCGGCATACACCGTCGGTGCCACACAGCAAAGGTGCAGGGTCCAGCACCGCGACACCGCTGTCGGCCGCCGCCAACTCATCAAACAAGTGCGTGATAAAGGCCTGGCGCTTTACATGCTCGGCCACGGCGAGCCCTTCACCGTCCACGGGGCGGTTCATCATGGCCAGGCGGCTGAGACGGTAAGGTACGATGATTTCCTGCAGCGGCACTTCCTTGACCAGCCAGACCTTGTGCCCGGCAGCGCGCAAGCCCTGGATGCGCTCGCGCAAGCCCTGGGCAAAGCGTTGTTCGGCGACGGCACGCACATACTGGCCGGTGCCCGGGTCTTTGAGCGCATGCTCCTTGTCACCGGACATTTGCCCGTACACATACAGGCTCCAGCGGGCGGCCAACACCACATCGCTGAAAGCCTGCTCGGACATGGCCTTCTCGACGCGACGATTGAAATGCGCGCAGCGGGCAATATTCTCCAGGCCATCGAGGGGAATACAGCCGGCAAAACTGGCTTCGACCAGGCTGATATCGTGGCGATCAGCGCCCTCTTTAAGTGCGGGTATCAGCGCAGTGGCGTGACTGTCGCCCCATACCAGCGCTGAAACAGATTGGCCTTTCGGGCCGAAATGGCAGAACAAGCGTTCATCGGGCGTATCTTTGTCGGCCATGCACGCCAGCAGGTCAGGGCTCCACTTCTTGGCCTGGGCAAAACGCAACGCCTGTTCGGACAAGCGCGAAGGCACGCCGTCAGCTTCGCGTATCGCAAGGCCAGTGAAGCCCAACCCCAGAATGCCGACCATGGCTGACGCCAGAATCGCCTTACGCGAAGCCAGCAAACGTTTTTCCCGGAACGGCGTTTCCACGAAGCGCCAGGACAGATAGCCCAGCACCAGCGAAAGCAGCATCAGCCCCGCCAGCTCCAGCGCGCTCAAGCCATCCACCGCGGCATAGTTGGCGTACACGAACACCGGCCAGTGCCAGAGGTACCAGGAATAAGAGATCAGCCCGATACCCACTATGATCCGTGTGCCCAACAGGCGAGCGACCCAGGTCTGTTGCTGACCGTTGGCCCAGATCAACCCGACCACCCCCAGCACGGGCAACAACGCGGTCGCACCTGGGAACGGCGTTTTCGCGTCGTAGCCCAGCACAGCGATGAGGATCAATGCCAGGGAAGCCAGGCTGACCCCTTGAGCCAAGGCCGGCGAGGCGCGCCATTCACGCTTGGGCTGCACCGCCAGCATTGCACCGGCCAGTAGTTCCCAGGCCCGCAAGTGCAACAGGAAGAAGGCTTTCTGCGGCTCATGCTGAACCGCCCAGACGCTCATGCCAAACGACACCAACAGTACCGCGAACAATGCCAGGCGCCAGTGCTTCAACCGACTGGAAAGCAACGTCAGCAGCAATGGGAAGAAAATATAGAACTGCTCTTCTACTGCAAGCGACCAGGTATGCAGCAAGGGCTTGATGTCGGATGAGGCATCAAAGTAGCCATGCTGACGCGAGAACAACAGGTTCGACGTAAAGGTCACCTGATAGTGCGCAGACCGCCCTAACTCCTCATAGTCCTTGGGCGCCAACAGAAACCAACCCACTGCCAGTGTCGCGGCGATCATCACAAACAGGGCCGGCAAGATACGCCGGGCTCGACGAGCCCAGAAGTCGATGAAGCTGAAGCGTCCAGCTTGACGCTCACGCCAGATAATTGACGTGATCAGGAAACCTGAGATGACGAAGAAGACGTCAACGCCAACAAAACCGCCAGTAATGCCAGGGACACCAAAGTGGAACAACACGACTGCAAGGACAGCAATGGCACGCAGGCCATCGATGTCTCTGCGGTAAGCAAGGGTGGTCATAAGAATGTGGTCAGTCTGCGACGAAAGGGATGAGCGAAGTCACGCGTCAATTTTTGTTACTTAACGGATACTTATGCCACAAAAATCGCAGAATCTCGACGCAAAAAAAATGGCGTCCCATTAAGGACGCCATTTTTTTGGACCTGAAACGCTGTATTACTTGCGTTTCATCGACAGGAAGAACTCGTCGTTGGTCTTGGTGGTTTTCAGCTTGTCGATCAGAAACTCTATGGCCGCAACTTCGTCCATCGGGTGCAGCAGCTTGCGCAGGATCCACATACGCTGCAGTTCGTCGTCTGCGGTCAGCAACTCTTCGCGGCGGGTGCCGGAGCGGTTGATGTTGATCGCCGGGAACACACGCTTTTCAGCGATGCGGCGGTCCAAAGGCAGTTCCATGTTGCCGGTACCCTTGAACTCTTCGTAGATCACTTCGTCCATCTTCGAGCCGGTTTCAACCAGCGCGGTGGCGATAATGGTCAGCGAGCCGCCTTCTTCGATGTTCCGCGCAGCGCCGAAGAAACGCTTTGGTTTCTCCAGGGCGTGGGCATCGACACCACCGGTCAGCACCTTGCCGGAGCTCGGGATCACGGTGTTGTAGGCACGGGCCAGACGCGTGATGGAATCGAGCAGGATCACCACGTCTTTCTTGTGCTCGACCAGGCGCTTGGCCTTTTCGATCACCATTTCGGCAACCTGCACGTGGCGGGTTGGCGGCTCATCGAACGTCGAGGCAACCACTTCGCCGCGCACGGTGCGCTGCATCTCGGTCACTTCTTCCGGACGCTCATCGATCAACAGCACGATCAGATGAACTTCAGGGTTGTTACGTGCAATGTTCGCGGCGATGTTCTGCAGCATGATGGTCTTGCCGGCTTTCGGCGGTGCGACGATCAGGCCACGCTGGCCTTTGCCGATCGGAGCGCAGAGATCGATCACACGACCGGTCAAGTCTTCGGTGGAGCCGTTACCGGCTTCCATCTTCATGCGCACGGTCGGGAACAGCGGGGTCAGGTTCTCGAAGAGAATCTTGTTTTTCGCGTTCTCTGGGCGGTCGAAGTTGATCGTGTCGACCTTGAGCAGGGCGAAGTAACGCTCGCCTTCCTTCGGAGGACGGATCTTGCCAACGATGGTGTCACCAGTGCGCAAGTTGAAGCGACGGATCTGGCTCGGCGAGACGTAGATATCGTCTGGGCCGGCGAGATAGGACGCGTCTGCAGAGCGGAGGAAGCCGAAGCCGTCCTGGAGGATCTCCAGCACGCCATCACCGGAGATTTCCTCGCCGCTTTTCGCGTGCTTCTTGAGCAGGGAGAAAATCACGTCCTGCTTGCGCGAACGGGCCATATTTTCTATGCCCATTTCTTCGGCCAATTGGAGCAGGTCGGTAATCGGCTTTTGCTTGAGTTCAGTCAGATTCATATAGGAATGACGTAATCATTTATGGAGGGGGGAAATTAAGCTTTTGGCTTAATGAGGCCGCGCCGCAGAGAAGGCGACAGGATCGCGTACTAATCGAAAAGGAATGCGTCGGCGACGGCTTGCAGGGGGCAGTGGAGAAACCACTGCGGGGCCGAATGTACCACCTGGATTTCGGAGCGTCTAGCCCTGCTTTACGAAAAAGCCCCGCTATTTGCGGGGCTTTTTTGACGACGCTTAGATGTTCGCGTCGAGGAAAGCTTGCAGCTGGGACTTCGACAGCGCGCCCACTTTAGTCGCTTCAACATTGCCGTTCTTGAACAGCATCAGCGTAGGAATACCACGTACGCCATGCTTGGCCGGAGTTTCCTGGTTGTCGTCGATGTTCAGCTTGGCAACGGTCAGCTTGCCTTCGTAGGTGGTTGCAATGTCGTCCAGGACCGGAGCGATCATTTTGCAAGGGCCGCACCATTCAGCCCAGTAGTCAACCAGCACCGGGCCGGCAGCCTTGAGTACTTCGGCCTCAAAGGTCGCGTCGGTGACGTGCTTGATAAGATCGTTGCTCATGGATGTCTCCGGATTGTAAGCAAAAAAAACGTTGCCCATCATAGCCGCCCTTCCCCTGTTCAGGAAGCCGCGTCTGATTGAGTCTTGCTATGAAGTTGAATGAGTGTGGGTATGACCCCACTCACGACGTAACGGGCGTCACGAACGCAATGCCCGTGCGCAACGCAGCATTACGTATATGTTCCTGCATGGTTTTCTGCGCCGTCGTACTGTTGCGGCGGGCCAGGGCGCGCAGGATCCTGCGATGTTCCTGCCAGGTTTCCATGGCCCGCTCCGGCCGGATGAACGGTAGTTTCTGACTCTCCAAAAACACCTCGGCACTGGCACTGAGGATACTCACCATTGCCTGGTTACCGCTGGCCAGCAGAATGCACTGGTGAAATTCGAAGTCCAGGCGAGCGGCCGCTTCGAAGTCACCCGCCTTGAGCACTCTGTGCATGGCTTCGACATTATCCTCCAGGCTGTCCAGCGCCTCGATGGTCAGTGCCATTGCTGCCAACCCCGCCGCAAACCCCTCCAATGCGTAGCGCAGCTGGAAGATATCCGGCGGCGTAGCCTGCGCCGCGAAGGGCCAGGCAAACCCGGGCGCTTCTTGCACATCCTGCACGAACACGCCCTTGCCCGGCTGCACACTGACCACGCCCAAGGCGCTAAGCGATGACAGCGCCTCACGCAACGAAGCCCGGCTCACCCCCAATTGCAGGGCCAGGTCGCGCTGGGACGGTAACGCATCGCCCGGCCCGAAGCCTTGCTCCTTGATGAGTTTGCGGATGGCCTGCAAGGCCGCTTCCGGTACGGCTTGGGCAATGGAATTCATAAAAAGCACAGGTTCCCGATAGCTGCGTGACCCGTTGTAAAACTATTTATGGCCGGCTGCAAGCCACGCCCCAAAGGGGCTCGCAGCTTTTTGTCAGCGCTCGAAAAGGGTGCGAAAACCCTGGCAACTGTTCAGACCAGTAAGACCTGTGCACCTCAATAAACATCAGCCTTGCAGACGATCCGAACGGTGCTGGCATGGGCTGTGCACTGGGCAAACTCAGAAAATTCCTTCGCCTTTTTCGGAGAGTTGCCATGACCAAGCGCTACAGCGCCCTGCTCACTGCCCTGTTTGCCAGCCTTATGCTGAGCCAGGCACCCGCCCAGGCGAATGGTCTGGATGACATCGTCGCTCGTGGCACGCTGAAGGTTGCCGTCCCCCAGGACTTTCCGCCGTTTGGCTCGGTGGGCCCTGACATGCAACCCCGTGGCCTGGACATCGACACCGCCAAGCTGCTGGCCGACCAACTCAAGGTCAAGCTGGAACTGACCCCGGTGAACAGCACCAACCGCATCCCGTTCCTCACCACCGGCAAGGTCGACCTGGTGATTTCCAGCCTGGGCAAGAACCCCGAGCGCGCAAAAGTCATCGACTTCTCCAACGCCTACGCGCCGTTCTACCTTGCCGTGTTTGGGCCGCCTGATGCCGCCATCGCCAGCCTCGACGACCTCAAGGGCAAGACCATCAGCGTGACCCGTGGCGCCATCGAAGACATCGAGCTGACCGCGGTAGCGCCCAAGGAAGCCACGATCAAGCGTTTTGAAGACAACAACTCCACCATCGCCGCCTACCTGGCCGGCCAGGTCGACCTGATCGCCAGTGGCAACGTGGTCATGGTGGCCATCAGCGAACGCAACCCCAAGCGCGTACCGGCACTGAAGGTGAAACTCAAGGATTCGCCGGTGTACGTAGGCGTGAACAAGAACGAGCCGGCGCTGTTGGAAAAGGTCAACCAGATCCTGGTCGCGGCCAAGGCTGACGGTAGCCTGGAGAAAAACGCCATGCAGTGGCTCAAAGAACCGCTGCCTGCCGACCTCTGACGCGGAGCTCAACGATGGCCTATCAATTCGACTTTGTGCCGGTGCTGGCCAATACCGACCTGCTCCTGCGTGGCGCGCTGTTCACCCTTGAGCTGACGGCCATTGGCGCCACCCTCGGTGTGGCCCTGGGCACTGTCGGCGCCGTGGTACGGGCGTGGAAGATCCAGCCGTTTGCGTGGCTCTTTGGTGTGTATGTCGAGTTGATCCGCAACACGCCGTTCCTGGTGCAACTGTTCTTCATCTTCTTCGGACTGCCGTCCCTGGGATTGAAGATCACCGAATGGCAAGCCGCCGTGCTGGCGATGGTAATCAACCTGGGGGCGTACTCCACCGAGATCATACGTGCGGGTATCCAGGCCATCCCACGGGGGCAACTGGAAGCGGCCGCGGCGCTGGCAATGACGCGCTTCGAGGCGTTCCGCCATGTGGTGTTGCTACCAGCCCTGGGCAAGGTGTGGCCAGCCCTGAGCAGCCAGATCATCATCGTGATGCTCGGCTCGGCGGTGTGTTCGCAGATCGCGACTGAAGAGCTGAGCTTTGCCGCCAACTTTATCCAGTCGCGTAATTTCCGGGCCTTTGAAACCTATGCCCTGACCACCCTGGTGTACCTGTGCATGGCGCTGATGATTCGCCAGTTGCTCAACTGGATCGGCCGACGGTTTGTCATGAGGAACAGCCGATGAGTGATTTTTCGTTCTGGGACATCGTGCGCAACCTGCTTACCGGCCTGCAATGGACGCTGCTGCTATCACTAGTGGCGTTTGTGGGCGGCGGCCTGATCGGCTTACTGGTGATGACCCTGCGCATCAGCCGCAAAGCGTTCCCGCGCAACATTGCCCGCGCCTATATCGAACTGTTCCAGGGCACGCCACTGCTGATGCAGCTGTTCCTGGTGTTTTTCGGCGTTGCCCTGCTCGGCGTGGACATATCGCCCTGGCTGGCAGCGGCGATTGCGTTGACCCTATTTACCAGCGCTTACCTGGCTGAAATATGGCGCGGCTGCGTCGACTCCATTGCCCACGGCCAATGGGAAGCCTCGGCCAGCCTGGCCCTCAACCCGCTTGAACAACTGCGCTACGTGATCTTGCCCCAGGCGCTACGTATTGCTGTCGCGCCGACAGTGGGCTTCTCGGTGCAGGTGGTCAAAGGCACCGCCGTGACCTCGATCATCGGCTTCACCGAACTGACCAAGACGGGCGGCATGCTCGCCAACGCCACCTTCGAACCCTTCATGGTCTATGGCCTGGTGGCCCTCGGTTACTTCCTGCTTTGCTACCCCTTGTCCCTCAGTGCGCGCTACCTGGAAAGGAGACTGCATGCCTCTGCTTAGAATTTCTGCCCTGCATAAGTATTACGGCGATCACCACGTGCTCAAGGGCATCGACCTGACGGTGGACGAAGGCCAGGTGGTGGCAATCATCGGCCGCAGCGGCTCGGGCAAGTCCACCTTGCTGCGCACCCTCAATGGTCTGGAGTCGATCAACGACGGCGTCATCGAAGTCGATGGTGAATACCTCGACGCGGCCCGCGCCGACCTGCGCAGCCTGCGGCAGAAGGTCGGCATGGTGTTCCAGCAATTCAATCTGTTCCCGCACCTGACCGTGGGCGAGAACGTGATGCTGGCGCCGCAAGTGGTGCAGAAAGTGCCAAAGGCCAAAGCGGTGCAGTTGGCAAAGCAGATGCTGGATCGGGTAGGCCTGGGCGAGAAGTTCGACGCTTTCCCTGATCGACTGTCCGGTGGCCAGCAACAGCGAGTCGCCATTGCCCGCGCACTGGCCATGTCACCCAAAGTGCTGCTGTGCGATGAAATCACATCGGCCCTGGACCCGGAGCTGGTCAATGAAGTGCTCAGCGTGGTGCGCCAACTGGCTAAAGACGGCATGACCCTGATCATGGTGACCCACGAAATGCGTTTTGCCCGGGAGGTTGGGGATAAGTTGGTGTTCATGCACCAGGGAAAGGTGCATGAAGTGGGCGATCCGAAAGTGCTGTTTGCACATCCGCAATCTGCCGAGCTGGCAAACTTCATCGGCAGCCATGGATCACCTGCCTGAGGACTCAGCCACCGGACACCAGCTCGAAACGCCCATTGCCCTCGTATGTGGTTTTATTGCCAACAGCAGTGGCTGCGCTCGATAGCCAGGTGTCTACTTGCACCTGCGCCGAAAAAGCGTGGCCTCTGGCAGGAGCTCCGCCGACCAGCACTACCAGAGATTGGCCTGGGCGTAGCTGGGCGTCCCGTTCGGTAGGGTTGTGCCATTGCGCTAACTCGATGGGTTTACCGTCGAGTTGAGGATGCTGAAGCGTCAGGTTGAAAAAGCCCTGGCGGCCAAACCTGTAGCCAGTCTCATTGGCCGGCACGCCTTGAAAACGTAGCGCAATCACCGCAGCCTCCACGCAGATCACGTTCAGACGTACCATACGCTTCCCCAGCGAAGCACCCCGGTTTTCGAGCTGTTCGCCTGGGCGAAGCAGGCCGTAATCGATGATGGGCTGGCTCAGGGACAGGCGGCAGTTCGCAGCGCTTGCCGGCGCTGCCAATAAAAGGCAGCTCAACAACAGCCCCAAGCCTTTGAGGCACCCGATACGCCACTCGTTCATGCGGGCCATCTCACCGACAGACCGCCGAAGCGGTTTCGTAGAATTTGCCATTATAGGTTTGCTCCGGAAGGTCGAGCTGCAGCGCGCAGGACACTGTGCTGGAAGAGACTTTAAGGGCCTGGGGCGCGTCGACGTTGCTGAGAAAAATCATCCCATCCCCAACCACCGTGGTCAGCAATGCATTTTCTGGCCCCAGCACGGCAGCGCCCTGAGGCAATGGTTTGCCGTGTATATCCGTAGCGCGCAGCAGTACCCGGCGCACGTTGATTACTTCGAAATCGACCCTGTTGAAGGACCCACGGCCCGCTTCCAGGACCTTGGTACCGTTCTTGATATCCATCTGGCGAGGTAGGCTTTTGCCTTCCAGCTCCAACACGCTCGACTGATAAGCCGGCAAACTGGCGATCACAGCCTTGCCCCACGGGTCGGTCCAAACCGGCCCTTGAGGTGTGGTAAGACGAGCACCGGCAACCTCGCCCACCGAGACCACGCCAAACGTGTCCTCAACCCGATACGGCGACAATGTGAAACCTTCAGAATGGGCGACCACCGCCCCTTGCAATTGCCCGGAGTAACTGGTGCTGGACGAGTCACGATTCAGCCCCAGCCCCACTTGCGCGTAACGAGAAGACGCGTTGAGCGTGCCGCCCAGGGTGTGCTCACGATGCCCTGCGAAGTCTCTGTCGCTGCGTATCTGGTAGTTCAGCGTCTCGTCGACACGCTCATCATAGGCAGTGCCGATACTGGAGCGCTCTCCCTGACGTCGAGCGAATGCGCTGAGGCTCCGATCACGGCCCAGGGGAACACTGACCTGCAGTCGAATACCCAGTCCGTCATCGTTCCGGTCATCGGCACTGTTGGACTGGCCAATCTGAGAGTCCACGGTTACACCGACACTGGCATATCTGAAACTCTTGTTCCACGTGCCGTAGATATTCTGGGTAATCCGGCTCTTGAAATCGGCCCCCCGGTTATAACCGATTGAGAAGCCACCCAACTGAGGGTCCGCCCAACTGAATCCTACGGTGTACTGGTTCTTGAATCGCGAGCCATCCACATCGTTTACATGAGGCGTCACTGTATCGATGACGTCACGATAGCCCGGTGTCTGCGCAGTGGCACTCAAGGACATCTGTACATTCGCAGGCAGGCCCACGCTCACAGACACACTGTTGCGCGCGCCTTGTACGTTTGTTGAATGATCCCGGGACAAGTTGTTACGCACCCCCAGGGAAAAGCGCTGGGAAAAGCTGCTGTCCAGGGCAAGCCCCACCGCATTGTAGCTATCGGTACCTTGTACCCCTGCGCTGACCGCGCTGTCCTTGCCCACAGCCCACGTACCACTGGCCATGGCCAGCAGGGGCTCTTTGGCCCCTCTCCCCTCCACCTCGCGGATCTTGCCCAAAGAAGCTGTATATCCAGACTTCACGGGGACCACTGCGCGGAACGTAGCAGCCGGCACGATAAAACTGCGCTGCCCGCCCTGGGTCTCTATCACCGTGACCTGAAGGTCGCTGGTGCCGTTGAGCAAGGGCAGATTGGTCAGCGTAAAAGGCCCCTCAGGAACGACCGTGGTATAGATCAACGCGCCGGATTGCCGTACTTCCACCCGTGATTGGCTCAGGGCTCGCCCCTCGACTACCACGCCATTGTGACTGCCACCACTTTCAATACCATCGGGGAAAATCTGCGCGCCCGTCAGTTGTACTCCCCCAAACACCGGGTTATTGCTCGATATCTGACCGACCTGGAAGGTCGAAGCCAAAGGCAAGAAATCCCGTTGTGCATAGGCGAAAAGGTGTTCGGCCGTTGTGCGGCGATCGTTGGAAATATAAAGCTGGCGGCTGCGGGCAATCCAATCGCCAAAATTGAAGCCCACCTCTGTGGAGGCTGAAAGATACCGATAGGTATCCGCCCTGGAGTGACTGTTGATTGCCTGGACGTCGTAATTGAGTAGCGCTGCCGTGCCTCCGCGCGCATAGCTGCCGGAGTCTCGCTGAACGTCTCGCAGCGCTTGCGTAGGCACCACCAACGACACCTCTTCGTTGCCAGGACGCAATGTCGTTACTGTCTCAGGGTATTCGGCTTTGAAGTCATGACAGGCTTGCTCGGGGGGGGCACTTTTGTCGATCACCGAGGAAGGTACCCGCAAGCTGCCACGATCAAGCAAACTACGGGTAAAGCATAGCTCACCTTCTTTATCGAACCGAGCATCCGTCAAGCCTATCCGCTCACCGTTGACGTGCAGGTCCACGACCCTCACACCCTCACTGAAACGTGGCGCATGACGAAAATAGTGGGCAACCGAAGGGCTGATACCACGCGCCTGCAGCGTTTCCAAGTCGAACCCGGAAATGCTCGATACACGGGCGGCAGAAGCATCCGTGACCACCACCGCCATCATTGCCATGCATACCGACAGGCTCAGCCCGCTTCGCCTGAAAAGCGCCTCACGCTTTTGTACATGATTCAAGTCGCCGGGAACTGCACCGAAACTGCCATTGGTTGTGTTCATGAACGGTCACGGCGCATTCGTGATGAGCAGCGCATCGTAGCTATCGACAGCGAAGCCGTAGACGGTCGCGGGTTCAAGGGTGACCGAGGTCGCACCGGGTACAGGCTTGTCCAAGGCCACCTGCAATACTTCGCCAGGCAGCACGTAGGTACGAGCAAGGCTGGCCGTCACTCGTTGCGGATTAAGACGGACGTCTGCCGCCAAGCGAACTACGTAGGGGCTGTCGTTGCGCACACTCAAGACGTTGGCCTGAAGATGCCAGGTCAGTAGCTCCCAAGGCGCATCGTTCTTTGGCAAGCCTTTGGGATGCAGGATCAGCGGAAGGTTCTGCCGAAGGCTGATACCAATGGTCGCACCGGAACCAGGTTGTGCCTGAGGAATTCCTTCGAAGGACACACGCTTCAGGCGCTGGGTCTTGAGTGGTTCGGTGCCTATTGAAAGAAACCGCACCATCTGACGCTCTCCTGCATCCACACGTGTGACCGGTGGGGTGGCAACAATCAGTTGCTCGGTATCTTCCGGGACATCCTCAATAACCGAGTGCAGCAGTGCCGGACTGCTATCCGTGTTGGTGACGTTAATGCTGACTTCACCTTCTGCCTCATGTAGCACAATGACGGTGGTATCAGGACGCATACCGTCGGCGAACAGCACCGCCGGCAAGAAAAAACCTATTAACAAGCATGATTTAAGAAATCTTTTAACCATCACTTCACTACCCACTTGTGCGCACAGGCTTTGCGAAAGAAATATTGGCCGACACAAAGCCCGCTTAATAAAGCGTGGCTCTGCTCGGCCCCTTTCCGAACCTAGTTATAGATAGCGCAGCTCTAAAGTAGCCTGACCGTCCAGATTAATCTGATTACTCATATTTAACTCTGATGTTTTATTGATAACAGGCAACACTTCAATTTGGCCTGCCACCGTATTAAGCTTGATAGGTGCGTAGACATTTCCTGCCCGCCAAGCCGTAAGGTTGGAGGTATGGCCGACGGCTTGGGTGCTATTCGTATGCCAATATCCGCCATTATTCTCGGAACCAACAATCCCCACCGCTACACCGTCCGCCACAGAATTACGTAAGTGGATCAGATACCCACCAATCTTTTGCCCTTGGGACGTAGCACCCAATCCGAAGTTATAAATATCTTTATAATTACTGCCAAAAAGACTGAGCATCATGCCGGGAATTCGAGAGCTTGCACGATTGTCCGACGCCCTGATCGCCACCGTTGTCTTGACATTGCTGGCACACTTGATCGAATAAGGCGTTGTCTTTTTAGCCAACTGTGTATAACGTGTCGGGCTCAGGGAATTCGGGTCAATCCTTCCGTAGTCAAAAACCGAATTGGTTATCGTGAAACTGCAGCTGACGGGGGCAATCGTTCCTTTCACACTCAGGTCAGCAGCTTGAGCATGAAAACCAAGGGACGCCAAGCACGCGACACTCATTACAAACATCGTCTTATTCATTTTTAGCACTCTCAACATAACGATAAATATCAGATCAAACCCGATGACAATTAGGCCTGCGCTATCACCCACACACCGATGCGAATTATCTGATCAAGGAAGTACGAATAGGAGCCTAGAGGTAACGAAGCTCCAAGGTTGCGTGACCGTCCAACTCGATTTTACTGCCCACATCGAGCGCGGACTTTTTATTAATAAAGGTGATAATCTGAATATTCCCCGATACCGAATTAACCTTAAGTGGTGTTTGCGCTCCTGAACCACCCCACCAGGCAATGACATCGCCGCCTTGACCCAACGCGTTGCTTCGATAGTTCGTCCATGTATTGCCATTGTCTGCGGAAGTCACTGTACGGACGGTTCGCCCATCAGCAATAGAGTTTTGAACATGTACGGCATAACCCCCTATTTTTTGTCCTTTGGACGACAAACCCAATCCATAGTTGTAGTTATCAGTGTAGCCCTGGTCTATTGAGCTAACGATACCTGGCACTTTGCTGGATGAACGATTATCCACTGCCTTGAGCCCAACCGCAGTGAGTGCACTTCCCTCGCATTTAACAGCGAACGGCGTAGACTTCGCCGTCAAACGCGTATACTGAGTTTCGCTTAGGCTCGACGGCCGGATATCACCATAATCGAAAACGGCATTAGTCATTGTAAAACTGCAACTGGCAGGAACAATGGCCCCCTTTACGCGCAACTCTGAGGCCTGAACACTCAGACTAGCCACCGAAAGCACCATACCTGCCACCAAAACAAACTTTATTTTCATGATCTTACATCCTGCATAGACATAGAAATGGATTCGCTAGCAAAAAACCAATATCGCTCATCACTAAAACTGCCGACACAGCAACTATCGGAAATAACACAGCTCTAGCGCAGGCTGCTTGCCATCGAACTCATAGTGTTAAACTGCAACGGGCGGGGCCATTAATACCCTTCACTCGTAGATTGGCTGCTTCGACGCTTAAATCTACAGCAGCCAGAAGCAGTCCCGCCGGCACTGACACTTTGCTCTTCATCTGAGCACCTTAATTTCCTGAGCATGTAAAAACAGCACCTATAGTCAGCGATGTGAGGTGTTCACTTGTTTAACCCCACACGCATAACTACCCCTTGTACAATCCCTGAGCGACAAATAATTACCGCCACGGCTTAATTGCCGACCGGCAGTATCGGCGCCACACATAAATAATTAAGCCGGAAAAACACCTCAATCAACGTAAGACAGCTCTGCGAAAACGGCTCACATTTAGATTGTTTACTGTAGGAGCAAACACAAAAAACCAAGACAAATATGCATACACATGTAGGACTAAGTTGACCATCCAGAAATTACGCACACTGCAAGTTATGAACTACAGCGACTCCTGACCCAATAACACAGCTATCGCAACCACCTCCTACAAGCGGCATTCACAATTTCTGATGAGTGATTGGGGAAAATTCCTCTGGCACTACGCGTTGGCGCCAGCCGTCGATCGTGGCACGATGGCAAGGTTATCGACCGAGACCCCCAAACCATGCCGCAATCCCAAGCCAAGAATCTGTCCTTGATCGCCGCCATCGACCTGGGCTCCAACAGCTTTCATATGGTCGTGGCCAAGGCCCAGAACGGCGAGATCCGCATCCTTGAGCGGCTCGGCGAGAAGGTGCAACTGGCCGCCGGGATCGACGACGAGCGCAAGCTCAATGAAGAATCCATGCAGCGCGGACTCGATTGCCTCAAGCGTTTCGCGCAACTGATCAACGGCATGCCCCCTGGCGCGGTGCGTATCGTTGGCACCAACGCCTTGCGCGAAGCGCGCAACCGCAACGAATTCATCCATCGCGCCGAGGAAATCCTCGGGCACCCGGTGGAAGTCATCTCGGGCCGTGAAGAGGCACGTCTGATCTACCTCGGCGTGTCCCACACCCTGGCCGACACGCCCGGCAAACGCCTGGTGGCAGACATTGGCGGTGGCAGCACCGAGTTCATTATCGGCCAGCGTTTCGAACCCCTACTGCGTGAAAGCCTGCAGATGGGGTGTGTGAGTTTCACCCAGCGTTATTTCAAGGATGGCAAGATCACCCCGGCGCGTTATGCCCAGGCCTACACCGCAGCACGCCTGGAAATCATGAGCATCGAACATGCCTTGCATCGCCTGACCTGGGATGAAGCCATCGGCTCGTCCGGCACCATCCGTGCCATTGGCCTGGCCTTGAAGGCCGGTGGCCATGGCACCGGTGAGGTGAACGCCGAAGGCCTGGCGTGGCTCAAGCGCAAGCTGTTCAAGCTGGGGGATGCAGAGAAAATCGACTTCGACGGCATCAAGCCCGACCGTCGCGCCATTTTCCCTGCGGGCCTGGCGATTCTCGAAGCCATCTTTGACGCCCTCGAACTGCAACGCATGGACCACTGTGACGGCGCCCTGCGCGAAGGTGTGCTCTACGACCTGCTGGGCCGGCACCATCATGAAGACGTGCGAGAGCGCACCCTCAGCTCGCTGATGGAGCGTTACCACGTCGACCTGGAGCAAGCCGCCCGCGTCGAGCGCAAAGCCTTGCACGCCTTCGACCAGGTGGCCGAGGACTGGGACCTGGAAGACGGCGTCTGGCGCGAGTTACTCGGCTGGGCAGCCAAGGTGCATGAGGTCGGCCTGGACATCGCCCACTACCATTATCACAAGCACGGCGCGTACCTGATCGAACACTCGGACCTGGCCGGTTTCTCGCGGGAAGACCAACAGATGCTCGCGCTGCTGGTACGCGGCCATCGTCGCAATATTCCCAAGGACAAGTTTGCCGAGTTCGGTAAAGACGGCATCAAGCTGATCCGCCTGTGTGCGCTGCTGCGCTTTGCAATCCTGTTCCACCACATCCGCGGCACCCAGGAAATGCCCCAGGTCAAACTGCACGCCGATGGCGATAGCCTGGAAGTGATGTTCCCCAAAGGCTGGCTGGATGAAAACCAGCTGACCCAGGCGGACTTCGCCCAGGAAGCGGAATGGCTGACGCGGGTAGGGTTCAGCCTGAACCTGCGCTAAGCAAATCTAAAAGCATTCTGCAGAACAAATGTGGGAGCGGGCTTGCTCGCGGATGCAGTGGATCAGTCACCAGATGCATTGACTGACACACCGCATTCGCGAGCAAGCCCGCTCCCACATGGAATTGCGTATGCCTGGGCTAGTTCACCGTCAGAATCGGGCTACCTAACTTCTCCAGCAACGTCGCCTGCGCGCTGCGCGGGTTCTGGTTGCCGGTCGGCGTGTTACGCACGTAGCGCCCATCCGACTGCAGGCTCCAGCTATGGGTGTTGTCGGTCAGGTAGCTTTCCAGCTCCTTCTTGACCCGCATGATCAGCTTCTTGCCTTCTACCGGGAAGCAGGTCTCCACACGCTTGTCGAGGTTGCGTTCCATCCAGTCGGCGCTGGAGAGGAACATCTGCTCTTCGCCGCCGTTGAGGAAGTAGAACACGCGTGTGTGCTCCAGGAAGCGGCCGATGATCGAGCGCACGTGGATGTTATGCGACACGCCCACAATGCCGGGGCGCAGGCAGCACATGCCACGCACCACCAGGTCGATGCGCACACCGGACTGGCTGGCCTTGTACAGCGCGCGGATGATCTTAGGATCGGTCAGCGAGTTGAACTTGGCGATGATGTGCGCCGGTTTACCGTCGAGAGCGAACTGGGTCTCGCGGGCAATCATGTCGAGCATGCCCTTCTTGAGGGTGAACGGCGCGTGCAGCAGCTTCTTCATGCGCAAGGTCTTGCCCATGCCGATCAACTGGCTGAACAACTTGCCGACGTCTTCACACAGCGCGTCATCGGATGTCAGCAGGCTGTAGTCGGTGTAGAGCTTCGCGTTGCCGGCGTGGTAGTTGCCGGTACCCAAGTGGGCGTAACGCACAATTTCACCGGCCTCACGGCGCAGAATCAACATCATCTTGGCGTGGGTCTTGAAGCCGACCACGCCGTAGATCACCACCGCACCGGCCGCTTGCAGGCGGCTGGCCAGTTGCAGGTTGGACTCCTCGTCAAAGCGCGCCCGCAACTCGATCACCGCAGTGACTTCTTTGCCGTTACGCGCAGCATCCACCAACGCATCGACGATTTCCGAGTTGGCACCGCTGCGGTACAGGGTCTGGCGCACGGCCAGGACGTGCGGGTCCTTGGCAGCCTGGCGCAGCAGGTCGACCACCGGGGTGAACGACTCGAAGGGGTGCAGCAGCAGGATGTCCTGCTTGCTCACCACGCTGAAGATGTTCTCGCTGTTTTGCAAAAGTTTCGGGATCTGCGGAGTGAACGGCTTGTATTGCAGCTCCGGGTGACTGTCCAAGCCGGTGATGCTGAACAGGCGCGTCAGGTTTACAGGGCCGTTGACCTGGTACAGCTCCGACTCGGCCAGGTTGAACTGCTTGAGCAGGTAGTCCGACAAATGTTTCGGGCAGGTGTCCGCCACTTCCAGGCGCACCGCATCGCCATAGCGCCGCGAGAACAGTTCGCCGCGCAGGGCACGGGCCAAGTCTTCAACGTCTTCGGAGTCCAACGCCAGGTCGGCGTTACGAGTCAGGCGGAACTGGTAGCAGCCCTTGACCTTCATGCCCTGGAACAGGTCATCGGCGTGCGCGTGGATCATCGACGACAGGAATACATAGTTGTCGCCAGCGCCCCCTACCTCTTCCGGTACCTTGATGATCCGAGGCAACAGACGCGGCGCTGGAATGATCGCCAGGCCCGAATCGCGGCCGAAAGCGTCGATACCTTCGAGTTCGACGATGAAGTTGAGGCTCTTGTTCACCAGCAAGGGGAACGGGTGCGTCGGGTCGAGGCCGATAGGCGTGATGATCGGCGAAATTTCGTCCCGGAAGTAACGGCGCACCCAGGTCTTGATCTTGGCGGTCCAGTGACGACGACGAATGAAGCGGACCTGATGCTTTTCCAGCTCCGGCAGCAGGATGTCGTTGAGGATCGCGTACTGGCGGTCCACATGGCCGTGCACCAGCTCACTGATACGCGCCAGGGCCTGGTGCGGTTGCAGGCCGTCGGCACCGGCTTGCTCACGGGCGAAGGTGATCTGCTTCTTGAGGCCGGCAACACGGATCTCGAAGAACTCGTCCAGGTTGCTGGAGAAAATCAGCAGGAATTTCAGCCGTTCCAGCAAGGGGTAGGACTCATCCAGCGCCTGCTCGAGCACGCGGATGTTGAATTGCAGTTGTGACAACTCGCGGTGGATGTACAGGCTGCTGTCATCCAGGTTGGTGACCACTGGCACTGGCGCCGGCGCAGGCGCTTCGGCCACCACCGCAGGCGGTGCAGGCTCCAGCTCCGGCGGGGTCTGGGCGACTTGTTCAACCACCGGGTGAGCGTCTTTTACGGCAACTTCTGAGAGTCCTTCGGTATTCATCGAGTGTTCCTGTGAGGGCTATTGTTGCTCTCTAAGCAATTGGGCGGCGCGGGCGGCGAAGTAGGTCAGAATGCCATCAGCGCCGGCACGTTTAAAGGCAGTCAGGGATTCGAGGATCACCCCTTCACTCAACCAACCATTCTGGATCGCCGCCATGTGCATGGCGTATTCACCGCTGACCTGATAGACAAAGGTCGGCACCTTGAATTCCTCTTTGACCCGGTAAAGAATGTCCAGGTAAGGCATCCCCGGCTTGACCATCACCATATCGGCGCCTTCGGCCAGGTCGGTGGCCACTTCGTGCAGGGCTTCCTGGCTATTGGCCGGGTCCATCTGGTACGAGGCCTTGTTGGCCTTGCCCAGGTTCAGCGCCGAGCCTACCGCATCGCGGAATGGGCCGTAGTAGGCGCTGGCGTATTTGGCCGAGTAGGCCATGATCCGCACATTGACGTGACCGGCCAGCTCAAGGGCTTCGCGAATCGCCTGGATGCGTCCGTCCATCATGTCCGACGGTGCAACCACCTGGGCGCCCGCAGCCGCGTGGGACAACGCCTGCTTGACCAGTGCATCGACGGTGATGTCGTTCTGAACATAACCGTCTTCGTCAAGAATGCCATCCTGGCCGTGGGTGGTGAAAGGGTCCAGGGCCACGTCGGTGATCACGCCCAGCTCCGGGAAACGCTCGCGCAGGGCACGGGTGGCACGCTGGGCAATCCCCTGGGGGTTCCAGGCTTCGGCGGCGTCCAGGGTCTTGAGTTCGGCCGGGGTCACCGGGAACAGCGCCAGCGCCGGGATGCCCAATTCGACCCACTTCGCCGCCTCTTCAAGCAACAGGTCAATGGTCAGACGCTCCACACCCGGCATCGACGCCACCGCTTCCCGGCGATTTTCACCGTCGAGCACGAAAACCGGCAGGATCAGATCATTCGTGGTCAGTACATTTTCACGTACCAGGCGACGAGAAAAATCATCACGACGATTGCGACGCAGACGGGTGGCGGGGAACAGGCGATTGGCAGGGGTAAAGCTCACGACAGACTCCTGAGCCCGTGTTTACGGGCGAGCGTTGCAGTTATAAGCGGCCATTATGACGAATGAATGACAGTTGTGCTTATCGACACGACCTGTAGTCCCATTCGTCATTTGCGTAGGAATTGTTCACTTCGTGACACATCTCGATACTTTCATGAATCTTCGTGAAGGCGTAGGCTGCGCGTTCATTTCGCCAGCACCCTAGACCATGCTTCAACAATTTCTGCATGACTTCGGCTACTTTGCCCTCTTTCTCGGCACGTTCTTCGAAGGCGAGACCATCCTTGTACTCGCAGGCTTCCTGGCGTTCCGTGGCTACATGGATATCAACCTGGTGGTGGTCGTTGCCTTTTTTGGCAGCTACGCCGGCGACCAGCTCTGGTACTACATGGGGCGCAAGCACGGCCGCAAGTTGCTGGCGCGCAAGCCGCGCTGGCAACTGATGGGCGACAAGGCACTGGAACATATCCGCAAGCATCCGGATATCTGGGTATTGAGTTTCCGCTTCGTATACGGGTTGCGCACGGTGATGCCCGTGGCGATTGGCCTGTCCGGCTACCCACCGTTGCGCTACCTGGTTCTGAACGGTATTGGCGCGGCGATCTGGGCCGCGGCACTGGGGGCGGCAGCCTATCACTTCGGCGCAGTGCTGGAAGGAATGCTCGGCAGCGTCAAGAAATACGAGTTGTGGGTATTGGCCGCCTTGCTGGTGCTGGGCTTTGGCCTGTGGCTGCGCCGTCGCTTCAAGAATGCCCGCATCGCCCGCCAAGCCTGTGCCGAGGCCAAGGCTCGGCTGGCTAACGAGCCAGCCTCGGTCGAAACGCCTAAGACACCAACCGAGTAAGCCGGCTTCTGCAACAGTAGAGGCCGATGATGCTGAGCAGGCTGTAGCTCGCCAGGCCCAGCCAGCCCAGGTTGCTGGCGGGCCACAACCCCACCAGCGGCGCCAGCCATACCAAGGGAACATTCAGCGCCAGGCGCGCCAGCTCGGCCTTCAGCGCCCATGGGCGATTCTCCAGCGCCACGCCCAGGGTAAACAACCCCAGCGCCATCGTGCCCCAGCCAAGGACCAGCGCCGTGGAGGGCAAGCCCTCACCGAAATTCATCAGATAACTGCCAAACCCTACATAGGCCGCAAACTGCAAGGCGATGTAGACCTGTTGGCGCACATCCAGCGGGACCTCGAATTTGCGGAACTGACTCAGGTCCGGCTTGGCCATCGGGTACTTGGCCTTGACATCCGCCGGGCGCCAGCCGGTGCGCATGAACCAGATACGCAGCTTGTCCCACCAACGCTCAGTACGCCGGGCGTCACTCCAGAGTTGCGCATAAAACTGCAGGTTGGCCCACAGCGGGTTCCAGCTGGCCAAGGGTGTGGTCACACCGAAAATCACCGGTTCGTTATCGTCTTCCTCCTGGAAGGTACCGAACAGTCGGTCCCAAATAATGAACACCCCGCCGTAGTTGCGATCCATGTAGAGAGCGTTCTGCGCATGGTGGGCCCGATGATTGGACGGTGTGACGAAAAACCATTCGAACCAGCCAAGCTTGGGAACATGGCGTGTATGGACCCAGAATTGATAAAGCAGGTTGAGCGACGCAACGCTGATAAACACCACCAGTGGCACACCAACCACCGCCAGGGGCAAGTAGAAGATCCAGCTCAGCAGGAAACCGGTGCTGGTCTGGCGCAAAGCGGTGCTGAGGTTGTAGTCCTCGCTCTGGTGATGCACCGAATGCGCGGCCCACAGTATGTTGCGCTCATGGCCCATGCGGTGCAGCCAGTAGTAGCAGAAGTCATAGAACACAAAGGCAAACACCCAGGTCCAGGCACTCTGGGCAGGCAATTCGAACAGCGCCAGGTGCTCGATGGCGAACGCGTAGGTCAGCAGGCCCACGCCCTTGGTGAGCAAGCCTGTGGTGGTGGACAGCACTCCGGTGCTGAGGCTGTTGATGGCATCCGCCACTCGGTAGTTGCGCACGCCACGCCAACGGTCGGCCAGCAACTCGACCACGATCAGGGCAATAAAAAACGGTACTGCGTAAGGCACAAAGTCCATGGGCTAGTCCGGTCTATTTTTGTTACATCAAGATTAGGTGCAGCGACGTGAGTTCCCATTGGCAAGAGGTTACAAATTAGTAGACATTTAACGCCATGAATCAGGAGAAATGCCCATGAGCAAAAAGATTGCAGTGATCCTTTCCGGCTGTGGCGTGTACGACGGCGCAGAGATCCATGAAAGCGTGATCACCCTGCTGCGCCTGGACCAGCGCGGCGCTCAAGTGGAATGCTTTGCACCCGACGTTGCGCAGTTGCACGTGATCAACCACCTCACGGGCGAAGAAATGCCCGAGTCTCGCAATGTGCTGGTGGAATCCGCGCGCATCGCTCGGGGCGCCGTGAAGGATATTGGTCAAGCCAACGCCGCAGACTTTGACGCGCTGATCGTGCCGGGCGGTTTTGGCGCGGCCAAGAACCTGTCGAACTTTGCCGTGGAAGGCGCCGGCTGCAGCATCAACCCCCAGGTGCTGGCACTGGCTGAAGCCTTTGCCGAAGCGGGCAAGCCGGTGGGTTTGATCTGCATTTCGCCGGCCCTGGCCGCCAAGATCTACGGCCCTGGCGTGACCTGCACCATCGGCAACGATGCCAGCACCGCCGCAGCCCTGGACAAGATGGGCGCCACCCACGTCGAATGCACTGTGGAGGATATCGTCGAGGACCAGGCGCGCAAGCTGGTGAGTACACCGGCCTATATGCTGGGCAAGAACATCAGCGAGGTGGCGTCCGGCATCAACAAGCTGGTGGATCGGGTATTGGAATTAACCCACGAAAACGACTGATGGGGATGCACCTGTGGCGAGGGAGCTTGCTCCCGCTGGGTGGCGAAGCCGCCCCATCTAAGCTGACGCGGTGATTCAGATAAAACACTGACGACGGCTTTGGGGCTGCTGCACAGCCCAGCGGGAGCAAGCTCCCTCGCCACAGGTCAGGCTGGTTTCATCAAGCGGGTAAGAATTCGGTCCAGCGCATTGGCAAACGCCTGCTTGTCCTTTTCGCTGTGGGGCGGCGGGCCGCCGCCCATCTGGCCTTGCTCGCGCAGGTCGGTGAACAGGTTGCGCACCGCCAACCGCTCGCTCATGTTCGCAGGGCTGAACTCCTTGCCACGCGGGTCGAGGGCCGTGATGCCCTTCTTCACCAGTCGATCGGCCAAGGGCACGTCGCTGCAAATCACCAGTTCGCCGGGCACGGCGTGCTCCACCAGGTAATCATCGGCGGCATCCGGCCCGCTGGGCACCACGATCAGCTTCACACAGGCAAAGCTAGGCTTGATCTGGCTTTGCCCTGCGACCAGCACCACCTCAAACTGGCGCTTGAGGGCAAACTTCACCACTTGGTCCTTGGCCGCCCGAGGGCAGGCGTCGGCGTCGATCCACACGCGCATGCTACGCCGCCGCCCGGTGCTTTTCGGTCAGGCGGCTACGGCCATACAACACCACAATCGCCAGGATCGCCACGGCCTGTGCCCCCAGCGAGTACGCATCGGCGTGGATGCCCAGCCAGTCGAAGTCAAAGAACGCCACTGGCCGCGTGCCGAAAATGCCGGCTTCCTGCAAGGCTTTCACACCGTGCCCGGCGAACACCACCGACAGCGCACACAGCAATGCGGCGTTGATGCCAAAGAACAGCGCCAGGGGCAACTTCGCCGAACCGCGCAGGATCACCCAGGCCAGGCCCACCAGCAGCACCAGCGCCGTGGCACCACCGGCCAGCACCGCGTTGTGCCCGGCAGGGCCGGCCTGCAGCCACAGGGTTTCGTAGAACAGGATCACTTCGAACAGTTCGCGATATACCGAGAAGAACGCCAGCACGGCAAACCCGAAACGCCCACCGCCGCCCACCAGGCTGCTCTTGATGTAGTCCTGCCAGGCCGCCGCGTGACGCCGGTCGTGCATCCACACGCCGAGCCATAGCACCATCACACTGGCAAACAACGCCGTGCAGCCCTCAAGCAACTCACGCTGGGCACCGCTGACGTCAATGACATAGGCCGCCAAGGCCCAGGTACCCAAACCTGCCAACAGCGCCAGGCCCCAGCCGACGTTGACGCTGCGCACCGCCGATTGCTGGCCGGTGTTACGCAGGAAGGCGAGGATCGCGGCCAGCACCAGAATCGCTTCCAGGCCTTCACGCAGCAGGATCAGCAAGCCGGAGATATAGCTCAACGACCAGCTCAGGCCATCGCCGCCCAGCAAACCAGCCGATTCAGTGAGTTTGCCTTTGGCTGCATCCAAGCGCTGCTGCACCTGCTCGATAGGCAAGCCGTCCTGCAACGATTGCCGATAGGCCATCAGGGCCTTCTCGGTGTCTTTGCGCACATTGGCATCGACGTTATCCAGGGAGCTTTCCACCAGCTCGAAGCCTTCCAGGTAGGCTGCGACGGATAGATCGTAAGCCTGCTCATGGTCGCCGTTGCGGAAAGCCGCGAGGCTCTTGTCCAGGGTGGCGGCAGTGTAGTCGAGCAACTGCGCGGGGCCACGCTGAACCTGCGGCGGCTGCGCACGCTGGGCGCGGAATGTCGTGGCAGCGTCAGGACCGTCAGCGGCGAGCACTTCAGTGGGGGTCTGGCGGGCCAGGTCGGCGAGGTTGAATGTCTGCTCGCCTTTGGCAGCGGCCGGGTCGGCCGTGAAGCCGGCGATATAGGTTGCCAGGTCCCAACGCTGGCGGTCGTCCAGTTGGTCAGCGAATGACGGCATGTCGGTGCCTTCGACGCCCAGGCCGAGGGTGTTATAGATCGCGTAGAGGCTCAGGCGGTCCAGGCGCGTTGCATCGCGCAGGTTAGCCGGCGGTGGGGTCATGCCCACGCCTGCCGGGCCATCGCCGGCGCCCGTTGTGCCGTGGCACACCGAACAATGCTGGGCGTAGAGCGGCGCGCCGCGCGTCGGGTCCGGCGTGATGGCCGGGGCCTGGCTGACTTCATACGCCACGGCCAGCTTGGCGCCCAATTGACGAGCCTGGCGGGCAACGCTCGCGCCGTCCTGGTGGGCAGTGACCGCGGCCAGCAGCTCATCAACGCCCTTTACCAGCTCGGCGCGCTCAGGCTTGTCTGGCAACTCCGCCACCAGCCCCTGCAATACCCCGAGAAACTCCACTTGTTCGCGGTATTCCGAATCATCCACCACCTTGCCCGCCTCTACCGTCGGTGGGTAGTCGGCGCCAATGTAGTCGAGCAAATGCAGGGCTTGCGGCGCGCCCTCGGCGGTCGCGGCCGACAGATTGAGGCTGCACGACAGCAATGCCGGCAACACCAGCCAGGCGAGAAAGCGGAAAGGGGCGGTCATGAATGAATCTCAAGTGGAAATACGAAGTAACACTATTGTTGAGCTTTAATGGATTCGACTCAAGGTGTTATTTCATATCACCCTAAAACCAATGTGGGAGCGGGCTTGCTCGCGAATACGGTATATCAGTCAAAGAAAATAGTGACTGAAGCACCGCATTCGCGAGCAAGCCCGCTCCCACATTTTTGAGCCAGTCGCTTGGTCAGGCCGTGGCGCGATGCAGGCTCGCAAGGAAACCGGCAGCGCCGACAAACAAGCCAGCAAAGGTGCGGTTTACACGTTTCTGTTGTTTAGGCGTACGCAACAGGCGCAAGACTTTCGAGGCCAACCCTGTGTAGCCCGCCATCACGATCATATCGACGCTGATCATGGTCGCACCAAGGATCAGGTACTGGATCAACAACGGCGCCTGCGGGTTCACGAACTGCGGCAGCACCGCCAGCATGAATACCAGCGCCTTGGGGTTGCTGGCGTTGACCAGAAAGCCGCGGAACATCATCGCCATCGGTTTGCCGATCGGGCGCACGGCGGCGTCATCGGTCATGTCCATGGGTAAAGCGCGCCATTGCTTGATGGCAAGGTACACAAGGTAGGCCACGCCGAACCATTTGATCGCATAGAACGCAGTAGACGAGGCCGCCAGAATGGCCCCCAAACCACCGGCGACCACAGCAATCTGCATCGCCAGGCCAAGTTGCAGGCCGATGGCGTTCCAGTAGCCACGCACAAAACCGTACTGTAGGCCGCTAGACATCGAGGCGATGGCACCGGCGCCAGGAGAAAGGGAGATGATCCAACTGGCCAGGAAAAAGGCCAGCCATGTATCGAGAGCCATTGCACACCTCGCAAGGGAGTTAGCGGTTGTGCCTTAAGCTAACTCCAGCGACCAAAGGCTGGCTACAGATTTCTGCAGGAGCGAGCTTGCTCGCGAAAAATGCACAGGCGATGCGGGCTGACTGCAAGCGCTGCGTTATCGTTGACGGTCTTCGCGAGCAAGCTTGCTCCTACAGGATGTTGGTGCCAGAGCCGGGCCAACGGCGTACCGAGCGCTGGAAGAACAGACTATTGGGCACCTGCACCATCGCGCTGTTGGTCCCGGCTTCCTCGACTTCGATCAGCGTGGTGTAGAGCAAGTTGATCGCCACGACCCGGCCCTTCACGCCCGGCTTGTCGACGGTGTCCACCAGCTCGACGATATCACCCAGGCGAAACGGCCCGACGGTAAAGATCAGTATCGCGCACAGCAGGTTGGACAGCACCGACCACATGGCGAAGAACGCCACGGCCGCCACCGCGACAAAGCCCGACAAGGCCGTCCACAACACCGTGGCCGACACACCCAGGCGGCCCAATACAAAGATCAGTGCACTGCCCATGATCAGCCAGCGCAAGCCACCGCGCAGGGGCATCAACAATTGCGGCGGAAACGGGTAGCGCTCACCCAGGCGTGTCAGGCCTTTGGCGACAAAGCGCTGGGCCAGGTAGCCGGCCAGCAGGATCAGCAGGATTTGCACGCCAATCCAGATGGGCTCGATCCATTGCACCGGGACTGGCAATTGCAACGCTTCCATCAGGACAGCGCCTCCAGCTCCGCTTGCAGGGTTTCGAGCAATTCGAGGGCCTCCATCCAGGTTTCCTCCAGTTGCCCCTCGCGCACCTTGAGCTTGGCCTGTTCGGCCAGCAGGTCACGCAGCTCGTCCTTGCGCGCCGCCTCATACACGGCGCTGTCGCCCAGGCTGGCTTCGATCTTGGCCAGGCGCTCATGCACCTTGCCCAGTTCGGCTTCCAGCTTGTCGGCCTCACGTTTGTGCGGCGCCAACTGCTGGCGCAGCGCGGCGGCGGCCTGGCGCTGGGCTTTCTTGTCAGTCTTGTCCGGGTTGACCGGCGTGTTGCTGGCCGGCGCATTGCGCAGGCGGTATTCCGTCAGCCAGCGCGCGTAGTCGTCCAGGTCGCCGTCGAACTCTTCGACCTTGCCGTCGGCGACCAGCAGGAAATTGTCGGTAGTGCTCTTGAGCAGGTGACGGTCGTGAGACACCACCAATACCGCACCGCTGAACTCCTGCAGGGCCATGGTCAGCGCCAGGCGCATTTCCAGGTCCAGGTGGTTGGTGGGTTCGTCGAGCAGCAACAGGTTCGGGCGATCCCACGCGATCAGGGCCAGGGCCAGTCGGGCTTTTTCGCCACCGGAGAAATTCAGCACAGGTTCGTCAATGCGCGCGCCACGGAAGTCGAAACCGCCAAGGAAGTCGCGCAGGGTCTGCTCGCGCTCGGTCGGCGCCAGGCGTTGCAGGTGCAACAGCGGGCTGGCCTTGGCATCCAGGGAGTCCAGTTGGTGCTGGGCGAAGTAACCCACCACCGTGTTCTCGCCACGGGTCAGGCGGCCGGCCAGCGGCTCAAGCTCACCCGAGAGGTTCTTGATCAGTGTCGACTTGCCTGCACCGTTCGGGCCGAGCAAACCGATGCGTGCGCCCGGCGTGAGCTGCAGCTTGACCTTCTCAAGGATGGTTTTGTCGCCATAGCCAAGGCGAGCGTCCGAGAGGTCCAACAGCGGGCTGGAGATCTTCACCGACTCACGGAAGACAAAGTCGAACGGCGAATCGACGTGGGCCGCCGACAGCTCTTCCATGCGTTCCAGGGCCTTGATCCGGCTCTGGGCCTGGCGGGCCTTGGTAGCCTGGGCCTTGAACCTTGCGATGTAGCTTTCCATGTGCGCACGTTGCGCCTGTTGCTTTTCAAAGGCCTGTTGCTGCTGGGCCAGGCGTTCGGCACGCGCGCGTTCGAACGCGGTATAGCCGCCACGGTAAAGGGTGATTTTCTTCTGTTCGACATGGGCGATGTTATCGACCACGGCGTCGAGGAAATCCCGGTCGTGGGAAATCAGCAGCAAGGTGCCCTGGTAACTCTTGAGGAAGTCTTCCAGCCACAGGATCGCATCGAGATCCAAGTGGTTGGTCGGTTCGTCGAGCAGTAGCAGGTCCGAGGGGCACATCAGCGCTTGGGCCAGGTTCAGGCGCATGCGCCAGCCGCCGGAGAAGTCGGCGACCGGACGGTCCATCTGTTCGTTGGTAAACCCAAGGCCGGCGAGCATCTTGCGAGCACGGGCGTCGGCGGTATAGCCGTCGGCGCTGTCCAGCTCCGAGTGCAGGCGCGCCTGTGCGGCACCGTCCTGGGCTTTTTCGGCCTCAGCCAGGTCGTGCTGCACCTGGCGCAGGCGCAGGTCGCCATCGAGCACGTAGTCGATGGCGATACGGTCCAGGGTGTCGATCTCCTGGCGCATATGAGCAATGCGCCAGTCGGCCGGCAGCAGGCAGTCCCCCGAATCCGGGGTCAGCTCACCCAGCAACAAGGCGAACAACGTGGATTTGCCGGCGCCATTGGCTCCGATCAGGCCGGCTTTGTGACCGGCGTGCAGGGTCAGCTCGGCGTCTTCGAGAAGACGTTGCGGGCCACGCTGTAATGTTAGGCTTTGAAGTCGGATCATAATGGCGGCGGAGTCTACCAGCTTCGTTGGCCGCTGGCTTGGGTGTGAATATGTGCGCTGACCTGTGGAGCTTCGCCCTTTCGACCTACGCCCGCCCGGGCGTGGAGGCCGCTTGCCTGCGCTTGCAGGAGCAAGGGGCAGACGTGTGCCTGTTGTTGTGTGGTGCGTGGCTGGAATGGCGAGGTGTGGCATATAAGCCCGAACGCGTTCAGGCACTGCAGCAGATTGCCCAGCCGTGGCGGGTGCAGGTTGTCGAACCCTTGCGACAAATGCGCGGGCAATGGCGAGCCTTGGCCCAGCAGGATGCGCAATTGGCATCGCTACGAGAGCAGGTCAAGACACTGGAACTGGAGGCCGAAAGAACGCTGCTGGCGCGCTTGGAAGCGCTGGCGCAGGCGTGGCCGATCAATGAGGTGCCGGGTCAGCAAGAATGGCTTGAAGGCCTGGCGACCGAAGCCGCCAACCTTGACCACGACGCGCTGCTGCAATTGCGCGCCATGGCCACCAACACTTAGGAAGCGCTGGTTGGGGTGGTGCTTGGCGCTACCGGTGCAGGGGTGCTGCTGGCCGATGCAGTTGGAGCGGTGGCTGCTGCCGGAGTAGCAGTGGGTGCTGCTGGAGTAGCTGGCTTTGCGGGCGCTGGCTTGGCAGCGGGCTTCGCGGCCGGTTTGGCGGCAGCAGGTTTAGCAGTTGGCTTAGCGGCTGGTTTGGCAGCAGCGGGTTTAGCGGCCGGTTTGGCAACTGCCGTTTTAGCGACTGGCTTGGCAGCTGGTTTGGCAGCAGCAGGTTTAGCAGCTGGCTTCGCGGCTGG
>NZ_FPJI01000001.1:386992-743878 GCF_900119355.1 Pseudomonas sp. NFPP02
GCGGCTGGTTTGGCAGCAGCAGTTTTAGCAGCCGGCTTGGCGGCTGGTTTGGAAGCAGCGGTTTTAGCGGCTGGCTTGGCGGCTGGTTTGGAAGCAGCGGTTTTAGCGGCTGGCTTAGCGGCTGGTTTGGCAGCAGTTTTAGCGGCTGGCTTCGCGGCTACTTTTGCAGGCGTACGAGCACCCAGTGCCTTAGCTACGGCTTCCTTCACACGGCCAACGCCTTGGGCCAATTTCAGGCTTTCTTGAGCGTCTTTTTTGAGTTGGGAAATGTAGCTGCGGGTTTCGGCTTGGCGATCCTTGAGAGCATCCAGCAGCTCTTCAAGTTCTTTGACCGCGCCTTTGGCTTTGGCTTGCGCCTTGGACTTGCCGGCAGTGGCGGCGTCTTGCAGTTTGGTGCGGGACTTGTGCAGTTTTTCTTGCGCTTTACCGCGTTGCTTTTCCAGTTTGGCGAGCAGTTTTTCTGCATCAGCCAAGGCTTGGGAGCACGCGCTTTCCAGATGTTCGAGCAGGCTGCCCGAAAGTTGTTGGAGCAAGTGCAACGGGGTATTTACAGGCTTCTGTTTGGCCGACATGGTTTACCTCCTGGCTGACGTGGGTGCGGCTCATACTAGCCCTCTGCTCTTACCGCCGCTAGGGCATGTTGACAGTATCGTTTGCGTTGCGTTGCAACGTGCGAAAATTCTTATCGATATAACGGAAAACCACGTCACTTTTTACGCAGCCGCACTGGCATAATCCGTCGCACTTTCGCCGGGAGAATGCCCATGTCGCGTTACCTTTTTCTAGTGTTCGGCTTGGCGATCTGCGTGGCCGATGCAAGCGAGCAACCCTCTTCAAACACCACCGCCGCAACCCCACACGATCTTGCCTATAGCCTGGGCGCAAGCCTTGGCGAACGGTTGCGCCAGGAAGTCCCCGACCTGCAGATACAGGCTCTGCTCGACGGACTCAAGCAAGCCTACCAGGGCAAACCACTGGCGCTGGATAACGCGCGCATCGAACAGATCCTCGCACAGCACGAAGCGCAGAACGCCGCCGACGCCCAACGACCTCAAAGCGAAAAAGCACTCGCTGCCGAGCAGCAATTTCTCTCAAAGGAAAAAGCCACCGTCGGGGTTCGTCAGTTGGCCGATGGGATCCTGCTCACCGAGCTGGTAGCGGGCACTGGCAACAAGCCGTTGGCCAGCGATGAAGTGCAGGTTAAATACGTGGGCCGACTGCCTGATGGAACTGTCTTCGACAAAAGTACGCAACCGCAATGGTTTCGCCTCAACAGCGTGATCAGCGGTTGGAGCAGTGCATTGCAACAGATGCCGGTGGGTGCGAAATGGCGTCTGGTGATTCCTTCAGCCCAGGCCTATGGCGCAGACGGCGCAGGTGAGTTGATCCCCCCCTATACGCCGCTGGTGTTCGAGATCGAACTACTCGGCACTCGCCACTGACCCATAAAAAAACGGTGCGACATGCGCACCGTTTTGTATCTCCCCGCCGAGGGTCAGGCCTGGACAGCAGCCTTTTGTTTGTGGGCCGTGTGCAACACTTCGATCAGGCAATCTTCCAACTCGAAACGCTCATGGAGCAGACCGCCGAGCTCCTTGAATTTTTCAGCAACACACTTGCCTTCATCACACAGATCATTGAAGGCCAGCAGCTTCTCGGTGATCACATCAATGCGCGGGTAAAGGGTTTCGGCCAATTCCAATCCGCGCTTGTCATTGAAGGCTTTCGCTTCGCCGGTCAGCTGCTCATAAACCTCAAAATGACCCGCAGACACGTAGTCCACCAAAGACCCGCAGAATTCTTGCAGAGGCTTTTGCTTCTCAGCCAATGCATCGGGATGGGCACCAAGAGTGTCATAGGCCTGAATCAGTTCGTGGCGCTCCAACAGCCATCTATCGATCAGCTTATGCACCCCACCCCAGCGTTCCTGAGCATTCTGACAACTTTCCAACATGATGATCTCTCTTCCCTATTGGGGCGCCGCAGCTCTGTACCTGCGCAACACTTCAAGGATGAAGCAGCAGACGGACAAGGCCGTGTCTGACAAGCGGTTTGGATAACGCGTGCGGGCCAGATTATGCCCGCATGACTATGGCTTCAAGGTACGCAGGAGAGAATGTTCATACAAGTGTTTAATCCGCTCCTACAACCTGAGTCTTGTTTTCAAGGCGTTGCGAGGCGCAAATGCCTGTCGAACAACAACCGTGACACCTGCATGAACCCCAGGATCAGCATCGCCACGAAGAACAACAGACTCCACTCAGGCAGGCTCAGGTCAAACAGCGTCCAGTTGATTTCGACACAATCGACCGTGCCATTGAACACCGAGCGCATTGCCTGCCAGACAGACAGGTTTTCAAGCATGTGCTGCACGCTGGGCCAGCAATCCCCGACCTGACTGGCCGGCCTGTTCTGCAGCAGCACTTGCCTGCCTGCGGTGATGGCGCCCAGCAACGCACAGGCCATGCTCGCCAGCCCGTAGAGGCAATGGCCGGAACGCCCAGGTCTGTGAAGTGCGGCAATCAGGTTGATCAAGGCAAAAGACGCGAGGAACAGGCGCTGTACCTGGCATAGAAAACAAGGTCGTAGCAGCGCGCCGTATTGAAGGTAGAAAGACGCGCCCAACGTCAGCGCACCCGCCATGAACGCCAGGAAAAACAAAGAGCGTAAAGGGGCCAAAGACATTGTTTATCCGCACTGCAAGAGATAGGTCGCTACGGTAGAGGAAAGGCCCGACCCCTTTCAATACGCCCTAGAGCAGACATTTCCTCGAAAACATAAGGACATCCCGCCACGGGCCCGAGGAAATTCAGTTACAACAAGTAGGAATTAGTAACAAGGCCAGTTAAACCGAGTGTTTTCAAGCATTGAAGGAGCGGGTGTCGGATCGGTCCGAGCCAACCCACTCACCCTTTCCTACTTCAAGCTCGCGCAGGCACCGGCAGCGGCGAAGACAGCAGGCGATTGTCGAGCAATCCCAAGCCTTCCTGAAACAGCTGGTTGCTGCGCTCGGTGTCGCCCAATTGGGCCAGCAGGCGAGCCAATTCGGCGCAGGCTTCGGGATTGCGCTGCACTTGCAGGCTGCTTTCCAGATAATCCCGCGCCTTGCCCCACAGACTGTTTTGCAGGCACAGACGGCCCAGCGTCAGCAACAGGCTGGCATCACCTGGGTGGTCCTTGAGCCAGCCTTCGGCAAACTTCAATTGGCGCGCAGGATCACTGCCGCGCAACAGGCCGTACAACCGGATCAAGTGGCTGTCATAACCGCGCTTGAGAGCACCACGCAGCACTTCTTCGGCCTTGGCATCCGCGCCCAATCGACGCAGTTGGTCGGCATACGCCAACACCAGTTGTGGCTGTTGGCGCTGGGCAGTGGTCAGTTGCTCCCATGCGCGTTCCAAGGACTGCAACCCTGCTTCGCCTTGCTCTTCACGCTGGGCCGCCAGGCTCAGGTTCTCGCCCCAGGCGCGACGCTCCAGCTCGGCCAGTTCATTGGCGGGCAAGACTTTGTCCTTGCGCAGCTCAGGCAGCAGGCGAATCACAGACGACCAATCGCCACGCTGTTGATGCAGGCGTTGCAGTTGTCGCAGCACTTGCGCGTTATGCGGGTGACGCTCATGCATCGCCTGAAGAGTGACCAGCGCGCCTTCCGTATCACCTCGATCCATCTGCAATTGCGCGTGGCTCAAGGCAATGGCCAGTTCGGCCTGGGGCTGGCGCTCCAGAGCGCGCTCCAGCAAGCCGTCGGATTCCTCATAACGGCCCTGTTCATTAGCCGCACGGGCGGCACCGATGTAATACAGCAGCGGCTGACGCTCTGCTTCGGCGGCGCGGTGCAAGTGGCGCTCCGCACTGGCCCAACGTCCCTCGGCGAGGTCCATCTGGCCTTGCTCGATAGCGATCTGAACACGGCGGCTGCGATTGCGCCGTGACCAGGGGTTGACCACGCCACCGGATGTGGTGACCAGGCTCCACAACACGCGGACCAGATAAATCGCCAGGCCGATGGCAAACACCGCCACCAATGTCGCCCACAGGCTTGATTCGTAATGCAGCAGGTGAGGATAGGTAATCAACACGTAGCCGGTGTGCTTCGAAATGCCTACACCCAGGGCCAGGGCGAGCGCAATTGCGAGCACCAGGATCACATAGAAACGCTTCATCAGCTCTACTCCTGGGTCGCCGGTTTGCCAGCCGCGGCCTTGGCTTCGTCGGCCGACAGATGACGACGCTCAAGGTACGCCTGCACAGCGGCCAGGCTCGCGGCCAGGTCAGGCGTGACCACGGACACGGCCTTGGGCTCAAGCTCGGCAATGCGCGCCAGCATCGCCTTGCTCTGCGGGTTGTCCTGGTTGAAGTTGTCCTGCAACACGCTGCGCGCTTCCCCCAACGAGCGGCTGTAGACGGCCGCCTCGCCGTTAAGCGCAGCCCATTGGGCTTGCTCCAGTGCCAGGCTCAAGGCCAGGCGCACTTGGTTCAGGCCTTGGCCTGCCAGCAAGGGACGGATGTTGTCATCCGGGTTGAAGTCAATGCGGAAATAACGGGAGATCTGCTCCCACCACTGGCTCAACTGGTTCTGCGTATCGCTGGTGGGGCGCCCCTGGGAAGCAGGCTCCGTGAGCTGATACTCCGGGGCAATCGCCGCCAGTTGCACCACCTGGTCACGCAAGGCGGCCAGTTGCAGGTACAGGCCGGTACGGTCCGGTTGCTCGGTGCTGCGCAGCGCGGCCAGGCTCTTGGCCAATTGCTCCCGTGCAGCGAAAGCCCCTGGGTCGCTCTGTTCGCGAAGAATCTCGTCGGCACCCTGGACCAGCGACTGGGCGCTGTTAATGTCTTGCAAGGCGGACAAACGCAAGCTGGCCAGACGGATCAGATGCTCGGCCTCGGCCAGGCGCCAGTCCTTGCGGCTGGCACCCAACACGGTTTCCAGACGCTGGTTGAGGCGCTGCTGATCTCCCTGCAACTGCGTGACCAGGCGGCGACGCTCTTCCAGCTCATCCGCACCCGGCAACTGCGCCAGGCGGGCGGCCAGCTGTTGCTGGCCTTGCTTGAGGCTCTGGGACTGGTCATCCAGGGTCTGCACCTGGCCCAGTTGGTGCTGGCTGCTGGCTTGCAGGGCACGGACCTGCCAGATCCCCCAGCCGCCGGCGGCTACGCCCGCAGCGCCCAACAGCAAGGCGACGACGGCCAGGCCATTGCCACGGCGTGGCGCGCTGACGGGTGTCTCGACCGGCGCATCAAGCGCGGGCTGAGCTTCATCTTTAGGCAAGGCTGTTTCGCTCACGTATCCGTCCTTTGCGTATCAGAGAGTGGGAACGGGATAGCTCCCTAACGCCACTAACAAAGCCGCGGCACTCGCGCCGCGACAATCCACAACTTTTTCTGCACCCGCCGCCCGCGCCATTTCATATACACGCGGGCTGGGCACGAACAACGGCAGCTGTGCCACCTCTGGCCAATCGGGGCCGGCTAACGCGTGCAGATGTAAAAAACCCTGCCCACTGCTGACCACCAGGCCGTTCAAGCGTTCCAACTGGATGCGTTGCATCAACGCGCCCTTTTCATACACCGGAAGAAAACGCCGATACAATTCCAGGTAATCGACACTAGCACCTTGCTCGCGTAAACGCTCTGCCAGCAACTCACGCCCGCCCTCGCCGCGCAGGATCAACACCCGGCCGCCCGGCAGTGCAATAGCCTCGCGCAAGGCGGGCAGTTCAAGCAAGGCCTCGCTATCGTCGCCAGTGGCGGGATAATGAACCTTGAGGCCATGATCGGCCAGTATCTGTGCCGTCGCCGCGCCGACACTGAACCAGGGCATTGGCGGCACACTGTCCCCCAACCGCTGCAACGCCAGGCGTGCAGCCGGCTTGCTCACCACGATGACGGCGCAATAGCGCGGCAGTGCGCCGAATACCGCGCGTTGCTCAGCAGTCACCGGCAAGGCTTCGGTCTCCAGCAAAGGCAGGCAGCTGCTGTGAATGCCGCTCTTGGCCAATAACGCCGCCACGGCCGTCGACTCCTCGGCAGGCCGCGTCAGCAGCACTCGCCATTTGGTCACTGCGGGCCGGCCTCGCCATAGACTTTTTGCAAAATGGCACCCGCGCCTTTTTCCAGCAGTTCCTCGGCAACCTGAATCCCCAGTGCCGTGGCATCACGCTGCGGCCCACGCACCTCGGCGGTCAGCAGGTTACCGCCGTCCGGATCACCGACCAGGCCACGCAGCCACAGGTTCTCACCTTCGAGTACGGCATAGCAGGCGATGGGCACTTGGCAGCCACCGTTGAGGTGTTTGTTCAAGGCACGCTCGGCGGTAACACGCACTTCGGTGTCCGCGTGATCGAGAGGCTTGAGCAGTGCGTGAATTTCGCTGTCGGCGGTGCGACATTCGATGCCGACTGCACCCTGCCCGCCAGCTGGCAGGCTGTCTTCGACGCTGATGGCCGAGGTGATGCGGTCTTCAAAGCCCAGGCGGATCAGGCCGGCAGCGGCGAGGATGATCGCGTCGTATTCCCCGGCGTCCAGCTTGGCCAGGCGCGTGTTGACGTTGCCACGCAAAAAGCGGATCTGCAGGTCGGGACGCCGCGTCAGCAACTGGGCCTGGCGACGCAGGCTGGAGGTGCCGACGATACTGCCTGGCGGCAATTCGTCCAGAGACGCGAAGGTGTTGGAAACGAAGGCGTCGCGCGGGTCTTCGCGCTCGCAGATACAAAAAAGGCCCAGGCCTTCAGGGAAGTCCATGGGCACGTCTTTCATCGAATGCACGGCGATGTCGGCTTCGTTGTCCAGCAGCGCAGTTTCCAATTCCTTGACGAACAGGCCCTTGCCGCCGATTTTCGACAGTGGCGAGTCCAGCAGCTTGTCGCCGCGACTGACCATGGGCACCAGGGAGACCTTGAGGCCGGGATGGGCCTGCTCAAGGCGTGCTTTGACGTATTCGGCCTGCCACAAGGCCAGGGCGCTTTTACGGGTGGCGATGCGGATTTCGCGAGAGGACATGGATCAATCCGTACTGAATAGATACGGCGGATAATAACAGCTCAGGCAAATACGCTTTGATTTGAATCAGCAAGTGCGGGGCCTCCCTGGCCACGTCGCACCGGGATAAGGAATGCAGACCGCGCCGCAGCCCTTGGGCTAAAGCTGCTGCATCATTTTGCGCACGCCAGCGACATGGCGTCGGCTGACGATCAACGCATCGCCATTGAGCCCCTTCAGGAATAACTGAAAGTGCCCCAGGGGCGTGCGCTGCAGGCGCTCGATACGTTCACGGGCGACCAGCGCGTTGCGATGAATGCGCACGAAACGCTCGCCAAACTCGTCTTCAAGCGCCTTGAGCGGCTCATCGAGCAACACTTCACCGGTCTCGTGGCGCAAGGTCACGTATTTGTGATCGGCAATAAAGTAGACCACCTGGCCGAGTGGGATCAGTTCGATGCCCTTGCGGGTACGCGCGCTGATATGGCTCCGTGGCCCGTTACCACTTTGCGCAGCCGGTTGCGTCAAGGCAGCCAGTTGGGCGCGGCTGGGACGCTCGGCTTTTTTCAAGGCTTTGAGCAAGGCTTCGGCAGTGGCCGGCTTGACGAGAAAACTGACACCGCTGTCTTCCAGCGCCTGTGCAGAAAACTCATCCTGCGCCGCACACAACACCACGGCAGGCGGCGATTCGCGTTCGCTCAGGCGGGCGGCGACCTGCAGGCCATCAAAGCCCGGCATCCGGATATCGAGCAGCACTACATCGGGCTTGTGGCTGTCGATCAGCGTCAACGCCTCCTCGCCACTGGTGGCACTCGGTTCAAGGACTGAATAACCCTCAAGTTCACTGACCAGACGGCTCAGTCGCTCGCGGGCTTGGGGTTCGTCATCAACGATCAGGACATTCATATTGCGCTGGATTCCTGCGTGAGTCTCGCACAAGGATAGCGTAGACAGGTGCGGTGACTGACGTCACAGCGATCCACGCTAAGACTAGCGCGAGCGGCAAAAAGTGCCCTGAGAATGGCACCCAAATTTACCCGGACCTGTTCAATAGCGCCCAAGACCCGCTGCATTCGGGCATCGTCGTAGGGTTCACTGATAAACAATCCGAATACCCCCCTGTTTAATGGATAGTCTGGTTATGACCGCATCACCCGACTTTGGTGCATTCACACACTATCAGTCCAACTGTAGACGCTCACTGAGGCGACATTGCTCAATCGTCAAATATCGTTTCAATAAGTACCTGTCACCAGTCTCGTCCCGGATGCGGTCGGCGGCAAGGCACTTAGCCATCTCTTACACAAATAAAATTGCCGACCACCCGCAGCACCGCCTCCACGGGCAACCCTGTTATGATCGCCTGCACACCTTCATGCCTCTTTTAAGCAGATCACGAGCGAATCCATGAGCACCGACAAGACCAACCAGTCCTGGGGCGGCCGCTTCAGTGAACCCGTCGACGCCTTCGTCGCGCGCTTCACCGCCTCCGTCACCTTCGATCAACGCCTGTACCGCCACGACATCATGGGCTCCATCGCCCATGCTACGATGCTGGCCAAGGTCGGCGTGCTGACCGACGCCGAGCGTGACAGCATTATCGACGGCCTGACCACCATCCGCGGTGAGATCGAGGCAGGGACGTTCGACTGGCGCGTCGACCTCGAAGACGTGCACATGAACATCGAGGCACGCCTCACTGATCGCATCGGCGTGACCGGCAAAAAACTGCACACCGGCCGTAGCCGTAACGACCAGGTCGCCACCGATATCCGCCTGTGGCTGCGCGATGAGATCGACCTGATCCTGGGCGAAATCACCCGCCTGCAAAAAGGCTTGCTGGAGCAGGCCGAGCGTGAATCGGACACCATCATGCCCGGCTTCACCCACCTGCAGACCGCACAACCCGTGACCTTCGGCCACCACCTGCTGGCCTGGTTCGAAATGCTCAGCCGCGACTACGAACGCCTGGTCGATTGCCGCAAGCGCGCCAACCGCATGCCGCTGGGCAGCGCTGCACTGGCCGGCACCACCTACCCGATCGACCGTGAGTACACCGCACAACTGCTGGGCTTTGACGCCGTGGGCGGCAATTCTTTGGACGGCGTGTCGGACCGTGACTTCGCCATTGAATTCTGCGCCGCAGCCAGCATCGCGATGATGCACCTGTCGCGCTTCTCCGAAGAGCTGGTGCTATGGACCAGCGCGCAATTCCAGTTCATCGACCTGCCAGACCGCTTCTGCACCGGCAGCTCGATCATGCCGCAAAAGAAAAACCCCGACGTGCCAGAGCTGGTGCGTGGCAAGAGCGGCCGTGTGTTTGGCGCGCTGATGGGCCTGCTGACCCTGATGAAAGGCCAACCACTGGCCTACAACAAGGACAACCAGGAAGACAAGGAACCGCTCTTCGACGCCGCCGACACCCTGCGCGACTCGCTGCGCGCCTTTGCCGACATGATCCCGGCGATCAAGCCCAAGCACGCGATCATGCGTGAAGCGGCACTGCGCGGATTCTCCACCGCGACCGACCTGGCGGACTACCTGGTGCGCCGTGGCCTGCCGTTCCGTGACTGCCACGAAATCGTTGGCCACGCCGTGAAGTACGGTGTGGACACCGGCAAGGACCTTGCGGAAATGAACCTGGAAGAACTGCGCCAGTTCAGCGACCAGATCGAGCAGGATGTGTTTGCCGTGCTGACCCTGGAAGGCTCGGTGAATGCCCGTAACCATGTGGGCGGCACTGCGCCGGCACAGGTCAAGGCAGCGGTCGTGCGCGGCAAAGAATTGCTCGCCAGCCGCTAAAACTGTGGCGAGGGAGCTTGCTCCCGCTGGGCTGCGCAGCGGCCCCAAAATCTTGGGAGCGCTTCGCACTCCAGCGGGAGCAAGCTCCCTCGCCACAAAAGCGACTCTATTTCTTGGCCGCAATCATCGCCATGAACGCCGGCATCGCCGCCTGCCTGTCCGCCTCTACCTTCTGCGCATTGGGCATCTCATTCAGGCGCGCCAACAATGCCTTCGCCTTCGGCAACTGCTCCAGCAGGTCCAGCCCAAACAGCTTTTCGCCCACACCGCAGGCCAGGCTGAGGCTGTACATGAAATACAGGTCCGCGAGGGTGAAGCTCTCACCTGCCACATAAGGCGCAAACTTACCGTGCCGGCCTAACGTACCCATCCCAAGCAGCAGCTTGGCCCTGGATTTTTCCTTGATCGCCTCCGGCACCGTCATGCCGAAAAAAGCCTCGGCGTAACACGCCCGCGCAGGCAGTTCGATGTACAGCTCGATCTCACGGCACAACGCCAACACCTGAGCCCGCGCAAACGGGTCGGCGGGCAACAGCGCCGGGCCTTCCTGGCTCTGCTCGAGGTATTCGAGGATGACGCTGGTTTCGTTGATGAACCCCTGCTTCACACCCAGCACCGGCACTTTGCCGCGGGGGCTGACCGCCAAAGCTTCGGGGGTTTGCCCGGCGTAAAAAGGCACTTCTTCGAAGGGCAGTCCTTTCTCCAACAGCGCCAGCTTGACCATGTTGTAGTAGTTGCTGACCGAAAATCCGTAAAGCTTGAGCATCGCAAAGCCTCCAGGCCGGGTGTGGGGTTGGCTGCAAGAGTTATAGATCCTTGAGGGCACCCTGACCAGCAGCATCACCCACCTGAATGGGGGTAGACTGACGCCCTTTCCTTGAGGAGCCTGCCATGAGCGAGCCGACCGATATCGACAACGACGAAGAAGAATTCACCGAGACCACGCTGATCGAAGCCATCGAGAACCAGATCGAGAGCGATAACCCGCCAGCGGCCAAGGCTACGTTCAACAAACTGACCCTGGTGGGTTACGAGCGCGAAGATATCCTGAATCTGATGGCTCACGTGCTGGCGTTCGAGATCGATGCCATGCTCGAAGATGACCGCGCCTTCAATACCGAGTGGTATGAAACGGCACTGCGGGCACTGCCCGAGCTGCCGCCGGAAAAGGAATAACCCCGGCACGCAGCAACACGCTGGACAGTTCGGCAAAGTGCGTTCACCTTATGGCCTGCTAGCCTCTAATAAATTTTAGAAAGTCTGGAGTCCTTATGTCGTATACCCCTGAGTTGGTTGCCGAACTGGAAATCCTTGTACTCTTCCCCTTGGACAGCACCAAGGAAGGCTTGAAAGTCCATCAGACTGCCGCCCCCACTGCCATCGCCGCTGCCAAGCGCCTCCATGCCAAAGGGCTGATCGACCAACCGGACGGGGGCTACCTGACGAGTCTTGGCCGGGACGCTGCCGAGCAAGCCCAAACCCTGCTGACCATCCTCACCACTGCCAGCACCAAAGAAGCCGCCTGATACCTGATACTGCCCATGGAGTCCGCCGCCTGCGGATTCCGCGGGCACTGCTGCGCGGCATACAGAATTCTGACGCCAAAAAGCCATTTCCCTCTAAAACTCCTACGCTACTGTCTGTAAACTCCTGCATGGCCGCCCGCGTCGGGCCCTGCGAGCCAACGAGTTCGACATGACCCGCACCCATGAAATCCGCCCCGATCTGGACGAAGGCATCGACCGCAAGGTGCTGACCCAACTGCGCGCGCGTTTCATGACCCTCAATCAAGGCCGCATGGCCCGGGCCGTCGAGGGGCTGACGCCACGTCAGCAAAGCGTGCTGGCCTTGTTGCCGCTGTTTTTCCACGTCAATCACCCGCTCTTGCCGGGCTATGTCTCTAGCAGCACGCCGGCCGGGCTGTCGAATTTCGAACCGGACGCCCAGGCCCTGGCCGATGCCCAGCGCCTGACCCGTTCGTTCTCCTATAAACCGCGCCACGGCAACCCGCCTACGCCGATCCACGGCTTGTTCCTGATGGGCAGCCTTGGCACCCTGGCCCAGGCCGATCAAAGCGATATGGACGTGTGGGTGTGCCACGCTCCCGACTTGAGCGAAACCGAGCTGGCCGAGCTGCGCAAAAAGTGCCAACTGCTGGAAACCTGGGCCTTGGGCATGGGCGCCGAAGCGCATTTCTTCCTGATCGACCCGACGCGCTTTGTGTTGGGTGATCGCGATACGCAACTGAGTTCCGACGACTGCGGCACCACCCAGCACTACCTGTTGTTGGATGAGTTCTATCGCACCGCGATCTGGCTGGCCGGGCGCACGCCCATCTGGTGGCTGGTGCCGGTCTACGAAGAAAGCCGCTACGCCGAATTTACTCACACCCTGGTGTCCAAGCGTTTTATCCGCACCGATGAAACCCTCGACCTCGGCCATCTGGCTCATATTCCTCCAGGGGAGTTTATCGGGGCCGGGCTGTGGCAACTGTTCAAGGGCATCGAGTCGCCCTACAAGTCGGTGCTCAAGCTGCTGCTGACCGAGGTCTACGCAAGCGAACACCCGAACGTGCGCTGCCTGAGCCTGCGCTTCAAACAGGCGGTGTTCAGCCATCAGGTAGACCTGGATGAGTTGGACCCGTACATCATGGTCTACCGCCGTATCGAGGAGTACCTCAAGGCCCGCAACGAGCTGGAGCGCCTGGAATTGGTGCGGCGCAGCCTGTACCTGAAGGTCAACCGCAAGCTCAGCGCCGGCCAGCGCACCGCCGGTTGGCAACGGCAACTGCTGGAACGCCTGGCGCATGAGTGGAGCTGGGACACGCGCCAACTGGCCCTGCTGGACAGCCGCAGCCAATGGAAAGTGCGCCAGGTCGCCTCCGAGCGCCGCGCTCTGGTCAATGAGTTGAACTACAGCTACCGCTTCCTCACGCAGTTCACCCGCAGCGAACAGACCGCCAGCGCGGTCAATAAGCGCGAACTCAATGTACTGGGCCGCCGCTTGTACGCGGCGTTCGAGCGCAAGGCCGGCAAGGTCGAGTTCATCAACCCCGGCATCGCCCCTGACCTGGCCGAAGATACCTTGACTCTGGTGCAGTCGCCCAACCGCAAGGAGCCGGGCCAACACCATTGGGGCCTGTATAACGGCAACCTTACCGCTCTCGAATGGGAACACTTTGCACCGATCAAACGCAGCCGCGACCTGCTGGAAATGCTCACCTGGTGCCATCGCAACGGCGTGATCGACAGCAGCACCCGCCTGGCGCTGCACCCCGGCACCAGTGACATGACCGAGTTCGAGCTGTTCAACCTGCTGGGCAGCCTGCAACAGACCATCACCCTGCCCCTGGCCAGTGTCGACGAGGTCCGCTTGCTGCGCCCGGCAGTGCCAGAAGAGGTGCTGCTGCTGATCAACGTCGGGGTTGACCCGCTCAAGCATCATCGCGACCTGAATATTCTGATGACCACGGAGCGCACCGACTCCCTGAGCTATGCCGGCGTGCGCGACAACCTGGTGCTGACCCTGGACCAAGTCACACTCAACAGCTGGAACGAAGTGATGGTCAGCCGCTATGACGGCCCGCACGCCCTGCTCGACTGCCTGCGCGACTATCTCAACCAATTGCCATCGAACCATCTGCCACGCCTGCGAGTGCGTTGTTTTTGTCACAACCGGGCACAGTTCATTGCCCAGCGGGTGGAAGAGGTATTCGACACCGCGCAGCATCTGCTGCTCGGCCAAGGCAATCATCGCTACCTGCTCCAGGTGCAGCAGCATTATCACGTCATGGAACTGGTACCGGGCCAAGCCACCCATGTATCACTGCCGACTCAGGACGCGCTGATCGCTTACCTTAGCGAGGAGCTGGCCAGCTACAGCCCGTGGCACCTGGACGCCATGGCCTTGAAAGACCACGACCTGGCGCTGCTGCTGCCCATGGGCCAAGCCGAGTGTGTGCAGGTGTTCTACCGGGTCAATGAAGGCTTCGCCGACGTCTATGTGCTCGACGAATTCAACGCGCTCTGGCAACAGCGCTTGCCGTTTCATGATGAGCAAAGCCTCTTGGCCCCACTGCAACGCTTTTTGCAATCGATCCTGTACCGTCGGGAAGCGCTATTGTCCCTGGACACCCAGCAACCTGCGGGCGAAGTACAGATCCTGTACTACCAACTGTTGCCATCGGGCAACGGCCGGGCGCGGGGCGTGGAGCCACGACCGGCCCCGCAAGACCCGGCCAACAAGGCGTTTTATGACGTGCAGGCCATCATCGGTAAAGGCGCGCCAGGCCAGGTAGGGATCACCCTGTACTGTAATCAGCGGGAGTTTTCCGAACTGGAATTTGGCGACCAGCTGTTTGCAGTGGTCGCCCGGGAGATCGTCGGGCAACGTCGGGAAACCGAGCGTTACCGCGGCTATATCACTGATCTGGATCTGTCGGGGCTGCTCGGTGATGTGCAAAGCCCAAGCAATCTGTACCTGCGCTATAAAGCCGAACTGGAACAGTCACTCAATGCGGCCTTGGATCAGGTTTAGAGCGGGAAGGCGCCGCCATCTTTGGGCTGGCCTTCGACGCTGAGCAATTCCAGCTTGAGGGTCTTGCCGCCAGGCGCCGGCCAGTCGATGTGCTGGCCCACTTGCAGGCCAAGCAATGCGCTGCCCACGGGCGCCATGATCGAAATCTTGCCTTCGTCGGCGTTCGCGTGCTTGGGGTAGACCAGCGTCAGGTGATAGTCCTTGCCGCTGCTTTGTTCACGACAATGCACGCTGGAATTCATGGTCACGACACCCGCAGGCACTTCATCGTGACCAACCACGTCTTCGGCGCGGTCGAGTTCGGCTTGCAACGCTTCGACGCCGGGAAACTCGTCGCCCAAGCGGTCGATCAGTTGCTCCAGACGCTGCACGTCAAGACGGGTAAGAATGATGGACGGTGCGGTGGTCATGATTCAGGCAGACTCCTTTTTTCTGCACAAAAAAGCAAAACCCCGCCAGGAAAAGGCGGGGTTCTCACGGACCTCGATGAATGGAGGTGTATCCGGACACTACCACAGCGACACAAATAAACAAGACGCCGTCAGGTGCTCGCCTTGCGCTGCTCGGCCTCGGCGCAGATCACCCGGCGCCGCGCATCGTCGGCAGAGCGCCATTCCCGGATGTCTTCCACATGGCGAAAGCAGCCAAGGCAGACTTTCCGCTCGTCCAGGCGACACAAACTGATACAAGGTGACGGCACCGCCGGGCTGACATTGCTGAACAGCGGCTTGGGCGGGCGTACGGCTACAGGCTCACTCACCATCAGATCTCGTCGAAATCCAGCTCGACGCCGGTGTATTCCTGAACCAGGCGCATGAGCATCTCACCCAGCAACTCTTCACTCTTGTCGCACTGCCATTTGCCGCTTTCTTCATCGTAGTCGAAGTGAACGCCACCGGAGCGCGCCGCCAGCCACAACTGACGCAGCGGCTCCTGGCGACTGAAGATCAATTGCTGGCCGCTCTCGAACTTGACCGTCAGCACACCGGCCGAGCTTTCCAGGTCCACGTCCAGGCCGCTGTCGTCGAAAAGATCTTCCAGCTTCTCTTGGGTGGCATCCACCAGGTCGTGAAAACGGGCTTCGGTCAAACTCATTGTGGCAACCTCAAAAGTGTCTGGTTTTGCTCAAGCGCCGCACGATACGGGCGAGCTTCGCCGATTGCAAAGGATACTGATTTCATCACGGATGACGGTACGAAATATCCCCAGGCATCGTAGCCTGCTTCCCTACTGTCTCGGCAAACCCCCGCCGGACGGGTGGTGCGGCGCATAGGCAAGCTGGCGGGTGGTCGGTATACTCGGGCGCAATTAATGCATATTCAAGGATTTCGCCATGAAGCGCCTGATCTCTTCCCTTGCTGCGCTCGTCGCGGTCGCTTGCCTCGTTAGTGCCTGTGGCCAGAAAGGCCCGTTGTACCTGCCGGATGACAGCAAAGATCCAAACGAACAGGCGCAATCGTCGCAAAAGCCGTCAAAAGCCCATAAGCACGACACCTACTAAGTTAAGGGAAACTTATGGACGCTTTTAACTACCGGGACGGCGAGCTGTTCGCGGAAGGCGTGGCCTTGTCCGCGATTGCCCAGCGCTTCGGCACCCCGACCTATGTGTACTCGCGTGGGCATATCGAAGCTCAATACCGCTCGTTCACCGACGCCCTCGACGGCGTGCCGCACCTGGTGTGCTACGCAGTCAAGGCCAACTCCAACCTGGGTGTACTCAATGTCCTGGCGCGTCTTGGCGCTGGTTTTGACATCGTGTCCCGTGGCGAGCTGGAACGCGTACTGGCCGCCGGCGGCCAGGCGGACAAGATCGTGTTCTCCGGGGTCGGCAAGAGCCGCGATGATATGCGCCGTGCCCTGGAAGTCGGCGTACATTGCTTCAATGTCGAATCCACCGACGAACTGGAGCGCCTGCAAGTCGTTGCCGCCGAAATGGGCGTTCGCGCGCCGATCTCCCTGCGCGTCAACCCGGATGTCGACGCCGGCACCCACCCGTACATTTCCACCGGTCTCAAAGAGAACAAGTTCGGCATTGCCATCGCCGACGCCGAGGACGTGTACATCCGCGCCGCTCAACTGCCAAACCTGGAAGTGCTGGGTGTCGACTGCCATATCGGCTCGCAACTGACCACCCTGCCACCGTTCCTGGATGCCCTCGACCGCCTGCTGGCCTTGATCGACCGCCTGGGCGAGTGCGGCATCTACCTGCACCACATCGACCTCGGTGGTGGCGTGGGTGTGCGCTATCGCGATGAAGAGCCGCCGCTGATTGCCGACTATATCCAGGCCGTGCGCGAACGCATCGAAGGCCGCGACCTGACGCTGATGTTCGAGCCGGGCCGCTACATCGTCGCCAACGCTGGCGTGTTGCTGACCCAGGTCGAGTACCTCAAGCACACCGAACACAAGGATTTCGCCATCGTCGATGCGGCGATGAACGACCTGATCCGCCCGGCGCTGTACCAGGCCTGGATGGATGTCACCGCCGTGACGCCGCGCACAAGCGAAGCCCGCGCCTATGACATCGTCGGGCCCATCTGCGAGACCGGCGACTTCCTGGCCAAGGATCGTGAGTTGGCGCTTGAGGAAGGTGATCTGCTGGCCGTGCATTCGGCCGGTGCCTACGGGTTTGTCATGAGTTCCAACTACAACACCCGCGGGCGTACCGCCGAGGTGCTGGTGGACGGTGATCAAGCATTTGAAGTGCGTCGCCGCGAGACGGTAGCCGAGTTGTATGCTGGCGAAAGCCTGCTGCCGGAGTAAGCCATGCTGCTGCGTTTTACCAAGATGCACGGGCTGGGTAATGATTTCATGGTCCTCGACCTGGTCAGCCAGCACGCGCACATCCTGCCCAAGCACGCCAAACAGTGGGGCGATCGCCACACCGGGATCGGTTTCGACCAGTTGCTGCTGGTCGAGGCGCCGAGCAACCCGGAGGTGGATTTCCGTTACCGGATCTTCAACTCCGACGGTTCCGAAGTGGAACAGTGTGGCAACGGCGCGCGCTGCTTTGCGCGCTTTGTGCTCGACAAACGCCTGACTGCCAAACGCCAGATTCGCGTCGAAACCAAGGGTGGCGTGATCGAACTGGACATCCGCAATGATGGCCAGATCAGCGTCAACATGGGCGCCCCACGCCTGGTGCCGGCGGATATTCCGTTCCAGGCCACCGAGCAGGCCCTCAGTTACCCACTGGATGTGGATGGCAAAACCGTGGAGGTCGCCGCCGTGTCCATGGGCAACCCCCATGCGGTGCTGCGGGTCACCGACATCAATAACGCCCCCGTGCATGAACTGGGGCCGAAGATCGAACATCACCCGCGCTTTCCGGCACGGGTCAATGTGGGCTTCCTGCAGGTGATCGACCGTAACCGTGCGCAATTGCGCGTATGGGAACGCGGCGCCGGCGAAACCCAGGCTTGCGGCACCGGTGCTTGCGCCGCTGCCGTGGCCGCGATCAGCCAGGGGTGGATGGATTCGCCACTGTTGATCGACCTGCCCGGCGGACGTTTGTCCATCGAATGGGCAGGCCCTGGCCACCCGGTGATGATGACCGGACCAGCCACGCGTGTATACGAAGGACAGGTCCGTCTATGAGTGAGCCAAGCTAATGACCGATAAGCCTCAAGTACCCGCACACGCTAACCCGAGTGAAAGCCTGGAGGCCGCTGCTGTCGCGGCGTACCTTGAGGCTAACCCGGACTTCTTCGTCGAGCACGAAGAACTGCTGCCGGCCCTGCGCATCCCCCACCAGCGCGGCGATACCGTGTCGCTGGTGGAGCGGCAAATGAAGATCCTGCGCGAGCGCAACATTGAAATGCGCCACCGACTCTCTCATCTGATGGACGTGGCCCGCGACAACGACCGCTTGTTCGACAAGACCCGCCGCCTGATTCTGACCCTGATGGATGCCACCAGCCTGGAAGAAACGGTGATCGCCGTGGAAGACAGCCTGCGTGAGGATTTCCAGGTGCCCTTCGTCAGCCTGATCCTGTTCAGCGACAACCCGATGCCGGTGGGGCGCTGGGTCACAGGTGGCGAAGCGCAGACGGCCATCGGTGGCCTGCTGTCCGAAGGCAAGACCGTCAGTGGCACCTTGCGCGAGCATGAGCTGGACTTCCTGTTTGGCGCCGAACAGCGCAAGCAGATCGGCTCTACGGCCGTTATCGCCCTCAGCCATCAAGGCTTGCACGGGGTACTGGCCATCGCCAGCCGCGACCCGGCGCACTACAAAAGCTCGGTGGGCACGTTGTTCCTGACCTATATCGCCGAAGTGCTGGGCCGCGTCCTGCCACGCCACACCACCACCCTGCGCGCGGTGCGCTGATCATGGAGCGGCAACTGGACGCTTACTGCGCTCACCTGCGCAATGAGCGCCAGGTGTCGTCCCACACGCTGGAAGCTTATCGGCGGGACTTGAACAAGGTCCTGGCCTATTGCGAAAAACAGCACGTCAGCAGTTGGAAGGCCCTGGATATCCAGGCCCTGCGCAGCCTGATCGCCCGGTTGCACCAGCAGGGCCAATCCTCCCGCAGCCTGTCTCGCCTGCTATCGGCGGTGCGCGGCCTCTATCACTACCTCAATCGCGAAGGCCTGTGCGACCACGACCCGGCCAATGGCCTGTCACCGCCCAAAGGCGAACGGCGCCTGCCCAAGACCCTGGACACAGACCGCGCCCTGCAATTGCTCGACGGTGCCGTCGAGGATGACTTCCTGGCCCATCGCGACCAGGCAATCCTGGAGCTGTTCTACTCCTCGGGCCTGCGCCTGTCGGAGCTGACGGGCCTGAACCTCGATCAGTTGGACCTCACCGATGGCCTGGTGCAAGTGCTCGGCAAAGGCAGCAAGACGCGCGTACTGCCCGTGGGCAGGAAAGCCCGCGAAGCCTTGCAGCTATGGCTGCCGCTACGTCTTTTGACCAACCCTGCAGACGATGCCGTGTTTGTCAGCCAGCAAGGCCGGCGCCTGGGGCCGCGGGCGATTCAACTGCGGGTCAAGGCTGCCGGCGAGCGCGAGCTGGGGCAGAATCTGCACCCGCACATGTTGCGTCATTCCTTTGCCAGCCACCTGCTCGAATCCTCCCAGGACCTGCGCGCCGTGCAGGAGCTGCTCGGGCACTCGGATATCAAGACCACGCAAATCTACACCCACCTCGACTTCCAGCACCTGGCAACGGTGTACGACAGCGCCCATCCACGGGCCAAACGCATCAAGGGCGGCGACTCATGAGTATCAAGCTGATTACCTTCGACCTGGACGATACCCTCTGGGACAACGTACCCGTCATCATCAGCGCCGAAGCGTCGATGCGCGAATGGCTGGCGACCCACGCGTCCAAGGTCGGCGACCTGCCCCTTGAGCATTTTGCCAGCCTGCGCCAGCAGGTGCTGCAGCGTCATCCCGAACTCAAACACCGTATCAGCCTGCTGCGTCATCGCGTGTTGATGCATGCGTTCGAGGAGGCCGGTTATCCCCAGCCTGAGGCCACAGAGATGGCGGATGTCTGCTTCGAAGCGTTCATCCACGCACGCCACCAACTCACCGTGTTTCCGGAAGCCGAGCCGATGCTCAAGGCGCTGCGCCAGCACTTCCTGCTCGGCGTGATCACCAATGGCAATGCCGATGTGCAGCGTGTGGGCCTGGCGGACTACTTTCACTTTGCCCTGCGCGCTGAAGATATCGGCATCGCCAAGCCGGATGCACGGCTGTTTCATGAAGCACTGCAACGTGGCGGTGTGGACGCCAGCGCGGCAGTGCATGTGGGCGATCATCCTGGGGATGACATCGCCGGCGCGCAGCAGGCGGGACTGCGGGCGGTGTGGTTCAACCCCACGGGCAAGGCCTGGGAGGGTGACAAGCGCCCGGATGCGCAGATTCGCAGCCTGACAGAGTTACCGCCACTGCTGAGTCGCTGGAGCTAACACTGACCCCAATGTGGGAGCTGGCTTGCCTGCGATAGCGGTGGATCAGTCAACACAGGGCTCGCAGATAGACCGCTATCGCAGGCAAGCCAGCTCCCACAGGGTATTGCAGCAAACCGGTAAATTGCTCCAGGCATGAAAAAGCCCGCAGCGACGGCGGGCTTTTTCTTACAAGCAGGAGGCAGACCTCAGATAGGTCGGCTGCCGTACTTGTTATCCGGCTTCTTCGGTGGATCAGCCACCACGTTGGCCTCGACTTCCTGCACTTTGCCGCCTTTAGCGAGGAACTCTTCCATCGCACGCGCCAGGGCATCGCGCTCTTTGTTCTTGGCTTCAACGCTCGGCAACTCGTCTACCGACACAGCCGCCTTGGCTTTGCCTTTGGCTTTGGGAGCCGCGTCATCGCCAACACTGTCATCGACGTCCTCAGCAACGTCTTCGGCCGCAACTTCAAGACCGTCTTCGGTGTCGTCTTCATCACCTACTTCGAGGTCGTCTTGTTCCAGATCATCGTCGCTCATGTTCTACCTCATGACTTGCGAAAAGCAGATTAGTTATAGCCCAGCTTCACCCTCTGTCGAGGTTGCCGGAAAAAAATCAACATCCACTGGATCACCAGTGGCTTATGCCCCTTCACCATGCAAGGTGGCGAGGACTTTACGAGCACCGCCATGATCACGGTGCTCGCCCAGATAAACACCTTGCCAGGTCCCTATCGCCAAGCGGCCGGCCTTGACCGGCAAACTCAGCTGGCAGCCCAGCAGACTGGCCTTGAAGTGCGCCGGCAGATCATCCGGACCTTCGTCGTTATGTTCAAACCCTGCGCGACCTTGTGGCACCAGCAGGTTGAAAAAACGCTCGAAGTCACGGCGAACCGCCGGGTCGGCATTCTCGTTGACGGTCAACGAGGCCGAGGTGTGCTGCAGCCACAGATGCAACAGGCCCACACGGCACGCCCTCAATTCAGGCAAGCCGGCAAGCAACTCGTCCGTTACCAAGTGAAAGCCCCGGGGCTTGGCCCGCAGGGTAATCAGGGTCTGTTGCCACATACAGTTCTCCGCCCATCGGCGCGCATTCTAGCGCGCTCTGGGAAAAAACAAAGTGCCTAATACGCCTTCATGCCTGTAAGACATTTGCACCCTTAAAAGTGCAGTGTGGATCCCATCACAAAGTCGATAAAAAACCCATGCACCTTTAGCCACAGACAAACGCCGGGCAAAAAAATGCCCGGCAAGCCGGGCATGTTTTTTTCGCGTAGTTACAAGTTGTAGCCGCGCTCGTTGTGTTGCGCCAGGTCGAGGCCGACCGCCTCTTCTTCTTCGGTGACACGCAGGCCCATGACCATGTCGAGCACCTTGAGGATGACGTAGGTCACAATCGCCGTGTAGATCACGGTGAAGCCCACGCCTTTGCACTGGATCCAGACCTGGGCCGCGATGTCGGTCACGGTGCCGAAGCCGCCCAGAGCAGGAGCTGCGAACACACCGGTGAGGATCGCACCGACGATACCGCCAATACCGTGCACGCCGAAGGCGTCCAGGGAGTCGTCATAACCCAGTTTGCGCTTGAGGCTGGTCGCGCAGAAGAAGCACACCACACCGGCGACCAGACCAATCACCAGGGCGCCCATCGGGCCCACGGTGCCAGCCGCTGGTGTCACGGCGACGAGGCCGGCGACCACGCCCGAGGCGATACCCAGTGCGCTTGGCTTGCCGTGGGTGATCCACTCGGCAAACATCCAGCCCAGGGCCGCAGCTGCGGTAGCGATTTGAGTTACCAGCATCGCCATGCCCGCGGTGCCGTTGGCCGCCGCAGCGGAACCGGCGTTGAAGCCAAACCAGCCGATCCACAGCATGGCCGCGCCCACCAGGGTATAGCCCAGGTTATGCGGGGCCATCGGGGTGGTGGGGAAGCCTTTGCGCTTGCCGAGCACGATGCACGCCACCAGGCCAGCCACACCCGCGTTGATGTGCACAACGGTGCCGCCGGCGAAGTCCAGCACGCCCCAGTCCCACATCAGGCCGCCATTGCCGCTCCAGACCATGTGCGCAATCGGCGCATAGACCAGGGTGAACCAGATAGCCATGAAGATCAGCATCGCGGAGAACTTCATACGCTCAGCGAAAGCACCGACGATCAGCGCCGGAGTAATGATGGCAAAGGTCATCTGGAAGGTGATGAACACGGCTTCCGGAAACAGCGCCGCCGGCCCGGTGATGCTGGCTGGGGTGACACCCGCCAGGAACGCCTTGCCCATGCCGCCGAAGAAGGAATTGAAGTTGACCACACCTTGTTCCATACCGGTGGTATCGAACGCGATGCTGTAGCCGTAGACAACCCACAGGATGCTGATCAGGCCAGTGATGGCGAAGCACTGCATCATCACCGACAGAATATTCTTGGAGCGGACCATGCCGCCGTAGAACAGCGCCAGGCCAGGGATGGTCATGAACAGCACCAGCGCGGTGGCGGTAAGCATCCAGGCGGTGTCGCCGGAATTGAGGACTGGAGCAGCCACTTCATCTGCCGCCATGGCCAGGCTTGGCATTACGATGGACAGCAGGGCTCCGAGCCCTGCGAATTTACGCAGAGTCATATTGTTTTCTCCTGGGGCGTTGGGGTTTGGCGGCTTAGATTGCGTCGGTATCGGTTTCGCCGGTACGGATGCGAATAGCCTGTTCCAGATTGACCACGAAGATCTTGCCGTCACCGATCTTGCCGGTGTTGGCCGCCTTGGTTATCGCCTCGATAACCCGGTCAAGATCCTTGTCGTCAATGGCGACATCGATCTTCACCTTCGGCAGGAAATCGACCACGTATTCCGCGCCGCGATACAGCTCGGTATGACCCTTCTGCCGACCGAAGCCCTTGACCTCAGTAACGGTAATGCCCTGCACGCCGATCTCGGACAGTGACTCGCGTACATCGTCCAACTTGAACGGCTTGATGATGGCAGTGACTAGCTTCATGAAAACTCTCTCCCGAATTTGGTGGACTTGCCCCAGGAAAACAAACCCGTCTCAAGTCTAAGCGCAGTGCCTGGCTTTGTAACGCATCGTCGCCTCGGCATTTGCCGTCGCGACGCCAGCGAACCACTGGTGACGAGCCCTGTACCCCCGGATCCGTCGGCGCACTGCATTCGTCACAGCGACTGCATCAGTGCATGGGTCATGATCGTCTAAGCAGAAACCTTGCCAGCTCCGTAAAAACCACCGAAATCAATCTTTTGCCCGCTTGTGCCCACCTACGGGGCGCCTGCGTGGCCGCAATGCGCATCAAAACAGTGCGAGGCCGCCCGTCCCAATGCGCGAAAACCGTGCGCAACGGGCCGTGAAAATGACTATAGACGCTGCGTGATACACTGCCGGCCAACTGTTTTCCGGAATATGTCCAATGCTCGCGCCCAAAGACTTCCTAGACGCCCTGAGCGGCCACGCCTCTCGCCTGTTCAGCGGCGACACGCCGCTGCCCCGCAATGAAATCGAAAGCCAGTTCAAGGCTTTGCTACAGAGCGGTTTCAGCAAGCTCGACCTGGTCAGCCGGGAAGAGTTTGACAGCCAGATGGTGGTGCTGGCCCGCACACGTGCGAGGCTGGAGAGCCTGGAGGCGAAGGTGGCTGAACTTGAAGCACGGTTGACGCCACCTTCTGCTGAATAAACACGGTGAGTGTGGGAGCTGGCTTGCCTGCGATGGCGGTGCATCAGCGGATGATTCTTTGCTGACACACCGCCATCGCAGGCAAGCCAGCTCCCACATTCTGTTTTGCGTTGCCGTCCGGATACGTTCTGTAAAACCTCCCCCGCCCCGCTCCATCCCACCTCGTCTACCCTTGAAAAAACCGCAGGAAGCGGCCCTCCCATTCAAGGAACGAGCATGTCCCTCGCCATCGTCCACAGCCGCGCCCAGGTCGGTGTAGAAGCCCCCGCCGTCACCGTCGAGGTGCACATGGCCAATGGCCTGCCGTCTCTCACTCTCGTGGGTTTGCCCGAAACTGCAGTGAAGGAAAGCAAGGATCGCGTGCGCAGTGCCATCCTCAACTCGGCGCTGCAATATCCGGCCCGCCGCATCACGCTCAATCTCGCGCCCGCCGACCTGCCCAAGGACGGCGGGCGTTTTGATCTGGCGATTGCCCTGGGCATCCTGGCAGCCAGTGTGCAAGTGCCGACGTTGATGCTCGATGACGTGGAATGCCTTGGGGAATTGGCGCTGTCCGGCGAGGTGCGCGCGGTGAAGGGGGTGTTGCCGGCCGCGCTGGCGGCGCGCAAGGCCGGGCGCACCGTGATAGTGCCGCGCGCCAATGCCGAGGAGGCGTGCCTGGCGTCGGGGTTGAAGGTGATTGCGGTGGATCACTTGCTGCAAGTGGTGGCGCACTTGAATGGGCATGTGCCGATTGAGCCCTATAGGTCCGACGGCTTGCTGTACTTGAACAAGCCTTACCCAGACCTGAGTGAAGTGCAGGGCCAACTCGCGGCCAAGCGAGCATTGCTGATCGCGGCGGCGGGCGCGCATAACCTGTTGTTCAGCGGGCCACCGGGCACCGGCAAGACTTTATTGGCCAGCCGGCTACCGGGCTTGCTGCCGCCGTTGAGCGAGCAGGAAGCGCTGGAGGTGGCCGCGATCCAGTCCGTGGTCAGCCTGGCACCGCTGAGCCATTGGCCAAACCGCCCGTTTCGCCAGCCGCACCACTCGGCATCCGGGCCGGCGCTGGTGGGTGGCGGCTCGAAGCCACAACCGGGGGAAATCACCCTGGCCCATCACGGGGTGTTGTTCCTGGATGAGCTGCCAGAGTTCGATCGCAAGGTGCTGGAGGTGCTGCGCGAGCCATTGGAATCGGGACATATCGTGATATCCCGCGCCCGTGACAGGGTGCGCTTCCCGGCGCGCTTTCAACTGGTCGCGGCGATGAACCCCTGCCCTTGCGGCTACATGGGCGAGCCCAGCGGGCGTTGTCGGTGTACACCGGAGCAGATCCAGCGCTATCGCAACAAGCTCTCCGGGCCGTTGCTGGACCGGATTGATTTGCACCTGACAGTCGCGCGGGAGGTCACTGCGCTGAACCCCGCCCAACAAGCCGGTGATACCACCGCGCAAGCGTCCGCTCAGGTGGCGCAAGCCCGGGAACGCCAGCACCAGCGCCAGGGTTGCGCCAATGCATTCCTCGATCTGCCCCGGCTGCGCGAACACTGCCAGTTGGCCAAAGCCGATGAAAGCTGGCTGGAAAGCGCGTGTGAGCGGCTGACATTATCACTGCGCGCAGCCCATCGATTGCTCAAGGTGGCTCGCACCCTGGCGGACCTTGAGCAAGTGGAAGGCATCGCCCGCCATCATTTGGCGGAGGCGTTGCAGTACCGACCAGCCGCAAATGGCTAGCACTTGTCAGGCAAAATCCAGCAGCAGCCTCGCCACTTCCAGCACTTCTTGCAGCGCCGCTTCTGCGGACTCTGCGGAAGGCTTGAGCATCAGGTCATCGGCATAGCCCATCGCCAGGGCGAAGATCTGCCGTGCAGCGCGTTGAGCCGACTCGCAGCGAAAGACGCTATCGGCAACGCCCCGCTCGATCACCTCGGCAAGCATGCTTTGCCATTGGGCGTTGATTACCAGATAAGCCTGGGTCATTTGCGCGTCATGCATGGCCTCGTCCCAGGCGTCGAGCCACAGCGCCCAGCCGGCGTCAGCGGTGCTGGGCAGGCAGTCGCGCAAAAAACCCACGAGCGCCTCCAGGGGTGGCGCATCGGCCAACGGCTCGCGCACTTCATCCAGTTGCTCATTGGCAAAGCGTACGAAGGCTTCGCGGCGCAGTTCATTCCAGTCGCTGAAGTAGTGATAGACATGACTGCGCGACAAGCCGGCATGTTCGGCGAGGTCACGGGTGGATACATCGGCGAAACCCTTGCTGCGAAACAGCTCCAGGGCGGCGGCGATGATCTGGTCTTTACGGTCGGTACGCGACATGGGCAATTCCTTCGAGCACGAGCAGATAAGCGGCGCTTGCTTTTTGAGCGATCGCTCAAGGATACTTGAGCAGTCGCTCAATAATAGCGTCTATTACTCCTCTGGTGCACCCATGACATCCGTCACCCCACAAATTCTGATCGAAGAAAGCAAGAAAATCGGCCAGCAGTCTGCCAGCCAGACCCTCAAGGCTATTGCCAGAGCCTATCCCGGCAAGCTGTCTTGCACCTTGTCGCTGGTGGCGCTGGAGAACGCGCTGTTGTTGGCTTACCCACTGTTTGCCGGGTTCGCGGTGGATTCGATTATCCGTGGCGATACCACCAGTGCGTTGCTGTATGCCGCCGTGGTCATGGCGTTCTGGGCCGTTGGGGCGGCGAGACGGGCGCTGGACACCCGTACGTTCACGCGCATCTACGCGGACCTTGCGGTGCCGGTCATTCTCAACCAGCGCCAACAGAACCACAGCACCTCGAAATCGGCGGCACGGGTAGTACTTGCTCGGGAGTTTGTCGACTTCTTTGAAAAGCACGTGCCTATCATCGCCACGGCGTTGGTGTCGATTGTGGGCGCGGCAGTGATGCTGATCGTGATTGAGCCATGGGTAGGCATGGCGTGCCTGGCGGCCCTGCTGCTGTGCATCACCTTGTTGCCGCGTTTTGCCCAGCGCAATCAGGCGCTGCACGAACGTCTGAACAACCGCCTGGAAAAAGAAATCGGCCTGGTCGAAAAGGTCGGCGCGCCGACCCTGCGACGCCACTACCAGGTGCTGTCACGCCTGCGCATCTGGCTGTCAGACCGCGAGGCTGCGGCGTTCCTGTTTATCGGCATGACCGCGGCCTTACTGTTCGTGGTTGCGATCAGCCAATTGGCCATGTCCCCAGCGGTGAAGGCCGGCCACATCTACGCCGTCATGACCTATCTGTGGACCTTCGTCACCAGCCTGGACGAAGCGCCAGGCATGGTCGACCAACTGGCGCGGCTCAAGGACATTGGCAAGCGCGTAGACCCAGGGCTTGGGGAGGCCTGAGCCTCAACGAAACCGATCCACCTCATGACGCAAGCCTGCCGCCAAGGTCTCCAGTTCCTTGGCGGTAACCGCCAGGTTGGACACCACTTCACGCTGCTCGCTGTTGGCCAGCGCAATGCTCTGCAGGTTGCTGCTGAGCAAGGTCGCGGTGCTGCTCTGTTCCTGGGTGGCGGTGGTGATCGCAGCAAATTGCTGGCCGGCCGAGCGGCTTTGCTCGTCGATACGCGCCAGGGCCGAGGCCACATCGGCGTTGCGCGACAGGCCTTCCTGCATCAGCGCATTGCCGTGCTCCATGGTGCTGATGGCGTTACCGGTTTCCTGCTGGATGCTCTGGATCATGCCGGAGATTTCATCGGTGGCCTGGCGGGTGCGCGAAGCCAGGTTGCGCACTTCGTCGGCGACCACGGCGAAGCCACGGCCTTGCTCGCCGGCGCGCGCGGCCTCGATGGCAGCGTTGAGCGCCAGCAGGTTGGTCTGTTCTGCGATGGCGGTAATCACGCCGACGATCCCGCCGATTTCCTGGGAACGCTGGCCCAGGGTGTTGATCACGGCAGCGGTGCTGTTCAGCGCAGTGGCGATATGTTCCAGGGACGATGACGCCTCTTGCATCGAACTGCGGCCGATACGGGTTTGCTGGGCATTCTCTTGAGCCAGGCGCTCGGTGTTGCCCATGTTGTCGGCAATGTTCAGCGAGGTAGCACTGAACTCTTCCACCGCACCGGCCATGCTGGTGATCTCGCCGGACTGCTGCTCCATGCCTTCATAGGCACCGCCGGACAAGCCCGACAGCGCCTGGGCGCGGCTGTTGACCTGTTCGGCGGCGGTACGGATATGCGACACCATGGTCGACAGCGCCTCACCCATCTGGTTGAAACTACGCGCCAGCTGGCCGATTTCGTCATGGCTGGACACATTGAGCCGCGCACTCAAATCGCCCGCGCCCAGGGCCTGGGCCTGGCGCACCAGCTCGCTCAATGGCGCCAGCTTGCTGCGCAACAGCCACACCGTGGCGCCCACTGCCAGCAACATCGCCAGCACACTGCCGATCACCAGGCGGATGCCGACTTCCCAGGTCACTGCGCGAATCTCAGCCTTGGGCATGCTCGCTACCACCGCCCAAGGGCCGCCTTCAAACGGCACCGAGACACTATAGAAATCTTCGTTTTTGTCGCTCCAGAAACGGCCAGCACCCGGCTTTTTCGCCAGGTCGAGCATCACGGCAATCGCCTGATCCGGCGCTTGCACGCCAGCCGGCGGCACCAGCCAGTGCTTTTGCTCATCCAGCAGCGCGAGGGAGCCGGTCTGGCCGATACGGAAGCGCTTGAGGTTTTCAAACTGGGCGTTCTGGGCATCGGTGTAATCGAAACCGATGAACAGCACGGCGATGACCTGCCCACTGCTGTCACGTACGGGGCTGTATTGGGTCATGTAGGAGCGGTCGAACAACACGGCACGGCCGATGTAGGTCTGGCCGCTCACAACGCGCTGGTAGGCCGCGCCCTGACGGTCGAGCACGGTGCCAATGGCGCGATTGCCGTCCTGCTTGGTCAGGGAGGTGCTGACGCGGATAAAGTCGTCGCCGCTGCGCACGAACACCGTGGCCACGCCACCGGACATCTGCTTGAACTCATCCACCTCTTCGAAGTTATTGTTCAGCACCTCATTGCCCAAGTAGAGGCTCGGCGTCTGCACGCCGGCCACGGCCACGGGCTGGTCCGCACGCACACTCAAGCCGGCGCCGAAGCGCTTTTCAAACAGCCCGCTCAAACGCTGGGTGCTTTCACGCAAGGTGCTGTGGAAGGTGTTGAGTTGGTCGGCGAGCAAACGCGCCTCGCTGGCCAAGTGTTCCTCGCGGGTGGCGAGGTTGGCGGAGTCGAGGGTACGCAGGGCAAAGACCGTACTGCCGCTGATCACGACAGCCAGAATCACGGCGAGTGCAAGGCCTAACTGGGAGGCAATCCGGGCACGAGGTTGAGACATGACAGCTCCTGGCCGAGGCCAGGATCATCCTGATCTCATAGCGCTGCTCGGCAAATTATCTAGTGGGAAACGGTAGTGCACGAGGGTTCCAACACCTTTCTTCGGCGGCATTTGGCAATACTTGAGCGAATCACAGGGGTATCCCGCAAACGATTGCACAAACGGTCCGGCCCTACTCAATCGAGGCGTTCAACCTGAGGCAATTCCATCGCCTTGACTTCACCCTGAAGAAATTCCGCCAGCCGTCGCAAACGTTCGCCACCCGGACGGGTTTTCGGCCACACGAGGTAGTAGCTTTCCCCACTGGCCACGGCCGTAGGCCACGGCAGGCTCAAGCGTCCCTGCGCCACGTCTTCGGCCACCATCAGCAAATCCCCCATGGAGACGCCATAGCCTCGGGCGGCGGCTATCATGCCCAATTCAAGCGTGTCGAACACCTGCCCACCCTTGAGTGAAACGTGAGATGACAACCCCATGCGCTGCAGCCAGTAACGCCAGTCGCGGCGGTCAGGCGTCGGGTGCAGCAGTTCGGCGGTTGCCAGCCGCGTCACGTCCCAGGGACCGTCGTCCAACAGATTCGGCGCTCCCACCGGGATAAGCATTTCCGCAAACAGATAACTGGCCTCCCAGTCCGCCGGAAAGTGCCCGTTGCTGAGCAACACCGCGCAGTCGAATGGCTCTTGGTTGAAGTCCACTTCATCAATGCTCATCCACGCACTGGTGAGTTGCACCTCATTGCCTGGCTGCAACGCGCGGAAGCGACTCAACCGCGCCAGCAGCCAGCGCATGGTCAAGGTGGACGGCGCCTTCATACGCAGGATGTCATCTTCGGCATTCAAAGTATGGCAAGCACGCTCCAGGGCAGCGAAGCCTTCCCGTACGCCTGGCAGCAACAAACGCGCCGCTTCCGTGAGCTGCAACGTGCGCCCGCTGCGCTGGAACAATCGGCAGGCGAAATAATCTTCGAGCGTACGGATATGCCGGCTGATCGCACTCTGGGTAATCGACAATTCCTCAGCCGCACGGGTAAACGAGTGGTGACGGGAGGCGGCTTCAAATGCCCGCAAAGCATAAAGAGGAGGAAGACGACGAGACATGCTGAAAGCTCCGACTGCGCAATCTGGAGACCCTACCAGAATCGCTCATGCATGAGTTTTAATCATGCCAACGATCGCTTTTATCCTTTTGTGCAATGCGCTGAATGCGCCGAGAATCAACCCTTCCCTACCTTCCTGACCATTCGAGTGTGATGATCATGCAACATCCGGCACGTACCGAACTCTGGGCCATTCTGCGGCTATCAGGGCCGTTGATTGCCTCACAGTTGGCGCACATGCTGATGGTGCTGACCGACACCTTGATGATGGCGCGCTTGAGCCTCGAGGCACTGGCCGGCGGAGGCCTGGGCGCGGCGAGCTATTCGTTCGTGGCGATCTTCTGCATCGGCGTGATCGCAGCCGTGGGCACCCTGGTCGCCATTCGCCATGGCGCGGGCGATATCGACGGCGCCACTCGCCTGACCCAGGCCGGGCTGTGGCTGGCGTGGTTGATGGCCCTGGCGGCGGCGTTGCTGTTATGGAACTTGAAGCCGGTGCTGCTGATGTTCGGCCAGACCGAAACCAACGTGCATGCGGCCGGACAATTTCTGACGATCCTGCCCTTTGCCCTGCCCGGCTACCTGAGCTTCATGGCCCTGCGCGGCTTTACCAGCGCCATCGGCAAGGCCACCCCGGTGATGGTGATCAGCCTGTGCGGCACCGTGGTCAACTACCTGCTCAACCATGCGCTGATCGAAGGCATATTCGGCCTGCCGAAACTGGGCCTGATGGGCATCGGCCTGGTGACCGCCATCGTCGCCAATGGCATGGCGCTGGCACTGATGTGGTACATCCGCAGCAACCGCACCTACGCCGCCTACCCGCTGGGCACAGGCCTGCTGCGCCTGAATACCCACTACCTGCGCGAGCTGTGGCGCCTGGGCCTGCCGATTGGCGGCACCTATGCGGTAGAGGTCGGGTTGTTTGCCTTTGCGGCGTTGTGCATGGGCACCATGGGCAGCACGCAGTTGGCGGCACACCAGATCGCCCTGCAGATTGTCTCGGTGGCCTTCATGGTGCCGGCGGGGATGTCCTACGCGGTGACCATGCGCATCGGCCAGCATTACGGCGCCGGGCAGTTGCTGCAGGCACGCCTGGCCGGACGAGTGGGCATAGGATTCGGCGCCATGGTGATGTTGGGGTTTGCGGCGGTACTGTGGCTGTTTTCCGACCCGCTGATCGGACTGTTCCTCGACCATGACGACCCGGCGTTCCATGACGTCATCGTCCTGGCGGTGAGCCTGCTGGCCGTCGCCGCCTGGTTTGAATTGTTCGATGGCGTGCAGACCATAGCCATGGGTTGTATCCGTGGCTTGAAGGACGCCAAGACCACCTTCCTGGTGGGCCTGGGTTGCTATTGGCTGATTGGCGCACCGTCAGCCTGGTTGATGGCGTTCACCCTGGGTTGGGGGCCAACAGGCGTCTGGTGGGGCCTGGCACTGGGCCTGGCGTGTGCGGCGGTGAGCCTGACCTGGGCATTTGAGGCGAAAATGAAGCGGATGATTCGGCAGGAGCCGGATGCTCCTGTTGGATTCCGAGCGGCCCTGCCTGACTAGCGAGTACACGCGGCACATGTGGGAGCTGGCTTGCCTGCGATAGCGGTGTGTCAGGCTAATCATTATTAGCTGAACGACCGCTATCGCAGGCAAGCCAGCTCCCACATTTGAACCACTTTGAAGGCTTAACCCAACAGCGCCTGCTGGCTTTGCCCGAACATCAGGTATTCCACCAGCTCGGGCAGCGGCAACGGCTTGCTGATCAGGTAACCCTGGACCTGGTCGCACCCAAACAAGCGCAAAAGCTCAAGCTGCTCAGGGGTTTCCACGCCTTCGGCGACCACTTCCAGGTTGAGGTTGTGGGCCAGGTTGATCATGGCGTGCACCAGCTTGCGGTTTTCTTCGCGCTCTTCCATGCCGCCGACAAAGCTCTTGTCGATCTTCAACAAGGCAATCGGCAGGCTGTTGAGGTGCACAAACGACGAAAAACCGGTGCCGAAATCATCCAGGGAAAACCGCACACCCAGCCGGCCAAGGGCGTCCATGGTCTGCTTGACCAGGTCGCTGCGGCGCATCACGGCGGTTTCGGTCAATTCGAACTCCAGCCATTGCGCTTCCACGCCGCGCTCGGCAATCAGGCGGCTGAGGGTAGACAGCAACTGACTGTCCTGGAACTGGCGAAACGACAGGTTGACCGCCATGTGCAGCGGCGGCAGGCCGCGTTCACGCAGGTCTTGCATGTCGCGCAGAGCTCGGGAGATCACCCAGTAGCCCAATGGCACGATCAGACCACTCTGTTCGGCCAGCGGCACGAATTCGCTAGGCGGCAACAAGCCGCGTTCACCGTGGCGCCAGCGCACCAGAGCTTCGAGGCCAACGATATGACCATCGTCCAGGTCCAGTCGCGGCTGGTAATGCAGCTCCAACTCATCGCGACGCAAAGCCCGGCGCAGTTCACTTTCCAGGTCGGCCAGGCTGCGCGCGTTGCGGTTGATGCGTTCATTGAAGATATGAAAGGTACAGCCTTGGGTGCTTTTGGCCTGCTGCATGGCGATATGGGCATGCCACATCAACGGGTCGGCGCCAGCGCGGGCTCGAGCATGGGCCATGCCCAGGCTGCAACCGATCAACAGGCTTTCGCCATCCACCCAATAGGGTTCGGCCATCACTTCGGTGATGCGCTCGGCCATCCATTCGGCGCGCTGGGGCGCCCGGCGGGTATCGATCAACAAGGCAAACTCATCGCTGCCCAGGCGCGCCAGTTGGTCCCCGGCTTCGAGCTGACTCTTGAGCCGCGACACCACTTGCAGGATCAAACGGTCGCCCGCCTGATGGCCGAGGGCATCGTTGGCATGACGAAAATTGTCCAGGTCCAGATGGCCGAGGGCCAGGCCACGGCCTTCGTTTTCTGCCAGCCGGGCGGCCAGCAAGGTCTGGAAGCCCTGACGGTTGGCAATACCGGTGAGCGGGTCTTGCTCGGCCAGGCGCTGCAAGGTGTTTTCCAGCACGCCGCGCTCGCGCACATGGCGCAGGCAGCGGCGCAATGTGTCGGCGTCCAATGCATCCAACACCAACCAATCGCTGACACCCAGCGGCGACACCAGTGGCTCCTGCTCCAGCAGCAATACACACGGCAGGCTGCACCGGCCGGGGCCGGGCTGCAGGCTGGGCGTGGTCAATAACACAGCACCCTGGTCGTCATCGAACAGGCGGCTTACCGAGTCCCAGTTGGGCGCACTGATCAGCACAGCCCCTTCGCCCATCGGCTCCAGGCACTCGCGCAACAACGCTGCCCACTCGGGCTCATCGGCCAGCAGCAGCAAACGCAAGGGTTCGACAGGCGTAGACACGCTAACTCCCTAGACTCTGCAAAATTTCATTAGCGGTGCCATTATGACGTGCGGCCTGACAATGACAAAGGATGACAAATGATAGGTGTTATCAAACACGCAGACTGTAAATATTAGTCTCGAGTAATCCTTAACATCCTGCGGCAAAGTAGCAAAACCGGCAAATTTAGATCGAGTGGTACGTCACACCGTCGTTCTATGGCAGCAGAATCTTTCCAGCCTGTTAAAATGCCCGCCCTTTTGAACAACGACCCCTGAAATTCCGTATGTCCCGACTCAATCCCCGGCAGCAAGAAGCCGTGAACTACGTCGGCGGCCCTCTATTGGTGCTCGCCGGTGCAGGCTCCGGCAAGACCAGCGTGATCACGCGCAAGATCGCGCACTTGATCCAGAACTGCGGCATCCGCGCCCAGTACATCGTCGCCATGACCTTCACCAACAAGGCGGCGCGGGAAATGAAAGAGCGGGTCGGCACCCTGCTCAAGGGTGGCGAAGGCCGTGGCCTCACCGTGTGCACCTTCCACAACCTGGGCCTGAACATCATCCGCAAGGAGCATGTGCGACTGGGCTACAAGCCGGGCTTCTCGATCTTTGACGAGACCGACGTCAAGGCCCTGATGACCGACATCATGCAGAAGGAATACGCGGGCGACGACGGCGTCGACGAAATCAAGAACATGATCGGCTCGTGGAAAAACGACCTGATCCTGCCCGCCGAAGCCCTGGAAGCTGCACGCAACCCCAAGGAGCAGACCGCTGCCATCGTCTACACCCACTACCAGCGCACGCTCAAGGCGTTCAACGCCGTGGACTTCGACGACCTGATCCTGCTGCCAGTCAAGCTGTTCCAAGAGCACAAGGACATCCTGGAGAAGTGGCAGAACAAGGTGCGTTACCTGCTGGTGGACGAATACCAGGACACCAACGCCAGCCAATACCTGCTGGTGAAATTACTGATCGGCACGCGCAACCAGTTCACCGTGGTGGGCGACGACGACCAGTCGATCTACGCCTGGCGCGGCGCCCGCCCGGAAAACCTGATGCTGCTCAAGGAAGACTACCCCTCCTTGAAAGTGGTGATGCTGGAGCAGAACTACCGCTCCACCAGCCGCATCCTGCGTTGCGCCAACGTGCTGATCTCCAACAACCCCCACGAGTTTGAAAAACAACTGTGGAGCGAGATGGGCCATGGCGACGAGATCCGTGTGATCCGCTGCCGCAACGAAGACGCCGAAGCCGAGCGCGTCGCCGTGGAAATCCTCAGCCTGCACTTGCGCACCGACCGGCCCTACAGCGACTTTGCGATCCTGTATCGCGGCAACTACCAGGCCAAACTGATCGAGCTGAAGCTGCAGCATCACCAGGTGCCGTATCGCCTGTCGGGCGGCAACAGCTTTTTCGGACGCCAGGAAGTCAAAGACCTGATGGCCTACTTCCGGCTGATCGTGAACCCGGACGACGACAACGCCTTCCTGCGCGTGATCAACGTGCCACGCCGGGAAATCGGCTCGACGACCCTGGAAAAGCTCGGCAACTACGCCACCGAACGCAAGATCTCGATGTACGCCGCCACCGACGAAATCGGCCTGGGCGAACACCTGGACACGCGCTTCACTGATCGCCTGTCACGCTTCAAGCGCTTCATGGACAAGGTCCGCGAGCAGTGCGCCGGCGAAGACCCGATCAGCGCCCTGCGCAGCATGGTCATGGACATCGACTATGAAAACTGGCTGCGCACCAACAGCTCCAGCGACAAGGCCGCCGATTACCGCATGGGCAACGTCTGGTTCCTGATTGAAGCGCTGAAGAACACCCTGGAAAAAGACGAAGACGGCGAGATGACCGTCGAGGACGCCATCGGCAAGCTGGTGTTGCGCGACATGCTCGAGCGCCAGCAAGAAGAGGAAGACGGTGCCGAAGGCGTGCAGATGATGACCTTGCATGCGTCCAAGGGCCTGGAGTTTCCCTACGTGTTCATCATGGGCATGGAAGAGGAAATCCTCCCGCACCGCTCCAGCATCGAAGCCGACACCATCGAGGAAGAACGCCGCCTGGCCTACGTGGGCATTACCCGCGCACGTCAGACCCTGGCCTTCACCTTTGCAGCCAAGCGCAAGCAATACGGTGAAATCATCGATTGTGCCCCCAGCCGGTTCCTGGATGAACTGCCGCCGGACGACCTGGCCTGGGAAGGCAATGACGACACTCCCACCGAGGTGAAGGCCGTTCGCGGCAACACCGCCTTGGCGGATATACGCGCGATGTTAAAGCGCTAGAATCGACTACTTTTTAATCTACTTTCGGCGCACAACGCGCCATTAGAGGAAGCTTTCCGTGGAAGCACTGCACAAGAAAATTCGCGAAGAAGGCATCGTGCTTTCCGATCAGGTCCTCAAGGTTGACGCCTTTCTGAACCACCAGATCGACCCGGCACTGATGAAACTGATCGGCGACGAGTTCGCCGCACTGTTCAAGGATTCGGGCATCACCAAGATCGTCACCATCGAAGCGTCGGGCATTGCCCCGGCGATCATGACCGGGCTGAACCTGGGTGTGCCGGTGATCTTCGCCCGTAAGCAACAATCCTTGACGCTCACGGAAAACCTGCTGTCGGCCACGGTGTATTCCTTCACCAAGAAAACCGAAAGCACCGTGGCGATCTCCCCGCGCCACCTGACCAGCAGCGACCGCGTGCTGGTAATCGATGACTTTTTGGCCAACGGCAAGGCGTCCCAGGCGCTGATCTCGATCATCAAGCAGGCCGGCGCGACCGTAGCCGGCTTGGGCATTGTGATCGAGAAGTCGTTCCAGGGTGGCCGTGCAGAACTGGATGCACAGGGTTATCGGGTTGAGTCGCTGGCGCGGGTGAAGTCGCTGGCCGGTGGTGTCGTGACCTTTATCGAATAATCACTGTGTGGGAGCTGGCTTGCCTGCGATAGCGGTGTGTCAGTCGACAGAGATGTCGACTGAAAGGCCCGCATCGCAGGCAAGCCAGCTCCCACATTAGGTTTTGCGTTGCGCTGTCAGTGGGCGGTGGCCTGCAGGCCGGCCAGCAGCAAGCGTTGATACAGGTCTTCCTTGATGCCCTCCGGCTTATCCAAGCACATGCGCTTCAAATGCTCGGGAAACGCCTCCGGCTCCGGCGCGTCGAGTGCCGCCTTGCCCAACTCCAGAATTTCCGTGAGCTTGAATTTGCTCTTGAGCCAGTTCAGCGCCCGCAACAAGTCCCGCTCCTCATCCGTGAAGTCACAGCCCAGGGGGTATTCGGGGAACAAGCGACGGTGCCTGGCCTGAATCGCCTGGAGCCGCTGCGGCGTGTTGTCGGCAAAACGCGGATCCAACTGGAAATCCTTGGGCAGTTTGCCGGCCTTTTGCGCCTGCTCAATCAAGTCGTGCTGGAACCTTGAGTCAGTGATGTTCAGCAACGCTTCGATCACCTTGGCATCCGTCTGACCCCGCAAGTCGGCAATACCGTATTCGGTAATGACGATATCCCGCAGGTGCCGGGGAATGGTGCAGTGGCCGTACTCCCAGACGATATTGGAACTGACCTCACCCGCCGACTCGCGCCAGCTGCGCAAAATCAGGATTGAGCGTGCACCTTCCAGCGCATGCCCCTGGGCCACGAAATTGTATTGCCCGCCCACACCACTGAGCACGCGACCGTCTTCCAACTGATCAGCCACGCCCGCGCCGAGCAAGGTGACCATGATAGCGCTGTTGATAAACCGCGCATCCAGGCGCTGCAAGCGCTTGAGTTCTTCCTGGCCGTACAGCTCGTTGATGTAGCTGATGCGGGTCATGTTGAATGCCTGGCGCTTGGCATGGGTCATTTCCTGCAAGCGCTGGTAAAAACTGCGAGGCCCCAGGAAGAAACCGCCATGGATCGACACCCCATCGGGTTGCGCCGCGTCGTCCAGGGTGCCCGCGTTGGCCTGCATCTGGGTCGCCACATCCGGGTAGACCTTGCGCCGCACGATCCCGGCATCCGCCAATACCAGCAGGCCGTTGACGAACATCTCGCTGCAACCGTAAAGGCCACGGGCAAACGGCTCGACGCCGCCTTCGCGACTGATCAACGGCGCCCACTGGTACACATCCAAGTCGGTGAGCAACAGGCGATAGGCTTCGTTGTCGGCCTGGCGCGCCAGCAAGGCAGCCGTCAGTGCATCGCCCATGGAGCCGATGCCAATCTGCAACGTACCGCCATCACGCACCAGGGTGCTGGCATGCAGGCCGATAAAATGATCCTGAAAGCCCACCGGCATGTTCGGAGTGGAGAACAGCGTGGTGCTGTCTTTTTCATCCAGCAGGTAGTCGAACTCATCCATGCCCAACTCGGCATCGCCAGGCATGTAGGGCAAATCGCTATGGACCTGGCCGACGACCAGGATGGTCTCCCCAGCCGCGCGGCGCTTGGCGATCATGGGCATCAGGTCGAGGGTGATATCCGGGTTGCAGCTCAGGCTCAGGCGGTCGGGATGCTCGCTGCTACTGGCAACCAATTGCGCCACTAGGTTCAGGCCGGCGGCATTGATGTCGCGGGCCGCATGGCTGTAGTTGCTGCTGACGTAATCCTGTTGCGCCGCGGCGCTGTGGAGCAAGCTGCCGGGCTGCATGAAGAATTGCTGCACACGGATATTCCTCGGCAGGCTGCCCTTGTGCAGGTCCGCGAGGAAATCCAACTCGGGGTAGTCGCCAAACACTCGTTCGATGAAAGGTTCGATAAAGCGCTTTTGAAGACCGTCACCCTGCGTAGGACGGCCCAGACTCAAGGCCGTATAGAGCGTCAGCGCCCGTTCGGGCAATTTTGCGATGCGCCGGTACAGCGCGTTGACGAACAGGTTGGGCTTGCCCAGCCCCAGCGGCATGCCCATGTGGATATGCGCCGGCAGGCGCTCCAGTACGTCGTCAACTGCTTGCTCGATTGAACACAACTGCACCATCCGACTGCTCCCGAACATTCCATGAATTAGGGGTTGGACCGAGCTTGCCGGGTCTTTGCTGCAATGAACAGCCTGAATACCAAATCGCGGGCACAAAAAAGCCGCTGGTAAGCGGCATTTTTGACGAAGATCGGCCGATTACAGCCCGGACATCTTCTTGATCGCACCCTTGAGGTCGTCATCCGAACAATCAGCGCAGGTGCCTTTGGGCGGCATGGCGTTGATACCGGTGATGGCCTTGGCCAGGATGCCATCGAGGCCACCTTGATGGTCGGCGCGTTCTTTCCATGCGGCGGTGTCGCCAATTTTTGGCGCACCCAAAAGGCCGCTGCCGTGGCACGCATTACAGTGCTTGGCGATGATCTCATCGGGGGTTTTCGCGCCGCCGCCGCCGGCTGCCACGGCAACTTCCATGCCCTTGCATTCCTGGCCCTGGACGCAAACCTGGCCCACAGGCTCCAGGCGCTTGGCAATGTCATCATTGGTCGCAGCTTGAGCGCTGACAGCCCATAGGGCCAGTACGGTTGCTGGTGCAGCCAGCATTTTCATAATTAGGTTCACGCGTTCACCCTCAATGGTGGCTATTCACGCCTGCGGCCACGGTTTCGCAGGCGGCGAAAGTATAACGGTTAGCCCGCCTGGCCGAAACAACCCTATTAAATAAAGGGAGATTCGGCCTCACGGTGTACAGCTGCGGGAACCTCTGCAACGCTGGCAGGGCGCCTCTATTCTTAAAAGTTCGCGGGTGTGGCTGCGCTGATTAGTCGCGCCGGCACGTCGAACGGATTGCGAAAACGATGAGGCCTAGTGCTTTCAAAGTAGTAGCTATCGCCCGCTTCGAGCACAAAAGTTTCAAGACCGACCACCAATTCCAGGCGCCCTTCCACCAGAATTCCGGTTTCTTCGCCTTCATGGGTGAGCATTTCTTCGCCCGTGTCGGCACCCGGAGGGTAGATTTCATTGAGAAATGCGATAGCCCGGCTTGGGCGCGCCCGGCCCACCAGTTTCATGGTGACGGCACCGTCAGAGATGTCGATCAGCTCATTGGCTTTATAGACGATCTGCGTCGGTATTTCCTGGAGCACTTCTTCGGAGAAGAACTCGACCATGGACATGGGGATACCGCCCAACACCTTGCGCAGGGAGCTGATCGAGGGGCTGACGCTGTTTTTCTCGATCATCGAAATGGTGCTGTTGGTGACGCCCGCACGCTTGGCGAGCTCACGCTGGGAAAGACCTTTGAGTTTACGGATGGATTGCAGTCGTTCGCCGACGTCCAATGCAGGAGCCTCCTAGGATTCAGGCTTTGTTGTAATTGAGCGTTATCATGGCGACAGCGTTCAGTATTTACAACACTTGGGCCTAAATCCCGGTGTGCTCGGTTCGTTGCCGGCGGCTAAGCGCCGCTATAGAGCCTTGGCACTCGGCGCAGATTGCAGAAAATCTGATAGGGGATGGTCTCGGCGGCCACGGCAACATCACTGGCGAGGATGTGCTTGCCCCACAACTCTACGGTGGAACCAAGGCCCGCCTGGGGCAAGTCGGTGAGGTCGACACACAGCATGTCCATGGACACGCGCCCCAGCAGCCGGCTGCGCTGGCCAGCGACCAGCACCGGGGTACCGGTCGGCGCATGACGTGGGTAACCGTCGGCATAACCCATGGCAACCACGCCGATGCGCATCGGCTTGGGCGTGACGAACCTGGCGCCGTAGCCCACCGGCTCACCGGCCGGCAACTCGCGCACGCAGATGACTTTGGACTCCAGGGTCATCACAGGCTGCAAGCGCGCGGCGAGGGCCTGGTCTTCGCCAAAGGGCGTTGCGCCATAAAGCATGATACCGGGGCGCACCCAGTCGCTGGACACGCTTGGCCAGCCCAATACAGACGGTGAGTTGCGCAGGCTGACCTCAGCCGCCAGCCCCTGGCGCGCCGCCTCAAACACCGTTACTTGTTCGTTGCTGCTGACGCAATCGAGCTCATCGGCGCGGGCAAAATGGCTCATCAGCACGATTTTCGCCACTTTGCCACTCGCCAGCAGGCGCTGATACGCCTCCTGGTAATCCTTGGGGTGCAGGCCCACACGGTGCATGCCCGAGTCCAGCTTCAGCCACACTGTCAGCGGCTTGCTCAAACGAGCTTGCTCGATGGCGTCCAACTGCCACAGCGAATGCACCACGCACCACAAATCCTGCTCGATGATCAGCGGCAACTCGTCGGCTTCGAAAAAACCTTCCAGCAGCAACACCGGCGCACGAATGCCGGCGGCGCGCAGTTCCAGCGCTTCCTCGATGCACGCCACCGCGAAGCCGTCGGCTTGCGCCTCCAGTGCCTGGGCCACGGGCACCGCGCCATGGCCGTAGGCATCGGCCTTGATCACGGCGAGGGCCTTGGCCCCGGTGACTTCTCGGGCCAATTGATAGTTATGGCGCAGGGCTTGGAGATCAATCAGGGCACGGGCTGGACGCATGGCGGCAGGCTTCTAGGCAGCAAAGTCAATAAAAAACCGGTGCCGACCAACAACGCCGGCACCGGGAGAGGGATCATTGTTAAGGCAGCGCAGCCACGACAGACAGCTCTACCAGAATCTCGGGTTCGCACAGCTTGGCTTGGACCGTGGCTCGGGCCGGGGCGACGCCTTTGGGCAGCCATTTGTCCCATACCGCGTTCATCAAAGCGAAGTCGGCGTCGATGTCCTTCAGGTAGATCGTCACCGACAGCAACCTGGACTTGTCGGTACCGGCAAGGTCCAGCAAGCGCTCGATATTGACCAGGGTTTCACGGGTCTGCTGCTCAATCCCGGCGCTCATGTCGTCGCCAACTTGCCCTGCCAGGTACACGGTACCGCTGTGGACAACGATCTGGCTCATGCGCTCATTGGTGAGCTGGCGCTGGATTGACATGTTGTGCGGACTCCTGGTGGTTGCCATAACGGGAAATATCGAGGCCTGCGGCGCTGATCTGCGGCGTTTTCTTCGCCATCAGGTCGGCCAGCAAGCGACCCGAACCACAGGCCATGGTCCAACCGAGGGTACCGTGGCCTGTATTCAGGAACAGGTTCTTGAACGGCGTGGCACCCACAATCGGTGTACCGTCCGGGGTGGTCGGGCGCAGGCCGGTCCAGAAACTGGCCTGGGCCAGATCGCCGCCCTGAGGATAAAGGTCGTTGACGATCATCTCCAGGGTTTCACGTCGCCGCGGGTTCAGCGACAGGTCAAAACCGGCTATTTCAGCCATGCCACCGACGCGAATGCGGTTGTCGAAACGCGTGATCGCGACTTTGTAGGTTTCATCGAGAATGGTCGAGGTCGGCGCCATTGCCGGGTTAGTGATCGGCACAGTCAGCGAATAACCCTTGAGCGGGTACACCGGCGCCTTGATCCCCAATGGCTTGAGCAACTTGGGCGAGTAACTGCCGAGAGCCAGTACATAGCGGTCGGCAGTTTCCAGCTTGCCGTCGATCAGCACACCGTTGATGCGGTCGCCTGCGTAGTCCAGGCGCTGGATGTCTTGTTCGAAGCGGAATTCCACGCCCAATTGTTTGCACATTTCGACCAGGCGCGTGGTGAACATCTGGCAATCGCCCGTCTGGTCGTTGGGCAGGCGCAAGGCACCCGCGAGGATATCGGTGACGCTGGCCAGGGCCGGTTCAACCCGGGCAATGCCGGCTCGGTCGAGCAATTCGAATGGCACGCCGGACTCTTTCAGCACGGCGATGTCCTTGGCGGCGCCATCGAGCTGGGCCTGGGTGCGGAACAGTTGGGTAGTCCCGAGGCTGCGCCCTTCGTAGGCAATGCCGGTCTCGGCGCGCAATTCGTCAAGGCAGTCGCGGCTGTACTCGGACAGGCGCACCATGCGTTCCTTGTTCACCGCGTAGCGGCTAGCCGTGCAGTTGCGCAGCATCTGCGCCATCCACAGGTATTGGTCGATATCGGCGGTGGCCTTGATCGCCAGCGGCGCGTGGCGCTGAAGCAGCCATTTGATGGCCTTGAGCGGCACACCCGGCGCGGCCCATGGCGACGCGTAGCCAGGGGACACCTGACCGGCATTAGCGAAACTGGTTTCCATGGCAGCGGCAGGCTGACGATCAACCACCACAACGTCGAAGCCGGCCCGCGCCAAATAGTAGGCACTGGTCACCCCAATGACGCCGCTACCCAAGACCAGAACGCGCATTTTTATATCCTCATCGCGGGCTCAGCCGCTGACGTGTGTTATTCGAGCAATGATGGGCGCAGTGTAAAAAACAATCGGCAGTGCATTTCACTATATAAATGCCTATATTTGGCGACAATTCTTGGCAAAAACCCTTTTGACAGAGGCGTATCCCCTATGCGTACCAACACCCAGACCAAGCGGGAGCTGGACAAGATCGACCGCAATATCCTGCGCATCCTACAAACCGACGGGCGCATCTCGTTCACGGAGCTGGGGGAAAAGGTCGGGCTGTCCACCACGCCCTGCACCGAGCGCGTGCGGCGCCTGGAGCGCGAAGGGATCATCATGGGCTACAACGCACGGCTCAATCCCCAGCATTTGAAGGGAAGTTTGCTGGTATTTGTCGAGATCAGCCTGGATTACAAGTCGGGTGACACCTTTGAAGAATTTCGCCGAGCCGTGCTGAAACTGCCTCACGTGCTGGAATGCCATCTCGTGTCGGGTGATTTCGACTACCTGGTGAAAGCGCGAATCTCGGAGATGGCGTCGTACCGCAAATTGCTGGGCGATATCCTGCTCAAACTCCCCCATGTGCGGGAATCCAAAAGCTATATCGTGATGGAAGAGGTGAAAGAGAGCCTGAACCTGCCGATCCCTGACTGACCCACTGACACAACACGGTCAAATGTGGGAGCTGGCAAGCCAGCTCCCACAGTTTTAACCGAGTACATCCGCTAGACCAGCACCTGTCGGGTACTCGCCATGTACTCATGAATCTGCTTCTCCACCCGCGGATGAATCAGCTCCACTGGCCGGCGGCCATTAGGGCACGGCAAGGTCTTGGTGGTGCCGAACAGGCGACAGATCAGCGGCCGCTCGTCATACACCGTGCAACCCTTGGGCCCCAGGTGTACGCAGCTCAGCTCGTCCATCGCCGCCTCTTGCTCGGCAGCGGTCTTGCGCGGCAGACGCGACATTTCCTCGGGCGAGGTGGTCACCGGCCCACAGCAGTCGTGGCAACCGGGGACGCACTCGAACGAAGGAATCTGGCGACGCAGCGCGCTGATTTTCTGACTGTTGCAACTCATCGAAACCCATACCGAACGGCGAATAGACGTGGATTCTGACGCAAAAAGCCCCGCGCAGACAGCGTCGTGCGACCCCTGTATCCTGCGTCAAATTTTCCAGACAGGGAGGTTCCCCATGACCGCCAGCGCCCGGCACACCGCTTCCTACTACGCCGCCAGCAGCGTCCCGCAACCGGATTACCCGACGCTGACGGGTGAGGTGAACGCCGATGTCTGTGTGATCGGCGGGGGGTTCTCCGGGCTCAACACCGCCCTGGAGTTGGCCGAGCGCGGCTTTCGCGTGGTGTTGCTGGAGGCGCGCAAAATCGGTTGGGGCGCCAGCGGGCGCAATGGCGGCCAGTTGATTCGCGGTGTCGGCCACGGGCTGGATCAGTTCACCCAGGTGATCGGCAGCGACGGCGTGCGCCAGATGAAGCTGATGGGCCTGGAAGCCGTGGAGATCGTGCGCGAGCGTGTGGAGCGCTTCCAGATCCCCTGTGACCTGACCTGGGGCTACTGCGACCTGGCCAACAAACCCCGCGACCTGCAGGGCCTGGCCCAGGATGCCGAAGAGCTGCGCAGCCTCGGTTACCGCCACGAAGTGCGCCTGTTGCAAGCCAGCGAGATGGGCACGGTAATCGGCTCTGACCGCTATGTAGGCGGCATGATCGACATGGGTTCCGGCCATCTGCACCCGCTGAATCTGGCACTGGGTGAGGCTGCCGTTGCCCAGCAGTTGGGCGTGGCGCTGTACGAGCAATCCCAAGTGACCCGTATCGACTATGGCCCTGAGGTCAAGGTGCATACCGCCCAAGGCACTGTGCGCGCCAAGACCCTGGTACTGGCCTGCAACGCCTACCTGAACGGGCTCAACCCGCAACTGAGCGGCAAGGTGTTGCCTGCCGGCAGCTACATCATTGCCACCGAGCCCTTGAGCGAGGCGCAAGCCACCCGCCTGTTACCGCAGAACATGGCCGTGTGTGACCAGCGCGTGACGGTGGATTACTTCCGCCTGTCCGCCGACCGTCGCCTGTTGTTCGGCGGCGCCTGCCACTACTCCGGTCGAGACCCCAAGGACATCGGCGCCTACATGCGACCGAAGATGCTGCAGGTATTCCCCCAATTGGCAGATGTGAAAATCGACTACCAATGGGGCGGCATGATCGGCATCGGCGCCAACCGCCTGCCGCAGATTGGCCGCCTGGCCGATCAACCCAACGTGTATTACGCCCAGGCCTATGCCGGCCATGGCCTCAACGCCACGCACCTGGCGGGCAAGCTGCTGGCCGAGGCCATCAGCGGCCAGCAACAGGGGCGTTTCGATCTGTTCGCCCAAGTGCCACACATCACCTTCCCCGGCGGTAAACACCTGCGTTCGCCGCTGCTGGCACTGGGGATGCTCTGGCACCGCCTCAAAGAACTGCTCTGATCAATCGCGCCAGAAGGGTTTCAAACCCTCACGGCGCGCCTGCTCGGCGGTCAGCCCGATGTCGCGTAACTGCTCGCGGCTCAGGTCCAGCAGGGCCTTGCGCGTATGGCGACGGCGCCAGAACAGATTCCAGCGGCCAGAAGCCGAGGCAGTGATCACCTGCTCCTGCGCCACGTCCAGTTCCTGACTGCGTAACGCCAGCCGTACATCGCTCATGCCGCTCATTTGACTGCCCCTCATTGGCCTGTTGTCTTGAGTGATCAGCATGCGCGGGCGGCCAGTACCATTACAGATTCAGCTAATTTTTAATAAATACATACAGATGCTGCCTCTGCGTGGCTGAATCCTGTATTTTCCCCCTATCTGTACTGGTCCCTCGGGAGCGACCACCATGACCCTTTACGTCAACCTCGCCGAATTGCTCGGCACCCGTATTGAACAGGGCTTCTATCGTCCGGGCGATCGACTGCCCTCGGTGCGGGCCTTGAGTGTGGAACATGGGGTGAGCCTGAGCACCGTGCAGCAGGCGTATCGGTTGCTCGAAGACAACGGCCTGGCGATGCCCAAGCCCAAGTCGGGCTATTTTGTTCCGGTGGGCCGTGAACTGCCGGCACTGCCCGAGATAGGCCGCCCGGCCCAACGGCCAGTGGAAATCTCCCAGTGGGACCTGGTGCTGGAACTGATTCGTGCGGTGCCGCGCAAAGACGTCATACAGATGGGCCGAGGCATGCCGGATGTATTGTCGCCTACCTTGAAGCCGTTGCTGCGTAGCCTCGCCCGTGTCAGCCGGCGCCAAGACCTGCCGGGGCTGTATTACGACAATATCCTTGGCTGTATGGAACTGCGTGAGCAAATCGCCCGGCTGTCATTGGACTCCGGCTGCCAACTGAGCGCCGAAGACATCGTGATCACCACCGGTTGCCACGAAGCCCTCTCCGCCAGCATTCACGCGATTTGTGAGCCCGGCGATATCGTCGCGGTGGATTCGCCCAGCTTCCACGGCGCCATGCAGACCCTCAAGGGCCTGGGCATGAAAGCCCTGGAAATCCCTACCGACCCGCTCACCGGCATCAGCCTGGAGGCCTTGGAACTGGCGCTGGAACAGTGGCCGATCAAAGTCATCCAGCTCACCCCAAACTGCAACAACCCCTTGGGCTACATCATGCCGGAAGCCCGTAAACGCGCCTTGCTGACCCTGGCCCAGCGCTTTGACGTGGCGATTATCGAAGACGATGTGTATGGCGAGTTGGCCTACAGCTACCCACGCCCGCGCACCATCAAATCCTTCGATGAAGACGGCCGTGTGCTGCTGTGCAGCTCGTTCTCCAAAACCCTGGCGCCCGGCCTGCGCATTGGTTGGGTCGCACCGGGACGCTATCTGGAGCGGGTGCTGCACATGAAATACATCAGCACCGGCTCTACGGCCACACAGCCGCAGATTGCCATTGCCGAATTCCTCAAAGGCGGTCATTTCGAACCTCATTTACGTAGGATGCGCACCCAATACCAGCGTAATCGCGACTTGATGCTCGATTGGGTCAGCCGTTATTTCCCCGCTGGCACGCGCGCCAGCCGGCCCCAAGGCAGCTTCATGCTATGGATTGAGCTGCCGGAGGGCTTCGACACCTTGAAGCTCAACCGCGTGCTGGTGGAACAAGGTGTACAGGTGGCTGTAGGCAGCATCTTCTCCGCCTCCGGCAAGTACCGTAACTGCTTGCGCATGAACTACGCTGCCAAGCCAACGACGCAGATTGAAGAGGCCGTGTGCAAGGTAGGTGCTGCCGCTGGCAAGATGCTGGAAGAGACGGCGGACTGACCTTTCCCGAGCAATTGCCGTCATATGCCACAACCGCCCTGACCTGGAAGCAGTTTCCTTGATGATTCGACGGCTTTTACCGTTTTGCCTGCTGGGCGCCCTGGCCCTGGGCGGCTGTGCCACGGTCGACACCCCGCGCATCCCCAGCGATGCCCTGCCGGCGAAGGACTCCTCGTTCGGTCGCTCGATCCAGGCCCAGGCCGCCCCCTACCAAGGACGCTCGGGCTTCCGCTTGCTGCCCAACAGCAGTGAGGCTTTCATGGCTCGCGCCGAGTTGATTCGCAACGCCCAGACCAGCCTCGACTTGCAGTACTACATCGTGCACGACGGCATCAGCACACGCATGCTTGTGGACGAACTGCTCAAGGCCGCCGACCGCGGGGTGCGCGTGCGGATTCTGCTGGACGACACCACCAGCGATGGCCTCGACCAGATCATCGCCACCCTCGCCGCCCATCCCAAGGTGCAGATACGCCTGTTCAACCCGCTGCATCTGGGCCGTAGCACCGGCGTCACGCGCGCCATGGGCCGTGTATTCAACCTGTCACTGCAACACCGGCGCATGCATAACAAGCTGTGGCTGGCCGATAACAGCGTGGCCATCGTTGGCGGGCGCAATCTGGGCGACGAGTATTTTGACGCCGAACCGAACCTGAATTTCACCGATATCGACATGCTCAGCGTCGGGCCGGTGGCCGAGCAATTGGGTCACAGCTTCGACCAGTACTGGAACAGCGCCTTGAGCAAGCCTATCGATGACTTCGTCTCGAACAAACCCTCCAAGGTCGACCTCGCCGTCGCCCGCGGGCGCCTTGAAGCCTCCCTGGATCAGTCCCGTCAACAGAACCACGCGCTGTATAACCGCCTGCGCACTTACCAGACCCAGCCCCGCATGGACATCTGGCGCCGCGAGTTGATCTGGGCCTGGAACCAGGCGCTGTGGGACGCGCCGAGCAAGGTACTGGCCAAGGCCGACCCCGACCCTCGACTGCTGCTGACCACTCAGCTGGCGCCAGAGCTGGCGGGTGTCAGCCATGAGCTGATCATGATTTCGGCTTACTTCGTACCGGGCCAACCTGGGCTGGTCTACCTCACAGGGCGTGCCGATGCGGGTGTTTCGGTGCGCCTGCTGACCAACGCCCTCGAAGCCACCGACGTACCGGCCGTGCACGGCGGTTATGCGCCGTATCGCAAGGCGCTGCTGGAGCACGGGGTAAAGCTCTATGAGCTGCGCCGGCAACCGGGCGACCCCAGCGCAAGCAGCGGCCCGCACCTGTTTCGGCATGGCAGCTGGTGCGGCTCGGACTCCAGCCTGCACAGCAAGGCGATGATCTTCGACCGAGAAAAGTCGTTTATCGGCTCGTTCAATTTCGACCCGCGCTCAGTGTTGTGGAATACCGAAGTCGGCGTACTGGTGGACAGCCCAGAGCTGGCCGAACACGTGCGCAACCTGGCGCTGGAAGGTATGGCGCCGGCGTTGAGCTATGAGGCCAAACTGCAGGACAGCCAGGTGGTGTGGGTGACAGAAGACAACGGCCAGATGCACACCCTGACCCGCGAACCGGGCAGTTGGTGGCGACGGTTCAATGCCTGGTTCGCCACCAGTGTTGGCCTGGAACGCATGCTCTAAAAAACACTGCACATCACCTGTGGGAGCCGGGCTTGCCCGCGATAGCGGTGTGCCAGGCAACACATAAGCGACTGGCAAACCGTTATCGCAGGCAAGCCCGGCTCCCACAATTGATTGCATTTCGAGGTCAGGCCGGCTGCGTAGCGCCGAAAGCCCCCTGACGCAGCAACAGCACCACCAACCCCAGCGCCCCGGCCGCCATCAACAGCGGCAGCGCATGCCCACTGATCCACTGGCTGCCCGCCCCCGCCACCAGCGGCCCGATCAGACAGCCAATACCCCACAGCTGCGCCACGTGAGCGTTGGCACGCACCAACGCATCGTCGCGGTAGCGCTCGCCAATCAAAATCAGCGACAAGGTGAACAACCCACCGGCACTGGCACCGAACAGCACCCACACCGGCCAGATCAGCAACGTGTGCATCAATAACGGCACCGCAAGGCTCGACGCCAGCAACAGCAGTGCACAGGCCAGAAACAGGGTACGTCGCGGCAGATAGTCGGCCAGCGCGCCAATGGGCAATTGCAGCAACGCATCGCCCACCACCACCGTGCTGACCATCGCCAAGGCGATCTCGGCAGTAAAACCCTGTTGCAGGCAGTACACCGGCAACAGCGTCAGGATCATCGCTTCGAACGCAGCAAACAACGCCACGGCCCAGGCAATCGCCGGCAGGCCCAGGCAAAAGCGCCACAGGTCGCCAAAGGTCACGCTGAACGAATCCGCCGTCGGCGCCCCGGTACGTCCCAGCAACAGCAGCGGCGCCACCACCAAAAGGCCCGCGCCGACCCAGAAGCCGTAGTCATGGTCGGTGCCAATCAGGCCCAACAGCAACGGCCCCGACAGCTGGCTCAAGGCATAGCTGCAGCCGTAGAGCGCCACCAGGCGGCCACGCCACTGCTCGACCACCAATTGGTTGATCCAGCTTTCACCCAGGATAAATACGATGGTCAGGATCACCCCGATCATCAGCCTGAGCACCAGCCACACCGGGTAGCTGGGCAGGATCGCCAGCAAGCCGATGGACACCGCACCGGCCCACAGGCACAGGCGCATCAGGTTGGCAGTGCCGAGCCAGGACGCCATGCGGCTGGAGACCTTGGCACCTAGCAGTACGCCGAATGCCGGCATCGCCGCCATCACGCCAATAGCGAAACTGCCATAACCCCAGCCTTCAAGACGCAGGGATACCAACGGCATGCTGACACCCAGAGCCAGGCCAACGCTGAGTACCGACGCCAGCACGGCGAAATATGTCGCCCAACGCATTGCCACGCTCCTGTGAATAATTCTGCTTCGCAAAACGACTGTAGGAGCGAGCTTGCTCGCGAAAAACGTTAACGATGACGCGTTCATGCTGGATAAACGCGGCGCCTTCAGGTTCTTCGCGAGCAAGCTCGCTCCTACAGGGGGATCAGCAGTGTTGCTTAGAGCTTGATCCAGGTCGCCTTCAGCTCGGTGTACTTGTCGAATGCATGCAGCGACTTGTCGCGGCCATTACCCGACTGCTTGAAACCACCGAACGGTGCAGTCATGTCGCCGCCATCGTACTGGTTAACCCACACGCTGCCGGCGCGCAGAGCCTTGGCCGTCAAGTGTGCCTTGGAGATGTCCGCCGTCCACACCGCCGCAGCCAGGCCGTATTGGGTGTCGTTGGCGATGGCGATGGCTTCTTCGGCGCTGTCGAAAGTGATCACCGACAGGACCGGGCCAAAGATCTCTTCCTGGGCGATCTTCATGGCATTGGTCACGCCGTCGAAAATCGTCGGCTCGACGTAGGTGCCGCCGGACTCTTCCAGGGTGCGCTTGCCACCCGCGACCAGCTTGGCGCCGTCGGCGTGGCCGGCTTCAATGTACGAAAGCACGGTGTTCATCTGCTGCGTATCCACCAATGCACCCACAGTGGTGGCTGGGTCCAGTGGATTGCCGGGTTTCCAGCCCTTGAGGGCCTCGATCACCAGCGGCAGGAAGGTGTCTTTGATCGAACGCTCGACCAGCAGGCGCGAGCCGGCAGTGCAGACTTCGCCCTGGTTGAAGGCAATGGCGCTGGCGGCGGATTCGGCCGCCGCTTGCAGGTTCGGCGCGTCGGCAAACACGATGTTCGGGCTCTTGCCACCGGCTTCCAGCCATACACGCTTCATGTTCGACTCGCCGGAGCGGATCAACAGTTGCTTGGCGATCTTGGTGGAGCCCGTGAACACCAGGGTATCGACGTCCATATGCACCGCCAGGGCATTACCGACGGTGTGACCATAGCCAGGCAGCACGTTGAACACGCCCTTTGGAATACCAGCCTCAACGGCCAACGCGGCGATGCGGATGGCGGTGAGCGGGGATTTTTCGGACGGCTTCAGGATGACAGAGTTGCCGGTGGACAGCGCCGGGCCGAGTTTCCAGCACGCCATCATCAACGGGAAGTTCCACGGCACGATGGCGCCAACAACACCGACGGGCTCGCGGGTCACCAGGCCCAGTTGATCGTGGGGCGTGGCGGCGACTTCGTCGTAGATCTTGTCGATCGCCTCGCCGCTCCAGCTCAGGGCTTGCGCCGCGCCGGGGACGTCGATGTTCAGGGAATCGCTGATGGGCTTGCCCATATCCAGGGTTTCAAGCAGCGCCAGCTCTTCGGCGTTAGCCTTGAGCAGCGCGGCGAAACGGATCATGACGGACTTGCGCTTGGCTGGTGCCAGGCGCGACCACACGCCGGAATTGAAAGTGGCACGCGCATTTTCCACGGCGCGCTGGGCATCGCTGGCATCACAGCTGGCGACAGTGGCCAGCAAGCGCCCATCCACCGGGCTGATGCATTCGAAGGTGTCACCGGAAACGGCGGCGGTGTATTCGCCATTGATATAGGCGCGGCCTTCGATCTTCAGAGCCTTGGCGCGTTGTTCCCAGTCGGCACGGGTCAGGGTGGTCATGCGAGTGTCCTCCTCTTATTGAATACAAGGGCCTGGGAGGTTTATCCCGGCGCCATCACGAATGCTTGCCCGACCAGCCTGCTGTTCGGCTCAAGGCAGCTGCCACCCTAAACCAGCGGCTGGGGATGTTTCAATATATTTGACAGAACGGCGGCAAACGCCCTTGCGATGTTCATTTTAATAAACATAGACTTTGGGCTCTCCAACCGCAGGCCAGACGGGAAATGCACATGAGCATCCAGGACATCGTCGATTTCAGCCAAGCCAACACCGCCCCCGAACGCTACCGCCCTGCCGCCGAGAAAATCCTCAAGGGCGATCCCGAGCAGACACTCTACAACCACTACAACAGCCCATGCGGCCAGATGAACGCCGGCGTCTGGGAAGGTGAAGTGGGCCAGTGGAAGGTCAATTACACCGAGCATGAGTACTGCGAGATCGTGCAAGGCGTGTCGGTGTTGCGCGATGCTGAGGGGAATGCCAAGACACTGCGGGCCGGCGACCGCTTTGTGATCCCTGCCGGTTTCAGTGGTACCTGGGAAGTGCTGGAAGCGTGCCGCAAGATCTACGTGGTGTTTGAAGAGAAAGCCTGATCATTGATTGATCGACAACGGGACGCTGAGCGTCCGAGACGGCGTTCCCACGCAGAGCGTGGGAACGATCAGCAGAGCGTGGGAACGATCAGGCAAAAAAAAGCCCGCATCGTGAGATACGGGCTTTTTTTCACAAGGAAGAAAATCAATTACTTGATTTTGCCTTCTTTGTAGATCACGTGCTTGCGAACGCGCGGGTCGAACATTTTCTTTTCGAGCTTGTCCGGGGTAGTACGCTTGTTCTTGTCGGTAGTGTAGAAGTGACCAGTACCGGCGCTAGAGATCATTCGAATCAATTCACGCATGATAGAGCTCCTTAGATCTTGCCAGCGGCGCGGATTTCGGCCAGCACGACAGTGATGCCACGCTTGTCGATAATACGCATGCCTTTAGCAGATACACGCAGGCGAACAAAACGTTTCTCTTCTTCAACCCAGAAGCGGTGATGCTGCAGGTTCGGCAGGAAACGACGACGGGTTTTGTTATTTGCGTGGGAAATGTTATTCCCAGTCACCGGACCCTTACCGGTAACTTGACAGACTCTCGACATGCCTCAGCCCTCTAAAACCACATGCCCAACCCGGCATGGGTTGGCCGCTTAATCTCTCAGTCATTTGGCGCCAGGCGCCGCGTTTCTTTAGGGTCTTACCGGCTACACCTACAGTGAAGGAACCGGGCCCCTAGAAAAGAGCGCTGCTTTATACCAGAAAGACCCCAGTGCAACAACAACCTGTGTACTTTTAGCAGCGTAAATCTTGGCCACAAGTGCCTGAACCGCTGCCAGGAGGGGCCGCTGTAACAGCCGACCGCTCGTCGCACAGAATGATTTACAACGTCTGCGGTCACAGGGAAGTGCACGGCGAAACACGCTGAGGCGCCATCAAAACAGCATTTTGGCCAAAAGCACAGGCAAAAATGGGCTAGTCATTTATCAATCAGACCTCTACGGTAGGCTTTTTCCAGACTGCACTCGCAGATGGGCCTTCGATCTGCACAGGAAACCGAATATGCGCCTCGCTGCCCTACCGCTATTGCTTGCCCCTCTCTTTATTGCGCCGATGGCCGTTGCGGCCACCAACTTGAGCGTATGCACCGAGGCCAGCCCCGAAGGGTTCGATGTGGTGCAGTACAACTCACTGACCACCACCAACGCCTCGGCCGACGTGCTGATGAACCGTTTGGTGGAATTCGACGCGGCCAGTGGCAAGTTGGTACCGAGCCTTGCAGATAGCTGGGAAGTGTCGCCCGATGGGCTGACGTACACCTTCAAACTGCACCCCGATGTGAAATTCCATCGCACCAGCTATTTCAGCCCAAGCCGCACCCTGACGGCCGAAGATGTACGCTTCAGCTTCGAGCGCATGCTCGACCCGGCCAACCCGTGGCACAAGATCGCCCAGAGCGGCTTTCCTCACGCCCAGTCCCTGCAATTGCCGGCACTGGTCAAGAAAATCGACGCCCTTGACCCACTGACCGTACGCTTCACCCTCGACCATGCCGATTCCACCTTCCTCCCAGCACTGAGCATGGGCTTTGCGTCGATCTATCCGGCTGAATATGCCGATAAATTGCTCAAGGCCGGCACACCCGAGAAGCTCAACAGCCAGCCAATCGGCACCGGCCCGTTTGTGTTCGTGCGGTTCCAGAAAGATGCCGTGGTGCGTTACAAGGCCAACCCGGACTACTTCGCCGGCAAACCGGCGGTGGACAACCTGATTTTCGCCATCACCCCGGACGCCAACGTACGCCTGCAGAAGCTGCACCGCGATGAATGCCAGATCGCCCTGTCACCCAAGCCCCTGGATGTGGGCGAGGCCGAAAAAGACGCGGCGCTGAAGGTGGAAAAAACCGCCGCCTTCATGACCGCGTTCGTCGCTATCAACAGCCAGCACCCACCGCTGGACAAGCCCGAAGTGCGCCAGGCGATCAACCTGGCCTTTGATAAGGACAGCTACCTCAAGGCCGTATTCGAAGGCACCGCCGAAGCGGCCAACGGTGTCTACCCGCCGAACACCTGGAGCTATGCCAAAGAGTTGCCAGGCTACCCGCAGGACCTCGCCAAAGCCAAGGCGCTGCTGGGCCGCGCCGGGCTCAAGGACGGCTTCAAGACCACAATATGGACCCGCCCTACCGGCAGCCTGCTGAACCCCAACCCGAACCTCGGCGCCCAACTGTTGCAGGCCGACCTGGCCAAGGTTGGCATCCAGGCCGAGATTCGCGTGATCGAATGGGGCGAGTTGATCCGCCGCGCCAAGGCCGGCGAGCACGACTTGCTGTTCATGGGCTGGGCCGGGGACAACGGCGACCCGGATAACTTCCTGACGCCGCAGTTCTCCTGCGCCGCGGTAAAGTCCGGCACCAACTTTGCCCGCTATTGCGACCCCACCCTGGATAAGTTGATCAGTGCGGGCAAAACCACCAGTGAGCAAGGTGTGCGCAGCAAGCTGTATCAGCAGGCCCAGGCGCAGATCCAGCAACAGGCGCTGTGGCTGCCACTGGCGCATCCGACGGCGTTTGCCTTGACCCGCCAGAACATCCAGGGGTACCAGGTAAGCCCGTTCGGGCGCCAGGACTATTCGAAAGTCAGCCTCAAGCCCTAAGGCACAACCCCCCACCTGTAGGAGCGAGCTTGCTCGCGAAAATCGTCAACGATGACGCGGAAAAACCTGACACCCCACGGGGCCCTCTGGTTTTTCGCGAGCAAGCTCCTACAGAGGCAGGGCCGTTACAGCCAACCGTATTCAGCCATAGACAGCGGGTCACCATCGCCCACGATGATGTGGTCCAGCACCCGCACATCCACCACGTCCAGCGCCTTTTGCAGCAGCTTGGTCAATTTTCGATCAGCCGCGCTGGGCTCCGTGCTTCCCGACGGATGGTTATGACACAGGATCAATGCCGCCGAGTTGTACGCCAAGGCGCGCTTGACCACCTGTCGCGGGTAGACAATCGCAGCGTCGATCGTGCCTTGGGACATGACCTCGAACCCTAGCACCCGATGCTTGGAGTCCAGGAACAGGCAGCCGAAGATCTCATGGGGCTCATGGCGCAGCAGTGCCTTGAGGTACTCGCGCACGGCCAGCGGGCTTTCCAGCACAGAGTCAGCCCGCAAGCGCTCAGCCAGGTGGCGCCGGGACATCTCCAACACCGCCTGCAACTGGGCAAACTTCGCCGGCCCCAGCCCCAGATGCTGGCTGAACAGCGTCTGGCTGGCCTCCAGTAACGGGCGCAGGCCACCGAATTGGGCCAACAGATGGCGCGCCAGATCCACCGCACTTCGGCCGGCCACCCCCGTACGCAGGAAGATCGCCAACAGCTCGGCATCAGACAGGCTCGCCGCGCCGCCTTCCAATAACTTCTCCCGTGGACGCTCTGCCACGGGCCAATCACGAATACTCATCCCACCTCCCTGTATCTGCTCCGCTGTTGCCCGGCGGGCGCTGTGTTATCGTAGGGCCCTCTTTTTTGCCTGCGATTTCACCTGGGGAGGGGTCATCGCAGGTGTCATTGAACTGGCATCACTGAACTGGAAAGGCAAACCAATGCAGCGTCTGTATCGGAAACGCATCGTTCTCGGCGTCGGCGGCGGCATTGCCGCCTACAAGAGCGCAGAGTTGGTTCGCAGGCTCCTGGACCAGGGCGCCGAAGTGCGCGTGGTCATGACCCGTGGTGGCAGTGAGTTCATCACCCCGCTGACCATGCAAGCGTTGTCCGGCCACCCGGTTCACCTCGACCTGCTGGACCCGGCCGCAGAAGCCGCCATGGGCCATATCGAACTGGCCAAATGGGCCGACCTGGTGCTGATAGCCCCGGCCACTGCCGACCTGATCGCCCGCCTGGCCCAGGGCATTGCCGATGACCTGCTCACCACCCTGGTATTGGCCACCGACGCCACCGTCGCTATCGCACCGGCCATGAACCAGGCCATGTGGCGCGATCCGGCCACCCAGGCCAATACCCAACTCCTGCAAACCCGCGGCCTCAAGGTGTTCGGCCCGGCTTCCGGCAGCCAGGCCTGCGGCGACGTCGGCCTGGGCCGCATGCTCGAAGCCACCGACCTGGCGCAGTGCGCAGCCGAGTGCTTCCAGCATCTGGCCCTGACCGGCAAGCACGTGCTGATCACCGCCGGCCCGACCCAGGAAAACATCGACCCGGTGCGCTACATCACCAACCATAGCTCAGGAAAAATGGGCTTCGCGTTGGCAGAAGCTGCGGTCGAGGCAGGCGCACGGGTCACACTGATAACCGGCCCGGTACATTTGCCGACCCCTGATCGCGTTACGCGTATCGACGTAGTCAGCGCCCGGGACATGTTGGCGGCCTGCGAAGCCGCCATTCCCTGCGACCTGTTTATCGCCTCGGCAGCGGTTGCGGATTACCGACCCGAGGTCGTGGCCCCGCAGAAGCTCAAGAAAGACCCTACGAGCGGCGACGGCCTGCTCCTGCAAATGGTGCGTAACCCGGACATCCTGGCCACCATCGCTACCCGTCCGGACCGTCCGTTCAGCGTCGGCTTCGCAGCCGAGACCGAGCACCTGCTGGACTACGCCGCACGCAAACTGAAAGACAAAAACCTCGACCTGATCGTTGCCAATGATGTCGCCAACCCGAGCATCGGCTTCAACAGCGAGGAAAATGCGTGCAGCGTGATCGACCGTGAATTGCACGCCACCCTTTTCGCCCAGACCAGCAAGGGCAAGATTGCCCGCCAACTGATCTCTTTTATCGCCCAACGGCTGAACCAGGTTTAATGTCCATGCATGCTTTACAAGCCAAGATCCTCGACCCACGCCTCGGCAACGACTTTCCCCTGCCGGCCTACGCCACGCCGGGCTCCGCCGGCCTGGACCTGCGCGCCATGCTCAAGCAAGACACCGTCCTTGAGCCGGGCCAGACCATCCTGATTCCCACGGGCTTGTCGATCTATGTCGGCGATCCTGGCCTGGCGGCGCTGATCCTGCCGCGCTCCGGCTTGGGCCATAAACATGGCATCGTGCTAGGCAACCTGGTCGGCCTGATCGATTCCGACTACCAGGGCGAGTTGATGGTGTCGTGCTGGAACCGTGGCCAGACTGCTTTCAACATCGCCGTCGGCGAGCGCATCGCCCAACTGGTACTGGTGCCGGTGGTGCAGGCGCATTTCGAATTGGTGCAGGAATTCGACGAAACCCAACGTGGTGCAGGCGGTTTTGGGCATTCCGGCAGTCACTGACTAAGCTGAACGTGGCCGGGCGCAATCGACCGGCCACACACCGCCGCCCGGCCTTTCAGGATAAAGAATGCGCGGAAATGATCATCGAGATTTCTATAATGAAATCAAAGGATTAGGTAAAAATAATGCCGAGGCCGAAGCGCCGATGGCATTTTTACACCACGAACTCTCTGCCGAAAACGCCGTCATACCCTTCAGTTTGAGCCTGCCGGCCAGCCACATCAGGCCCGCCTTGCCCCCTTTCAGATGGAGTTTCCCCCGCGATGAGTACCGCAGCCCGCGTAGCCCCGACCTTTCCCGACAGCATTTTTCGCGCCTATGACATCCGTGGTGTGGTCCCCAAGACCCTGACCGCCGAAACCGCCTACTGGATCGGCCGCGCCATCGGCTCCCAGAGCCTGGCCCAAGGCGAACCCAACGTCTCGGTAGGCCGTGACGGCCGCTTGTCCGGCCCGGAGTTGGTCGAGCAACTCATCCAGGGCCTGGCTGACAGCGGCTGCCATGTCAGCGACGTCGGCCTGGTGCCAACCCCCGCGCTGTACTACGCCGCCAACGTACTGGCGGGCAAATCCGGGGTCATGCTCACCGGCAGCCACAATCCGTCGGATTACAACGGCTTCAAGATCGTCATCGCTGGCGACACCCTCGCCAATGAACAGATCCAGGCTCTGCACACCCGCCTGAAGACCAACGACTTGACCAGCGGCACCGGCAGCATCACCAAGGTCGATATCCTCCAGCGCTACTCCGATGAAATCACTCGCGACGTCAAGCTCGCCCGCCGCTTGAAAGTCGTGGTGGACTGCGGCAACGGCGCAGCGGGTGTGATTGCCCCGCAATTGCTCGAAGCCCTGAACTGCGAAGTGATCCCACTGTTCTGCGAAGTAGACGGCAACTTCCCCAACCATCACCCGGACCCAGGCAAGCCGGAAAACCTGGTAGACCTGATTGCCAAGGTCAAGGAAGTGGGCGCCGACGTCGGCTTGGCCTTCGATGGCGACGGCGACCGTGTGGGCGTGGTGACCGAAACCGGCGAGATCGTGTTCCCGGACCGCCTGTTGATGCTGTTTGCTAGAGACGTGGTTGCGCGCAATGCCAACGCCGAGATCATCTTCGATGTGAAATGCACTCGTCGCCTGACGCCATTGATCAAGGAATACGGTGGTCGCCCGCTAATGTGGAAGACCGGTCACTCGTTGATCAAAAAGAAAATGAAGGAAACCGGCGCGCTGTTGGCCGGTGAAATGAGCGGCCACGTCTTCTTCAAGGAGCGCTGGTTCGGGTTTGACGACGGTATTTACAGCGCCGCTCGTCTGCTGGAGATCCTCAGCAAGGAGAAATCCACGGCGCAAGAGCTGTTTCAGACCTTCCCGAATGATATTTCTACGCCTGAGATCAATATCCATGTGACCGAGGAGAGCAAATTCAGCATCATTGACGCATTGCACGATGCGCAATGGGGTGAAGGCGCCAACCTGACCACCATTGATGGTGTGCGAGTCGATTACGCCAAAGGCTGGGGCCTGGTTCGCGCGTCCAACACCACACCGGTGCTGGTCCTGCGTTTCGAGGCGGATACCGAAGCGGAGTTGCAGCGCATCAAGGACGTGTTCCACGCCCAGTTGAAACGTGTTGCCCCTGATCTCCAATTACCGTTCTGATTTTTGCCCGGAGCCCTGAATGACCCTCGAACGCGAAGCCGCTGCCAACACCGCCAAGGTCCTGTCCGAAGCGTTGCCTTATATTCGACGCTACGTCGGCAAGACGCTGGTGATCAAGTACGGCGGCAATGCCATGGAAAGCGATGAGCTGAAAACCGGCTTTGCCCGCGACATCGTGCTGATGAAGGCTGTGGGGATCAACCCCGTGGTCGTCCACGGCGGCGGCCCGCAAATTGGCGACCTGCTCAAGCGTTTGTCGATCGAGAGTCACTTCATCGATGGCATGCGTGTCACTGACGCGCAAACCATGGACGTGGTGGAAATGGTCCTCGGCGGCCAGGTCAACAAAGACATCGTCAACCTGATCAACCGCCACGGCGGCAGCGCCATCGGACTGACCGGCAAGGATGCGGAACTGATCCGCGCCAAGAAACTGACCGTGACCCGCAAGACGCCGGAGATGACCCAGCCGGAAATCATCGACATCGGCCAGGTGGGCGAAGTCATCGGCATCAACACCGATTTGCTCAACCTGCTGGTCAAGGGCGACTTCATCCCGGTAATTGCGCCGATCGGCGTGGGTGCTAATGGCGAGTCCTATAACATCAACGCCGATCTGGTAGCCGGTAAGGTGGCGGAAGCACTGAAGGCTGAAAAACTGATGCTGCTGACCAACATCGCCGGCTTGATGGACAAGGAAGGCAAGGTACTGACCGGCTTGACTACCCAGCAGGTAGACGACCTGATCGCCGACGGCACCATCTACGGCGGCATGTTGCCGAAGATCCGTTGCGCACTGGAAGCCGTGCAGGGCGGCGTCGGCAGCTCGCTGATCCTGGATGGCCGCGTGCCAAATGCAATACTGTTGGAAATCTTCACCGATACCGGTGTCGGTACGTTGATCAGTAACCGCAAGCGCCCTTGATCGCTGCAAAGCAAAAGGCCCCGCTCAATTGAATTGAGCGGGGCCTTTGTTTGTACACAGTTCAAATGTGGGAGCTGGCTTGCCTGCGATGACGACAGTACATGCAAAAATGCACCGCCTGACACACCGCTATCGCGGGCAAGCCCGCTCCCACAGGATTCAGTGTCAGACGCCGAACTGCTCGCGGTATGCACGCACAGCCGGCAAATGTTGCTTGAGCTGCGGGTCGTCTTCCAGGAACTGCAATACCTGGTTCAACGACACGATGCTCACCACCGGAATGCCGAAGTCACGCTCCACTTCCTGGATCGCCGACAATTCACCGTTGCCACGCTCCTGGCGGTTCAAGGCGATCAGCACACCGGCAGCCTTGGCGCCGTCCTGGGAAGCGATGATCTGCATCACTTCACGGATAGCAGTACCCGCGGTGATCACGTCATCGATGATCAGCACATCGCCGGTCAATGGCGCGCCTACCAGGCTGCCACCTTCACCATGGGCCTTGGCTTCCTTACGGTTGAAACACCACGGCAAGTCCTGCCCGTGATGCTCCGCCAGGGCTATCGCCGTCGCCGCTGCCAGGGGAATACCCTTGTAGGCCGGGCCAAAGAGTACGTCGAAGGAAATACCGCTCTCAACGATGGCTGCCGCATAGAAACGGCCCAGCTGAGCCAGGGCCGAACCTGAGTTGAACAGGCCCGCATTGAAGAAGTACGGGCTGGTGCGCCCGGACTTGAGGGTGAACTCACCGAAGCGTAAAACGCCGCGATCGATGGCAAAACGAATGAAATCGCGCTGATACGCCTGCATGAAAAAAGCCTCAGATACCACGGATTTAGCTAATTGGGTGGACGGCGTGTATCATACACGCACGCGATTTTTGGGGCCATTTATGCGGATCATCAGTGTGAACGTTAATGGTATTCAGGCTGCAGTCGAGCGTGGTTTGCTCAGTTGGCTGCAAGCACAGAATGCCGACGTCATCTGCCTGCAGGACACCCGTGCCTCCGCCTTTGAACTGGACGACCCAGCCTTCCAACTGGATGGCTACTTCCTTTATGCCTGCGATGCCGAAGTGCCCACCCAAGGTGGCGTGGCTTTGTACTCGCGGTTGCAACCCAAGGCGGTCATCAGCGGCCTCGGCTTCGAGACAGCCGACCGCTACGGGCGTTACCTGCAAGCCGATTTCGACAAGGTCAGCATCGCGACCTTGCTGCTACCTTCCGGGCAGAACGGCGATGAAGACTTGAACCAGAAATTCAAGCTAATGGACGATTTCGCCCGTTACCTGGATAAGCAGCGACGCAAACGTCGCGAGTACATTTATTGTGGCTCGCTGTACGTGGCGCAACAGAAACTGGATATCAAGAACTGGCGCGACAGCCAGCAATCCCCGGGCTTCCTGGCGCCAGAACGCGCCTGGATGGACGAGATTGTCGGCAACATGGGCTATGTCGATGCCCTGCGTGAAGTCAGTCGCGAAGGCGACCAGTACAGCTGGTGGCCAGATAACGAACAGGCTGAGATGCTCAACCTGGGCTGGCGTTTCGACTACCAGCTACTGACCCCAGGCCTGCGCCGGTTCGTGCGCAGTGCACGCCTGCCGCGCCAGCCGCGCTTCTCGCAGCACGCGCCGCTGATCGTGGACTACGACTGGACATTGACCATCTGAGGTCTTTTTCCAGGTACAAAAAAACCGACAGCGATGTCGGTTTTTTTTGTGGCCGCTCGGTTACTTGACCAGGCGCCACGTCCACGGATAGCGATAGGCAATGCCTTTGTTGGCCTTGATACCGGCGATGATCGTCAGTATCAACGCCCCGATCACCAGCACGGTCATCAGCAAGAAGCCAACGACCACGAAGCCCAGCAACAGGCACACCAGCCAGGCGATCGCCACGGTGATCTGGAAATTCAGCGCCTCCTTGCCCTGGTCATCGATGAGCGGGTCCATGTCCTTCTTGAACTGCCACAGGATCAACGGCCCCAGCAAGCTGCCGAAGGGAAATACCAACCCCAGGAATGCCGCAAAATGACACAACATTGCCCACTGGCGTACTTCCTTGGACGGTGCCGGAACCGGCAACTGGCTGTCATTCATGGCGTTTCTCCTTGGGCCGGCTCAGTCAGCCAGCGCGGCGTTCTGCAATTCAAAGATTTCGGTCATGCCTTTCTGGGCCAAGGCCAGCATGGCGTTCAGCTCAGCCGGCTGGAATGGCGCGCCTTCGGCAGTGCCCTGCACTTCGATGAAACCACCGGTGCTGGTCATGACCACGTTGAGGTCGGTCTCGGCGGCCGAGTCTTCCAGGTAGTCCAGGTCCAGCACAGGCTCGCCCTGGTACATGCCAACAGACACAGCGGCGATCATCTGCTTGAGCGGGTCACCCGCTTTCAGGCCGCCACGCTTCTTGATGACTTTCAAAGCGTCGACCAGGGCCACCATGGCGCCGGTGATGGACGCCGTGCGGGTACCGCCGTCAGCCTGGATCACGTCGCAGTCGACGTAGAGGGTGACGTCACCCAGCTTGGACATATCCAGGGCGGCACGCAGGGAGCGGCCGATCAGGCGCTGGATTTCCAGGGTACGCCCGCCTTGCTTGCCACGGCTGGCTTCACGCTGGTTACGCTCGCCAGTGGCGCGCGGCAGCATGCCGTATTCAGCGGTCAACCAACCCTGGCCCTGGCCCTTGAGGAAGCGCGGCACGCCGTTTTCGACGCTGACAGTGCAGATGACCTTGGTATCGCCAAACTCGACCAGTACGGATCCCTCGGCGTGTTTGGTGTAGTTGCGGGTGATGCGGATCGAGCGGAGCTGATCGGCAGCGCGACCACTTGGACGTTTCATAGGGGATACCTGTACTGAGGACGAAAAACTGCCGAGCATTATAGAGCCGCAAGCCGGTTCGAGGCACTTCTAAAAAATTCGGTTACGAATGGTCAGGCGATCGGCCATTGTTTTGGCGCACCCGCCCCACTGCGCTACACTCCTGCGCCTTCGCAGCCTGTCGGCTTCAATTTACCCATCAGCCCGTATTTGCGGGACTGCATCGCGAGGTACCTCCATGGTGCACAGCATGACCGCCTTCGCCCGTGTCGAAAAAGCCGGGGCCCAAGGCACCCTCAGCTGGGAACTGCGCTCGGTCAACAGCCGTTACCTGGAGCCGCACCTGCGCCTGCCGGAGTCGTTCCGCGACCTTGAAGGCGCGGTTCGTGAAGCGCTGCGCCAGGGCATCTCCCGCGGCAAGCTGGAATGCACCCTGCGCTTTACCGAAGAAACCACCGGCAAGCCGCTGCAGGTCGACCGAGACCGCGCCGCCCAACTGGTGGCCGCGGCCGAAACCATCGCCGGCCTGATCAAACAGCCGGCCGCATTGAACCCTCTGGAAGTATTGGCCTGGCCCGGCGTGCTGGTGGCCGACGCGGCAGACCCTCAGGCCTTGAATGCCGAAGCCCTCGCCCTGTTCAACCAGGGCCTGAAGGAGCTCAAGGCCGGCCGTGAACGCGAAGGCGCCGAACTGGCGCGCCTGATCAACGAGCGGCTGACCTCGATCGAAGCCGACGTAGTGACCCTGCGCGAATTGGTACCGCAGATGCTCGCCACCCAGCGCCAGAAGGTCCTCGACCGCTTCACCGACATGAAGGCCGACCTCGATCCGACGCGCCTGGAACAGGAAATGGTCCTGCTCGCGCAGAAGAGCGACGTGGCCGAAGAACTTGACCGCCTGAGCACCCATATCCTTGAAGTGCGCCGCGTACTCAAGTCCGGCGGTGCCGCCGGTCGGCGCCTGGACTTCCTGATGCAGGAACTCAACCGCGAAGCCAATACACTGGGCTCCAAAGCGTTCGACCCGCGCAGCACCACGGCGGCGGTCAACCTCAAAGTGTTGATCGAGCAAATGCGCGAACAAGTACAGAATATTGAGTAAGGCACCCTCCATGACCCACAGCACCGGCACCCTTTACATCATTTCCGCCCCTTCGGGCGCGGGCAAGAGCAGCCTGGTCAAGGCCTTGACCGACGCTGACGAGCAGATCCGCATTTCGGTCTCGCACACCACCCGCGCCATGCGCCCGGGCGAAGTGGACGGCGTGCACTATCACTTCGTCGAGCGTACCGAGTTCGTCAAGATGATCGAACACGGTGACTTCCTGGAGCGCGCCGAAGTGTTCGGCAACCTCTACGGCACCTCGCAGAGCCACCTGCAACAGACCCTGGACGAAGGCCACGACCTGATCCTGGAGATCGACTGGCAGGGCGCCGAGCAAGTGCGCCAGCTGATGCCCAAGGCGCGCTCCATCTTCATCCTGCCGCCATCGCTCCAAGCCCTGCACCAACGCCTGACCAACCGCGGCCAGGACAGCGATGAGATCATCGAGGGCCGCATGCGTGAAGCCGTCAGCGAAATGAGCCACTACGTCGACTACGACTACCTGATCATCAATGACGACTTTACCCACGCCCTGGATGATTTGAAGGCGATTTTCCGCGCCAACCAACTGCAGCAAAAGCGCCAACAGCAGCGTTTCGGCAAATTACTCGCCGAATTGCTCGGCTGATTGACTCTTCCCAAAACAGCTGCAAGGGCCTTACATTGGCACTTGCAGCGGTTTTGCGAAGGCCTGCGAAAAATCAGCGCTTCCCTAAACGCTGGTGATTTTTTAAACTGCTCAGTCCGCTCGCCCAACCGGGCAGCGCGCATCTTGCATTCGCTCCGAGGAATACCATGGCCCGCGTAACCGTTGAAGACTGCCTAGAACACGTGGATAACCGCTTTGAGCTGGTCATGCTCTCTACCAAGCGTGCCCGTCAACTGGCCACTGGCGGCAAAGAGCCTCTGGTCCAGTGGGAAAACGACAAGCCTACCGTTGTAGCCCTGCGTGAAATCGCTGAAGGCCTGATGAGCTACGAGTTCATCGCCAACGCCGAAATCGTTGAAGACGAACCGCTGTTTGCAGCGTTCGAAGGCGAGTCCAACGAGGACGTCTAAGCCTATGCCTGGTCGACGTAGCACGGCGCGGGGTCACAGCCATCGGCAGGAGTTCACACTTTGCCGAGCATAGACGCCCTCGCCGATCGCTTATCGGCCTACCTCGGCGCAGACCAGGTCAACCTGGTTCGCCGAGCGTATTTCTACGCCGAACAAGCCCACGACGGCCAACGCCGACGTAGCGGCGAGGCGTATGTCACCCATCCTCTTGCGGTGGCCAATATTCTTGCCGACATGCACATGGACCATCAGAGCCTGATGGCCGCGATGCTGCATGACGTGATCGAAGACACCGGCATTGCCAAGGAAGCGCTCAGTGCGCAATTTGGCGAAACCGTGGCCGAACTGGTCGATGGGGTCAGCAAGCTGACCCAGATGAACTTCGAGACCAAGGCCGAAGCCCAGGCGGAAAACTTCCAGAAAATGGCCATGGCCATGGCCCGAGACATTCGGGTGATCCTGGTCAAGCTGGCCGACCGGCTGCACAACATGCGCACGCTGGAAGTGCTGTCCGGCGAAAAGCGCCGGCGCATCGCCAAGGAAACCCTGGAAATCTATGCGCCCATCGCCAACCGGCTGGGCATGCACGCCATTCGTATCGAATTCGAAGACCTGGGCTTTAAAGCCATGCACCCCATGCGTTCGGCGCGCATCTACCAGGCGGTCAAGCGCGCACGGGGCAACCGCAAGGAAATCGTCAACAAGATCGAAGAGTCCCTGAGCCATTGCCTGGCGATTGACGAAATCGAGGGCGAGGTCAGCGGCCGGCAGAAGCACATCTACGGCATCTACAAAAAGATGCGCGGCAAGCGTCGGGCCTTCAACGAGATCATGGACGTCTATGCGTTCCGGATCATCGTCGACAAGGTCGATACCTGCTACCGCGTACTGGGCGCTGTGCATAATTTGTACAAGCCCCTGCCGGGCCGCTTCAAGGACTACATCGCAATTCCCAAGGCCAACGGCTACCAGTCGCTGCATACCACCCTGTTTGGCATGCACGGCGTGCCGATCGAGATCCAGATCCGCACCCGCGAAATGGAAGAGATGGCCAACAACGGCATTGCCGCCCACTGGCTGTACAAGTCCAGCGGTGACGAGCAGCCCAAAGGCACCCATGCCCGTGCGCGCCAATGGGTCAAGGGCGTGCTGGAAATGCAGCAACGTGCCGGCAACTCCCTGGAATTTATCGAAAGCGTGAAGATCGACCTGTTCCCGGACGAGGTCTACGTGTTCACGCCCAAAGGCCGGATCATGGAGCTGCCCAAAGGCTCCACGGCGGTCGACTTTGCCTACGCGGTGCACACCGATGTCGGCAACAGCTGCATCGCCTGTCGCATCAACCGGCGCCTTGCCCCGTTGTCCGAACCGCTGCAAAGCGGTTCCACGGTGGAGATCGTCAGCGCACCGGGCGCTCGCCCGAATCCGGCCTGGCTCAACTTCGTGGTCACCGGCAAGGCCCGTACGCATATTCGCCACGCGCTGAAATTGCAGCGCCGCTCCGAATCCATCAGCCTGGGCGAACGCCTGCTGAACAAGGTGCTCAACGGCTTCGACAGCGCCCTGGACAAGATTCCGCAAGAGCGCGTGCAAGCGATGCTCCACGAGTACCGACAGGAAACCATCGAAGACCTGCTGGAAGACATCGGCCTGGGCAACCGCATGGCCTACGTGGTTGCGCGCCGCCTGCTGGGCGAAGGCGAACAGTTGCCGAGCCCTGAAGGCCCACTGGCGATTCGCGGCACCGAGGGCCTGGTGCTCAGCTACGCCAAATGTTGCACGCCGATCCCGGGCGACCCGATTGTCGGCCACTTGTCCGCCGGCAAAGGCATGGTGGTGCACCTGGACAACTGCCGCAACATCACCGAAATCCGCCACAACCCGGAAAAATGCATCCAGCTCTCGTGGGCCAAAGATGTCACCGGCGAATTCAACGTCGAACTGCGAGTTGAGCTGGAACACCAGCGCGGCCTCATCGCCCTGCTGGCCAGCAGTGTCAACGCAGCCGACGGCAATATCGAGAAAATCAGCATGGACGAACGCGATGGTCGCATCAGCGTGGTCCAACTGGTGGTCAGCGTGCACGACCGCGTGCACCTGGCCCGCGTGATCAAAAAGTTGCGCGCCTTGACCGGTGTGATCCGCATCACCCGCATGCGTGCATAACCGATCCATTACAAGGAGTCATTCATGACCAAGACAGTTATCACCAGCGATAAAGCTCCAGCCGCCATCGGCACTTATTCCCAGGCGATCAAGGCGGGCAAAACCGTCTACATGTCCGGCCAGATCCCGCTGGACCCAAAGACCATGGAACTGGTTGAAGGCTTCGAAGCCCAGACCGTGCAGGTCTTTGAAAACCTCAAGTCCGTGGCTGAAGCTGCCGGTGGTTCGTTCAAGGACATCGTCAAGCTGAACATCTTCCTCACCGACCTCAGCCACTTTGCCAAGGTCAACGAGATCATGGGCAAGTACTTCGAACAACCTTACCCAGCCCGCGCCGCCATCGGCGTTGCCGCCCTGCCAAAGGGTGCACAGGTTGAGATGGACGCCATTCTGGTCATCGAGTAAAACACCCGGCGCAGCCCAAACAGGCTGCGCCGACTTCGTTTCAGAAGGATTTCGTAATGCGCAAAGCGCTTGTAGCCTCCTCGTTGCTCGCCCTGTTGCTCGGCGGCTGTGCCAGCAACCCCGCCGACCTGGATGTAAGCGGTACCTGGATCAACCAGGCCGCCATCGACGCGGCAGCCAAGGGCGGCCCTTTGCGTGAAGCCCTGCAGTCCTATGGCCCCAACCTCGAGTGGGAGGTCAACACCAAGGCTTTGCAGGCGCGCTACTACAACGGTTTTGAAGTGGCGGAAGGCAAGTTGTCGGGTGAAAAGCCCGGCGCGTGGAGCGTGGACTTCTATGGCAGCTCAGCCACCGAACTCAAGCGCAAAGGCAAGCAACTGCTGCAAGTGGCCAACGACAATGAGCCCGAACAGCTGTTTGCCCGCGCCAAAGAACCCGCACCGGAAGGCGCGCCACTGGGCGCCACCTTCGAGCGCGCGTTGTATGCGGCCTATATGGGCGGCGACTGGAAGATCAGCGACGGCACCGGCAGCGGTGCCACGGTGCAGTTCCAGGCAGACGGCAAGGTCGCCGGCCTGCCGGGGGTTGATCGCTATTCACTCTGCCTGGCAGGCGATTGCGCCTCCATGAGCGGCGGCTACGACAGCATCTGGCTGCAACTGGACGGCCAGGGCAACCCATGGATCTTCACGCGCAAGGGTAAGCAACTGGAGATCTTCCAGGCGATCAATACCGCGCAGGCCGATGAAGTGCCTTCGTTTACGCCAGGCACTCGCCAATGGTTGCTTGAGAAGTAATTAAAGCCTCGCCCAAATCCAAATGTGGGAGCTGGCTTGCCTGCGATGACGGTATTACATCCAACAAAGATGTGATTGATATACCGCTATCGCAGGCAAGCCAGCTCCCACATTTTTTGCCGCGCTTCAGCCTTTCAGAATCGCCGCATAGCCTTCCCGGTAAGTCGGGTATGTCGGCGTCCAGCCAAGCGCCTTGATACGTGCATTACTGCACTGCTTGCTCCCCGCACGCCGCACACTGGCGTCCTCGGCCCATTCGGTCACACCCAGGTACTCGCGCAACCACGCCACCACCTCGGCCAGTGGTGCCGGCGCATCGTCAACGCCGATATAGACCTTGTCCAGCGAACCGCCCTTCTCCACATGCCGCAGCAAAAAGGCGAGCAGGCCCGCGGCGTCATCGGCGTGGATACGGTTGCCATACAACGGCGGGTCAACCGCTACGCGATAGCCTTGGCGAACCTGAGTGAGCAGCCATTCCCGACCCGGGCCGTAAATCCCGGTCAGTCGCACGATGGTCGCTGGAATACCGCTGTTGAGCGCCACCTGTTCAGCTTCCAGCATCACCTGCCCGGAATAGCCCTTCGCTTGCGTCTCGGACGTTTCGTCGACCCACTCGCCGTTTTGCTGCCCATACACACTGCTGCTGGAGACAAACAGCAAATGCTTGGGCGTCTGGCCGTAGTCTTCCAACCACTCCAACACATGCTGCAACCCTTGCACGTAGGCGGCGCGATAGCCGGCCTCGTCGTGGTCGGTGGCAGCGGCGCAGTACACCAGATAATCCACCCCGCCGATCGGCCAGGTGTCCGGGCAGTCCTTTTTGAACAGATCGCCGGCAATGCCGATCACACCGTCGGGCAAGCGTGAAATATCGCGGCGCAGGCCGTGGACCTCCCATTCCGAGGCCAGCAATTGACTAGCCAGCCGACTACCCACATCACCGCAACCGGCAATCACAACAGAAGGCGCAGACATCATAAAACTCCATTCTCAAAGGCGCAGATTAGCCGCGCGAGTGGATCAACGGCCAGTAAAAAGCGAAATAAAGTAACAGTGCCACTTTAGTTAACAAGAATTACTTGCAATAATAACCGCCCATTTGTCCTCGACCCTAAATGGTCTGGAAGGACGATCACCCATTTTTTCTCTCAGGTCCGGCCAGCATGACACGTCATACAACCCCCGCTTCGCCAACCAAGCTTCACAGCCCCTCCCGCGCCTGGCGTGCGATTGCTGCGATGCTGTTCAGCGTATTGCTGGCACCGACCGCCGCATTCGCTGACGCCACTGCCCCAGCCGCTCCGGCAGCTGCCGAGCAAAATGCCGCTACTGCGGCAACGCCTGCCGTCGCGCCAGTGGCCACCGACCCGGCCCAGGCCGCCGGCGCCGCCGCACCTGCCGACGAAACCGGCGTGGTGCTGGAAGAAGACAACACCCTGGGCATGGCCCACGACTTGTCGCCATGGGGCATGTACCAGAATGCTGACGTGGTGGTGAAAGCCGTAATGATCGGCCTGGCCATTGCCTCGATCATCACCTGGACCATCTGGATTGCCAAAGGCTTCGAGCTGTTGGGCGCCAAGCGTCGTCTGCGCGCTGAAATCGTCCACCTGAAAAAAGCCACCACCCTCAAGGAAGCGAGCGAAACCGCGACCAAGAAGGGCACCCTGGCCAACCTGCTGGTGCACGACGCACTGGAAGAAATGCGCCTGTCGGCCAACACCCGTGAAAAAGAAGGCATCAAGGAGCGCGTCAGCTTCCGCCTTGAGCGCCTGGTGGCCGCCTGCGGCCGTAACATGAGCAGCGGCACCGGCGTACTCGCTACCATCGGTTCCACCGCACCCTTCGTCGGCCTGTTCGGTACCGTGTGGGGCATCATGAACAGCTTCATCGGTATCGCCAAAACCCAGACCACCAACCTCGCCGTCGTTGCCCCCGGCATCGCCGAAGCCCTGCTGGCTACCGCCCTGGGCCTGGTTGCCGCAATTCCTGCGGTGGTGATCTACAACGTCTTCGCCCGTTCGATCGCCGGCTACAAGGCTCAGGTATCGGATGCGTCGGCAGAAGTCCTGTTGCTCGTCAGCCGTGACCTCGATCACCTGCCTACCGAGCGCAGCTCGCAACCGCACATGGTGAAAGTGGGGTAATCGGCCATGGGCCTGCATTTGAATCAAGGCGACGACGAACTCGTCGAGAACCACGAAATCAACGTCACGCCGTTTATCGACGTGATGCTGGTGCTGCTGATCATCTTCATGGTGGCGGCACCGCTGGCAACCGTGGACATCAAGGTGGACCTGCCCGCGTCCAGCGCCAAGCCGGCGCCGCGGCCGGAAAAACCGATCTTCCTCAGCGTCAAGGCGGACCAACGCCTGTTCCTGGGCGAAGAAGAGGTCAAGGCTGAAACCCTGGGGCCGGTGCTGGATGCCAAGACCCAAGGCAAGAAAGACACGACCATCTTCTTCCAGGCCGACAAAGGCGTGGACTACGGCGACCTGATGAGCGTGATGGATGCCCTGCGGGCAGCCGGCTACCTCAAGGTAGGCCTGGTCGGACTTGAGACGGCAGCCAAGAAATGATCACGACGCGCCACAAACTGACGCGTTATGGCACCAGCCTCGCCGTCGTGCTGGGCGTGCATGCCGTCGCGATCATCATCGCGCTCCAATGGTCCGCGCCGCAGGCGATCCAGCTGCCACCCGCCGCCATGGTCATCGACCTGGCGCCGCTGCCAGCACCGCCGCCGCCTCCAGCACCGCCCAAGGTCGTTGCGCCGCCGCCGCCACCGGTCGAAGAGCTGCCCCTGCCGAAGCTGGCCGAGGCGCCCAAGCCAACGATCCAGGTGCCCAAGCCGGTCAAGCCCAAGCCCAAGCCACAACCGCCAAAACCGGTGGAGAAGAAGCCCGAGCCGCCCAAGGAGAAACCTTCCGAGGAGCCGCCGAGCGAAACGCCGCCGAGCAACGCACCTGCGCAGAAGTCCGCCCAGCCTACACCGGGCCCGTCGGCACAGCAGCTGGCCGCCCAGGCATCCTGGCAAAGCACGTTGCTGGCGCATCTGCAGAAGTACAAGAAGTACCCGCCCGGCGCCCAACGCAGTGGCAAGGAAGGTATGAACCGCTTGCGCTTCGTGGTCGATGGCGAAGGCAATGTGCTGTCCTACGAACTGGAAGGCCGCTCCGGCAACGCCGACCTGGACCGTGCAACCCTTGAGATGATCCGCAAGGCTCAGCCGCTACCCAAGCCACCGGCAGACCTGTTGAAAAACGGCAGCGTCGAACTGGTCGCGCCGTTCGTCTACAACATCGACAAGCGTCGCCGCTGAGAGAGCACTGTGGGAGGGGCTTGCTCCCTCCCACATTCGCTTTAATACCTCAGTAAAATTCCGATATTCCCCACTCAATCCCCAGCAAAGTTCTGATAACGTGCGTCTATCGATTGCAGCCGGTATGCTTGGCCCGCAACCTCATGGACGCCCGCTATGACTCTCACAGAATTACGCTACATCGTGACCCTCGCCCAAGAACAGCACTTCGGCCATGCCGCCGAGCGTTGCCACGTCAGCCAGCCGACGCTGTCGGTGGGTGTGAAAAAGCTTGAAGACGAACTCGGTGTGCTGATTTTCGAGCGCAGCAAGAGCGCCGTGCGCCTCACCCCGGTGGGCGAAGGCATCGTTGCCCAGGCCCAGAAGGTCCTGGAGCAGGCGCAAAGCATTCGCGAACTGGCCCAGGCCGGCAAGAACCAGCTGACCGCGCCGCTCAAGGTCGGCGCGATCTACACGGTCGGCCCCTACCTGTTCCCGCACCTGATCCCGCAACTGCATCGCGTCGCACCGCAGATGCCGCTGTATATCGAAGAAAACTTCACCCACGTGCTGCGCGACAAACTGCGCAACGGCGAGCTGGACGCGATCATCATCGCCCTGCCCTTCAACGAAGCGGACGTGCTGACCCTGCCGCTCTACGACGAGCCGTTCTACGTGCTGATGCCGGCCTCCCACCCGTGGACCAAGAAGGACACCATCGACGCCGGCCTGCTCAACGACAAGAGCCTGCTGCTGCTCGGTGAAGGCCACTGCTTCCGCGATCAGGTGCTGGAAGCCTGCCCGACCCTGACCAAGGGCAACGACGGCGCCAAGCACACCACGGTGGAATCCAGCTCCCTGGAAACCATTCGCCATATGGTCGCTTCCGGCCTGGGTATCTCGATCCTGCCGCTGTCTGCGGTAGACAGCCATCACTACGCCCAGGGCGTGATCGAAGTGCGCCCACTCACGCCGCCGGTGCCGTTCCGTACCGTAGCGATTGCCTGGCGCGCCAGCTTCCCGCGCCCCAAAGCGATTGAGATTCTCGCGGACTCGATCCGTCTGTGTTCGGTGGCCAAGCCGCCCGTTGCGAGCTAAGCCACGGTATGACTGAGCTGTCGCAGGTGTCGGTGACGGCACTCAAGGGTGTCGGTGAGGCCATGGCCGAGAAGCTGGCCAAGGTCGGCCTGGAGAACCTTCAGGACGTGCTGTTCCACCTGCCTCTGCGCTACCAGGACCGCACCCGCGTGGTGCCCATCGGCCATTTGCGCCCTGGGCAAGACGCGGTGATCGAAGGCACCGTCAGTGGCGCCGACGTGGTGATGGGCAAGCGCCGCAGCCTGGTGGTGCGCCTGCAGGACGGTACCGGCGGCTTGAGCCTGCGCTTCTACCACTTCAGCAACGCGCAGAAGGAAGGCCTCAAGCGTGGCACCCGCGTGCGCTGCTACGGCGAGGCACGCCCTGGCGCATCGGGCCTGGAAATCTACCACCCGGAATACCGCGCCATTACCGGCGACGAGCCGCCACCGGTGGACACCACGCTCACGCCGATCTACCCGCTGACCGAGGGCCTGACCCAGCAACGCCTGCGCCAGTTGTGCATGCAAACCCTGACGATGCTTGGCCCGCAAAGTCTGCCCGATTGGCTGCCCCTGGAGCTGGCCCGCGACTATCAGCTGGCGCCCCTGGCCGATGCGATTCGCTATTTGCATCACCCGCCCGCCGATGCCGATGTGGACGAACTCGCCCTCGGTCATCACTGGGCCCAGCATCGCCTGGCCTTTGAAGAACTGCTCACGCACCAGCTGTCCCAGCAACGCCTGCGCGAAAGCATGCGTACCCTGCGCGCCCCGGCGATGCCCAGAGCCACGCGGCTGCCTGCGCAATACCTGGCCAACCTCGGCTTTGCGCCCACCGGCGCGCAACAGCGCGTGGGCAATGAAATCGCCTACGACCTCAGCCAGCAAGAACCGATGCTGCGGTTGATCCAGGGTGACGTAGGGGCAGGCAAGACCGTGGTCGCTGCCCTCGCCGCCCTGCAAGCCCTGGAAGCTGGCTATCAAGTGGCGCTGATGGCACCGACGGAAATCCTCGCCGAACAACACTTCATCACCTTCAAGCGCTGGCTCGAACCGCTGGGCCTGGAGGTGGCGTGGCTGGCTGGCAAGCTCAAAGGCAAGAACCGCGTGGCCGCCCTGGAGCAGATCGCCGCCGGCGCACCGATGGTGGTGGGCACCCATGCGCTGTTCCAGGACGAAGTGCAGTTCAAGAACCTCGCACTGGTGATCATCGACGAACAGCACCGCTTTGGCGTGCAACAGCGCCTGGCTCTGCGCCAGAAAGGCGTGGGCGGGCGCATGAACCCGCACCAGTTGATCATGACCGCCACGCCGATCCCACGCACCCTGGCCATGAGCGCCTACGCCGACCTCGACACCTCGATCCTCGACGAACTGCCGCCGGGGCGTACCCCGGTCAACACCGTGCTGGTCACCGACACCCGGCGCGTCGAAGTGATCGAGCGCGTGCGCGGTGCTTGCGCCGAAGGCCGCCAGGCGTACTGGGTGTGTACCCTGATCGAAGAGTCCGAAGAACTGACCTGCCAGGCCGCCGAAACCACTTATGAAGACCTCACCAGTGCCTTGGGTGAGCTCAAGGTGGGGTTGATCCATGGCCGTATGAAACCGGCGGAAAAAGCCGCGGTAATGGCCGAGTTCAAGGCCGGCAACCTGCAATTGCTGGTGGCGACCACCGTGATTGAAGTGGGCGTGGACGTCCCCAACGCCAGCCTGATGATCATCGAAAACCCCGAACGCCTGGGCCTGGCGCAACTGCACCAATTGCGCGGGCGGGTTGGCCGGGGCAGTGCCGCCAGCCACTGCGTGCTGCTCTATCATCCGCCACTGTCGCAGATCGGTCGCCAGCGCTTGGGCATCATGCGCGAAACCAACGACGGTTTTGTCATTGCCGAAAAAGACCTCGAACTGCGCGGCCCCGGTGAAATGCTCGGCACGCGCCAGACCGGCCTGCTGCAATTCAAGGTCGCCGACCTGATGCGCGATGCCGACCTGCTGCCCGCCGTGCGCGATGCTGCGCAAGCATTGCTCGAGCGTTGGCCCGATCACGTCAGCCCCTTGCTCAACCGCTGGCTGCGCCACGGCCAGCAATACGGCCAGGTTTGACCTCTTCCCTGTAGGAGCGAGCTTGCTCGCGAAAAACGCCAACGATGACGCGGACGCTCTGGATGATGGCGCCGCCAGGAAGGTCTTCGCGAGCAAGCTCGCTCCTACAGGGTAATCAGCACACCGCCAACCTCATCACAAACGCCACTTATCCGACCAACACCCGTATCAAGCTGGTTATACTCCAATGAATGTAAGAAATTGGATCAGGCCATGTCAGAAGTTGCCCTCGCCACAGCCCCACTGACCGCCCCGCCGGTCATTCGGGCGCTGCTCGCAAAGCTCGCCATCCCCTACACGGAAGTCATCGAACAGCCTGGCCTGAACCCTGCCCGAAAGGTCCAGGCGGTGTTGCTTGAAGATGCGGTTGGCGCGCTCATGGTGCTGTTTCCCCAAAGCCAATTGCTGGACCTCAACCGCCTCGCCGAACTCACCGGTCGCCGCCTCACGGCTGTCGCCCCCGAGCGGGTCGAGCGCATGCTGGGCAAGCATGACCTGAGCCTGCTGCCGGGCTTGCCGCCACTGACCAGTTCGCCGTGCCTGTACGAAGGCCGCTTGCTCAATGAGCCGAGCCTGCTGGTGCATTCGGGCGAAGCCGGGCTGTTGCTGGAAATCCCCACCGACGCCTTCAAGAGCCTGCTCACCAAGGCCAGCGCCGCGCAGTTCGGTGAGCCCTTGAGCAACATCCGTCCGAACCTCGACCGCCCCAATGATGACCGCGAGGAAATCACCCAGGCGATGCAAGCCTTCACCGCTCGCCGTATCCAGCAACGCCTGGAAGCGACCATCGAAATTCCGCCGCTGGCCGACACGGCGCAGAAGATCATCAAGCTGCGCGTGGATCCCAACGCCACCATCGACGACATTACTGGCGTGGTGGAAACCGACCCGGCCCTTGCCGCCCAGGTCGTAAGCTGGGCCGCGTCGCCCTACTACGCCTCGCCGGGCAAGATCCGCTCAGTCGAAGACGCCATCGTGCGCGTGCTGGGCTTTGATCTTGTGATCAACCTGGCGCTGGGCCTGGCGCTGGGCAAAACCCTGAGCCTGCCCAAGGACCGCCCGCACCTGTCCACGCCGTACTGGCACCAGTCGATCTACACCGCCGCCGTGATCGAGGGCCTGACCCGCGCCATGCCCCGCGCCCAACGCCCGGAAGCCGGCCTGACCTACCTGGCAGGTTTGCTGCACAACTTCGGCTACCTGCTGCTGGCCCACGTGTTTCCGCCGCACTTCTCGCTGATCTGCCGCCACCTGGAGGTCAACCCGCACCTGTGCCACAGCTACGTCGAGCAACATTTGCTGGGCATCAGCCGCGAACAGATCGGCGCCTGGCTGATGCGCTACTGGGACATGCCGGACGAACTGTGCACCGCCCTGCGCTTCCAGCACGATCCCACGTATGACGGGCAATACGCCGAGTATCCGAACCTGGTGTGCCTGGCGGTGCGCCTGTTGCGCAGCCGGGGGATTGGCTCCGGGCCGGATGAATCCATTCCCGACGCGTTGCTTGAGCGCCTGGGCCTGAGCCGCGAGAAGGCCGAGGACGTGGTGGGTAAAGTGCTGGATGCCGAAGTGCTGTTGCGCGAATTGGCTTCGCAGTTCAGCCAGGGGTAAGCCCACCGCCTGTTAAACCGCTATCGCAGGCAAGCCAGCTCCCACAGTTGACCGTATTTCCAAGTTGGAACGCGGTCACTGTGGGAGCTGGCTTGCCTGCGATGAATCCAACTCGGTCTACCTGACCACCTACTTCTTTTTCTTCGGCTTCAAATACTTGGTCAGACCCTGGAACCAGATCACCAGTGCCGGGTTGCCCTTGATCTGGATCGACTTGTCCTGAATCCCCGTCATGAACGCCAGTTGCTTGTTCTTCGCCTGCATCGTGGCGAAGCCGTAGGCGGCATCCTTGAAGGCAATCGCGAAGGCCGGCGCCGGGTGGACACCTGAGCGGCTGGTGATGCGCTGGTCTTTGACGATGAAGTGACGGGCAACCTTGCCGTCGAGGGTCTGCAGCTGGAAGGCCAGGTCTTTGTCACCCAGTTGCTGCTGGAAGGCGGGGTTGGTGCGGCTGGCTTTGCCCATCATCAGGCCCAGCACCCACAGGAGAAGACGAAATTTCATGCACACGGCCTCGGTGTATTTATTGGAGTGGCCGCAGCAGTGTAACGATTTGCAAAAGGAACGCCACCGATCTCGCGCTTTAGGCGCAGATCGGTTGGCGTTTAACGCTTATAGCAACAAGTACTTAAACGTTAGGGCAAGGCACTGGCGCCCAGTCGGCCAGGTTTGGATTGCGGCAGGTTGCTTCGATCTGGGTCTTGCCCGCACTGGCGACCTGCTTGCTTTCAGCTTGCTTGGCCTGCACGGTCTGGATGCTACGTTCGGTGGTGACCGCTTCTTTCGGCACTGTCGGCAGAACCGGCTTCTTGGCTGGCTTGACGGCTTTCTTGCCCTTGGTCGTAGCGACCACTGGCGTGGTATCGGCGGTGGCCACGGTCACCACATCGCTGCGCTGTACGCCGACCTGTTGCAGGTCTTTCTCGTAGGCCTGGGTGTAGTTGTTCAGGTCTTCGCTGGCTTTGCCGTTGACCGTCACGATCAGGTCATTGGACTCCTTCAGGCCCGCGACGATTTCCGCCAGGCGCTTGCGGCCTTCGGTGTCGTTGACGGTCTTGGCCTTGCGATCAGCCACCAGCTTGGTGAATGCGCTCTGGTAGCACTGCTGCGACGCCTTGGCATAGGCGGTGCTGCGGTCGATGTCCGAGGCGCTTTTGTTGAAGTCGGTGGAGTAGGACGCGATGCGCTGGTTGTCATCGGTGATCTGTTTCTGGCGCTCGGTGTAGTAACCCGCCGCACCGCCAGCCAGGGCGCCGCCTGCGGCACCGATCGCGGCATTGCGGCCACGGCTGTCCTTGTCGCCGGTCAGCGCGCCCAGCAGGGCACCGCCGGCCGCGCCGATCGCGGCACCGGTGACGACCGACTTGGTCATGTCCGAATCGGTGGCGCGCAGGTGCTGCACCGGCTCGTAGCAGTTGGGGTAGTACTCGACCTTGGTGCTCGACGCCACCTTGGACGCAGGCGACGTAGCGCAACCAGTCAACACGGTGCTGAAACCAGCTGCGATCAGCAGCAGGTGACGCTTGGAAACCGCCTTACGGGAAAAAAGCATAGATGTGATCTCTGTTAAGTTTGACTTGCCCAGCACGGCCCACCGCCGCCTGAGTCCCTTCCAAGCTCGCTAGACAGCCAACGATCAAGACCGCTGACCGCTCGCTGCGAGCAATTCCTTCAAGATCGTTGCCGGGTCGGCCCGCTGTTGCTTGCGGTAGTTGCCAACATGGCGAACGAACAGTGTCGCGCGCGTCACCAGGCTCTTGCCGAGCACTGGCTTGCGATCCAACTCTTCCTTGATCCGTTGAAACTGCGCCTGGATCACCGCATCGGTGTAGCGCGTGCCGGTGGCCAGGTTGTCGATGTAAATCGCCACCGCGCCGTCCAACGCGCTGCGTCCATTGGTGATGGCCATGTCGAACAGCTGCGTGCTGGCCTCGTCCTTGCTGTCCACCGCCTGCTGGCGACTCTTCTGCAGGTTGGCCAGGCGGATGTTGTAGTTGCTGATGGTCTCGGCCACCAACGCCGCCGACTGGATCAAATTGCCCGCCGCTTCTTCGCGTTGCTGGGCGATCAGCGACACGTTGCGCTTGAGCTCTTCGTTGACCAGGCCCAGTTCGGCTTGCAGCTTGGGATCGACACTGGCGGCGATGATGCTGTCCAGGCGTTTGGTCGGGTCCTGGGCGTCGTCGATGGCATCGGTCAGCGCGGCCAGGCGGCCTTCCTTCTGCCACTGGGCGAACAGCTCCTTGTAGCGCGAGCGCGGCGCCGACAACGCGCCAATCGCCACGCGAAAACCGGTGGTCTCGTTGCTTTGCTCGGTGCCATCAGCGGCAAACAGCGGGTATTCGCGGCGCATGCCGGTGAACAACGTGCCCTCGCCTTCCAGGTAGTTGCCGCCCTTGACCACAAAGCCGCCGTAGGTGCCCTGGCGGCGGCCAGCGTGTACCAGTTGGAAGGATTCCTGGACCATTTCCGCGGCGTTGCCGATCACGTCGAACATGCCGATGGGGTTAGGTAATTTGGTGCCGATGGGCATCAACCGCGCTGCCTGGCCGGTGCCGCCGGCCACTTGGTTGAACACCGCGTAATCGGCCAGCGGGCCATCGCTTTCACTGCCCTCGACGCGCCGTGGATACAGCCGGCCTTCCAGGTCCTGGCGGCTCACCGCCTGGCCGCCGCGCGCGGCGTACTCCCATTCCACTTCGGTGGGCAGGCGCACAAATCCCAGGCCACCGTCTTCGGTCGACGCACCGCGCCCGCTCACCGGCAGCAGTTCGCGGTGGTATTTCATCAGCCAGGCGCTGTACACCGCCGAGAAACGCTCGGCTTCAAAGCGCGACAGTTTCACCTTGGGCAAACGCCCGGCCATGCCCGTGGGCGCATCACACGCCGGCGCCGGTTCGCCGCTGGCCAGGGACTGCGCCTGGGCCATCACCTGGGCGTATTGGCGAGCAGTCACTTCGTATTTGCCAATGAAGTACAGCATGGGCTTGAGCGGGGTCTTGGCGTCGGTCTTCGGCATCTGCGGCGCGATGACCTTGCTCCAGTCCTTGGGCAAGTCCTTGAGGGTGAACTGGCCGTTGATGAAGTCGCGGCGGTAACCGGAAATAAACGACTGCTGATAACCCGCCTCGCCTTCGGCAAAGGGGTAGCCCAGGCTGATTTCACGGTCATCCAGGGTGCCCTGGGCCAGAATGTAGGCGTAGCGGAATACCATGTTACCTTCGCAGGGCAGCGGCAGGCTCACGTCGTCCGGCAGCGGCTTGGGGTTGTCGAGCTTGTCACTTGCTTCATCAGCCCAGGCCAGCGAGGCCAGGCTCAGCGCCACGCAGGCGCCCAGTAATTTATACATCTCTGATTCCTTCAGAAGCCTGGATACGGGCCACCCGCCAACCACCACAGGCGGCCGCCACGGCACTGACGCCGAGCACCGCCACTAGGGCCAGGCCGTAATGGCGCGCCAACAGGTGGCTGGCGTACTCGCCTGGCACCTGCACAAAAAGCTTGTTCAACGCCGCCTCAGCCAGGCCATACAGCCCAACGCTGAGCACAGCGGCAAAACCCGCGCTGTATAGCGCTTGCAGCAGCACAAACAGCAACAACGCGGCGGTGGAAAACCCCAGCAGGCGCAACACCGAGAGTTCACGGTGCTTACGCGCCACCGCCGCCAGGGTCCCCGCGAAAATCGCCGCAAACGCCCCGGCCAACGCCAACCCGGCGATGATCCAGAACACAATCGACAGGTTGCGGCTCAACGATTGCACTTGAGCGATGGTGTGCGCCTGGGTTGAAACCAACAGGTTCTGCCCGGCGAAATACACCCGCAACGGTTCCACATCACTGAGGCTGCGCGCATACAGGCGAAACGCCGGGTAGATACGCTGTTCACTCACGCTCGCCGCTTCACCGGCCCAACCCAACGCCGGCACCGCACGGCCATCGCGGTAATCTTCCGCTGCCTCCAGCAACGCCAGATCGGCAAACAGGCCCTCGCGAGCGAAGGCCTCCAGCGGCAACACCGCCAGCACCTGCAACCGCGTGCGCTGGGCCTCGACGCGCCCCGCCACTTGCCGCGCAAAGCTGGTTTCCAACCAATCACCGGGCCTTGCCGCGAGCTTTTCGGCGGCGGTATGGCTGAGCACGATCTGGTCCAGGCCGTGGGGCATCGGCAAGCCTGTCAACAACGGGTCGCCTGCGGCAGTCGGCAGCATTTCCAGGGTCAAGGTGCCCACCTGCGCCGTGGCCGCAATCTGCCGTGTGCGCGGCACAGCAAACGCGACATCGCTGCGCTCACCCAGCTGCGCGATAAACGCCGCGCTGAATCGACCACCGCCCAACGGGATGATTTCACGGCTGGCGGGGTCGGTCTCCAAGCGTTCGGTCAAACTGCTAACCAGTCCAAATTTCAGCCCGAATAACACCAGCAATGGCGCGATAACCGCCACCAATGCCAACACCGAACAGGCCGACAGCCACCCATCGTTGCGGTAGTCCTGCCACGCAAGCGAAGCAACCAGGCCGATGCGCATCAGCACGCCTCCCCGAGGGTTGCGGTGACGCCGCCGTCTGGTTCGCGCTGGCAACTGATACGCCGCACCTGCAAGCCACTGGCGCGGGCCAGCGGTTCGTCATGGGTGGCGATCACACAGGCCGTACGGTGTTCGCGGGCCTGGGCCAGCAGCGCCTGCATCACGCGCTCGGCGTTGAGCGGGTCCAGGGACGCCGTCGGCTCATCAGCCAGCACCAGTTGCGGCCCATGGGCCAGAGCCCGCGCACAGCTGACCCGCTGGCGTTGGCCCACCGACAACGCCGCCGGGCGCTTGGCCAGCTGATCGCTGATCTGCAACTGCTCAGCCAGGCGCGCCACGCGGCCGTCGTCCTGCAAGCCCAGCAGTTGGCGCGACAGCGCGATATTGCCGCGCACATCCAGAAACCCCAGTAACCCCCCGGTCTGCGGCACATAGCCCAGATGCTGGCTGCGCAACGCGGCCAGCGCCGATTGCCGATCAGCACGCCACAGCGCGCCGATGTCGTGTTGGTTGAATGCAAACTGCCCCACCTGATCCGGCGCCAACACTAGCGCCAGCAGGTCGAGTAAGGTGCTCTTGCCGCAACCGCTGGGGCCGACAATTGCCAGTTGCTCACCCGCGCCCAGCTGCAACGCAGGGATCACCAGGCTGTAGCGCTGGCTACCGACGCCCCGGCTCTTGTGCACCGCACTCAGGTTCAGCATTACGGCAGCGTCGACAGTGGCACGCGGTACAACGCATCGCCCGGTTCGGCATCGCCGAAACGGACCCAGTTGGCCACGTCGTTATGGAAGGTTTCATACAGGCGGATTTTCGAATCCAGCTCGTCGATAAAGTCCTCCTGCTCGGCCACGCTCAATGACAACCACAGGTCCTGGGTCATGTTCAGCGACTTGCTGCGGTACGGCAGGCCCTCCAGGTATTCACCGAGCAGGCCGCCGTCAGCCAGGTTGCCGCCCTTGCGCAGGGCCTGCGGGTCGCGGCTCATATAGGCCGAGGCGCTGGCGATCTCCTGGAAGAAATCCTTGGGCGAGCTTTGTGTTTTGCGCGCTGCATCCACGATCAACTTCAACGATTGTTGCAGGTCGTTGAGTTGCAGCTTGGTCAACATCACGCACACCTGGAACGCTGGCAGCGCCGGGTTGGTTAGGTCACGATCAGCGGTCCAGGCGCTGACCAATTGCGGTGCCTGGCTCGCGGTCTTGCGCCCGAGAAAGTCCATGTGCATGGCATAGCCGACGGCGGCGGACTTGTCCGCCAGGCTCGGCGCGGCACTGAGCAACGGCACGGGCTGCGGCGTGTTGCTGCGCACCTGATGCACCAGGTTGGCGAACACCGTGCCGATCTCATCGACGCGCTCACCCAGCTTGCGCACATCGCCCCCTGGCACTGGCGTATACAGGTCGCCGATCTGCGGGTTGGCGTCGGCGGTGAGAACGCGATACTGGCTCTCGGCGCCGGCATGGGTTTTCTTGCCGGCATCAGTGCGCAGGTGCAGCGCATAGATCTTGATCTGCTTACCCAGGGCCGCCTGGCGCACTTCGGCTTCGTTCATCTGGGTGGCGGCGAACGGGTCGTTCTTGCGCAGCGCGCCGGCATCGGAAACCAGCAGGATGATGCGCCCGCCGTAGCCGGACCAATCCATGCCGTCCACTGCCTGCATCACCCCGGCAAACGCATCTTCGTTGAACGAGTGGCTGGACACCGTCGACGCTTTGACCTGGCGCGCCATATCCAGAAAGCGCTGCGGGTCGCGACCTTGGTCGAGGCTGATCAGGGTCTTGGCGACATACTCAAGGCCCGGGGTTTTCTGGATGCTGCTGCGAAAGCCGACCATGCCGAAGCTGACGCTGTCCAACTCGCCGCGCTCGGCAATGCGGGTTTGTAGCTCATGCACCACGTCGCGAATCTGGTCGATGTAGGGCTGCATCGACACGGTGGTGTCCACCACCAGCACCACCGCCGTGCGGAATGCGTCGGCATTCGCGCTGAGCGTCGGGCTGGCCGGTCTGGCAGCGGCGCGGCTGCCTGGGTCGATGGAGGCCACGTTGAGCAACTGCACCGGCTGGCCGTTGTCGTCGAAGCTCTCTTTGGAATCGAAGATCGGCAACAGGTAGAACTGGTTCTGCGGCACCGCGCTGGCGGTGGGTTCCAGGGCCAGGACTTGCTGGTTGTCTTCTCGGTTGTTCTGCGCCTTGGCCAAGGCGCTTTTCGCTGCAGCAGGGTCAGCCAGTAGTTTTTCCACCTCACCGGGCTGGCGCAGGAACATCACGGGCGCCCGGCCTGAGCGCTCGGTGAACTTGAGCACCAGGCTTTGTTTCCAGTCGCTGACCTGGGAGGCCGGCAGCCAACCGTCGCTGCGACCATCGGTAGCGGCGCCGACGCGCACCCACGGGCTGCCATCGACTTCTTTGCGCTGATACACGTAGAGCACGGAAAACGCCGGCAGCGCTCTACCCGGCGGGCTCCCAGCGTCCACTGAAAGCAGGGCGCCGGGTTTGCTGAGTACACGCTGGAACAAGGTTTTCTTGCCTGCCATCAGCAACGGGCGCTGACCGCCATCCACTTCAGCGACAGCCACGGGCGGCGTCACCTTGGGCGCCACGGCGGCTGGCGGCTTGGCCGGTTCATCGCCGCCGTTCAACCACCAGTAGCTGGCGCCGCCAATGGCCAACGCGACGGCGACCGCCACAGCGGCCAAGGCCAATACCGGCCCACGGCGCTGCTCGGACGGAGCATTGTGCTGCGTCGGCGTGACCACCGGTTGACGCACTATTGGCTGCGGTTGCGGTTTATCCGTCGGAATGTCGATGGTGACAGGCGTGATGCCCGCCAGATCAACGCTCAATGGAATCGGCAGCGGCCGTACCAGCGTGGCATCCGATTCATCAGCAGGCAGTTGATCCAGCGCCAACAACAACGCTGCCGCATCCGGATAACGCTCCGCCGGGTCCTTGGCCAACAACTTGCGCAGCACACCCTGGTAGCGCCCGTGATGCACCGGCAATTCCGGCAAGGGTTCAGTCAAATGCGCCAGAGCGGTGGAAAGCGCATCGGTGCCGTTGTAAGGCAGCTTGCCGACGAGGATTTCATACAGCACCACGCCCAGCGCGTAGAGGTCGGCGCGGCCATCGATCTCCTGACCCCGCGCCTGCTCGGGGCTCATGTAGCTCGGCGTGCCCACGGCAAACCCGGCCTGGGTGAATTGGGTGCGATCGTCCAGCGACTTGGCAATCCCGAAGTCCGACAACACCGCCGTGCCATCGGCCCGGAACAGAATGTTCGCCGGCTTGACGTCGCGGTGCACCAGCCCTTGGGCATGGGCATAGCCCAGGGCCGAGGCAATCTGGCGGATGAGCGTCACGCCCTGCTCCGGGGTCAGCCCAGCAGCAATGCGCTCCTTGAGCGTGCCATTGGGCAGGTATTCCATGGCCATGTAATACAGCTCACCGACGTTGCCGATGTCATGGATGGTCACCGTGTGCGGGTGTGACAAACGCGCCAGCGTCTTGCCCTCGCGCAGGAAGCGTTCGCAGAAACTCGGGTCGGCCGCCAGCGCTGCCGCCATCACCTTCAACGCCACCTTGCGCTCCAGCGAGCGCTGGGTCGCCAGGTACACGCTGGCCATGGCGCCTTCGCCAATCTCGCCCTCGATGTCATAACCCGGAATGACGATGTTCATGACGAGACCTTCACGACGAGGGTGGTGATGTTGTCCGGTGCGCCTCGGTTGAGGCCCAGGTGCACCAGGCTGCGCACGATTTCATCCGGCGCGTCATGGCTGAGCACGTCGCGGATTTCATGGTCTTCGACGGTCTTGTTGAGGCCATCACTGCACAGCAAATAGCTGTCGCCGGGAGCGATCAACAGGTCCACCGAGGCGACGTTCAACTGGGCCTCAACGCCAATGGCGCGGGTGACGATATTGGAGCGCGGGTGGGTGCGGGCGTCGGCTTCGCTGAGCAGGCCGCTGTCTTGCAGGTCTTGCACGTAGCTGTGGTCGCGGGAAATGCTTTCCAGCACGCCGTCGCGCAAGCGGTACAGGCGACTGTCGCCGGCCCACAGGCACACCCCGCGCAAGCCGCGCGCGGCGAACACCACCACGGTGCTGCCCATCATGGTCACGCCACGGTTGGCGGTTTCTTCGCGCACGGCCGCGTTGATGCGCAGCAGGTCATTGCGCAGCGCCGCTGAGTATTCGTCCAGGGAGCGGCCCAGCGGCACATGGCGCAGGCTGTCGACGATCAAGCTGCTGACATAGTCCCCCGCCGCGTGCCCGCCCATACCATCGGCCACCACCCACAAGCGGTTTTCCGGCAGGTCCAGAAAGGCATCTTCGTTGACTTGGCGAACCATGCCCACATGGCTTTTGCTCGCGGATTCGTACGTCACGCCCATCTACACCACACCTTCTTGTCCGAGCAAAAACTGCGCAAAATCGCTGGCGGCAGGCAGGCCCTGGCACCGTAATAAACCGGGGGAGATACGCTGCGAACCTCGCCCCCACCACAGGCTTGCGCCCTCGCACGCCTGTTCGGCCAGTGCGGTCATACGCTGGTGCGGCACGGTGGCTGCCACCCTTTGCAGGCCGGCGAAACGGCTGTCCACCGCCCGCGGCTCGCTGGCCGGCAAGCCCAACTCGTCGAGCCCGGCGTTGAAGCTTTCGAAGGTCGCGCCGCTGTCGAGGGTGCTGAGCAACAAGGTTTCAGCCTGCTCGAACCAGGCGTCCGAACCGCCCACCAGCGACGCCGGGTTGGTGTCGTGATCCAGCAAGGTCACCACCGCCAGCGGAAAATACCGCCCGACCCGGTCAATGCTTGGCATCACCACGCCCGCCGCCGCATCCGGCCCGCACACGCCCGGCGCCAGCACAAAGCGCCACAACGGGCTGACCAAGTACGCATTCAGCCAGTCAGCGCCGAGGCTGTTCTGGCTGGCGAGCAAACCCGCTGCCAGCCAGCTGTCCCACGGGCCGATAAAGCTCTGGGGCAAGGCGCGGCTGACGAAGTCCCCGCGGCTGGCCAACTTGCCGTAGAAACCCAGGGCCGTCATAGCCGCTCCGGCAGGCTGAAGCCGCTGAGCACGCGGCTCTTGAACGGGTTGAACGCACTGTTGGCGCGCAACTCGTAGGCGATGCTCGCGCCATCGACTCGCAGGCGCAGGTTGAAACGATCCGGCGAGTTGCCTGCGGTGAGGTCTGATTGCTCCAGCAGACGGAACCAGGCCCACGGGCCGTCCAGGGTGATGCCGGAGCGACCACTGGCCGACGGCGGCATGATGGAAATACGCACCACGCCAATGCTGCCCGGGTTCGGCCATTGCATCGCCACCGGCCGGCTCGGGCCGTGGTCGTAGCTCAATTGCTGGCCGTCCAGGTCAAGCAGGAACTGAGTGATGGTAGGGTCCATCGACACCGGCTTGAGTTCGAAACGCACGATGGGTTGGGTGCCACCGGAGCGGAAGAACGCGTCCCGAATCGACGCCGCACGCTGGAAGGTTTGCAGCACGCCAGGAGCAATCCCCAGCTTCTGCGCCGCCCCAGGTTGCCAGCGCCAGGTCTGTGCCGATGTGTCCACATAGGGCTGCAGGTATTTGCGGAAGTAGTTGTCCATCACCCCGCCCACGCCGAAGAACTGGCCGAAGTCATCCAGGGTGGCGTCCCGCGCACTGCCCGGCGACATCGGGTAACGCCCGGCCAACGACTGGCGATACACGTTGACCACCTCACTGACCCAGGCCGCGTTCAGCTGGTTACGCACCCCGCCCATCATGCTGTTGGTGGTGGAATTGACCACTGACTTGACCATGCCCTGCACCAGCGGCGGCTGACGCTCGGCGTTCAGGCTAACCCGCGTGGCGGCAGCCGCCGCCTGGTTCTTGGCCTCACCGAGCAAGGCATCGCCGCTGGCACCGACCATGGCGCTGACCTGCACATACAGTGCATTCATGTCCGACAGCAGGCCGTCGATGGCCGCCGGTTCACCTTCGTTTTTGCTGACGATGCTGTTGAGTTCGGCAAAGTGCGCGGTCACCGGATCATCCGCCGGTGCCGGTGCATTCGCCGTCGGTTGCGCATCGCCCAGCAAACTGCCGAGGCGTTCCTTGAGCTTGTCCACGCCGCCTTCCACCGGCACGCCTTTGGCGGCCAGTTGGCGTTCTTCGGCTTGCAGGTCGGTTTCCCTGGCGACCGCCACCAACAGCTTTTTCAGCGGCGAGGTGGGCCCGGAAATCACCCGCAGCACATCGGCGGCCTGTGCCACGCTGGTGATCGGCACAAAGTCGATGTCGGCGAGCAACGCGTCCCACTGGCGCTGGTAATCCTGGAAGTACAAACGGCGCACGTCGGCGGCCAGGCTCACCACGTTCTGCTGGTCGGCCTGTTCATGGCCCAGCACCCATTGCTCTTCGGCCAGGGTGCCGGTCTGGTTCAGGCTGCTGAGCAAAAACGCCTGGCGATAGCCCTTGGCAGTAAAGAAACCGCTCAACGGCTCGCCCAACGGCTTGCCGCTCTTGCGGCTGAACACCAGTGCGGCATCGCGACCGGCGGCCTCATTGAGACGAAAGTCCGGGATACCTTCGGGCAGTTTCTGGCGCTTGACGCGGTCGTACACGCGCTGGGCTACCGGCAATTGCTGCAATTGGCGACGCAGGTCGTCGATCAGGCGTGGGTCCAGGCGCGCGCTCGGCGGATGGCGTTCGAACAGCGCTTGCAAGTGCCCGGCCAGGGCCTGACGCTGGTCGGCCGGCAGGTCGCGGGGCAGGTTGCGGTCCCAGTCCAAGGCGATCCAGGCCTTGATGAAGTCCGGGTCGTAATGCTCGGTGTCGGCGAGCATCAGGTAAGCCTTGAGGCCCTCATAGAGAAAGTCCGAGTTGCCGCCGCCGTGCAGTTGCTCTTCGATACGCGTCACCAGGCGTGGGGCGAACACGGCGATCAAGAGTTTGCGGTACACGCTGGCGGACTCGGCTTCGAGCATATCGCCCTGGTACAGCCCCAGCCCTTCGGACCAGCTCGGTGAATCCCCCGCCAGGTTCTTCACCGCGTTGAGCAACGGCAGCATGGCGAGCACTTCCCGTTGTGCCGGGCTCAGGTTCTGTACGGTCTGGCCCAGTGGCGCGACCTTCTGATCGACCTGGGCGATATACGCCTGGTTGGCGCGATAGCTCACCCACCACAGGCTGCTGACCACCACCACCAGCGCGACGGTGGCCGCCAGCACTCCACGCGCAATCCACTTGCGACGCCGTTCGACCTTCGGGTTCACACCCACCAAACCACGCTCGGCAAAGGCCACGGCGGTGAAGAGTTTTTCGATGAAGTAACTGCGCCCGGTGCCGCTCTGGCGCGCCAGGTGCTGGCGGTCCAGGTTCATACTCTGGGCCATGGCACCGATCAGGCGGTCAATCGGGCTGCCTTCCTGGGTGCCGCTGGTGAAGTACACGCCACGCAGCAACACGCGCTCTTCAAAGGCGTTGGGTTTGAACACGCCTTCGAGGAAGCTTTGCAGGCAATCTTTCAGCGCGCCGAACTGCTGCGGGAAGCCGTAGATCAGGTCGCGTCGTGCCGGGTCGCGTTCCTGCTGCAAGCGCTCGACCAGGCGTTCGTTGAGACGCTGCTCCAGGCCCGCGAATTCGCTTTGCAGGTGCGCCAGCGGGCTGTCGCTGTTTTTGCCGTCGTCCAGGGCAAAGGTCATGCCCCACACCTGGGCGCGCTCTTCCTTGCTCAGGTTGTCGAAGAACTCCATGAAGCCCGGCACCAGGTCGAGCTTGGTGAGCATCAGGTAGATGGGGAAACGCACGCCCAGCTGCGTATACAGCTCCTGGATGCGCAGGCGAATCGCGGCGGCATGGGCTGCGCGCTCGGCGTCGGTGCCCAGCAGCAGATCCGAGAGGCTGATGGCGATAAACGCCCCGTCGATCGGCCGGCGGGAACGCTGCTTTTTCAGCAAGTCGAGAAAGCCCAGCCAGGCGGCTTTGTCCACCGTGGAGTTGCTGTCCTGGGTGGTATAGCGGCCAGCGGTGTCGAGCAATACGGCCTGGTCGGTAAACCACCAGTCGCAGTTGCGCGTACCACCTACGCCCCGCACCGCACCGGCGCCCAATTGCGCCGCCAGCGGGAAATGCAGCCCGGAATTGACCAGCGCGGTCGTCTTGCCCGAGCCCGGCGGGCCGATGATCACGTACCACGGCAACTCGTAGAGGTTGCGGCGCTCATCGCCGCCCAGCTTGGCCTTTTTCAGCAGTGCCAGGGCTTCGTCCATGCGCTGGCGCAGCGTGGACAGCTCTTCGGCGGTCGCAACGCTGTTGGGGTCGACCGGGGTTTCTGCGGCCAGGCTGCGCATCACTTCGGCGGCCTGGCGACGGGCCTGGATGATGCGGAACACGCGGTAGGCCACCCACAGCGCAAACACCAGCACGATCAGCGCCCAACGGCGCCCTTCGGGCACCAGCACGTCCAGCAGCGGGCCAACAAACCAGATGATCAGGCTCAGGGCAATCAGGCCCAGCACGGGGATCACCCAGCGAATCATGAAACTGAAAAACGCCTTCACTCGACGCCCTCCGCCAATACGGTGATTTCAACCCGACGATTGCGGGCACGGCCTTCGACAGTACTGTTAGTGGCCAACGGCTCCGTGTCGCTGCGGCCTTCGGCACTGAAGCGCTCGGCCTGGCCGGTCTTGGCCGCGAGAATTTCCAGCACCGACTTGGCCCGGGCTTCGGACAATGCCCAGTTGGACGGGAAGCGCAACGTGGCAATCGGGCGGTTGTCGCTGTGCCCGGTGACACGCACCTGGCCCTTGACCTTGCGAATGGCGTCAGCGATGCGCAGCATCAGCGGTTGGTAGTCATCGACGATGCTGGAGCTGGCCGAGGCGAACAGCTCATCGCCACGAATGGTCACGACAGAGCGGTCAACCTTGTCTTCCACCGCCACGCGGCCGGCCTTGATGTCATCGGCCAGGAACCCGGCCAGGCGCGGGCGCTCAATCACTTTGGGCTGCGCCACCGGACGGTCGATGGCCTGCACCGGGATCTCGCCCAGGGCATGAATATTCTTGAACACCGGCTCGGCGTCCGAGGCCAGCTTCATGCGCAGGCCGAACAGCAACGCCAACAGCAGGGCCAAGCCAATCGCCACGGCTATCCATGGCGGCATGAATTGCGCCAGGCGATCACGGGCCACGGTCACACCGCGCCAGTGCGGCGACAGCTCACGCTCGTGCTCGCCACGGGCGCTGCGTATCGCTGCGGCGGTGCGTTCGCGCAAGGCTTCCAACTGGCTGCGCCCGTCGGTCATCACCCGGTAACGCCCTTCAAAACCCAGGCACATGCACAGGTACAACAGCTCCAGCAGGTACAGGCGTTCCCGTGGGCTTTGCAGACAGTGGTCAAGCAACTGGAAAACCTTTTCGCCCCCCCAGGCTTCGTTGTGCACGGTGATCAGCAGGCTCTGCTTACCCCAGTCACTGGTGCTGCCCCACGGCGTGCTCAGCACCGCTTCATCCAAGGCAGTGCACAGCGCGTAACGGGCCAACAGCACTTCATTGCGTGCCACACCGGCGGCTTCGGCGCGCTCTTCGAACTGGCGCAGGTACGCCAGCAACTGCGCACGCAGGCTGGCTGGCGCGGGATGGGCGATGGTGTTGCGCAACCGCGTCAACAACGCCAGCAACGGGCCGGCGGCACTTTCCAGCGGGTTGAGGCCCTGGCTCTTGCCGGTGAGGATCGGCGCAGCCGGCATCGACAGCGGCGCAGGTTCGGCACGCGCGGGTGCAGGCCCTCGGCCACCCGGGCGCGGCATGAACTGGGTGCGGTCATCATCATTGGGATGCATCGCCAATTATCCTCGGATCGCCCAGAAGGCCAGGTTCAAGCCCGGGAACTGCCCGGCGATATGGAAGGCGAAACCGCCGGAATTATTCAGCTGCTGCCAGTGCTCGCTGCCACGGTCCAGCTCGTAGTAGGTGCTGCCGGCGTGGTAAGGCAATTGGCGCGGCGCCACCGGCAACGGCAGCAGGCCGATGCCCGGCAGTTGCAGGTTGACCATGTCGCGAATGTGCTCCACCGAGCCGACCTTGCTCTGCTGGCCGAAACGCGCACGCAGGGTTTCGCCGGGCACATCGGCGCGTACCACAAGGATGAAACTGGCGTTGTCGAGCAGGGTCTTGTCGGCCAGCATCGCCACATGGATGCCGTAGGCTTTCTCCACAATCGGGATCGGCGTGGCCTTGCTGTCGATCAGCATCGACAGCGCCTCACGCAAGGCCGCCATCACCGGCATGAAGCTCAGGGCCAAGTCATCGTGCTGGTACTGCGGGTATTCCTGGGGGCGACGGCTGGAGGTTGAGAAGGTGGAAAACTCACCGGCCAGGCTGACCAGTTCGCTGAAGAAGCGCTCCGGGTGCAACGGGCTCAACTGGCTGAAGTGCTGGATCAGCGGCTGGGCGCGGTTGACCAGTTGCAGCAGCATGAAGTCGGCGATCTCCGAGGCACCACCGGCGCCCGAGGCCACCACGCGGCCGGCCAGGGCTTCGCCACGCTGGTGCAACAGGCCCAGCAGTTCACTGCGAAAGGCCGTCAGCGGTTTGCTCGCGGCCACGTCCAGCACGGGCGGGATGTAAGTGTCATCGAGCACCAACGCACGGTCGGCACGCTTTTCCTTGATGCGTACCAGGCCGATGGCCGCGTAGTCGCTGATGCCGTCCTGCGCCGTCAGCAGGCGCAACGCCCGCGACCCCACGGCCACCGGTGCACGGTTTTCGAACGGGGCGTTGTCGTCGCGCACTTCACGCACCTGGCTCACGTAGCGCGCGGCTTCCAGGGCCTCGCCCTCGTCCACCGTGTCACGGGCGCCGGCACGCTTGAGCGGCAGGGCCAGGTAAACCACGCCGTCGCGCAGGTTGTCGTCGATATTCAACGGGCTCGGCGCCAGGTCGTCCTGGGGAATATTGAACGGCGTGCCATCGGGCAACAGGCCGCGGGCCGACACGATCGCCAGCTTGCCCTGGGCCAGCAGGCCCTGGTCGATCAGCAGCTCGGAGAATCCCCAGGCACCCGCCGACAACGGGCGGCTGCGGGCGTCGATCAGGTTTTCCAGGTAACGGTCATGCTGCTGGAAGTGCTGCGTTCCGATGAACATGCCTTCCGACCAGACCACGCGATTGTTCCAGGACATGGGGGCTCCGATTGCTTGTTATTGGGCTGGGCTGGATGGGGAAGCCACGACGTCGGCGCGCACGGCATGCACGTCGAGGCTGATCTGGTATTCGCTGTATTGGCGCGGCGGCACGTTGATGACCGTGCGCCATTGCGCACGGTCCAACTCGCGGTAGCCCACCAGCAAGCCGATCTGGCGCGTGGACGGGTCGAGATCGCGCTGCAGGCTCAGTTGCTGGCCGGGCTGCACCATCACTTCGTCCTGGTCCAGCAGGTCGAGGCCGAGGGTGGATTGCGCACGGTCAGCCAGGGCGAAGTAATCGGAGCGTGAAAAGGTCGCGGCGTTTTTCAATTCGAAAATGCGCACCCGCACCGGCGCGGCCTGGCCGTTGGCACCGGGGTTAAGCCCGGCAATCGCGTGAAAGTGCAGCTCAACGGCGGCCGTGTCAGCTTCGGCCTCGGCAGCCGCCTGGGGTTTGGCAGTGTCGTTGGCACACGCCGTCAGCAGCAGCGCGGTGGCGGCTGCGAGTAAAAACCTGGGAATCATCCTGCGTCCTCAATGACGTATTTAGCTATCCGTTTTATCCATTGGTGCGAGGCGTTTTCAGCGTCGCTGTCGTGCACTGTGTTCTTCGTAGGCCCGGCTGAATTCACGACCGAACAAGTCCTGGAAATCGTCCTGGGCCTCGCGGGAAATGTTGCTGTAGAGCTCGGTGAACTGCTGCCAGTACTGGGCCTGGCGCGAACCATTGAAGAGACTGGAGAGGCCGCCAGGCTTGCCCATGCGCTCCTCCAGCTGCGCCGGTTCAAAGCGCGTGAGCAAGTGCTTGATCGCCGCTTCCACGCCAGCCATCACGGCCAACTGGTGGGCGCGCAGGTCGTCGAAACTGTCACGTACGGCAAGGTCCGGCGCCATGAACGCCTGGTTGCCATGACGCAGCAACAGCAGTAACGCTTCATCGGCATTCGGGGCGAATTTCAATGGGTTGTTTTCGGCGGGGCGGATCATTGTCTGCTGCATGCGGAACTCGCCCTTGAGGCTGGCACGGGCGCGCAATACGTCGATCAGGCCCTCGACCATCAGCCGGTAGCTGCGGCCGATGCTTTCCATCTGCGCGCAGGCGTCGGCTTTGTCCAGGCGCAACTGGTCCAGGCCCGCACCGCGCAGGAAGGCTTGCAGGAGGTCCGGTGGTGGCTCGGCATTGGCCACGGGGAGCGCAACAGGCTCGACCACGGGCGGCGGCGGGATGATCGGTGCTGGGGCGGGCACAGCATTGACGACGGGTGCGGGCGCGTCGCTGAACAGGTCCCAGTCTTCGGGAATCACCGAGCCTTGCACCAATGGCTTTTCGGGCGCCGGTACGGCCACTGGAGCCGGGGGGCGAAAATCGTGTTGCTCGGACGGCACATGATCCGCCACGGTAGGCGGCGGCACGGCGGTGGGGCTGAGGAAGTCGAACAGGTCTGGCAAGGTTTCCATGGCCGAGGCGCCCTGGAACTGCGGCGCGATCATCGGTGTGGGCGCTGGTTGGCTCGCCACGGCGCCCATCAGCGCTTCAAAGCTGTTGGGTGAGTCACCGGCAAATGGCTGGCTGTCGATGGCCTGCACGTTGAAGTCGATACGCGCCTGGATTTCGTAATCGCCGATGCGGATCAACTCACCATCTTGCAACGGCTCGCTGTTACCCCGACGCATACGAATACCCGCCTTGACCAACTCCACACCATTGGTGCTGTTATCGGTCAAGTAATAACGGCCATCTTTGTATTGAATAACGCAATGTTGCGAAGAGACGAGACGCTCAGGGTCGGGCAATACCCAGTCATTGTCAGAACTGCGGCCAATAGCCATCACGCCCTGATCCATGGACTTTTCGGGGCATTGCCCAGGGGTGATCTTGTGATAACTAGTGATAGTCAAACACAGCGACATCTTGCCTCCTTGCTGATACATCGCGCGCAGTCTACCCAGGAGGCAGCACCGCCCTGGAGAGTCCCGTCCTGTCGTACAAACGACCGCCAAAATCTGCTTTTACCAGCATGATCGCTGATCTTAACTGGCTTCCATGACAAAAATCCGCTCTGGGCGCGCCTTTCGACTCGCCAGTCGCGCAGGTTGTTAAACACCGCACATCTGTCACAGAGGGCGAATAGCTTACCTTGACAAGCCATAAGTACTACACCAAAAATGCACAACTTCTTGAACATCAGTGATGGCACAGTAGTGGCGCGCTGAGTGTATGACCAAGAAAACATGCAAAGTTCATTACGCAACTAGTGCATGAATTGCCCGCCATCCAGCGGGCCGATAAGGAGATCGAATTCAGTGGATGTGCCGTTGCTGCTCACCGCCGTTTCCGCGACGTCGCCTTGTGGCGAGGACATGGAATATGACGCGCAATTTCTGCAATTGGAACGTGATGCCAAGGGCCAACCCGAACGCAGCATGGGCGACTCGATCCTGCCCGCTGAGCCGCCCGAGTGGCGCAGCATCCAGCAGCAAAGCCTCGACCTGTTGCAGCGCAGCAAAGACCTGCGCATCACCCACTTTCTGCTGCAAAGCACCCTCGCCCTCCAGGGTGTGGCCGGGCTGGCCGAAGTCCTCACGCTGATCGACGCCTTGCTGCGCCAATACTGGGCCGATCTGCACCCGCGCCTGGATGCCGACGATGACAACGACCCCACCGTGCGCATCAACGCCCTTACCGGCCTGACCTGCGAAACCAATATTCGGCTGCTGCGCGAAAGCATCCTGACACGCTCGCGCACCTTCGGGCCCGTGAGCCTGCGCGCCGCGCTCAACGCCAGCGGCCTGCAGAGTTTTGCCGATGAGCAGTTGGGCAACCAGCAACTCAACGCCGCGTTCCTGGACAGCGACCCCGAACAACTGCAAGCCACCCGCGACGCCTTGAGCGCGGCGCGCACGGCGTGCGAGGCCATTGAGCAACAGGTCAATGACCAAGTCGGTTCCGCCCAGGGCGTGGACCTCAGCGCCTTGAAGCAGCCGCTCAAACAGGCCCTGCAACTTCTCAATCAAGCGGTGCCAGGCACCGACAGCAGCAGCGATCCCGAGGCCGTCAGTGAAGACAATGCCCCCTCGGTCGACGCCGCCGCGCCCGCAGCCCCTCGCCCGACGGGCGACATCGCCACCCGCGACGATGTGCTGCGCAGCCTCGACAAAATCCTTGCGTACTACACCCGCCACGAGCCTTCAAGCCCGCTGCCGGTGCTGTTGAACCGAGCCAAGAATCTGGTACATGCCGACTTTGCGGCCATCGTTCGCAATCTGATTCCCGATGGCATGTCCCAATTTGAAAACCTGCGCGGCCCCGACAGCGAGTAAGCCGCCGGACCGTGCAGTAACAACACCGTCGCTCAAGCGACCAGGAGCAGCAACGTGGCGAAGCAAAGTTCTCAGAAATTCATCGCGCGCAACCGTGCGCCTCGAGTGCAGATCGAGTACGACGTCGAGCTTTACGGCGCCGAGAAAAAGGTCCAGCTGCCCTTCGTGATGGGCGTGATGGCCGACCTCGCCGGCAAGCCTGCCGAGCCGCTGGCACCCGTGGCCGACCGCAAGTTCCTTGAGGTGGACGTCGACAACTTCGACTCACGCCTCAAGGCCATGCAGCCACGCGTCGCGTTCCACGTACCCAATGAGCTGACAGGCGAAGGCAACCTGAGCCTGGACATCACCTTCGAAAGCATGGACGACTTCAGCCCGGCCGCCGTGGCCCGCAAGGTCGACTCCCTGAACCAGCTGCTCGAAGCCCGCACCCAATTGGCCAACCTGCTGACCTACATGGACGGCAAGACTGGCGCTGAAGAAATCATCATGAAGGCGATCAAGGACCCGGCATTGCTTCAGGCACTTGCCAGCGCGCCCAAGCCTGCAGGGGAGCAGTAATCATGACGGACAATACCGCCCGCGAAGGCAGCCAGATCCTGGGTACCACCGAAGAAGCCAGCGAGTTCGCGAACCTGCTGCTGCAAGAATTCAAGCCCAAGACCGAGCGTGCCCGCGAAGCCGTTGAAACCGCGGTGCGCACCCTGGCTGAACAGGCCCTGGCGCAAACCGACCTGGTGTCCAACGACGCGATCAAGTCGATCGAATCGATCATCGCCGCCATCGACGCCAAGCTCACCGCCCAGGTCAACCAGATCATCCACCACCAGGATTTCCAACAACTGGAAAGCGCCTGGCGTGGCCTGCATTATCTGGTCAATAACACCGAGAGCGATGAGCAACTGAAGATTCGCGTGCTCAACATCTCCAAGCCAGACCTGCACAAGACCCTGAAGAAATTCAAGGGCACCGCGTGGGACCAGAGCCCGATCTTCAAGAAAATGTACGAAGAAGAATACGGCCAGTTCGGTGGCGAACCTTACGGCTGCCTGGTGGGTGACTACTACTTCGACCAGTCGCCGCCCGACGTGGAACTGCTGGGCGAGCTGTCGAAAGTCTGCGCCGCCATGCACTCGCCTTTCATCGCTGCGGCCTCGCCGACCGTGATGGGCATGGGCTCGTGGCAGGAACTGTCGAACCCACGCGACCTGACCAAGATCTTCACCACCCCGGAATACGCCGGCTGGCGCTCGCTGCGTGAATCGGAAGACTCGCGTTACATCGGCCTGACCATGCCGCGCTTCCTGGCACGCCTGCCGTACGGCGCCAAGACCGATCCAGTGGAAGCCTTCGCTTTCGAAGAAAACACCGACGGCGCCGACAGCTCCAAGTACACCTGGGCCAACGCCGCCTACGCGATGGCAGTGAACATCAACCGTTCGTTCAAGCACTACGGATGGTGCTCGCGCATCCGCGGCATCGAGTCTGGCGGTGAAGTGGAAAACCTGCCGGCCCACACGTTCCCTACCGATGACGGTGGCGTGGACATGAAGTGCCCGACCGAAATCGCCATCAGTGACCGCCGTGAAGCGGAACTGGCGAAGAACGGTTTCATGCCGCTGCTGCACAAGAAAAATACCGACTTCGCCGCGTTCATCGGCGCCCAGTCGCTGCAGAAACCTGCCGAATACGACGACCCGGACGCCACCGCCAACGCCAACCTGGCCGCACGCCTGCCGTACCTGTTCGCCACCTGCCGTTTCGCCCACTACTTGAAGTGCATCGTGCGCGACAAGGTCGGCTCCTTCAAAGAGAAGGACGAAATGCAGCGCTGGTTGCAGGACTGGATCCTCAACTACGTCGACGGCGACCCGGCGCACTCCACCGAAACCACCAAGGCCCAGCACCCGTTGGCGGCGGCCGAAGTGATCGTGGAAGAAGTCGAAGGCAACCCGGGGTATTACAACTCCAAGTTCTACCTGCGCCCGCACTATCAGCTTGAAGGGCTGACGGTGTCGTTGCGCCTGGTATCGAAACTGCCTTCGGCAAAAAGCGCATAAGTAACGATTGAGCTAGCTCGTTCCCACGCTCCGCGTGGGAATGCCGCCCGGGACGCTCTGCGTCCCGGTGACGCGTAGCGTCACAGGATGCGTTACCACGCAGAGCGTGGGAACGATCACCCAATCAAGTGGCATGGGCCACACAGGGAGAAAACATGGCTGTTGATATTTTCATCAAGATCGGCGACATCAAGGGCGAGTCCATGGACAAGGCCCACAAGGACGAAATCGATGTGTTGAACTGGAGCTGGGGCATGTCCCAGTCCGGCAACATGCACGTCGGCGGCGGCGGCGGCGCGGGCAAGGTGAATATCCAGGACCTGTCGTTGACCAAGTACGTCGACAAGGCTTCGCCCAACCTGATGATGCACTGCGCCAGCGGCAAGCACATCGACAAGGTCAAGCTGACCGTGCGCAAGGCCGGTGGCGAGAGCCAGGTCGAGTACATGGTGATCAACCTGGAAGAAGTGCTGGTCACCTCCTTGAGCACCGGCGGTTCGGGCAGCGATGATCGCCTGACCGAAAACGTCACCCTGAACTTTGCCCAAGTGATGGTCGACTACCAGCCGCAGAAAGCCGACGGCACCAAAGACGGCGGCGCCATCAAGTTTGGCTGGAACATCCGTTCCAACACCAAACGCTGATAGCCCTTGTGGCCGTGGCCCGGTGCCACGGCCATTGTGTCCCTCTCGCACCCGTCCGTGGAGCTGCTTTGGTGGTAACTGAAATCGCTTCCCGCGACCGTCTGCAACCGTCCCTGCTGGACCGGTTGACCGACGACGACCCGACCAACCCCAAGGAAAGCGCCGACAAACGCGTGCTGTCCCTGACCCAATTGAAGGCCTCGGTGCTGCGTGACCTGGCGTGGTTGCTTAACACCACCTCGTTACTCGATACCGATGCCACGCTGCACACCCCGGCCGGCACTTCGGTGGTCAATTACGGCCTGCCGGCACTGGCGGGCAACAGCGCTTCGGGCGTCGATATCAAAGCCCTGGAAGCCCTGATTTACCAGGCCATCGCCACTTTCGAGCCGCGTATTTTGCGCCACACATTGCGAGTCAAGGCGCGCATGGGCCATGGCGAGATGAATCACAACGCCCTGAGTTTCGAGATTGAAGGCGACCTGTGGGCACAGCCGGTGCCGTTGCGTTTGCTGTTGCAGACCGACGTGGACCTGGAGTCCGGCCATGTGCGCGTGCTGAATGCCGACCAGCGGAGACGCCCATGAACCCGCGCCTGCTGGAGCTGTACAACCAGGAACTGCACCACGTGCGCGAAAGCGCCGCCGAGTTCGCCAAGGAATACCCGAAGATCGCCAGTCGGCTGACCCTGTCCGGTATGGACTGCGCCGACCCGTACGTCGAACGTTTGCTTGAAGGCTTCGCCTATCTCACGGCCCGCGTGCAGCTCAAGCTCGACGCCGAGTACCCGACCTTCACCCACAACTTGCTGGAAATCGCCTACCCGCACTACCTGGCACCGACGCCGTCGATGACCGTAGTGCAACTGCAGACCGACCCCGATGAAGGCTCCCTGGCCGGCGGTTTCCCGCTACCCCGTGACACGGTGCTGCGTGCCGCCCTGGGCCGTGAAACCCAGACCTGCTGCGAGTACCGCACCGCGCACCCGGTGACACTGTGGCCGTTGCAGGTCAGCAACGCCGAATATTTCGGCAACCCCGCCGCCGTGCTCGGGCGCCTGGCCGCCAGCGAACCGAAAGCCAAGGCCGGCCTGCGCCTGACCCTGCGCACCGGTGCCGAGCTGCCGTTCAACAGCCTCGACCTGGATACCTTGCCGCTGTACCTGAGCGGCGCTGATGAACAACCGTTTCGCCTTTACGAACAACTACTGGGCAACGCCTGCGCGGTGTTTGCGCGCGAGCCCGGTGGCGATTGGGTCGAGCGCCTGCCCCAGGGCGCGTTGCGCTCGCGGGGGTTCGATGATGCCGATGCGGCCATGCCGGTGGTAGCGCGGGCGTTCCAGGGCTATCGCCTGTTGCAGGAGTACTTCGCCCTGCCCCATCGCTTCCTGTTCGTTGAGTTCGCCGAGTTGAGCCGTGCGGTCAAACGGTGTGACGGCCAGGAGCTGGAACTGATCGTGCTGTTCGACCGCCACGAACCGAGCCTGGAAGGCAGTGTCGGCGCGGCGCAGTTCTTGCCGTTCTGCACGCCCGCCATCAACCTGTTCCCCAAGCGCGTGGACCGCATCCATTTGTCCGACCGGGTCAATGAACACCACGTGATCGCCGACCGTACGCGGCCGATGGATTTCGAGATTCACTCCTTGAGCGGCATTACTGGCCATGGCACCGGACCGGAGCAGCCGTTCTTGCCGTTCTATGCGGTGCGCGATCCGTCGCGCTATGGCCGCGACCAAGCGTATTACAGCGTGCGCCGCGAGCCGCGTGTGCTGTCCAGCGATCAGCGCCGCAATGGCCCGCGCTCCACTTATGTGGGCAGTGAAACCTTCGTCAGCCTGGTGGACAGCCGCCAGGCGCCGTATCGCCATGACCTGCGCCAGTTGGGCGTGACGGCACTGTGCACCAACCGGGACCTGCCGCTGTTCATGAGCGTGGGCAACGGCAAGACCGACTTCACCCTGGCCGACAGTGCGCCGGTACTGGCCGTGCGGTGCGTCGCCGGGCCAAGCCGCCCGCGTGCCAGCCATGCGCATGACGCCAAGGCCTGGCGCCTGATCAGCCAGTTGTCGCTCAACTACCTGTCCTTGAGCGAAGAGGGCCAGGGCGCGGGCGCCTTGCGCGAACTGCTGCGCCTGTACGGCGACAGCAATGACGCCGCCCTGCAATTGCAGATCGAGGGCCTGCGCGAGGTCAGCAGCAAGGCGGTGACTCGACGCCTGCCGATGCCTGGCCCGATTGTGTTTGGCCGCGGCCTGGAAATCACCTTGGAGTTCGATGAAAACGCGTTTCGCGGCACCGGCGTGTTCCTGCTCGGTGCAGTGCTGGAGCGCTTCCTGGCACGCTACGTGTCGATCAACAGCTTTACCGAGACGGTGATCCGTACCACCGAACGCGGCGAGATCATGCGATGGAAAGCCAAGCCCGGACGGCGTCCGACCCTGTGAAAACCCTGGACGCGATGCACCAGGAGCCCTGGGAATATGACTTCTTCCAGGCATTGCGGCGCATCGAGTGCGAAACGCCCGAGCTGCCACGCCTGGGCCATTCCCTACGCCTGGCCGATGACCCGCTGCGCCTGGGGCAGCAGGCCGATTGCACCTTCGCACCCGCCACCCTCGCCTCGGTCGACCCCGGTGGCGACGGCAAGCCGGCGCGGTTGGAGCAGTTCTTCTTCGGCCTCGGCGGCCCCAACGGGCCGCTGCCGCTGCACATCACCGAGTACGTGCGCGAGCGCCAACGCAACAACGCCGACAGCACCAGCAAGCAGTTCCTGGATGTGTTCCACCATCGCTTGTTGACCCTGTTCTATCGGGCCTGGGCCGAGGCGCGGCCAACGGTCAGCCATGACCGCCCGGACGATGACTACTGGTCCGCCCGCCTCGCCGCCCTGAGTGGCCGCGGGATGCCGAGCCTGCTCAATCAAGGGCTCATCCCCGATACCGCAAAGCTGCATTACAGCGGCCATCTGTCGGCGCAAACCCGCTACCCGGATGGCTTGAAAGCGATCCTCAGCGAGTACTTCGGCCTGCCGGTAGAGATCGAGGAATACGTCGGCCAATGGCTGGAACTGCCCGAACGCAGCCGCGTGGGGGTCAGCGCCAACCAGTTGGGCGTGGACTTCTGCCTGGGTAGCCACGTGTGGGACCGCCAGCACAAATTCCGCATCCGCCTGGGCCCGCTCACGCTGGATGACTACATGGGCATGCTGCCCGGCCAACAGCCGTTCAACGAGCTGGTGGCGTGGGTGGCCGAGTACCTGGGCCATGAAATGGACTGGGACTTGAACCTGGTTTTGCAACAACCCGAAGTTCCGGCGCTGCAACTCAACGGCCAGTTCCGCCTGGGCTTCAACACCTGGCTCGGCCAACCTGCGCATGACGCCAACGACCTAATCCTGGCCCGGCATTACGCCGACCACGCCACCACCTCAAGGAATCCAGAGCATGGGTGAAATCAGTCGCGCCGCACTGTTCGGCAAACTCAACAGCGTGGCCTACAAAGCCATCGAAGCCGCCACCGTGTTCTGCAAGTTGCGGGGCAATCCGTATGTGGAACTGGCCCACTGGTTTCACCAGTTGCTGCAACTGCAGGACTCGGACCTGCACCGCATCATCCGCCAGTTCAACGTGGAGCCGGCGCGCCTGGCCCGTGACCTCACCGAAGCCCTGGATCGCCTGCCGCGTGGCTCGACGTCGATCACCGACCTGTCGTCCCACGTGGAAGAAGCCGTGGAACGCGGCTGGGTGTATGGCAGCCTGATGTTCGGTGAAAGCCAGGTTCGCACCGGTTATCTGGTGCTGGGCATCTTGAAGACACCGAGCCTGCGCCATGCGCTGCTGGGTTTGTCCGGCGAGTTCGACAAGATCAAGGCCGAGGCCCTGAGCGAGCGCTTTGATGAATACGTCGGTGACTCGCCAGAAAATGCCTTGAGCGCCAGCGATGGCTTCAATGCCGGCGTCCCTGGCGAGGCCAGCGGTGCCATGGCGCCCAGCGCGATGGGCAAGCAGGAAGCGCTCAAGCGCTTCACTGTGGACCTGACCGAACAGGCCCGCAGCGGCAAGCTCGACCCAATCGTGGGCCGTGACGAGGAGATTCGCCAACTGGTGGATATCCTCATGCGTCGGCGCCAGAACAACCCGATCCTCACTGGTGAGGCCGGGGTGGGCAAGACCGCCGTGGTCGAAGGTTTCGCCCTGCGTATCGTCGCCGGTGACGTACCGCCTGCGCTCAAGGACGTGGAACTGCGCAGCCTCGACGTGGGCCTGTTGCAAGCCGGCGCCAGCATGAAAGGCGAGTTCGAACAGCGCCTGCGCCAGGTCATCGAAGACGTGCAGGCTTCACCCAAGCCGATCATCCTGTTTATCGACGAAGCCCATACCCTGGTAGGTGCCGGTGGCGCCGCCGGCACCGGTGACGCGGCCAACCTGCTCAAGCCTGCCCTGGCCCGTGGCACCTTGCGTACCGTGGCTGCCACCACGTGGGCCGAGTACAAAAAGCACATAGAGAAAGACCCGGCCCTGACCCGCCGTTTCCAGGTGGTACAGGTTGCCGAGCCGTCGGAAGACAAGGCCCTGCTGATGATGCGCGGCGTGGCTTCCACAATGGAAAAACACCACCAGGTGCAGATCCTCGACGAAGCTCTGGAAGCCTCGGTGAAGCTCTCCCACCGCTACATTCCGGCGCGCCAGTTGCCGGACAAGTCCGTGAGCCTGCTGGACACCGCCTGCGCCCGCGTCGCCATCAGCCTGCACGCGGTCCCCGCGGAAGTGGACGACAGCCGTCGCCGTATCGAAGCCCTGGAAACCGAGCTGCAAATCATCGCCCGTGAGCATGCGATCGGCATTGCCATTGGAGCGCGTCAAACCCATAGCGAAGCGCTGCTGACCGCCGAACGTGAGCGTCTGACCACGCTGGAAAGCCGTTGGGCCGAAGAGAAAACCCTGGTGGATGAGCTGCTCGCCACCCGCGCAACCCTGCGCGAGAAGGCCGGGGTTGTGGACAGCGGCAACGATGAACTGCGTGCAAAACTGGTCGATCTGCAACAGCGCCTCACCGCCCTGCAAGGCGAGACCCCGTTGATCCTGCCGACCGTGGATTACCAGGCCGTGGCCTCGGTGGTCGCCGACTGGACCGGCATCCCGGTGGGCCGCATGGCCCGCAACGAACTGGAAACCGTGCTCAACCTCGACCAGCACCTGAAGAAACGCATCATCGGCCAGGACCATGCCCTGCAAATGATCGCCAAGCGCATCCAGACCTCCCGCGCCGGTCTCGACAACCCGAGCAAGCCGATTGGCGTGTTCATGCTGGCCGGTACCTCGGGTGTGGGCAAGACCGAAACTGCCCTGGCCCTGGCCGAAGCCATGTACGGCGGCGAGCAGAACGTCATCACCATCAACATGAGCGAGTTCCAGGAAGCCCACACCGTGTCCACACTCAAGGGCGCGCCACCGGGCTATATCGGCTACGGCGAAGGCGGTGTGCTGACCGAAGCGGTACGGCGCAAACCCTACAGCGTGGTGCTGCTCGATGAGGTGGAGAAAGCTCACCCGGACGTGCACGAGATTTTCTTCCAGGTGTTCGACAAGGGCGTGATGGAAGACGGCGAAGGCCGGGTGATCGACTTCAAGAACACCCTGATCCTGCTGACCACCAATGCCGGTACCGAACTGATTTCCCACGTCTGCAAGGACCCGGCGAACACCCCCGAGCCCGAGGAAATCGCCAAGGCCCTGCGCCAGCCGTTGCTGGAGATTTTCCCACCGGCCTTGCTCGGTCGCCTGGTGACCATCCCGTACTACCCGCTGAGCGACGAGATGCTCAAGGCGATCACACGCCTGCAACTGAACCGCATCAAGAAGCGTGTGGAGAACACCCATAAAGTCGCGTTCGAGTATGACGACGCAGTGGTCGACCTGATCGTCTCGCGCTGCACCGAAACCGAAAGTGGCGGGCGCATGATCGATACCATCCTCACCAACAGCCTGCTGCCGGACATGAGCCGCGAATTCCTCACGCGCATGTTGGAAGGCAAGGCACTGGCGGGGGTGCGGATCAGCAGTCGGGATAATGAATTGCACTACGACTTCAGCGACACCGAATAACTATTGTTGGAATACGGTCAGTGTGGGAGCTGGCTTGCCTGCGATAGCGGTCTGACATTCAGCATTGATGTTGACTGATCCACCGCTATCGCAGGCAAGCCAGCTCCCACAGTTGATCCGGTTCCGTCAGTGATGACGGTATTTACGGGACTACCGATGCTATTCAACCAAGCCTCACGCCTGGCCAAGATCAACAGCCCCCTGGGGCCGGATGTGCTGCTGCTCAACGAAATGGGCGGCGGTGAAGAGCTGGGCCGGCTGTTCAACTATGAGCTGCAACTGACGTCCCTGGACGCCAACATCGACCTCAACCAATTGCTGGGTAAACCGATGAGCGTCGGCCTGCAACTGGCGGACGGCGGCGAGCGGCATTTCCACGGGATCGTTGCGCGGTGCAGCCAGAACATCGACAAAGGCCAGTTCGCCAGTTACCAAGTCACCCTGCGCCCTTGGCTGTGGTTGCTCAGCCGGACCTCCGACTGCCGTATCTTCCAGAACCTGAGCATCCCGCAGATCATCAAGCAGGTGTTCCGTGACCTGGGTTTTTCCGACTTCGAAGACGCGCTCAGCCGGCCGTATCGCGAGTGGGAGTACTGCGTGCAGTACCGCGAGACCAGCTTCGATTTCGTCAGCCGGCTGATGGAACAGGAAGGCATCTACTACTTCTTCCGCCATGAACAGGACCGCCATGTGCTGGTGCTGGCCGACGCCTATGGCGCCCACACCAGCGTGCCCGGCTACGCGTCGATCCCCTACTACCCCAAGGACGAGCAGCAGCGCGAACGCGACCATATGCACAATTGGCACCTGGCGCAGGAGGTGCAGCCGGGCTCGCTGGAGCTGAACGACTACGACTTCCAGCGCCCCAGCGCGAGCATCGACGTGCGCTCGGCCATGCCGCGCCCGCACACCGCCGGCGACTACCCGCTGTACGACTACCCCGGTACCTACGTGCAAAGCGCCGACGGCGAACACTATGCGCGCACCCGCATCGAGGCCCTGCAAACCCTGCATGAACAGATCGAGTTCAGCGGCAATGCGCGCGGCCTGGGCTCGGGCCATCTGTTCAGCCTCACTGGCTTCAGCCGCCAGGACCAGAACCGCGAGTACCTGATCGTCGGTTGCCGCTATTACATCGTGCAAGAAAGCCTGGAAAGCGGTGGCGGTTCAGGCTCGGCGCAGTTTGAAAGCAGCCTGACCTGCATCGACGCCCAGCAGAGTTTCCGCCCGCTGGCCAACACCCACCGTCCCATCGTCAAAGGCCCGCAGACCGCGCTGGTGGTAGGCCCCAAGGGCGAGGAAATCTGGACCGACCAGTACGGCCGCGTGAAGGTGCATTTCTACTGGGACCGCCACGACCAATCCAACGAAAACAGCTCGTGCTGGATTCGTGTGTCGCAATCCTGGGCCGGCAAGAACTGGGGCTCGATGCAGATTCCACGCATCGGCCAAGAGGTGATCGTCAGCTTCCTCGAAGGCGACCCCGACCGACCGATCATCACCGGGCGGGTGTACAACGCTGAGCAGACGGTGCCCTACGACTTGCCGGAGAACGCCACCCAAAGCGGCATGAAAAGCCGCTCCAGCAAGGGCGGAACGCCGGCCAACTTCAATGAAATCCGCATGGAGGACAAGAAGGGGTTGGAGCAGTTGTATATCCATGCCGAGCGTAATCAGGACATCGTGGTGGAGGTGGATGAAAGCCACTCGGTGGGGCATGACCGGAATAAGAGCATCGGGCATAACGAGACGGTGACCATCGGCAGCAATCGCCTGCGGGTTGTGCGCAACAACGACACGGTGATCGTGGGCGGTGCCAAGTCCGACAGCGCCGCCACGCACTACACCATCGAGGCCGGCGAGAGTCTTCGCCTGGTGTGCGGCGACAGCGTGATCGAGCTCAAGGCAGGCGGGGACATCAACCTGACCTGCGGCTCGTTCAACCTGTTTTCCAGCGGCAGCAGCAAGATCCAGACAAAGGGCAAATTGGACATCAACCTGGGCAGTGACAAGGGCACATCGCCCGGTGCCCAAGGCGTGCAAAGCACGATCAAGTCCGCCGTCGAGTCAAAATTCCCCGGTAAGCCCGGTGCTGGTCAATAACGAGATTTCGCCACCATGAACTACCTGATCAACGAAGCCCAATTCACCCTGCCCGATGCCGAGGTACAGGACACCTCGATCAATATCCTCAAGTTCGCCAAGCTGAGCACTACCCTGGTGGTGAGCCGCAGCCCCTTGGCCGATGGCGAGAGCCTGCAAAGCAATTTCGAAGGCCAGTTGAAAAAACTCGAACAGCAGGTCCAGGACCTTCGCTATTCCCCGGCGCAAGCGGTCAAGGTCGGTCCAGCGCAGGACATCGACGCGTTTGAAGTGCAGAACCACTTCAGCAAAGGCAGCGACAACATTTACCAATATCAGTTGGCCATGCAGATACCGGGCACACGTCGCTTGATCGCCCTCAGTTACGTCAAGGCCCAGCCCCTGGGCCCGGCCGAGGCGGCGCACTGGGCAACGCTGAAAAGCACACTCAACTTCCTTGCCACGCCTTGAGTCGAGCCTGAGCAATGAGTGAGGACCTTTGGGCCGCCCGCGAAGGCGACGCACTGCTGCACACCTCGGTGATGGCCGACATTCTCGGCGGTGTGCTGGAAGTGGCCGCCTATGCGGCGATCACTACCGTGGGCTGCCTGGCCGTTGCCGGGGCAGTGTTCCTCGCGACCGGTGCGACCATCGCCACCGGCGGTGTGGCCCTGGTGTTGGTGGTGGGCGCGGTCGTCGGCATCACCGCTGGGCTCACGGGGGCTGACTTGAAAATATCCAGTTGGTGCGAGTCCGCCGCCAACTGGGTGTTCCCGCCAGTAATCGATGCGTTCATCACCAGCGGCTCGCACAATGTGTTTATCAATGGCAAAAAGGCCGCCCGCGCAGCCGGTAAGATGACCGCTGTACCGGTCGCGCCCAGCGAGCCGCCGGCACCAAGCTTCCTGGATATGGCCGGGGAGTTTTTCTCGCAGATGTGGCGCCCGACCGTCGCCTCGCCTACCCCCGGCACCGAGCCTTGCCCGCTGGATACCGTGGCGTGCAACAAGCACCCGCCCATGCCCCTGCAATTCATTGCCGAGGGTTCCAGCTCAGTGTTCATCAATGGGCAGCCTGCGGCACGCAGCGGGGATCGCAGTACCTGTGACGCCAAGATTGGCACGGCCAAGGGCTTGATTTCGCCGGACGTGCGCATTGGTGGCGAGACCATTGTGGTACAGGAGATTCGTAGCGGGAAAACGCCGGGGGTGGGGCTTGCCATTGCCGTGGTGATGGCGTTACGGGGCAATGTGAAGTGTTTCTGGACCAAGCTGCCGTGTCTGGTCGGTGGTTTGCTGGTGGGGGGCGCCGTCTCTTACGCAACCAGCAAGGTCACCTCCGCGCTCAAGAGCGCCATGAATGGCTCGCCCAATCCAGTGCACAGCGCGACGGGCGCCAAGATCCTGGGCGGGGATGAGGAACTGGACTTCACATTGCAGGGATTGCTCCCGATAGATTGGCAGCGCTTTTACAGCAGCCTCGACACACGCCGGGACGGCCTATTTGGCGCTGGCTGGAGCGTCGCGTATGAGGTGTCGATCGAGATAGAAGCGGACGAAAACCTGGTCTACATCGACGAGCAAGGACGCCGCCTGGAGATCGGTTACATCCCGTTGTCCGGCGGAGCGTTCGATCCGGGCCAAGGCCTTGCAGTCAGGCGCAGTGGCGACGGCGCGGTATTGATCGAGAGCATCGACGGCCTGTATCGCCTGTTCGAGCCCGACCCGCTGAATAACTCGCGGATGCGCTTGCATCTGCTGGGTGATCGCAATGAGGGGCGGATTTTCCTCGACTACGACAGTCAGGGCCGACTGTATCGCCTGCGCGACACCCACGATTTGATGCATGTAGAACTGAACTACTCGGCTGAACACCCTAGGCGTGTGAGCTACATCGAGCGGCGCTACCTGCGCCAGGACCATTTCGATGCGCGCAGCGATGTGCTCGTCAGTTATCGCTACGACAGCGTGGGCGATCTGGCTGAAGTGCTGGACGAGCAAGGTACAACCCTTCGACGCTTTGCCTACGACAATGACCGGCGAATGGTCGAACACCAATTGCCGAGTGGCCTGCGCTGCTTCTACCAGTGGGCTGAAGTACCTGGGCCAGGCGGCCCGGAATGGCGCGTCAGCCGCCACTGGACAGATGCGCGTGATGAATACAGCTTCCATTACGACCTGGACGCCGGCATTACCCGCGTGACCGACGGCCTGATGCGGGTCAGCACCCGGCATTGGAACCCGCAGTTCCAGATCACTCGCTACGTCGATAACCTGGGTCATGCGTGGCAGTTTGAGTGGAACGATGATCGCCAGTTGCTCGGTGCGATTGATCCGCAAAAAGGCCAGTGGCGTTTCAACTATGACGCGTCCGGCAACCTGAGCGCCGTCATCGATCCGCTGTCCAGAACCAGTAGCACGCAATGGCTGGCGCACTGGGCATTGCCCCAAGTGGAAACCGATCCGGCAGGCAACAGTTGGCATTATCGGTACGACCAGCGTGGCAATTGCGTCGAGGAAATCGACCCACTGGGAAACCGTACGCGCTATGTGTATGACGGGTTCGGGCAGCCGGTGCAAATCATCGACGCCACTGAAAAAACCAAGACACTGCATTGGGACGAATGGAACCAGTTGGTCGAGGCGGTAGATTGCTCGGGTTACCCCACCCGTTATCAATACGATGCGTTCGGCAATCTGGTGGTGCAGACCAATGCGGAAGGCGAGTCGGTGCGCTACCGGTACGGACCTCGAGGGCTATTGCTGGAATGCCAGCTTCCGGATGGTCGCGTGGAACAGTTCCAGCGCAGCGCCACTGGTTATCTGCTTGCTCACATCGATCCCGGCGGCGCCGTCACACGCTATGCCTATAATAGTCGCGGCTTGGTCAACCAACGGTGGGATGCGCATAACCGCAGCGTGATGTTCGACCATGACGACTATGGGCGACTGCGCAAACTGACCAATGAGAACGGAGAGAGCTATCACTTTGAATGGGACGCAGCGGACCGCATGGTACAGCAGCAGGATCTTGACCAGAGCCGGCGCCGCTACACCTATGATCCGCTGGCTGATGTCGTCGCCGTGGATTACCTGCCGGGGACGGAAGGCGAACCCGTAGCCCCATTGTCGCACCAGTTTCAGCGAGATCCGGTTGGACGCCTGGTCAGCAAAATAACTGCGGACGGTACTACCAGCTACGTCCACGACCTGAGCGACCAACTGATCGGTGTCACTTTCACAGCGCCTGATGGGAGTGAGCAATCACTCGGTTTCAGCTATGACGCCATGGGGCAGCTCCTAGAGGAACAAAGCTCGGCCGGTTCTGTGCAGCATCGTTACGACGAACTGGGAAACCTGATTCAAACCGGCTTGCCCGATGGTCGGTGGCTCAATCGCTTGTACTACGGCAGTGGCCACCTGCATCAGTTGAATCTCGATGGTAAGGTCATTAGCGACTTCGAGCGGGATCGTTTGCACCGCGAAGTGCAACGCACTCAGGGCCAACTCAAAACGAGTACCGCCTATGATCGAAGTGGACGGGTTCGCTCGCGACAGCGTCGTATTATTGACCAACCGTGGCAATTGCCACCGTTGGTTGAGACTGAATACTGCTACGACCCAAGCGATAACCTGATCGGGCGTCGTCGTACTGACCGTCAAGAGCTTCTGGGCTACGACAGTACGGGACGTATCCTCGTCAACCACCAAGCAGGACGCAGCGAAACCTACGCCTATGATGCTGCCGCCAATTTGCTCGACGGCCCGACCCAAGGCGGCCTGGTAAGGCATAACCGCCTGCTCACCTATCAAGACAAACGTTACAAGTACGACACCCTTGGACGGATGATCGAGAAAAGCAGCACGTCGCGCGGGTTGCAACGGTTTACTTACAATGCCGAGCATCGCCTGATCAAAGTGCATAGCCAGAAAGGCGCGCTGAACACGATTGTGAGGATGGTGTACGACCCTCTGGGGCGGCGTGTTGGCAAAACGGAACACGATGCCAATGGGCTCTGCCTGGGAGAAACACGCTTCGACTGGGATGGCTTGCGTCTTTTACAGGAACATCGGCATAGCCAGACCAGCCTCTATCTATATGACAATTACAGCTATGACCCGCTAGCTCGAGTGGACGGTACGGGGAAACACCAGTGCGTACGGTATTACCACAATGACCTGAACGGACTGCCAGAGTACCTCACTGAGACTGATGGGCTCATAGTTTGGCAAGCGCGCTACGAAGCATGGGGCGCGCCCCTTGAAGAAGTGCGAGAAGCGTACTTCATCGAGGAGCAAAACCTGCGATTCCAGGGTCAGTATCTTGATCGAGAAACCGGGTTGCATTTCAATACCTTGCGGTATTACGACCCCGACGTTGGCCGTTTTACGACACCTGACCCTATAGGTCTGGCAGGTGGTTTGAATCTTTACGCTTATGCCTCGAACCCACTGACTTGGATCGATCCTCTTGGACTGAACCCAGCGCTCCTGGAGGCGCTTGGCTCGGATGCAAAATCAGTCGGTGTTTATCGATTTACTGACAAAAATGGCAAACTCTACGTAGGTTCCACTACTGATCAAACCTTCGGCTCAAGACTGAGTCAGCATGTCGCTTCTGGAAAACTGCCGGCTGACAAAATCAGCTCGGTACAGTTACACAGTATGAACGGGGCCACCGCCCAGGAAATCTACAAGGTCGAAGCCAGTGAAATTGTGCGAAATGGCGGCAGGAGCGTAGACGGCGGAAAAACCTCCAACCTTCGAGCGCCTGCCGGTACACGTGAGCTATTCAAAAACCCCAACTGGGTCGCAACAGAAAAATCCAAACCATCACGTTTCGGAAAATGTGGCTAAGGAGTCAAAAATGGGCGCCTGGAATTACAACCCTTGGGAAAACGATGAAGCCGCGGACTGGTTTCAGGAGTTCTGGAAGCAACAAAATTTTGCGGTCTTGATCAACGAAATCAGCCAGTTTGATCCCGCTGAAGAACGTTATGACGCCTTTAGGGCTGCCTGTTATCTATTACAAACCCTAGGCAACCCCTATATATGGCCAGCTGAATATCTGGCACAACTCAAACCCCTGATCGAGCAGGCTATTTCAATATTGACCCAACTGATTGATCCGCCCAATGACGAATGGGGGTTTCTTGATATGTGGGGCGACAGTGCCGATGTTATCAACGCAGTGGAGGAACAAATCGACGCTCTGAAAATGCGATTAGGCGAGCTGGCTTAATCTGGCATACGCATCAGCACCCAACAAAAAATGGGCACCCGACCCAGTCGGCGTGCCCATCTTCTTTACCGCCCCGCCTCCCTTCGAGACGGTACCGCTTAACTTACGGGTTGACGCTGTCTTTGAGCGACTTGCCCGGCTTGAACGCTACGGTGTTGCTCGCCTTGATTTTCACTGGCTCACCGGTTTGCGGGTTTTTGCCAGTGCGGGCGCCGCGGTGGCGTTGCAGGAAAGTGCCGAAGCCGACCAGGGTGACGCTGTCCTTGCGGTGCAGGGCTCCGGTGATTTCTTCGAGGACGGCATTGAGGACGCGGTTGGCCTGTTCTTTGGTGAGATCGGCTTTTTCAGCGATGGCGGCTGCGAGATCTGGTTTACGCATATGTGAAGCCTCTTTGACGGTTTTTTGTTGTTATGTCCGTGCTGCTCTCTGGTGGAGCAGCGCCAAGGCGCCGCAGGCTCTACTCTGCGGCAGACGGGAGTGAGGATGGCATGCCCTCGGGCGCCGCGCCAGTCTCGCGGCGGCCTTTCTAGGGGTATGAACGTGATGTTTGCGACAGAACGGGTGGTATTTACGCCAGTAACGGCGGAAGTTCTTTGTTCAGCGCCAGTTTATCCATGACAGCGCTGCCGGTCAGTGCGTAACCCAGCAGGCGGCCGCTGGCATCGCGGCACAGGGCCTTGATGTCGGCACCCTGCCCTTCGACACTCCAGACGCCTTCAGTGCCTCGTGGTGCAGGTGAGACCACCAGCGGGCACACCGGGGTTTTCACGGTGATGGGCATTGGCCCATAGCTCACCGCCGTGGCATTGCCGGCCAGGGTTTGCGCCAGGGCACGGGCGCAGCTCATCAGCGGCATCACGTACAACAGGTTCAGGCCATCCACCTCGGCGCAGTCGCCCAGGGCATAGATATTGGCGTGGGAGGTCTTGAGGTGGCGGTCCACCATGATCCCGCGGTTGATTTGCAGGCCGGCCGCTGCGGCCAGGTCTACACGCGGGCGCAGGCCAATGGCAGACACCACCAGGTCACAGTGGATCACTTCACCGTCCGACAGGTGCGCTTCAAGGCCATCAGCCGTGCGTTGCAGGCGATTGAGCACCGGGCCCAGGTGGAAACGCGCGCCGATGCCTTCCAGCCCGGCTTGCACCGCTGCGGCTGCCGCCGGGTGCAGCAGGGTCGGCATGACTTGCTCACACGGCGCGACCAGGTCGATTTCATAGCCGCCCAGGATCAGATCATTGGCAAACTCACAGCCGATCAGGCCAGCGCCAAGCAGCAGCACGCGCCGTTTGCCGGCAGCAGCGGCACGAAAGCGCGCGTAGTCTTCCAGGTCGTTGATCGGGAAAATCAGCTCAGCCGCATCGCCTTCGACCGGTACGCGCACGGTTTCTGCGCCCCAGGCCAGGACCAGGTCGCGGTAGCTCACCGCTTCCTCGCCGATCCACAGGCGCTTGTGGCCTGGGTCGATGCCGCTGATGCGCGTATGGGTGCGCACCTGGGCCTTGAGTTGCTCGGCCATGGCGCCAGGTTCGGCCATGCTCAGGCCATCGGCTTCCTTGTTCTTGCCAAAGCCGGTGGAGAGCATGGGCTTGGAGTAGGAGCGTCCGTCATCGGCAGTGATCAGCAGCAACGGGGTCTCGCTGTCGAGCTTGCGAAACTCCCGGGCGACGTTGTAACCGGCCAATCCTGTGCCGATGATCACGACAGGTGCGTTCATTCCTTTCTCCTTGTAGTACGTTTCTTAAATTCGGGATTACGCGATTTCGATCATTTCGAAGTCCGACTTACCCACGCCGCAGTCCGGGCACAGCCAGTCTTCCGGGACGTCCTGCCACAGAGTGCCTGGTGCAATACCGTCATCCGGCCAGCCGTCCGCTTCGTTATAGATAAGGCCACAGACGATACATTGCCACTTCTTCATTACATGCTTCCTCAGGTTCAGGCGTGTTGGCCGGCGGTCGATGGATCCAGCGTTGCCGCGCGGCTCAGGGCGTTTTGTACTGATCGGGGCCGGCAGATGCAAGCACGTTCGACGCAAACGACGGGTTTGGCACGGCAAAAGCCCAGGGTGCCATGGTAAGCTCGCCGCCTCTTTTGCTGCCAATACTGACTCACCGTGCCGCACTCAATCGCCCTTCCCGATGCTTGCCAATGGCTGACCCAGAGCCTTCTGAGCCCCTTGCCCACGCCCTTGACCCTCAACTGGCTGTTTGACGAAGGCTCGCTGACGCGACGGCTGACGTGGCTGTCCAACGAGGGTTTCAGCGTGACGCCGCTGTTCGAAGGCTGGCAACCGTTGCGCGACGACGAATGCGCCGCCCTGGACCTACCGCCGGCCAGTATCGGTTGGGTACGCGAGGTGTATTTGCGCGGGCACGGCCAGCCTTGGGTGTTCGCCCGCAGCGTGGCGGCCCGCAGTGCCTTGCAGGGCGACGGGCTGCACATGGACGAACTGGGCAGCCGCTCGCTGGGCGAGTTGCTGTTCTGCGACCGCGCCTTTACCCGCCAGGCCATTGAAGTGTGTCACTACCCTCGTGCCTGGCTGCCGACAGCGGACCAGGCCGATAATCTGTGGGCGCGCCGCTCGCGCTTCGACCGCGGGGCGCTGAGCGTGCTGGTGGCGGAAGTCTTCCTGCCCAGTTTCTGGCACGCGCTGCAAGATCATCCGGAGAACTGCTGATGTACCAACGTCTGCTCAAGTCCTTGAACCGCCTGAACCCCAGGGCCTGGGATTTCATTCAGTTGACGCGCATGGACAAGCCCATCGGCATCTACCTGCTGCTGTGGCCGACGCTGTGGGCCCTGTGGATCGCCGGCAAGGGTTCGCCGTCACTGATCAATATCGTGATTTTCGTGCTGGGCGTGGTACTGACCCGGGCCGGCGGCTGCGTGATCAATGACTGGGCCGACCGCAAGGTCGATGGCCATGTGAAACGCACCGAGCAACGCCCGCTGGTTAGCGGCAAGATCAGTTCGAAGGAAGCGCTGGTGTTTTTTGCCGTGCTGATGGGCATCAGTTTCCTGCTGGTGCTGCTGACCAATGCCAGCACCATCCTGCTGTCCCTGGGCGGCCTCGCACTGGCGGCAAGCTACCCGTTCATGAAGCGCTACACCTATTACCCCCAAGTGGTGCTGGGCGCAGCGTTTTCCTGGGGCATGCCGATGGCGTTTACCGCCGAGACCGGCCATTTGCCTGCCACCGCGTGGCTGCTGTACATCGCCAACCTGTTGTGGACGGTGGGCTACGACACCTATTACGCCATGACCGACCGCGATGACGATTTGAAGATCGGGGTGAAATCCACCGCCATTCTGTTCGGTGACGCTGACCGCGTGATCATCCTCACCCTGCAAGGCCTGGCGCTGGCGTGCCTGTTGCTGGCCGGCGCACGGTTCGAGCTGGGCGGGTGGTTCCACCTCGGGTTGCTGGCGGCAGCGGGCTGTTTTGTCTGGGAGTTCTGGTACACACGGGACAGGGAACGCATGAAGTGCTTCAAGGCGTTCTTGCATAATCACTGGGCGGGGTTGGCGATTTTTGTCGGGATCGTGGTGGATTACGCGGTTCGCTGAGGATTCTGTGGTGATTGTTGGGGCGCCATCGCAGGCAAGCCAGCTCCCACATTTTGATTGTATTCGCACATCAAAAAAATGTGGGAGGGGCTTGCCCTCGATGGACTCAGCAGCGCCGCAGACTTAAGGCTTGATGATGTGCCAGACGCTACCTTTGCCATCACCGGTCTTGTCACCGGCTTTCTTGTCGTCCTTGTAGGTGTAGACAGGCTTGCCTTTGTAGGCCCACTGGCTGGTCTGGTCGTCGCGGGTGATCACCGTCCAATCGCCGGTCTTGGTGTCGGTGGACTCTGCCTTCAGCGGTGGCCAGTTGGTCGCGCACTGGTCCTTGCACACTGATTTGCCATCAGCGTCCTTGTCGAAGGTGTAGAGCGTCATGCCCTTGTGGTCCACCAACATCCCATCTTTAGTCATCGCCGGCTCTGCCGCAAACGCCAACCCTGGCAGCGTCAACACCGCAGATACCAGCAGGGTTTTCCAGGAAACAGTGCTGTAAGTCATCGGAACCTTCCTTTTGTGGTTGTCAGGATTCGGACCCAAAGGGTAGTCCAGAGTGCCGTTAATTGCCCAAGCGACTAAATTACTGTCACACGACTGCAATAATTCCGTTATCTAATGCGGCGCAAGACAGTTAAATGACAAGAGGATTGAGCATGGTTGGCAGGAGCATTCTGATCGTTGACGACGAAGCGCCCATTCGCGAAATGATCGCCGTCGCGTTGGAAATGGCCGGCTATGACTGCCTGGAGGCGGAGAACTCCCAGCAGGCCCACGCCATTATCGTCGACCGCAAGCCGGACCTGATCCTGCTCGACTGGATGCTGCCCGGCACCTCGGGCATCGAATTGGCCCGCCGTCTCAAGCGTGACGAGCTGACCGGGGATATCCCGATCATCATGCTCACCGCCAAGGGCGAAGAGGACAACAAGATCCAGGGCCTGGAAGTGGGCGCCGATGACTACATCACCAAGCCGTTTTCCCCACGGGAACTGGTGGCGCGCCTCAAAGCCGTGCTGCGCCGCGCCGGCCCGACCGATGGCGAAGCGCCTATCGAAGTCGACGGCTTGATCCTGGACCCGATCAGCCACCGCGTGACCATCGACGGCAAGCCCGCGGAGATGGGGCCGACCGAATACCGCCTGCTGCAATTCTTCATGACTCACCAGGAGCGCGCCTACACCCGTGGCCAACTGCTCGACCAGGTATGGGGCGGCAACGTCTATGTGGAAGAGCGCACTGTGGACGTGCATATCCGCCGCCTGCGCAAAGCCTTGGGCGATGCGTACGAGAATCTGGTACAAACCGTGCGCGGTACCGGCTATCGGTTTTCTACCAAAGGCTGAGCCAGTCCCTTTCCTCCCTTAACAGCTGACAAGGACGCATGTTTAAGTGAACCAGAACTGGCATGGCACCCTGATCCGCCACATGCTTCTGTTGATCACTGCCTGCCTGCTGGTCGGGCTGATCAGTGGCTATTACGGCTGGAGCCTGGCCGCCGGCATCGCGTTGTACCTGGGCTGGACCCTCAAACAATTGCTGCGCCTGCATGAATGGCTGCGCCAGCACAAACCCGATGAGGCCCCCCCCGATGGCTATGGCCTGTGGGGCGAGGTGTTCGACAGCATCTACCACCTGCAGCGCCGCGACCAACGGGTACGCGGGCGCCTGCAAGCGGTGATCGACCGGGTGCAGGAGTCCACCGCCGCGCTCAAGGACGCGGTGATCATGCTCGACAGCGACGGCAACCTGGAATGGTGGAACCGTGCCGCCGAGACTCTGCTGGGCCTCAAGACGCCCCAGGACAGCGGCCAGCCGGTGACCAACCTGGTGCGTCACCCGCGCTTCAAGGAATACTTCGAGCAGGACAACTACGAAGAAGCCCTGGAAATCCCCTCGCCCACCAACGACCGCGTGCGCATCCAGCTGTACCTGACTCGCTACGGCAACAACGAGCACTTGATGCTGGTACGTGATGTGACCCGTATCCACCAGTTGGAGCAGATGCGCAAAGACTTCGTCGCCAACGTTTCCCATGAGCTGCGCACGCCGTTGACGGTGATCTGCGGCTACCTGGAGACGTTGCTGGACAATGTCGATGAGATCAACCCACGCTGGAGCCGCGCCCTGCAGCAGATGCAGGTGCAAGGCTCGCGCATGCAAACCCTGCTTAACGACCTGCTGTTGCTAGCCAAGCTTGAAGCCACGGACTACCCCTCGGACAACCACCCCGTGGCGGTGCAGAGCCTGTTGCAGACGATCAAGAACGATGCCCAGGCCCTCTCGGGCGAACGCGGGCAGCAGATCACGCTGGAGGCCGACCCAACCGTATTGCTCAAGGGCAGTGAAGGCGAATTGCGCAGTGCATTCTCCAACCTGGTGTTCAACGCGGTGAAGTACACCCAGGACAAGGGCAATATCCGCATTCGCTGGTGGGCCGACGAGCACGGCGCGCACCTGAGTGTGCAGGACTCGGGTATCGGTATCGACGCCAAGCACCTGCCGCGCCTGACCGAGCGCTTCTACCGTGTCGACTCCAGCCGCAACTCCAACACCGGCGGCACCGGGCTGGGCCTGGCCATCGTCAAGCATGTGCTGCTGCGCCATCGGGCCCGCCTGGAAATAAGCAGCGTGCTGGGGCATGGCAGTACCTTTACCTGTCATTTTCCGCCGGCGCAGGTAAACCGTTCGCGAGCGGTCGAGGCCGATGATTAAGCGGAAGTGAGCACGGCCCACTGTGGGAGCTGGCTTGCCTGCGATGACGGCGGGTCAGCCAAATTATCGGTAGCAGGCAGACCGCCATCGCAGGCAAGCCAGCTCCCACACGGGTTCTGCGACACGACTTTGCAGCCCCGCCCGGCAGCGGGCACTAGGCAAGCGCCCCGTCAGCCGCTACATTGGCCGACTTGCGCCTGCCTTTCAGGCCTACCTGTCACCCCTTATTGAACACACGGAACCTGCAAAACCCCATCATGGACCCTTCCCCTGGCATTACCCTCGCTACACTCTTCGCCGATTTCGGCATGATTCTTTTTGCACTGATCCTGGTACTGCTCAACGGTTTCTTCGTTGCGGCGGAATTTGCCATGGTCAAACTGCGCGCCACCCGCGTCGAGGCCATCGCCCATAAGAACGGCTGGCGCGGGCAGATCCTGCGTACCGTGCACAGCCAGCTCGACGCCTACCTGTCGGCTTGCCAGCTGGGTATCACCCTGGCGTCCCTGGGCCTGGGCTGGGTCGGTGAGCCGGCCTTTGCGCACATCCTCGAGCCGATGCTGGGCGCGGTCGGCGTGCAGTCGCCGGAAGTGATCAAGGGCGTGTCGTTCTTTGCCGCCTTCTTCGTGATTTCCTACCTGCACATCGTGGTCGGCGAACTGGCCCCCAAATCCTGGGCGATTCGCAAACCCGAGTTGCTGTCGCTGTGGACGGCCGTGCCGCTGTACCTGTTCTACTGGGCGATGTACCCGGCCATCTACCTGCTCAACGCCAGTGCCAACGCCATCCTGCGTATCGCGGGCCAAGGCGAGCCTGGCCCCCACCATGAGCACCATTACAGCCGCGAAGAACTCAAGCTGATCCTGCACTCCAGCCGTGGCCAGGACCCCAGCGACCAAGGCATGCGCGTACTGGCCTCCGCCGTGGAAATGGGCGAGCTGGAAGTAGTGGACTGGGCCAACTCCCGGGAAGACCTGGTGACCCTGGACTTCAACGCCCCGCTCAAGGAAATTCTCGCGCTGTTCCGCCGCCATAAATTCAGCCGCTACCCAGTGTATGACGCGGTGCGCAACGAGTTTGTCGGCTTGCTGCACATCAAGGATTTGCTCCTGGAACTGGCTGCCCTGGACCATATCCCCGAATCGTTCAACCTGGCCGAATTGACCCGCCCGCTGGAACGCGTATCGCGGCATATGCCGTTGTCGCAACTGCTGGAGCAGTTCCGCAAAGGCGGCGCGCACTTCGCCCTGGTAGAGGAAGCTGACGGCAAGATCATCGGCTACTTGACCATGGAAGACGTGCTGGAAGTGTTGGTGGGCGATATCCAGGACGAACATCGCAAGGCCGAGCGCGGCATCCTCGCCTACCAGCCCGGCAAACTGCTGGTGCGTGGCGACACGCCGTTGTTCAAGGTGGAACGCCTGTTGGGCGTCGACCTGGACCACATCGAAGCCGAAACCCTGGCCGGCCTGATCTACGACACGCTCAAGCGCGTGCCGGAAGAAGAAGAAGTGCTGGAAGTTGAAGGCTTGCGGATCATCATCAAGAAGATGAAAGGGCCGAAGATCGTGTTGGCCAAGGTGCTGTTGCTGGACTGACTGTAGACCAGTCGCCCTCTGTAGGAGCGAGCTTGCTCGCGAAAAACTCACAGGCGCCGCGTTTATTCAGGAAGCACGCGTTATCGTTGGCGTTTTTCGCGAGCAAGCTCGCTCCTACAGGGGATAGGCGTCGCGGTGCTTCACGCACCCGGCACGAAATGCTTCTGCGCCGTGCCACGGGCGATCAGGCGGGATATGTAGTCCAGCTTCTGCGCATCCTGGTCGATAAAGCGGAAAGTCAGTTGCAACCAGTCGCTGTCGGGCTTGGGCTCGTAGGCGACGATGGCGTGCAGGTAGCCGTTGAGCCGTGCGACTTCGGCGTTGTCGCCCTGTTCAAGGTCGAGCACGGCGCTTTCCAGTACTTGTGGCAGGACCTCGCCACGCTTTACCACCAGCAACGCTTCCTTGATGCTCAGGGCCTTGATCACGCATTGCTGGGTGCCGCTTGCGAGGCGCAACTGGCCCTGACCGCGACTGCCCGTCGGCGCCGCTGCTGCGGGGGCCTTGGCTGGCGGTGTATTGAGCAGACCTTTGCTGGGCGCCGCCACCGGGGCCGGCTTGACCGCTTCGGGTTTGCCGCCGGTCAGGGCGCTCAGGGAGTCGTTGCCAAAGGCTGAGTTCATCTTGGTCGGCGCGCTGGCAATCAGCGCATCGAGGCGACCGATCTTGTGCAGGGCCTGCTTGACCTTGTTCAGCAACTGCTCGTTGGTGAACGGCTTGCTGACGTAGCCGGAAACCCCCGCCTGAATCGCCTGCACCACGTTTTCCTTGTCGCCACGGCTGGTCACCATCACGAACGGCATGGCCTTCAGGTGCGCTTGCTCGCGGCACCAGGTCAACAACTCAATGCCAGACATTTCCGGCATTTCCCAGTCACACAGCACCAGGTCGAAGGTTTCGCGCATGAGGATGGATTGCGCCTTTTTGCCGTTCACCGCATCTTCGATCTTGATCCCGGGGAAGTAATTACGCAGGCACTTCTTCACCAGGTCGCGAATAAACGAGGCGTCATCCACCACCAACACACTGACTTTACTCATCGACCCTTCATCCTATAAAAACGTCTGCAAAACGCCTGACTGATGGCATTTTGCCAAAACTCGCGGGTCACAGAAGGACTTTATGGCGCCTGCTGTGCAAAAAATTCAGATGCCGCAAACAAAAACGCCCGGCCAGAGGCCGGGCGTTAATTTCTCGGGCAACCTTACTTATCGTCAGATTCGCCCGGAACATTAGGGATTAGATCAGCAGTGCCTTCAACTTCGGCCTTCATGCGCTTTAGGCCCATGTGCCGGACGTCGGTGCCGCGCACCAGATAAATCACCAATTCCGAGATATTGCGCGCGTGGTCGCCGATACGCTCCAGGGAGCGCAGCACCCAGATAATGTTCAAGACCCGCGAGATCGAACGCGGGTCTTCCATCATGTAGGTGGCCAACTCGCGCAGCGCGGTCTTGTATTCGCGGTCGATGATCTTGTCGTACTGAGCCACCGACAACGCCAGTTCGGCGTCAAAGCGGGCGAAAGCGTCGAGGGCATCGCGCACCATGTTGCGCACCTGATCGCCGATATGGCGCACTTCCACGTAGCCACGGGGCGCCTCACCCTCTTCGCACAGCTGGATGGCGCGGCGGGCAATCTTGGTGGCTTCATCGCCAATGCGCTCCAGGTCGATCACCGACTTGGAAATGCTGATGATCAAACGCAGGTCCGAGGCCGCTGGCTGGCGGCGGGCAAGAATGCGCAGGCACTCTTCGTCGATATTGCGTTCCATCTGGTTGATCTGCTCGTCAATCTCACGCACCTGCTGAGCCAGGCCCGAGTCGGCCTCGATCAGCGCGGTGACCGCATCATTGACTTGCTTCTCCACCAGCCCGCCCATCGCCAGGAGGTGGCTGCGCACTTCCTCAAGCTCGGCATTGAACTGCGCGGAGATGTGGTGGGTAAGGCCTTCTTTGCTAATCATGTTGGCGTCCTTGGAGCGTCCGGTAAGGTGCGGAGAACCGCAGCGTCAGTGCAATCAGAACCACAGCTTCCTAGCCGTAGCGACCGGTGATGTAGTCTTCGGTCTGCTTCTTCGCCGGATTGGTGAACAGGGTGTCGGTGTCGCCGAACTCCACCAGCTTGCCCATGTACATGAACGCGGTGTAGTCGGAAACCCGCGCCGCCTGTTGCATGTTGTGGGTCACGATGACGATGGTGAACTTGGACTTGAGCTCGTAGATCAGCTCTTCGACTTTCAAGGTGGAGATCGGGTCGAGCGCCGAGCACGGTTCGTCGAGCAGCAACACTTCCGGCTCTACGGCGATGGTACGGGCGATCACCAGGCGCTGCTGCTGGCCGCCGGACAAGCCGAGTGCCGATTCGTGCAGGCGGTCCTTGACCTCGTCCCACAATGCCGCGCCCTTGAGCGCCCACTCAACCGCTTCGTCGAGGATGCGTTTCTTGTTGATGCCCTGGATACGCAGCCCGTAGACCACGTTTTCGTAGATGGTCTTGGGGAACGGGTTGGGCTTCTGGAACACCATGCCCACGCGGCGACGCAGCTCGGCCACGTCTTCGCCCTTGCGGTAGATATTGGTGCCGTAGAGGTTGATTGCACCTTCTACGCGGCAACCGTCCACCAGGTCATTCATGCGGTTGAAGGTACGCAGCAACGTGGACTTGCCGCAGCCCGACGGGCCGATGAAGGCGGTCACGCGTTGCTTGGGGATGTTCATGCTGACATCGAACAGCGCCTGCTTGTCGCCGTAGTACAGGCTCAGGCCGGGGACTTCGATGGCCACGGTTTCCTGGGCCAGGCTCAGGCTCTGCTTGTCGCGACCCAGGGCAGACATGTTGATGCCGTGGGATTGGGTTTCGTGTTGCATGGGATGCTCCCTGTGCTACCAATTCATTTCGTTGAACCGCCGGGGCGGCTTACTCAAATTCTGTGCCTGACACCGAGCCCTGTGGGAGCTGGCTTGCCTGCGATGCGGGTGGCGCGGTATTGCAGTAAAACCGCGGTGATGCCATCGCAGGCAAGCCAGCTCCCACATTGGATCGCATTAGCTGTCCAGCGCTTTGTATTTTTCGCGCAGGTGGTTACGAATCCACACTGCCGACAGGTTGAGCGTGGCAATCACCAGTACCAGCAGCAAGGCGGTGGCGTACACCAACGGCCGTGCGGCTTCGACGTTGGGGCTCTGGAAGCCGACGTCATAAATATGGAAGCCCAGGTGCATGATCTTCTGGTCCAGGTGCAAGTACGGGTAGTTGCCATCCAGCGGCAGCGACGGCGCCAGCTTCACTACACCCACCAGCATCAGCGGTGCCACCTCACCCGCGGCACGGGCCACGGCGAGGATCATGCCGGTCATCATCGCCGGGCTGGCCATTGGCAGCACGATCTTCCACAACGTTTCCGCCTTGGTCGCGCCGAGCGCCAGGGAGCCTTCACGCACGGTGCGAGGAATCCGCGCCAAGCCTTCTTCGGTGGCCACGATCACCACGGGCACCGCCAGCAGCGCCAGGGTCAGCGAAGCCCAGAGCAACCCCGGCGTACCGAAGGTCGGCGCAGGCAGCGCTTCAGCGAAGAACAGACGGTCGACCGAGCCCCCCAATACATACACGAAGAAGCCCAGGCCGAACACGCCGTAGACGATAGCCGGTACGCCGGCCAGGTTGTTCACGGCGATGCGGATGATGCGGGTCAAGGTGTTCTGCTTGGCGTACTCACGCAGGTACACCGCAGCCAGTACGCCAAACGGGGTTACGATCATTGCCATGATCAGGGTCATCATCACGGTGCCGAAGATGGCCGGGAAGATCCCGCCTTCGGTGTTGGCTTCCCGTGGGTCATCGCTGAGGAATTCCCAGACCTTGCTGAAGTAGAAGCCGATCTTGGTCATCGTGCCCATGGCGTTCGGCTGGTAGGCGTGCACCACTTTGCCGATGCCGATTTCCACTTCCTTGCCGTTGCCGTCACGCGCCGTCAGGGCGTCGCGGTTGAACTGGGCATGCAGGTCGGCCAGGCGCGCTTCGATGTCCTGGTAGCGGGCGTTCAGCTCGGCGCGGTCGGCGTCCATGTCGGCCTGGGCGGCAGCGTCGAGCTTGCCTTCCAGTTCCAGTTTGCGACCGTGCAGGCGGATGCGCTCCAGCCCTGCGTTGATCGCGCCAATATCGGTTTTTTCCAGGCTCTTGAGCTGAGCGGCCAGCTTGTTCACGCGGTCCACGCGGGCTTGCAGCTCAGGCCACGCGGCCTCGCCTTCGGCAATCACCTTGCCGTCCTGTTTGACGTTGACCAGGGTGCCGTAGAAGTTGCCCCACTCACGACGCTCGATGGCCATCAGGTTCGCAGGCTTGGTCTGGTCCTTCAGCCACTCACCGACAATCCAGGTGAAGTCGTTGCCGTTCAGGTCGCGGTTGCCGACCTTGATCAGCTCACGGGTCATGAATTCCGGGCCCTGGTCGGGCACCGGCAGGCCCGCGCTCTTGAGGCGCTCACGCGGCACTTCTTCTTTCTGCACCACTTCGCCGATCACGATGTGGTTGGCCTGGCCTGGCACGTTGTAGTTGGCCTGGATCAGGTCGGCCGGCCAGAAATGGCCCAGGCCCCGCACCGCAATCACAGCCAGCAAACCAATGGTCATGATGACCGCGATGGACACCGCGCCACCGCTGATCCAGACGCCGGGGGCGCCGCTCTTGAACCATCCATTCAGGGAGTTCTGTTTCACAGACTTCTACCTTTCTTAAAGCGACGAGTATTTCTTGCGCAGACGCTGACGAATCAGCTCGGCGAGGGTGTTCATGATGAAGGTGAACAACAGCAGCACCAGCGCCGAGAGGAACAGCACGCGGTAATGACTGCCGCCCACTTCCGACTCGGGCATCTCCACCGCAACGTTGGCCGCCAGGGTGCGCAGGCCCTCGAACAGGTTCATCTCCATCACCGGGGTGTTACCGGTAGCCATCAGTACGATCATGGTCTCGCCCACGGCGCGGCCCATGCCGATCATCAGCGCCGAGAAGATGCCCGGGCTGGCGGTGAGGATGACCACGCGGGTCATGGTCTGCCACGGCGTGGCGCCCAGGGCCAGGGAACCCAGAGTCAGGCCGCGTGGCACGCTGAACACGGCGTCTTCGGCGATGGAGTAGATGTTCGGGATCACCGCAAAACCCATGGCCAGGCCGACCACCAACGCGTTGCGCTGGTCGTAGGTAATGCCCAGATCGTGGGAGATCCACATGCGCATGTCACCGCCGAAGAACCAGGTTTCCAGGTACGGGCTCATGTACAGCGAGAGCCAGCCCACCAACAGGATCACAGGAATCAGGATCGCGCTTTCCCAACCATCGGGAACGCGCAGGCGGATCGACTCAGGCAAGCGGCTGAAGACAAAGCCGGCGACCAGGATGCCAATCGGCAACAGCATCAACAGGCTGAAAATGCCCGGCAGGTGCCCTTCCACATACGGCGCCAGGAACAGGCCGGCGAAGAATCCGAGGATCACCGTCGGCATGGCTTCCATCAGCTCGATCACCGGCTTGACCTTGCGGCGCAGGCTCGGCGCCATGAAGTAAGCGGTGTAGATCGCTGCAGCAACCGCCAGTGGCGCCGCCAGCAACATGGCGTAGAACGCGGCCTTCAAGGTACCGAAGGTCAGCGGGGCCAGGCTCATCTTGGGTTCGAAGTCAGTGTTGGCGGCCGTGGATTGCCAGACGTATTTAGGCTCGTCGTAGTTCTCGTACCAGACCTTGCTCCACAACGCGCTCCACGACACTTCCGGATGCGGGTTGTCGAGCAACAACGGTTGCAGCTTGCCACCCGCCTCGACAATCACACGGTTGGCCCGTGGCGACATGCCGAACAGACCCTGGCCGTCGACCACCGGGTCCACCAGCAAGGTGCGGTGGGCAGTGCTGTGGAACACGCCGAACTGGCCAGCAGCATCCAGGGCGGTGAAGCCTTTGCGGCGCTCTTCAGCGCTGATTTCGACGATGGGCGCGGTGCCCATCTGGAAGGTGCGGATCTGCTTCAGGCGCTGTTCGCCATCGGGGTCGCGGGCCATGAACCACTGGGCCAGGCCGCCTTTGGAGTTACCTAGGATCAGCGAGATACCGCCGACCAACTGGGTGCTGGCGGTGATTTCCGTGTCGGCGTCTTCCAACAGTTTGTAGCGACCGTTGAGGCTCTTGTCGCGCAGGCTGAACACGTCGGCCAGGGCACGACCGTTGATCACATACAACCACTGCTGGCGTGGGTCGATGAAGATCGCCTTCACCGGCTCGGTCATCTGCGGCAGCTCGACGCGCTTCTGCTCGCTGGTGACCTCACCGGTCATCATGTTTTCTTCACGGCTCAGGGTCAGCACGTTCAAGTGCGAACCGGCGGAACCTGCCACCACCAGGGAGGTATCGGTGGCGTTGAGCGCAACGTGTTCCAAGGGACGACCGGTGTCATCCAGCACGATCGGCGTTTCGCCGTAGGGGTACTCGATCGCTGGGGTGATGGTTTTCTTGCCGTCCGGGTACGACACCTTATAGGTGTGGCGAAACACCAAAGACTGGCCATTGGACAAGCCGAGAATCACCAGCGGGCTGCCCGGCTGATCTTCACCAATGGAAGCAACGCTGGTACCGGCCGGAATCGGCAGGTCGACACGCTTGAGCTCGGCACCGGTGTCCACGGCAAAGAACAGCGCCTGGCCCTTGTCGGAAACCCGCATGGCGACCTGGTTCTGTTCTTCGAGGGAGATCATCAACGGCTTGCCGGCGTCCTGCATCCAAGCGGGCGTCAACGCGTCTTCCTTGGTCAACGAGGCGCCCTGGAACAATGGCGCAACCACATAGGCGAGGAAGAAGAAGATCAGGGTAATGGCGGCCAGCACGGCGAGGCCGCCGACCAGCACATACCAACGGGTGAAGCGATCCTTGAGCGCGCGGATGCGGCGCTTGCGTTGCAGCTCAGGCGTATTGAAATCAATGCGCTTGGGAGGGGAAGTCGTCGTCATGGTGGAATTGGCCAGATCATTCATGCGCACACCCTAGCGATCCTGTATGACAGAAAGATGACAGTGCAGTGACGCAACAAATCCGCCGCGAAGCAGGGCTGGCAGCGGATAAAAATTAGGGATGCAGACTGCTTATGTGGGAGCGGGCTTGCCCGCGATGCCATCAACACGATTTCAACGCTAAACCGCGTCGCCAGCATCGCGGGCAAGCCCGCTCCCACAGAAAAGCATGCGTCTACATCAGGTATCGCAGGCTTAGTTGCCTTCTTTCAGACCCAGGTCAGCCAGGGCCTTGGCGGCGACTTTGGCTGGCAGCGGGATGTAGCCGTCTTTGACCACCACTTCCTGGCCCTGCTTGGACAGCACCAGTTTCACGAACTCAGCTTCCAGCGGCGCCAGTGGCTTGTTCGGGGCTTTGTTGACATACACGTAGAGGAAACGCGACAGCGGATACTTGCCGTTCAGGGCGTTTTCTTCGGAGTCTTCGATGTAGTCAGTGCTGCCTTTCTTGGCCAATGGCACGGTCTTCACGCTGGCGGTCTTGTAGCCGATGCCCGAGTAACCGATGCCGTTCAGCGAGGAGCTGATCGACTGCACGACCGAAGCCGAGCCCGGTTGTTCGTTCACGTTTGGCTTGTAGTCGCCTTTGCACAGGGCTTCTTCCTTGAAGTAGCCGTAGGTGCCGGATACCGAGTTACGCCCGAACAGTTGCACTGGCTTGTTGGCCAGGTCGCCGGTCACGCCCAGGTCACCCCAGGTTTTCACATCGGCTTTGGCGCCGCACAGACGCGTCGAGGAGAAGATCGCATCGACCTGTTCCATGGTCAGGTGCTGGATCGGGTTGTCCTTGTGCACAAATACCGCCAGGGCATCCACGGCAACCGGGATAGCGGTTGGCTTGTAGCCATACTTCTGCTCGAAGGCCGCCAGTTCGGTGTCCTTCATCTTGCGGCTCATCGGGCCCAGGTTGGAGGTGCCTTCAGTCAGCGCAGGTGGCGCAGTAGCGGAGCCAGCAGCTTGAATCTGGATGTTGACGTTCGGGTATTCCTTTTTATAACCCTCGGCCCACAGGGTCATCAGGTTAGCCAAGGTATCGGAGCCGACGCTGGACAGGTTGCCCGACACACCAGTGGTCTTGACGTAAGCCGGGATTGCCGGATCGACACCAGCGGCCACCGCGTTGGCGGTCGCAACGCCAGCAGCGACAAAAGTCATTGCCGCCATCAAACGTTTCAGTTTCATGCCTTGCTCCTAGCAGATAGGGATAATTGGATCGGGGCCAAGTATCGGCAGGCCGTGTGAACACTCTATGTCTGAAATATGACAATTAGATGAAAGGCCACTATCTGAATGTGCAGGCTTCAGCGGCCGCGTTTCCACAGATACCCGCCCACCAGCATCCCCATCACACACAGGACGGCCACATAGTAAGCCGGGCCCATCGGGCTCTCCTTCATCAGCAGCGACACCGCCAATGGCGTCAACCCGCCGAACACGGCATAAGCAACGTTGTAGGAAAACGACAGACCGCTGAAGCGCACCACCGGCGGGAAGGCTTTGACCATCACGTAGGGCACCACGCCGATGGTACCGACAAACAGACCCGTCAAGGCATACAACGGGAACAGCCAGTCGGGGTGGGCCATCAGGCTGTGATACAGCGTCCAGGAAGTCGCCAGCAGCAGTGCGCAACCTGTGACCAGCACGCGACCGGCGCCAAAACGGTCGGCCAGCGCACCCGAGGCGATGCAACCCAGGCTCAGGGTCACGATGGCCAGACTATTGGCTTGCAGCGCAACCGTAGGGCTGAAGTGGTAGATGGTTTGCAGCACGGTCGGGGTCATCAGGATGACTACCACCACGCCGGCCGACAATAGCCAGGTCAGCAGCATCGACAGCACAATGGCGCCACGGTGATCGCGCAACACGGCGCGCAACGGCAGTTCAGCGGCCAGGCTCTTGCGTTGCTGCATCTCGGCGAAGATCGGGGTTTCATGCAGCCAACGACGCAGGTACACCGACAGCAGGCCGAATACGCCGCCGAGCAGGAAAGGAATCCGCCAGGCGTAATCAGAGACCTGTTCCGGTGTATAGGCGCTATTGATGGCGGTAGCCACCAACGAGCCCAGCAGAATACCGGCGGTGAGGCCGCTGGTCAGGGTGCCGCAGGCGTAGCCGATGTGGCGCGGCGGGACGTGCTCGGAGACGAACACCCAGGCGCCCGGTACTTCGCCGCCGATCGCCGCGCCCTGGATGATGCGCATCAGTAGCAACAGGACCGGCGCCCACAGGCCGATCTGCGCGTAGGTGGGCAGCAGACCCATGATCAGGGTGGGTACGGCCATCATGAAGATGCTCAGGGTGAACATCTTCTTGCGCCCCAGCAGATCACCAAAGTGCGCCATGATGATGCCGCCCAAGGGGCGCGCCAGGTAGCCGGCGGCGAAGATGCCGAAGGTCTGCATCATGCGCAGCCATTCGGGCATGTCGACAGGGAAGAACAGTTTCCCGACCACGGTGGCGAAAAACACAAAGATGATGAAGTCGTAGAACTCCAGCGCTCCACCCAGGGCAGACAGCGACAGGGTTTTGTAGTCGTTGCGGGTCAGCGGGCGCGAGGGTTGCGCACTGCTTGCGGGCACGGAGGACATGGCAAGGCTTCTCTTATAGTAATCATCGTAAAGGACTGCACGCCCGTGACTTGCGGCGGGTTTGGCAAGATAGCAAATCGCCCGAAAAAGCACAGCGCCAGGAGCACAGTTGCGCGCAAAAGCCCCGATACAGCGTCTATTTACCGACCAAATGAGCGTCGGGAGGTCGTCGTGGCGCCAGGGTCTCGATATACTCGCCGGTGCAAGCGCCAGACCCGCTGTCTTGAGGGGCTGCTGTGCCAAAACGTTGTTGGGTGCCATCCAGCCGATTTGGCAGAGTTTCCCTTTAGTTCGCCTTACGAGAAACGCATCGAGCGGTGTATGTTGGTGCTGAAACGTTTTTCTAAGAAGACGGCTATCCACTTGAAATACCCATGAAGCGTCACGGGTCAGAGGCACCCTCGGCATGATCGAACTCGAACAAGAAGATCCTATCCCGCAAGGCGATCTCGCCCTGCAAATCACCGCGCTCCCGCGTGAAACCAACGGTTTTGGCGATATCTTCGGCGGTTGGCTGGTCGCGCAGATGGACCTCGCCGGCACGGCAATGGCCAGCAAGGTCGCCGGTGGGCGCGTGGCCACCGTGGCCATTGATCGCATGGCGTTTCTGGTGCCGGTGGCCGTGGGTGCGCAGCTTTCCTTCTATACCCAGGCCCTGGAAATCGGCCGCAGCTCGATCCAAATGATGGTCGAAGTGTGGAGCGACGATCCGTTGTCCAGCGAATGGCGCAAGGTGACCGAAGCCGTATTCGTGTTCGTCGCCATCGATGGCAGCGGCCGCACGCGCTCGGTACCGTCACGGGCGCGTTAAACCTCGCCGGGTTTTAACGGTCAATTGCCCCATTGCCTGCCACTAAGAGAGCTTTGTCATGCCTACGCCCCACGTTGAGACGGTAAAAATCGACGAGCTGGACTGCTGGCGCATCCGCCACAACGGCGCCGAGCTGATGGTGGCCCAACAGGGTGCGCATATCTTCAGTTACCAGCGCGAGGGCGAACAGCCGCTGATCTGGCCGAACCCTGAGGCAGTGTTCAAGCAGGGCAAAGGCATTCGTACTGGCGTACCGGTGTGCTGGCCGTGGTTCGGGGTGTTCGACCGCAACCCGCAAAGCGTCAAAGCCATGCGCCAGAGTGATCAGCCTGCCGGCGCCCACGGTTTTGTGCGCACCGCCCGCTGGGAACTGGCCACCACCGAACTCGACGGCCAGACGCTGCGAGTGGACTTGGTATTGCCGGTGCCGGCTGGCGGCTTTCCAGGCTGGCCCCATCAGGTAGACCTGACGCTGAGCCTGCTGTTGGATGACCAACTGCACATCCGCCTGACCAGCCACAACCGCGGCGCCGACACCGTGACCCTCAGCCAGGCATTGCACACCTACTTCGCCGTGAGCGATGTGCGCAAAGTGCAGGTCAAGGGGCTGGATGGCGTGGCCTACATCGATACCGCCGACGGGTGGACCGAGAAACAGCAAGCCGGGCTGCTGCACTTCAGCGCCGAAACAGACCGCATTTACCTGAATACGCCGGCCCAGTTGAACATCGTCGATAGCGATTGGCAGCGCCGTATCCAGCTCACCAGCGAAGGCTCGAAATCCACCGTGGTCTGGAACCCCTGGACCGAACGCGCCAAGGCTTTCGACGATATGGCCGATGACGGCTGGCAGAGTATGTTGTGCATCGAGACGGCCAACGTGCTGGACGATGTTGTGAACCTGGCGCCCGGCGAAAGCCACACTCTAGGCGTGAGCATCACGGCACTGGCCTTGTAAACCCAATCAAATGTGGGAGCTGGCTTGCCTGCGATGCAGGCAACTGGGTGTATCAGGAACACCGAGGCGTTGCTATCGCAGGCAAGCCAGCTCCCACAGATTATGCTCTGAGCTTTAGAGATCAGACTCCTTCACCACCCGCACCTTCCCCGCCTCCAGCGCATACGCGGCATCTGCCAAGTCGTTATTGACCGTCTCCACCTTCAGCGTGCCCGTGACCCACAGCGGCGTGTAGATATCATCCAGCTTCAACCCCTTGGGATAGCGCACCAGCACCAGTTGATTAGGCGGCGGTGGCGGCACGTGTATGCAGGCGCCCGGGTAAGGCACCAGGAAGAACAACGTACTACGGCCCTTGGCGTCCGTTTCAAGCGGCACCGGATAGCCGCCAATGCGGATATTCTTGCCGTTCATGGCCGCTACGGTCTTGGTGGAATACATCACCGCAGGCAGGCCCTTGCTCTGCTTCAAGCCACCCTTTTCGGTGAACGTGCCTTGAGCTTCGGGGGAGTTGTGGTCGATCTCGGGCATGGCTTCGAGAGCTTTCTGATCCGACAGCGGCATCAGGTCGAGCCAGTCGGTTTCCGGCAGTTCGCCAGCGTGCGCCAGGCCAGAGCCCAGCAGAAGAAGCGTTAACAGAAGACGGCGCATGGAGAGGCTCGGCAAATACAAGTGCCGAGCATTCTAGCCCTCTGCGCCTGCGCAGCGCAGAGGACTTTGTCGGCTGATTACTTCTTTTTGATCAGGCCGTAGATCACCAGCAACACGATGGCACCCACCAGCGCGCCGATGAAACCTGCGCCCTGGCCTGCCTGGTAGATCCCCAGGGCCTGACCGCCGTAGGTCGCGGCCAGGGAACCGGCGATACCCAGCAGGATGGTCATGATCCAGCCCATGCTGTCGTCGCCAGGCTTGAGGAAGCGCGCCAGCAGGCCGACGATCAAGCCGATAAAGATGGTTCCGATGATACCCATGGCATTTCCCTCTGATTGGTATGAGTCATGCCAAAGCCTAGTCAGCCTTTGGCATCCTGCAATCAGAGAGACGCAGAACCCCAATGGTTCCCGCCGTGGTCAGGCTTATTGTTCGGCGATCAGCGCTTCAACCTTGAGGATCTGCGCCTGCAGCGTCGCACGGTCCTTGCAACGCAGGTTGGCGTGGCCGACCTTGCGCCCGGCCTTGAAGGCCTTGCCGTAGTGATGCACGTGACAATCGTCGATCGCCATCACACGCTCCACCGGCGGTACAGAGCCGATGAAGTTGAGCATGGCGCTCTCGCCGACCTTGGCCGTGGAGCCCAACGGCAAGCCCGCCACCGCCCGCAGGTGGTTTTCGAACTGGCTGCACTCGGCGCCTTCGGTGGTCCAGTGCCCGGAGTTGTGCACGCGCGGGGCAATTTCATTGGCCTTGAGGCCACCGTCGACTTCAAAGAACTCGAACGCCATCACGCCGACATAATCCAGTTGCTTGAGGACGCGGCTGGAATAATCTTCGGCCAGGGCCTGCAACGGGTGGTCGGTGCTGGCCACGGAGAGCTTGAGAATGCCGCTGTCGTGGGTGTTGTGCACCAACGGGTAAAAGCGGGTTTCGCCATCACGGGCGCGTACGGCAATCAGCGAGACTTCGCCAGTGAACGGCACGAAGCCTTCCAGCAGGCAGGCAACGCTGCCCAGCTCGGCAAAAGTGCCGACCACATCGGCCGCGGTGCGCAGGACTTTCTGGCCCTTGCCGTCGTAGCCCAGGGTGCGGGTTTTCAACACCGCCGGCAGGCCGATGCTGGCGACCGCCGCGTCCAGGTCGGCCTGGGACTGGATGTCGGCGAAGGCCGGCGTCGGAATGCCCAGGTCCTTGAACATGCTCTTTTCGAACCAGCGATCGCGAGCGATGCGCAAGGCTTCGGCGCTCGGGTACACCGGCACGAACTGCGACAGGAAGGCCACGGTTTCGGCCGGGACGCTTTCGAATTCGAAGGTCACAAGGTCAACTTCATCGGCCAGTTGGCGCAGGTGGTCCGGGTCGCTGTAGTCAGCGCGCAGGTGTTCACCCAGGGCCGCAGCGCAGGCGTCCGGCGCCGGGTCCAGGAAAGCGAAGTTCATCCCCAGCGGCGTACCCGCCAAAGCCAGCATGCGGCCCAGTTGGCCGCCACCGATTACACCGATTTTCATCGTCAACAACCTCAGGCGATGCGTGGGTCTGGATTGTCCAGCACGCTGTCTGTCTGCTCAGCACGGAATTTTTTCAGCACCGCATGAAACTGCGGGTGCTTGGCGCCCAGGATGCTGGCGGACAGCAAGGCTGCGTTGATCGCACCGGCCTTGCCGATCGCCAGGGTTGCCACCGGAATGCCAGCCGGCATCTGCACAATGGACAACAGCGAATCCACGCCCGAGAGCATCGACGACTGCACCGGCACGCCAAGCACGGGCAGGTGAGTCTTGGCCGCACACATGCCAGGCAAGTGCGCCGCGCCGCCGGCACCGGCGATGATCACCTCGATGCCACGGGATTCTGCTTCATCGGCATACTGGAACAGCAAATCCGGGGTGCGGTGGGCGGAGACCACCTTCACTTCGTACGGAATGCCGAGTTTTTCCAGCATATCGGCGGTGTGGCTAAGGGTGGACCAATCGGACTTGGAGCCCATGATCACGCCAACCAATGCACTCATCGTCGTGCCTCTTCTCTCTGGGCGCCCGCAGGCGCGTCAAAAAACAACAAGCCACGCGGGAAATCCAGCGTGGCTTGGTGTACGAATTAAGGCCGGTTTGGACCGGCCGAAGGCCGCGCAGTATACCGTAATAATCCAGATAAACAGCCCCTGGGATGACCATCTGTCTAGCGGCGCAAAGTGGCGGTTTTATTGACTTAAGAGTCAGCGAATACACCACGAAATCCTGTGGGAGCTGGCTTGCCTGCGATAGCAGTGGATCAGAGCCAAATAGGTTGGCTGACACACCGCTATCGCAGGCAAGCCAGCTCCCACATGTGTTCTGCGCTGGGCTCAAGCGCTTTGCGCTGCCCCACCTTCCAGCTTCCTCCACAACAACCGCACATTCGCCTTGCGCACCAACGCGCAGCGATACAAGCGAATCTCCAGCGGCACATGCCATTGCGGCCCGCCGCACACCACCAGTTCGCCACGTGCCAACTCTGCACGTACGCTCAACTGCGGCACCCAGGCGATCCCCAAGCCTTCGAGGGCCATGCTCTTGAGGCTGTCGGCCATGGCGGTTTCATAGATGGTGGTAAAGCGCAGAGCCCTCTGGCGCAGCAGCAAATTCACCGAGCGGCCCAGGAACGCGCCGGCGCTGTAGGCCAGCAGCGGCACGCTGCCCTCGCCCTCCAGGTCGAACAGCGGCTTGCCCTCGGCATCGGCGGCGCACACCGGGAGCATTTCAGTGTTGCCCAGGTGCAGCGACGGGAAAATCTCGGCGTCCATTTGCATCGCCGCGTCGGGGTCGTAGAACGCCAGCATCAGGTCGCAACCGCCTTCGCGCAGGGCGTGCACGGCGTCGCCGACGTTGGTGGCCACCAGCCGCGTGGCGATATTCAAGCCCTCGTTGCGCAACTGAGCAATCCAGCGCGGGAAGAACCCCAAGGCCAGGGAGTGGGCGGCCGCCACTTGCATGACTTCGCCCTGCCCGCCTTCCAGGTGATGCAAATGGCGCAGTACTTCACCGAGCTGTTCGACCACGGTGCGCGCCGTCACCAGAAACAACTGCCCGGCCGCCGTCAGCTCCACCGGCGTACGTGAACGGTTGACCAGCGTCAGCCCCAGCGCGGCTTCCAGGCTGCGGATACGCCGACTGAACGCCGGCTGGGTGACAAAGCGCCGCTCAGCCGCCTGGGAAAAACTACGCGTCGCCGCCAGGGCGCTGAAGTCTTCCAACCACTTGCTCTCAAGGTTCATCACTGCCTCCCACGGAATGCACCATTTTGGCACACACGCCCGCCAAGATAACCGGGTCACATCCACATTATGCCGTTTGTGCATAGGCCAGTGTTTAACAGCATTGGCCCAAAAAGTTCTACAAGCCTAGCATTCGCAGCGTTCCGGCCAGTTCCGGGTCCATATTGAGATGATTTCCGTCATGTCCTCTGCTGCATCATTCCGTACCGAAAAAGACCTGCTTGGCGTACTCGAAGTACCGGCTCAAGCGTATTACGGCATCCAGACCCTGCGAGCGGTGAATAACTTCCGCCTCTCGGGCGTTCCGATTTCGCATTACCCGAAATTGGTGGTCGGTCTGGCAATGGTCAAGCAAGCGGCCGCTGACGCCAACCGCGAGTTGGGCCAGCTCAGCGAAGCCAAGCACGCTGCCATCAGCGAAGCCTGTGCTCGTCTGATCCGCGGCGATTTCCACGAAGAGTTCGTGGTGGACATGATTCAAGGCGGCGCCGGCACTTCAACCAACATGAATGCCAACGAAGTCATCGCCAACATCGCGCTGGAGGCCATGGGTCACCAGAAGGGCGAATACCAGTACCTGCACCCCAACAACGACGTGAACATGGCGCAGTCGACCAACGACGCCTACCCGACCGCGATCCGCCTGGGTCTGCTGTTGGGCCATGACGCGCTGCTGGCCAGCCTCGACAGCCTGATCCAGGCGTTCGCCGCCAAAGGCGCCGAGTTCAGCCATGTGCTGAAAATGGGCCGCACCCAGTTACAAGACGCCGTGCCGATGACCCTCGGCCAGGAATTCCGCGCCTTCGCCACCACCCTGGGTGAAGACCTGGCCCGCCTGAAAACCCTGGCGCCAGAGCTGCTGACCGAAGTGAACCTGGGCGGCACCGCGATCGGTACCGGCATCAACGCCGACCCGCGCTACCAGGCCCTGGCCGTACAACGCCTGGCCACCATCAGCGGCCAGCCGCTGGTACCGGCAGCCGACCTGATCGAAGCCACCTCCGACATGGGCGCCTTCGTACTGTTCTCCGGCATGCTCAAGCGTACCGCCGTGAAGCTGTCGAAGATCTGCAACGACCTGCGCCTGCTGTCCAGCGGCCCACGCACCGGCATCAACGAGATCAACCTGCCGGCTCGCCAGCCTGGCAGCTCGATCATGCCCGGCAAGGTCAACCCGGTGATCCCGGAAGCGGTCAACCAGGTAGCGTTCCAGGTCATCGGTAACGACCTGGCCCTGACCATGGCAGCCGAAGGCGGCCAACTGCAGTTGAACGTGATGGAGCCGCTGATCGCCTTCAAGATCTTCGACTCGATCCGCCTGTTGCAACGCGCCATGGACATGCTGCGCGAGCACTGCATCGTCGGCATCACCGCCAACGAAGCACGCTGCCGCGAACTGGTGGAGCATTCCATCGGCCTGGTCACCGCGCTGAACCCGTACATCGGCTATGAAAACGCCACCCGCATTGCGCGTATCGCTCTTGAAAGCGGGCGCGGCGTGCTGGAACTGGTGCGTGAAGAAGGCTTGCTCGACGACGCAATGCTCGACGACATCCTGCGCCCGGAAAACATGATCGCTCCACGCTTGGTCCCGCTGAAGGCCTAAGCGTTTGTTGCACCGCTCACCAGGTTGAGGGACTAGACACCTCTCACCTTTTGAGGGCCTGAAGGCTCGTTCTTCAGGCCCTTTTTTTTGCCTTGAGGTTGCTCCATGACGCCCATAAAAAATCTAATATCGCACCGCAAACCTTCCTCCCCTTCCGCGACCGCGCTGAAACCTTTAATCGCCCCGTGCAGACGGATCACGCTCGCCTAGGTATAGTGCCGCCCCTCTTCGCGTCTGCGGCTGTCGGTAACGAGGCCCGGGAACCACGCGAAAGCGCATGAATAACAACACCCGCAAAAGGATGGGGATCGAGCGTCGTGCACTGCCTGGTGCCGAGCGATGCGTCGGACCGTCCTGCGTTTGCCATTAGAAAAATCAGCGAGGAACACTCCATGCTCGAAGTCATCAACGACTTCCTCTCAGGGAAAGTACTGATCGTGCTCATAGTCGGGCTCGGCGGTTATTTCACGATCCGCTCGCGTTTCGTGCAGTTGCGTCACTTTTTCCACATGTTCTCGGTGTTTAAAGACAGCCTCAAGAGCAGCGCCGGCCAACTCAGCTCGTTCCAGGCGCTGATGCTCAGCCTGGCCGGCCGCGTGGGTGCCGGTAACATCGCCGGTGTCGGCATTGCCGTGACGTTGGGTGGCCCGGGTGCCGTGTTCTGGATGTGGGTCACCGCGCTGGTGGGCATGTCTTCGAGCTTTATCGAGTGCTCCCTCGGCCAGTTGTACAAGCGCACCGACGCTGAAGGCACCTACCGTGGCGGCCCGGCGTATTACATCCAGCACGGCCTGCACAAGCGCTGGCTGGGGATGGTCATGGCGTTCCTGCTGCTGGTGACCTTCGGCTTTGCCTTCAACGGCCTGCAAGCACACGCTGTCACCCACTCGCTGAACAACGCCTTCGGCCTCGACACCACCTACACCGGCCTCGCGCTGGCGGTGTTGCTGGGCCTGGTTTTCATCGGCGGGATCAAGCGTATCGCCTCGATCGCCGACCTGCTGGTGCCGGTCAAGACCCTGGTCTACATCGCCGTGACCCTGTACGTGATCGTGCTGCAATTCGACCACGTACCGGCCATGCTCGCGACCATCGTCAAGAGCGCGTTCGGCCTCGACCAAGCCTTCGGTGGCCTGGTGGGCAGCGCGATCATCATGGGTGTAAAGCGCGGCGTGTTCGCCAACGAAGCAGGCTTGGGCAGTGCGCCTAACGTGGCGGCAGTGGCGTCGGTAGAACACCCTATCGCCCAAGGCGTGGTGCAAGCGTTCAGCGTGTTCCTCGACACCTTCGTGATCTGCACCTGTACTGCGTTGCTGATCCTGCTGTCGGGTTTCTACACCCCAGGCTTTGAAGGCGACGGCATTGCCCTGACCCAGAACTCCCTGGCGGCAGTAGTGGGTGACTGGGGCCGCATGTTCATCTCGGTGGCCCTGGCGTTGTTCGTGTTCACGTCGATCATGTACAACTACTACTTGGGCGAGAGCAACCTGCGCTTCCTGGTCGGCAACAACCGCAAGGTGCTGATGGGTTATCGCGCTTTGGTGCTGGTGCTGATTTTCTGGGGCTCCATCGAGAACTTGAGCACGGTGTTTGCCTTCGCCGACATCACCATGACCATGCTCGCGTTCGTCAACCTGTTCGCCCTGGCGTTCCTGTTCAAGATTGCCATGCGCATCCTCAACGACTACGACAACCAGCGCGCGGCGGGTATCAAGACCCCGGTGTTCGATTCCAGCCAGTTCCCCGACCTGGACCTGGACCGCAAGGCCTGGCCGGCCAACCCGGTGAAAACCGAAGCGGCCCCGGCAGTTGAACTGAGCGCTCAAGCGCAACGTTAATCACGGCTAGATGACACGCCGCCCGGCCTTGGGCATGCTCTGGGCCCGGCGGCGTTTTTCGTTCAGGAGATTTTCGATGCAATCAGCTAATAACGTGATGGTGCTCTATACCGGCGGCACCATTGGCATGCAGGCCAGCGCCAATGGCCTGGCACCCGCGTCTGGTTTTGAAGTACGCATGCGTGAACAGTTCGCCGACGCAGACCTGCCCGCGTGGCGCTTCCGGGAAATGTCACCACTGATCGACAGCGCCAACATGAACCCCGCTTACTGGCAGCGCCTGCGCAGCGCCGTGGTCGAGGCGGTAGACGCCGGCTGCGATGCCGTGCTGATCCTGCACGGCACCGACACCCTGGCCTACAGCGCGGCGGCCATGAGCTTCCAACTGCTGGGCCTGCCGGCACCGGTGGTGTTCACCGGTTCGATGCTGCCCGCCGGTGTGCCCGACAGCGATGCCTGGGAAAACGTCAGCGGTGCGTTGACAGCCTTGGCCGAAGGGTTGGAGCCGGGTGTGCACCTGTACTTCCACGGCGCGCTGATGGCACCGACCCGCTGCGCGAAGATTCGCAGTTTTGGGCGCAATCCGTTTGCGGCCTTGCAACGCAAGGATGACTTCGCCCGTGCCGAAACCCTGCCGGCAGCGCTGGATTACCGTCAGCCCAAAGCCTTGGCGAACGTCGGCGTACTGCCGCTGATACCCGGTTTCGACGCTGCACAGCTAGACGCAATCATCAGCAGCGGCATTCAGGGCTTGGTGCTGGAGTGCTTCGGCAGCGGCACCGGGCCGAGCGATAATCCGCAGTTCCTCGCCAGCTTGCAGCGTGCGCAAGATCAAGGTGTGGTGGTGGTCGCCATCACTCAGTGCCATGAAGGCGGTGTAGAGCTGGATGTCTACGAGGCCGGCAGCCGCTTGCGGGGCGCCGGCGTGTTGTCCGGCGCAGGCATGACCCGCGAAGCCGCGTTCGGCAAGTTGCACGCCCTGCTCGGTGCCGGCCTTGCCGTCGAGGAAGTGCGGCGCCTGGTAGAGTTGGACCTGCGTACCAACCCAGCTTGAACGCCCAAGACAGCCCTACATAAGCACTGCTATTCCCTGCTTGCTGATACCTAACATGGAAAACCCGAGCCTGCTCTCGGCTTTTTCCATTGATCGGCAAGACAGGGATGCCCGCATGACAACCTCCAGCTCCACACCCTCGCAGCAAACGCCTCCAGACACTGAAACACACAAACTGGCCACTCAACTGTCCGTCGGACCTTCGTTCCGTGAAGCCGCTCGCGAACTGCTGCGCCAGTCTTTACTGGAGAAATACCCAGACCTGGACATCGACCCGGCCATGACACTGATGGGCACTCCTACCTGGGAGCTCATCGATGACCAGATCGTGCCAGGGCCAACACGCTATGAAACCTTGAGCAGCATCCTGGCCCGGCAGGCCATCCTCAAGGTGCCGACGCTGTGCGTCGAGGGCAATCACTTCCTGACCCTGAAGCCGTTGACCACCCCCCCGCTTCATTTACCCGTGCGTATTGTCGAAATCGCCAATCTGATCAATACCCTGGCGCCGGTGGTCTACCGGGCCTTTCAGGAACAGCTGGTAACGTTCTGGAACCAGAGCAACGGCAACGGTCCTCGCTGGCAAACACTCACCCAGAGCCTGCGCGGGGCCTGGAATGTGCAACACGTCGATGCCTGGACCGACGAAGACTGCACGATGGCCCGAACGCTGTTTCATGCACCCACCCGCTCCGCTCGCCAAGGCAATAACCCTTATGGCAGCCGCGCTTATCTGATTGATGCCGACCTGGTAAAAGGTTCCAAGACGCAGCACACCGACCAAGTATTCATGACCGTGCTCGAGGGCAAATCCGAAGACAAAACCCTGATCCTCTGTTACTCACCCTTCAAGGGATACGAGAAATACGACACCTACCAACAGCTAGGCGATTCGTTGAAGGATCACCTGGAGCAACCGGAGGCTTTTGATCGCCTGGAGTGGCGCCTTTATGAACCTGACGGCGATTTTTTCGAGCACGCTGCCTGCAAGCTGATCGCCCTGCAACTTGAGACTGTGGAAAACCTCAAAACCGGGGATTACAAACAGCCCAGCGCGAAACACCCGCCCCTGCAAACACTCCCGATGCCTGCCGAAAAAGCCATCGCCAAAGGGCCGGGCCCAGGCTGGTATCAAACCCAACTGCCGGACTGGCTGACCGATGCCTCTGCCAGCGATCAGTCGCTTTATTCACGCCACCTCAAGGACTTGGCCTCGCTCAATAGCCTGAATGCCGGCAAGACCTACGATGACGGTATTCCCAACATTCATCAGTTCGCCTTGGACCAGTTGAAAATCGAGCTGCTCAAGGACCACCCGACGCTGCATTACCTGAAGCTCGACAAGCTGAAAATCCAGGTCAAGAGCCTGGTGGTATGGGGCCTTTTCACCGTGCCCGGGCAGTTCGAAACCACCACGTTCAGCCTTGCCGAACTGGCCCTGCAAAACCTGATTGCTCTGCCCACCGGTAATAAAACGTTGCTGAGCGACATCCGCCAATCCATACCGGATCGGATAACCGTGGCTTACCTCGAAACACTGATCAGCCGCTGTAATATCGGTGTCACGTACCCTGCATTGATCCGCAGCAAACTGCTGGATGACCCGGCCGAGGCGTCACGTCGCAAAAAACTGTACCGCGATCACCTGCGAGTCCAATTGCCGATGCTGGCCTTACAGCACAAGATTCGCCGCATGGGCGGGATTGACGAGCGCGGCTACCGCTACGTTGTGGCTGTGATGCAGCCTGAAAGCGGCGACCATTACGTCGACGGCAAAGCCATCATGGTGCGACGCCTGAGCTTCAACCCCAAGCGCCGGCTCATCAACGGCAACGATGACGTCACCAATATGTACATCATCGGCCCAGAAAATGCTCAAGACGGCCCTTGCCTGCTATACCGCCCGTTGTTTGAACCCGCGTTGCTGCAATACCCATCACCGGCAAACTTGCTGTATGCCATCAGCCAGTCGCGCACGTTGCGCGATTCGGTGATTAGCTGGCTACCGGACGCGGTGCGTAACCACTACGCCAATTATGTCTTTACCAGTCATTGGCCGTCGCCGTGGGTCATCGCCGACTTTCTGGTAAACCCCATCGAGCTATGGACCTATAGCGGTCCCGTGAGTCTTGGTGAGGAGAGCCTCAACGGGGATATGTTCAAGACGCTGTTCGAGAGCAACGCCAAAGCGCTGATTGAACTGGCGGACCGCCAATCGGTATCGAATGCCGAAAGCCGCTGGGACACGCTGAAGCAGGCCGGTTGGGTGCTCTTCAATGCCGCACTGCCCTTTATGGGGCGCGTCGCAAGCACTAGCGCGTGGATCTGGCAAATCGTCGAACAGCTGGAAACTTTTGCCCAGGCCCATGAGGAGGGCGACAAGCCTGCACAATGGTCTGCGCTGACCGATGTGCTGCTTAACCTGGGTATGGCGATCACCTTACACAGCGCACAGCGCAGCAGACCTAAGTTCGAGCCGGCCAGGATCGAGCCCACCAAAGTCAAGACGACCGAGCTTGCGCCTGAAACGCCGGGCCCCTCCAGCACGATAAGCTTCACCGTCGAGCAACTGCCTGAGCGAACCTCGCTGGCCCCGCCTCCCGATCACGAGATCGCACTGAACACGAGCGGCGCAATCAACCGCACGCCAGCGCTGGAAACCTCGATGCTTGAAAGCTTTAAAACAGAAAAGCCCGCTGACCTCGGCGCCGTCATAGACCAGCCGGCTGCTGACCGCTACCTGTATCAGTCAGGAGAGCAGCACTACGCTCCCGTCGGCGAAAACTGGTTCATGGTGAAAGTGGACGACGATAAAAACATTGTTGTCATTGACCCCAACCAGGCCAACCGCATCGGCCCCATACTGATTCACAACGCTCAGGGCGAATGGTCCGTCGACCACCGGGTGCGCCTGCGCAAACCCAGTACCGATCGGTTGAAAAATACCGCCAAGGACCTTGCGATCACCGAAGCCGACGCATCGCGCAGTAAATTGAAAGCGTTTGAAAGCGCGAAGAAAACCCAGCAGCGCCTACTGCAAGAAACCCGCAAAGCAATGGACGAGGCCCCCAGTACCAGTGCCCAAGCCAAACGCCAGGCCTACCTGGACACGCTCGATGGCCAATCGGAAGACTACGAACAAGCACGGCAACACCTGATGACCATCGCCGTCTTCACCTCGGAGCCTGAATTCCAAGTAAAAGCCATTGGCTATCTACAGGCCCAACTGGCGCTCAATGAAGCAGGGGTAAACGAAGAACTCGTCCCCTTTACTTCAAAACTTTCGCCCGTTCTGGAACAGCTCCCAATCCATGCACCGCCACCTCATACCAGCGATATCGCGGACTACCAACAGATCGTCGAGATGAGCGACAGCATGATCAAGCGCCTGGATTACGCTCAGTCACGCTTCACCGAACTACGCAAATTCGGCCCGGCCGGATTCGACGTGATCAGGGAGAGCAAACGCAAACTGCCCCGCTATATGAGCGACGATCTCAGGGCCCTGCAGGTGACGTTGGCGCGTCACTTGTGCCTGGCCCCTGAATCCCTCGCAACCGAACCCCATGCCTGGGAGATGCTCAACGACACGCTCGACAGTGCCGACGTCGCGGTACAGACCCTGCGTGACACCCTGGATGAGCGAAGCGAATATCGCCTGGACGAGCGCATTGATGCCTTGAGCAATCTAGTGGAGCAGTTCAAGTTCATCGATGAGCGCTTGAAGGACTTTTCTCAAGAGTTCTCCGAACAGATCCAGGCCCAACCCCTGGAACGCCTGAGTCGATCGCTGCAAGGGTTCGCCAACCGCGCCAAGGCGGCACTTGTCCCTCTGCACGAAGAACAGAAACTGACGCGAATCAGGCCCACCCCTCCCCCTGCGCTACCCAGGCCGCTGAAAAAATTTATCCAGACACGCTACAACGGCGTGTTGATTGGCGAACCCCGCTTGGACCCCATAGGGACCGTATCAAGGTTCGTTGATATCAAGACCCCGATAACCGGCCAGGTCCTGGCCACCTTTCATGAGAAGACTCCGGGTATGTGGGTCGAACACATCGAAACGCCCCCGGCACAGGCCACATCCGCAACGCTCACGCTCCACGACGCCACCACCGCGGGCGAGAAACTACTTGCCCAATTGCCGAAGTTTCAAGAACGCGCCAGCCAACAAGCCAACGATACCTCGCGCACGGCCATCGGCATCGAGTACATGTTTCACCAGCACGCCTGGTTGCTCGAGCGCAGCGAGCAAGATATTGACGAGGCATTGATCAAAGCCAAAGTCACGGCACAAACCAAGCAATCCAGCGCAGACCTGCGCAAACGACTCAAGGCTGCCACAAAAGCACTTTACGCACGAGCCACTGAAACCGTGGCAAAGCTGATCAAGCAACAGCCACCCACCATTGCCCATGTCGACTGGCTCATTAACCACCGCGAAATTGCGATCAAAAAGGTCACGACCCGGCAGCCTCTCAAGGGCGCCACTTGGAGCTATCAAGATGAGTATGCCGTCATTGATCTGTCTACCAGCAAACCCCTCTGGTATGCACATTTCCAATACTCGAGCGCCCACGCTTCACTTAACAGATTTCTCCATGCACGGTTGAAAACACCAGCAGAACAACAGCTCAAAGAGGTGGCTGACACGATCACCGACTTAAACGCAGAGGAACAACTCAACTACTACCGCAGCTCCATCAACCTGACGCAAGCCCAGCGCTTGTTTTTCCCGCCAGAGGTCTATTGACCTCCCCCTCGCGCAACGGCACATAACTTGCTCCAGCCTGGCAAACCCAGGCTGGAATCGATCATGCTGCATTCACACCTGACCACCCTCAATGCGGTCTCGCTGATACTGGAGACGTTCAAGCCTGACGGCATACCCAGCCAAACCCTGCTGGCCGGCAGTGGCATCAGCAGCGCCGACCTGGGCCGCGCCGATACGCGTATTACCACTCATCAGGAAATGCGCGTATGCGCCAACGCCGTGGCGTTGCGCCGGGGTATCGGCTTGGAACTGGGCCGGCGCATGCATGTGTCATCCTACGGCATGCTCGGTTATGCACTGCTCACCAGTGCCACCTTCGGTGACGCTTTGCGCCTGGCCCTGCGCTACCCGGCGCTGTTGGGAACACTTTTTGAACTGAGCCTGGAGGAGGACGGCCAGCGTGTCTGGTTCAGCGCCAGTGACTATCGCGAAGACCCAGCCCTGCACGCCTTCAATGTCGAGTTCTGCCTGCTCTCGCTGAAAGTCATCGGCGACGATCTGCTCGGCCAACCACTGCCATTACTCGGCGCGCGCTTTGAATACCCAGCGCCCGACTATCGAGCACGCTACGCCGAACGCTTCGACTGCCCGCTGCAATTTGGCGCCGCCAGCAATGCCTTTGCGTTCGACCGTGACTGGCTCGATCAACCCCTGCCGCTGGCCGACGCCGTCACCCACTGCGCCATGGTGGAACGCTGCCGGCGGCAGAATGCCGAGTTCACCGGTCGCCAGGCCTGGCTGGGGCGTGTGCGCCTGTTACTGGCCGCGCAACTGAATGCCGCTCCGGGCCTGGAGGGACTGGCAGGGCAGATGAACTGTTCAGCACGTACCCTGCGCCGGCATTTGCATGATTTGGGGTGCAGCTATCAGGAGTTGCTCGACGAACTACGCTTCGAACGCGCCAAACAGTTGCTGGGGGAGGATGAACTGCCGATCTACCGGATCGCCGAGCAACTGGGCTTCAGCGAGACCGCGAGCTTCAGGCATGCGTTCGTGCGCTGGAGCGGTGTGGCACCGAGTCAGTTCAGGCCTTAGCAAGGGGCGAATAGCGGACAGACACATTGGCCATATCGATCCCCTTTTGGCCGCTCCTGCCGTTCTCCAAAACCCGGCGTCTGGCAACACTGCAAGGCATACCCCAGAGCCTTCGGAGAACAACAACATGCTGACGATCTACTCGGACGATCATCATTTGCACCATGGCCGCTGTGAACTGATGGACGGGCAACTGATGCCCTGCTTCGAAATGCCCTCGCGCGCCGACCATGTGCTGCAACGGGTCAAGGCGCGGGAGCTGGGGCCCGTGCAAGCACCGCTGGACTTCGGCCTGGCACCGCTGCAACGTATCCACAGCCGCGACTACCTCGACTTCTTCAAAGGCGCCTGGCAGCGCTGGACCGAATACGACCAGGACGGCGATCTGTTGCCCTACACCTGGCCTGCGCGCACGTTGCGCCGCGTGATGCCCACCAGCCTGCACGGCCAGTTGGGCTATTACAGCTTCGACGGTGGTGCGCCGATTACAGCCGGCACCTGGCAAGCGGCCTACAGCGCAGCACAAGTTGCCCTCACCGCCCAGGCCGCTATCGCCCAAGGCGCCCACAGTGCCTTCGCGCTGTGCCGCCCGCCGGGGCATCACGCCGCCAGCGATTTGATGGGCGGTTATTGCTACCTCAACAACGCGGCCATCGCAGCCCAGGCATTCCTTGATCAGGGCTGCAAAAAGATCGCGATCCTCGATGTGGACTACCACCACGGTAACGGCACGCAGTCCATTTTTTACGCGCGCAGCGACGTGCTGTTCACCTCGATTCACGGCCATCCGGAGGCAGAGTTTCCGTTCTTCCTCGGTTATGCCGATGAGCATGGCGAAGGCGAAGGCGCGGGTTTCAATTTCAACTATCCGTTGCCGGCCGGGTCCGGCTGGCAGGCCTGGAGCGCCGCGCTGGAACAGGCCTGCGCCGAAATCGAGTGCTACGCCGCCGACATCATCGTGGTGTCCCTGGGCGTGGACACGTTCAAGGACGACCCTATCTCGCAGTTCAAGCTCGACAGCCCGGACTACCTGACCATGGGCGCACGCATTGCCCGCCTGGGCAAACCCACGCTGTTCGTGATGGAGGGCGGCTACGCGGTGGAAGAAATCGGCATCAACGCCGTCAACGTGCTGGAAGGTTTCGAGGAAGCAGCCCAATGAACATACTCAAGTCGCTCGCCCTGTGCGCCGTGGTTGTCAGCGGCGCAGCCCAGGCCGAAGAAAAAACCCTGAAGGTCTACAACTGGTTCGACTACATCACGCCCAAGGCGCTGGAAGACTTCAAGGCCCAGCACCCGTCGATCAAGCTGGTGTACGACATCTTCGACACCAACGAAGCCCTGGAAGCCAAACTGCTCACCGGCAACTCCGGCTATGACGTGGTGGTACCGTCCAACGTTTTCCTGGCCAAACAGATCGAAGCCGGCGTGTTCCAGCCCTTGGACCGCAGCCAGTTGCCGAACTGGAACCATCTTGACCCCAAACTGATGAAGCTGATCGAAGCCAACGACCCCGGCAATCAATACGCCGTGCCCTACATGTACGGCACCATCCTGATCGGCTTCAACCCAGCCAAGGTCAAGGCGGCCCTGGGCGACAACGCCCCCGTGGACAGCTGGGACCTGATCTTCAAGGAAGAGAACATCAGCAAGCTCAAGCAATGCGGCGTCGCACTGCTGGACTCGCCCTCGGAGATCCTGCCCCTGGCGTTGCAGCACTTGGGCCTGGACCCCAACAGCAGCAACCCCAAGGACTACGACAAGGCCGAAGCGCTGTTGATGAAGATCCGCCCGTACATCACTTACTTTCACTCGTCCAAGTACATGGCCGACATCGCCAATGGCGACATCTGTGTCGCGGTGGGTTATTCCGGCAGTTTCTCCCAGGCCGCCAACCGTGCCAAAGAGGCAAAAAACGGCGTCTCCGTGGACATGCGCCTGCCCAAAGAGGGCGCGCCGATCTGGTTCGACATGCTCGCCATCCCCAAGGGCGCGCAAAACCCACAGGACGCCTATACCTTTATCAACTACTTGCTACAGCCCGAGGTTATTGCGCCCATCAGCGATTTTGTCGGTTATCCCAACCCTAACAAGGACGCGACCGAACGAGTCGATCCGACCATTCGCAACAACCCCAACCTCTACCCGACCGAAGCGGCGATGGCGACGTTGTATACGTTAAAGCCTCTGGGGCGTGATGCGGAGCGCGCCAGGACCAGAGCCTGGACCAAGATCAAATCCGGCACGTGAAACACTGGCGGGCGTAGATGCGCCTCGACGTATCTACCGCCCTCGACGCAACGCAGCTCGCTACTTTGCTCATTTGCGAAGCCCGTCCGGGCCATCGAATGCAGAGGAGCTGCACATGCCCAATGACACCGCTAATAATCACCGCCCGCCCAGTACCTATGAACTGCTTACCCAGTTAACCACCGGCCCCACCGCCCGGGAAGTTGCCGCCGCCACACTGCGCTCTGCACTCAAAGAGCTGTATCCCAACCTGAATATCGACCCCGATCTGGCCGTGGTAGTCAGCCCTCAATGGGAGGTGGTCGGTAACGCCGTCGAGCGCGCGCCCGCTACTGTGGAATCACTCACCTCGGTGCTTGCTCATCAGGCACTGTCCAGCGACAGGGTGACCTACCTCGACGGTCAACACTTCCTCACGCTACAACCCAACGCTACGGCTCCCGTACACCTCGCGGTGAAAATCGATGCCATTGCACGTCTGATCAACGAGTTATCAGACCTGCTGTTCGCCGCGTTCCAGGAGCAGCAGCTGGACTTCTGGAACGCGTCCAATGGCGCAGCCGGCCCACGCTGGCAGGCCTTCTCCAGCGCGTTGAGAAACGTGTGGAACATCACCGAAGAGCAAGGTCTGGATGAGCACGAATGCGCCATGGCCCGCACGGTTTTTCATGAGCCCGACCGAGCCAGGCGCTCGCTGAAAGACCCCTATAAAACCCATGCCTACCTGGTTGACGTGGATATTCTTGAAGATGGCCAGTCTACCCACCTCTACTTCCTGGACCTTACCGTATTGGTGGGCGAACACGAGAACCGCCCGATGGTGCTGACGCACTCGCTTGTGAGCGGGTATGAGACGTTCGAGTCATTGGCCCAGTTCGGTGCTTCGCTGCCGGCAAGGCTGAATGCACCAGAGCAGGACGCTACCTTGCAATGGCGCTTGTACGAGCCTGATGGCAACTTCTTCGATGCGCTGGCCTGCACGCTGATCTCGCTGCAAATCCAGGTCATTGGCAGCCTCGGCGGGGCCGGCCTGCAGGATCAGCCGCCCGCCCCAACTGTCGCCCGGATCGTGCCGAGCATCGAAGAGATGAGCGATCACCAGTTGTCGAATATTCGCCAGATTCACCAACAACTCCCGGACTGGCTGACCTCGGCGACGGACTCCGATACCGCCGCCTACAGCCGCTATATGATCGACCTGGCCCAACTGCACACCCATTACCACGGCGAAACATTCCAGGACGGCATTCCGTCTATTCGTGACTATGCCCGGACTCAGTTGCACAGCCATATCCGCGTCCCGGAAAAGGGCGTGAGTCTGAATCTGGATAAGGTCGAGGTTGTGATTGAAAGCCCGGTTCTGTGGGGCACATTTGTCATTCCGGGTGCCGTCGACATCACTCGTCGTGACCTGATCGACCTGGCCCTGGAAAACCTTACCGGCTTGCCTACCGGCAACGCGACCTTGCACTACAACGGCAAGGACAACGGTGTACCCACCTGGCTGACTTACCGCTTTCTGAAAGACGTCATAGAAGACATTGATATAGGCCAGAACTACCCAGCCCTGGTCAAACAAAAACTGCTCGATGATCCGCTGCAATCGCGCCATCGACAGCAGATCTACACCCGCCACCTTCAGGTGCAACTGCCACTGCTGGCCTTGCAGATGAAAATCCGCGGCCAGGGCGGCGTCGATGAACGCGGTTACCGCTACATCGCCGCGGTGATGCACAACGAAGAACAGGAGCGCAAAGTAGATGGGCAGCCCATTGTCATTCGCTGCCTGGCCTTTGTGCCCACCTTGCGCCCCGGCCATGAGCAAGACGTGGTCGCCAATATGTTCGTGATCGGCCCGAGGCATTCCGACGCCGGCCCCTGCGTGCTTTATCGGCCCCTGCTCGAACCGACGCTGATGCAATTTGCATCGCGGCAAAACCTGCTGTACGCCATCAAACATGACCGTACCTTGCGCGAGTCAGTGCTGGCCTGGCTGCCCGACGCGCAACGCTTCAACTATGCACAATATGTGTTCCCCGACACCCTTCCCTCGCCCTGGACCGTGGTGCGCGCACTGGTCGAGCCGCTTACCGTGCTGTACATGAGCGGCCCCGTGACGCTGACCAACGAAGAAATAGGCAATGACGCGTTAGCGACGCTGTTCAAGGCCAATGCCAATGCCATGGTCGAATTGGCAACACGCCAGTCGGTATCCAACGTACAGAAACGGTGGGCGACCTTTCGACATGCAGGTTGGCAAATATTCAGTGCCGCGCTGCCGTTCATGGGCCGCACCCTGGGAGTCGCCGCCTGGATCTGGCAAATCATGGACGACCTGCAAGCTGCCGAGGAGGCCGTGAACAAGGATGACCACTCAACGGCCTGGACTGCGTTGGTGGATGTATTCCTCAACCTGGGAATGGCGCTGACTCTGCATATAGCCCTGCGCCATCCGCGACCTCGAAAGCAGTTCGATGCGGCCAGGATTGAGCCTGAATCCGAACAAACGACAATCGAAACGGTGAGCAAACCGCCGGTTGCCGAGAAAAAATATACCTGCGTGCAGCAACCGGATATTCCCGACAATCAACTACCTGCCAAGCATGAAGGTGCCGTACACACGCGCGGCGCCCTGAGCCATAGTCGCCTGGGACTGGCCAGAACACTCGACAGTTTTAATGTTGCCAAACCCGATAAGCTTGGCGAGCAAAATAAAACCCCCGGCCGCCACCTCAATCTCTATCCACTCGCGGATCGGTGGTTTGCACCCGTTGGTGAGCGCTGGTTCGAAGTCATCGTGGATGACAACGACAGTGTCATTATCATCGACTCCAAATCTCCCTTGCGTACAGGCCCGCCGCTGATCGGCAACCTGGCGGGCCAGTGGTTTGTCGACATCCGCCTGCGACTGCGCGGCGGCGGTCTTAGAAACCGCCGGCGGGCGGTCAAGGTCGATCAGCCTGCGCGCATTGCAGCACTCAAGAGGCAGCTCAACGCCTTTGACGCCGTCGCCGCCAGTCAACAACTGGACGTGCTTGAATCAAAGCCCGCGCTGGACGCTACCCCGGGGCCGTCCACGGACCTGCAGCGTACAGCGTTCATCGACAAGGTCGACAGGCGGCTGGCGGCGTACGACGAAGCGATCAGCCAGCTGAAGTCCTTGAGCATCATCGACACCGTACCCACCTACCAGAGCAACATGAGCGGTTACCTGAAACAACAGGTGCAACTGACACAAATAGCCATGGAGCAACAGGTGAAGAGCTACAAGAAAGCCTTGAAGGCGTCGTTGCCGGTTCTTGATGCCGAGGTAGACATTGACTATAAAAACCAGGCAAAAATCGCAAAAACCCTGTCCACTCAGAACCTTGGCATCATCAGGCGGCTGGAATTCATCAACGACCGCTTCAATGAACTTAAAACCCTGGGAGATGAAGGCGCGGCTATCATTCGTAAAACCATACGAGAGTTGCCGCAGCTCACGCTCATTGAACTCAAATCTCTTGAGATTGGCTTGGGCCGTTACTTGTGTATCGATGAGACGCAAAGCCAGGTTCCAGCCACCGTGCGTGAGCGAATGGGCCAGATCGTCGATTCAGCCGAAATCAACGTTGAAAGTTTCAGTGAGATTATTGAACGCGGTAATGGCGCCTCGCTGGATAATCGTATCGAGGTGCTCAACAGCCTCGTTGAGCAATTTTCCAGCGCCGACCAACGCCTGCTGGATCTGCATGCCGATTACCCGCAGCACTTGCTCAAACCCCGCCTCGAACGTTTTCGCCTGCAAATAAGCGAGTTCAGCCAACGGGCCATCCACGACCTGGCCTACCTGCTGCGAGAGAAAAAAGCCCAGCAGCCCAAGCCCGGCAGCTCCAGGGCCGAGCCCGCCCCAAGGCGTAAAGTGATCAAGACACGTCATCACGGCTTGGTGATGGGTGAGCCCCGCGAAGCAGACAGTTCGTTGGTCGACGTCAAGGCACACATGACCGGCAAGGTGCTCGCCACGTTTCATGAGAAGGCACCGGGAGTCTGGGTTAAACGGCAGAAAGCCCCATCGCAGCCAAGCGCACCGGTAGCTGTGGATCTGGACACCAGCATCAACACGGGGCAAGCGCTATTGGATGGCGAACAAGCTGAAACCCGTAAATACCAGGGTTTCTCCAGGAAACCCTGGCATGCGCCGCAGGATATTCAAGACATGTTCGATGATCATGCAAAGGCGCTGGAAAAAGCCTCAAACGATATCGAAGAAGCCCTGACCCAGCGCAATCTTACTGAAAGCGATCACGCTTCTGCCGCCTCAACCAAGCGCCAGCTCAACGACGCGGCGCAACGCCTCTATCGGCTTGGTAAAAAACACTACATCGACATGATCAAGCATCAAGCGCCAACCGCCGAACGGGTTGACTGGCTCAACAGCCAAGGGTTGATCCGCATCGTCAAGGTCATCAGCCGCCGCCCCCTCAAGGGGCCCAAAAAGGACTATCTGGACGAGTACGAGATTCGCGACAAAGAAAACGGCACTGTGCTGTGGTACGCGCACTTTCACTATGAAACAAAAGATGCCGCGCTGGAAAACTTCACCAAGGATCACCTCAAGACCCGCGAGCAACAACGTCTAGGCGGTGCCTATCAGCGCACCGGCCCCAGTGACTGGGACATGATTGAAATCCATCGCAGCAGCATCGGCGCCCAACTGGCCCAATCGCTGTTCTTCAACACCTGATCGGCTTATGGCAGCCAAGCCAGACGCAAACGCTCCAGCGCCTGCGCAATGCCCGACTCAGGCATGGCAGCAAACCCCAGCACCAGGCCGGCGCGTTGGTCCGGCGGTGTGCTGGAGTCTGGCAGCCAATAGGTGCTCAAGCCGTTGATCTCTACACCGACTGCATGAGCTTGCTTTAGCAATTGTTGCTCGCGGGACACGCTGTCGACACGCACCGTCAAGTGCAGCCCCGCTGCAACGTTGGGCAATGGGCCAACACCGGCTAATGCCTCTGGCCATCCAGCCAACAAGGCATTGCGTCGGCTCAACGCAGCACGGCGCATCCGACGAATGTGCCGCTGGAAATGCCCCGCCGCCATGAACTCGGCCATCACCGCCTGGGTGCTGACTTCGGAGTGACGCACATCCACCGCGCGGCGCCGGGTGAAGGCTTGCACCAGGCCCGGTGGCAACACCAGGTAACCCAGGCGCAACGCCGGGAACGCCACCTTGCCGAAGGTGCCCACGTACAGCACGCGGCCACTGCGATCCAGCGCAGCCAACGGTGACAGCGGCGCACCACTGTAGCGGTACTCGCCGTCGTAATCGTCTTCCACGATCCAACCGCCTGAATGTTCGGCCCAGGCCAGCAACTCCAGGCGGCGTGCCAGGCTCATCACCACGCCCAGCGGATACTGATGGGAAGGCGTGACATACGCCACGCGGCAATCATTGAGGGTACTGAGCACTTGGCAATCCATACCCTCACCGTCCACCGGCACGCCGTGCAGTCGCCCGCCGGCCAAAGCGAATGCATGGCCGGCCGCGCGATAGCCAGGGTTTTCCACCGCCACGCCATCCCCAGGCTCCACCAGCAACTGTGCACAAAGGCTGATGGCCTGCTGTGCGCCGCTGGTGATCACAATTTGTTCAGCCGTGCATTGCATGCCACGCGAGCTGCGCAGGTACGCGGCGATCAAACCGCGCAGGCGGCCATCACCTGCCGGGTCGCCATAGCACAGCTGTTCCAGGTCGGGTTTGCGCCAGAACGCCCCATTCAGCTTGGCCCATACCTCAAACGGGAACAGATCGAAGGCGGGTACGCCCACGCGAAATGCCCGAGGCGGCCCCGAAGGCGGCTGAGGCAGGTGGTGGTCTTTTACCCGCGCCAACCCGGCACTGTGGATAACTTCGTCATCCAAATCCTCAGGTAAATTTGCGCATTTTGTGGATAACCCTGGGGATAAGCCTGTTGACAACCCTGTGGATACTTTTGTGGATAGTTTTTGGGGCATCGGCAATTGGGCAACATAGGTGCCATCACCCACCCGGCTCTCGATAAACCCTTCGGCATACAACTGGTCGTAGGCGCGCACCACGCTGTTGCGGGAAATCGACAAGGCTGTCGCCAAATCGCGGGTTGCGGGCAACCGCGTGCCGCTGACCAATCGCCCATCCAATACCCGCTGGCGCAGGGCCTCATAAAGCTGGCGCGTGAGGCCCAGGCGGCGGTCCAGCTCGATACCGGCGGGGTTGAAGGACAGCGGTGGCGAAACAGGCGGCATATTGGACCTATGAAAATAGCGCGAGATGGCTCTTACAACGAACCAATAGCCTGCCTAGGATGCAGGCATTCGCCAAGGAATATCTCCATGTACACACCCCGCGCCTTTGCTCTCGATGACTTGCCCGAAATCCAGCAACTGATCCAGCACACCCGTCTGGCGCAGTTGGTAACCGTGGGTGAAAACGGCCTGCAAGCCAGCCACTTGCCCTTGCTGCTCAACCCCGATGAAGGGCCCAACGGCACGCTGTACGGTCACCTGGCCAAGGCCAACCCGCAATGGCGTGAGCTGCAAAATGGCGGTGAAGCGCTGGTGATCTTCGCCGGTGCCGACGCCTATATCAGCCCGGCGTTTTACCCCGCCAAGGCCGAGCACGGCAAAGTGGTCCCGACCTGGAACTACATCGCCGTGCACGCCTATGGCACGCCTGCGGTGTTCAGCGACGCCGAGCGCTTGCTCAAGGTGGTCACCGCCCTCACCGACCGCCATGAAAGCGCCCGCGCCCAACCCTGGCGTGTCAGCGACGCACCGGCGGACTACATCGACGGCATGCTCAAGGCCATTGTCGGCTTTGCCCTGCCGATCGAACGCCTGGTGGGCAAACGCAAACTCAGCCAGAACCGCAGCGCCGCCGACATAGCGGGTGTCCGTGACGGCCTGGCCGCCAGTGCCGATGTACGTGACCAGACCCTCGCCCGCTTTATTCCCCAAGGAGTTTCAGAATGAGCTTGATCGACATTCGCCAGGTCACAGCCGCCGACCAAGCCGCCTGGCTGCCGCTATGGCAGGCCTACTTGGCGTTCTACAACACCGAATTGCCGGACGCCGTCAGCCAAAGCACCTGGCAACGCCTGATCGACCCCAGCGAGCCGACCCATTCGGCACTGGCCTGGCAGGACGGCAAGGCGGTGGGCATGGTCAACTTCATCTACCATCGCTCCAACTGGAGCATCGAGAACTCCTGCTACCTGCAGGACTTGCTGGTTGACCCAGCCCAACGTGGCACAGGCGTCGGTCGCAAGCTGATCGAATTCGTCTACGCCACCGCCAAGGCCGATGGCTGCTGCAAGGTGCACTGGTTGACCCATGAGACCAACGCCACGGCGATCCAGCTCTATGAGCGCATCGCCGAACGCCCAGGCTTCATCCAATTTCGCAAAGGTCTTTAAGGAGCACTGCATGATCAATTCCCTCGCTGATTGGAAAGGCGTCCCGGCGCCGACTGCGCAACTGCTTGAAGGGCGTTTTATCCACCTGGAAAAGCTCGACCCGGCGCGCCATGCCGATCAACTGTGGCAAGCCCTTGACGGCCCAGGGGCCGATCCGAAGCTGTGGGATTACTTGCCCTACGGCCCGTTCACCGAGCGCAGTGCCTTCGACGCATGGTTGAACAATCACGCCGCCCACAGCGACCCGTACTTTTTCAGCGTGATCGACCGTGCGACGGGCCAGGTTCAGGGCATCCTCAGCCTGATGTCCATCGTCCCGGCGCAAGGCCGTATCGAAATCGGCCACGTCACCTTCGGCGCACCCATGCAGCGCTCGCCGAAAAGCACCGAAGCGGTGTACCTGCTGGCCAAGTATGCGTTCGAGCAGGGCTACCGTCGGCTGGAGTGGAAGTGCAACAACGGCAACGCGCGGTCCAAGTACGCAGCCGAGCGCTTGGGGTTCAGTTTTGAAGGGGTGTTCCGCCAGCACATGGTGGTCAAGGGGCAGAACCGCGATACGGCGTGGTATTCGATCCTGGATTCGGAATGGCCGAAGGTCGGTGCCGGGTTTGAGGCGTGGTTGTCGGAGGCGAACCAGAGTGGTTCGGGCCAGTTGAAGACACTCACAGAGTGTCGGGATTAATACTCACATGTGTGGGAGCTGGCTTGCCTGCGATACAGACACCTCGGTGTATCAGGCAAACCAGTTGATGCCATCGCAGGCAAGCCAGCTCCCACATTGGAGGGTGGCGACTCTCGGAACTTAGGCTCAGCCAGCCAACTTCTGGGCCAGCACCGCAATATGCTCCGGTCCGATGCCGCAGCACCCACCCAAATGGCTAGCGCCGCGCGCTTGCCAATCGGCCGCCCATTGCAAGTAGCCGGGCGGGTCGAGGTCGTCGCGCAACGGGTCCAGACCATCGTTGGCCGTGGCTTCCTTGGGTTGCGGTGGGAAAGCGTTGGCGTAGGCGCCGATCTGAATCGCTACACCCAATCGTTCGAAAGTTGCCCGCGCCGCATCAATGGCCGCGCCGATCACTTCCGGCTGGCTGCAGTTGAACAGCAATACCTGCACGCCCAGTTGCGCCGCCGCCTCGGCTGCGTCCGCCACCGGTTCGCCGGAGCGCAAGCGCGGCACCTCGTCGGTGTCTTCGTCTTTCAAGGTAAACGACAGCCAGAACGGCTTGCCATCTTTCGGCAACCCGGCATGGATCGCACGCGCTTCAGCGATTGAGCTCTGGGTTTCCGCCAGCCACAGATCGACATGCGGCGCCAGGCCGTTCACCAAGGGGGTGAGCAACTCACTGACGCGCTCGGCCTGGAACAGATCTGGGCGATAAGAGCCAAACAGCGGTGGCAGTGAGCCGGCTACCTGCACGGCTTTACCGGAGGCCTGCACCGCCCGTCGCGCCAACTCACCGGCCAGGGCGGCGAGCGTCTGCCCTTCTTGGGCAAACCGCGCTTCGCCAATGTGGAACGGCACCACCGCGTAACTGTTGCTGGTGATCACATTGGCACCACTGTCGATGTAGGCCGCGTGCACCGCCTCCACCGCTTGCGGCGCTTCGCTCAAGGCCAGTGCCGACCATTCCGGCTGACGGAACGGCGCGCCACGGCGTTGCAGTTCACGGCCCATGCCACCATCGAGAATTACTGTGCTTACTGCGCCCATATGCTTTTTACTCATATGCTTATGAAAATAACTCACTATGAGAGTCGTTCTTATAACTATTTAATGCGTACCGTTCGGTTAATAACAACCTCTTTTTTATTCAGGTGTTCGATTTTGAAATTCAGACCGCTGTTGGCCCTGGGCCTGACGATGTTGGCTGCTTCAACCCAAGCCTTTGGCGGTGCCACGCTGGATCGTGTCGAGCAGAAGAAAGAGCTGGTCGGCGTGCTGATGGAAAGCTATCCACCGTTTTCATTTCTCAATGACCAGAATCAGCTCGACGGTTTCGACGTGGACGTGGCCAAGGCCGTGGCGCAAAAACTGGGCGTGAAGTTGCGCCTGGAAACCCCATCCTGGGACGTGATCGCCGCCGGCCGCTGGAGCGGGCGCTACGACATCTGCATCTGTTCCATGACCCCAAGCAAGGCACGCGCCGAGGTGTTCGACTTCCCGGTGGAGTACTACGCCTCGCCCGCCGTGATTGTGGTCAATGCCAAGGACGACCGCATCCACGAAGCCAAGGACCTGAGCGGCAAGAAAGTCGGCCTCACCAGCGCCTCTAGCTACGAAAGCTACCTGAACAAGAACCTGGTGATCGAAGGCGCCGAAGACACGCAGTTGCAGTACCCGTTCGAGGAGGTGCAGATCGCCCCGTACGACACCGACAACGTGGCGTTCCAGGATCTGGGCCTGGGCGCTGGCGTGCGCCTGGATGCGATCCTCACCAACCTGGTCACCGCGCAGCCGCGCCTGACCCAGGACAAGCGTTTCAAGCTCGCCGGTGCGCCGCTGTACTCGGAGCCCAACTCGGTGGCCATCGAGAAAGGCGACCCGCAGTGGGACAGCAAAGTGCGTGAGGTCTTCGCCCAGCTCAAGCAGGACGGCACCTTGAGCGCGCTGTCGCAAAAATGGATCGGCGCCGATATAAGCCGATGAGTTTTCGCCTACGGCTTTACCTGACCTGGGCGGCGCTGTTCGCGCTGTTTGCGAGTTTCTTCCTTAGCTTTGACCTGAAGTTCTCGATCATCCTCGACAAGCTGCCCAACCTGGTCGGCCTGCACCTTGCGCCCAACGGCTTCCTGCAAGGCGCGGCGCTGACGCTGTTCTTGTGCCTGTGCGCCATTGTCGCGTCGTCGGTGCTGGGCTTTATCACCGCGTTGGGGCGCCTGTCCAAAAGTGCCGTGGCGTTCGGCATTGCCAGTTTCTACGCCTCGTTCTTTCGCGGCACGCCGCTACTGATCCAGATCCTGTTGATCTACCTGGGCCTGCCGCAATTGGGGCTGGTGCCAGGCGCCATCGTCGCCGGGATCATCGCGTTGTCACTGAATTACGGCGCCTACCTGAGCGAGATTTTCCGCGCTGGCATACTCGGCGTGCCCCATGGTCAACGCGAGGCTGCGCTGGCCCTGGGCATGCGCGACAGGGCGATCTTCTGGCACGTGACCCTGCCCCAGGCCATGCGCACCATCATCCCGCCGGCCACTAACCAGTTCATCTCGATGCTCAAGGATTCGTCGCTGATCTCCGTGATGGGCGTGTGGGAAGTGATGTTTCTGGCGCAGTCCTATGGCCGCTCAAGCTACCGCTATATCGAGATGCTCACGACGGCGGCGATCATTTATTGGGTGATGTCCCTGGGGCTCGAATTGATCCAGGCGCGGATGGAGCGGCATTTCGGCAAGGGCTACGTGCGGCGCGGTTGACGTGCAGAATGTGCAATATATTGCAGCGCTCAGGCTGAATAGGCTCAAGGATCTGCAATAGATTGCATATTCATTGTCGTCATCTTTTCGACACATTCCTGCAACTCCCCTCCGCTATACAGGTCGACTCGCTTGCCATAACAAGGTCGCCCAGCATGCCCCCGTCTCCTCAACGCCTCGCGCTCGCCATCACCCTGTTGGCCAGCGGTGGTTTCATCGAAGCAGCCGCAGCCAAAACCCTGCAGATCGACACGCCTACCACCCAGGGGCAAACCTTGGGGGACAGTGATACGTTGACCACGTCGGCGCCTGGCAGCATTACAACCTCTGGGGTGGCGGTGACGCTCAAGGACGGCACCCGCGGTGCGGGGGTGGTGGTGACTAACGCGGGCAAGCTGGTCTCCAGTGGCGGTCGGGGTATCGACAGTTCAGGAAGTGTCAGCGGGGAGCGCAGGTACAGCATTTACAACCTTGCCGGCGGGGTGATCCAAGGCGCCAATGATGCGTTGCGCATCAACAGTAACTTTGCCAGCGGCAGCGTGCTGATCGACAACAGCGGCACCATTCGCTCGGCCACCGGCCAAGGGCTGGACCTGGATGCGCTGCGCAGCAGCAACGTCACCACCACCATCATCAACCGTGCCGGTGGCTTGATTCGCGGGGAGGCCAGCGACGGCATGAAGACCGGCGCCAACGCCACTATCACTAACTACGGCGAGATTTCCACCGGCAACACCTTCTCCCGCGATGACAAGTTCGATGGCGTGGACATCGACTCCGCCAGCGGCGTAACGGTCACCAATTACGGCATGATTTCCGGTGGCCGCCATGGCATCACCACGGACGAGGGCGCCACGCTGACCAACTACGGCACGGTGCTCGGCCGTAACGGCTCGGGCTTTGGTTCCGATGGCGACGGCACTGTGATCAACCACGGCACCATCACCGGCGCGTTCTCCGGGCTGCAACCGGATGGCGACGGTGACGGCGTGGACATCGACAAGATCGCCCATATCGAAAACTACGGCGTCATCCAGGGTGTCGGCGCCGGGGGTGCCGACAAGAACGGCTTTGCCAACGGCAGCGAAGGGATCGCCCTGGGCGGCGGCGCTATCTACAACGCCAAGGGCGCGCTGATCAGTGGAGCCAACAATGCCATCCTGGTGGACGACGGCAGCGACGGGCCCGGGCTTGCGACTACCACCCTGGAGAACCACGGCACGATTCAAGGCCTGGATGGCTTTGGTGTGAAGTTCGTCGGCAATTACGCCGACACAGTCATCAATAGCGGCACGATCAGTGCCAGCAATGGCCTGGCCCTGGACTTGGGCGGCGGTGACGACCACCTGATCTTGCGCAATGGCAGCCGCTTTATCGGCACAGTGGACGGCGGCAGCGGTTACGACCGACTGACCCTGGACGACGTCGCAGGGGGCAGTTTTGGCGACAGCCGCAACCTTGAATGGCTGGAGGTCAAGCAAGGCATCTGGACGTTGACCGGCCAGGGTGATTTCAGCGACGGCGGCGAGATTTCCAGCGGTGCCAAGCTGGTCAACCAAGGCGGCATTGCCGGTAATGTGACGGTCGATGCAGGCGGTGTGTATGCCGGCGGCGGCTCGGTGGGCAGCCTGCTGATGAACGGCACCCTGCAGACCAACACCGCATTGGGTACCGCCAGCATCAGCCGTGACTTGCGCATGGGCAGCGGCTCGACCCTCGCCTATGGCGTCAACGCCGACGGCAGTAGCGCACCGATCAAGGTCGGCGGCACCGCTTACCTTAATGGCGCGACCCTGGCGGTCAACCCCGGCGAAGGCACCTACCCGTGGCAAAGCCATTACAGCGTGCTGCAAGCCGGCAGCATCAACGGCACGTTTGGCAAGGTCACCAGCGACTACGCCTTCCTGACCCCAACCCTGGATTACAGCGCCACTCAGGTCGGCCTCACGTACACACGTAACGACATCGCCTTCAACCAGTTCGCCAGCACCGCCAACGGTGCCAGCGCCGCCAGCAGCCTGGCGGGCCTGGGCACGAACAATCCGCTGTACAACGCCCTGCTCAATACCACCACCGCCACAGCCGGTGCAGCCATCGAGCAACTGGCGGGCAGCAGCACTGCCAGCCTCACCAGCGCCACCCTCAATGCCAGTGCTCAAGTGGGCAACAGCATGCTCGCCGCCATGCACCAGGTGGGCGGCGGTGCGGGACTGCTGGTGGGGCTGGACGGCAAAGACACACCCGCACTGGCGGCCACCGGCGTACCCGCCGAGGTGCGCAACCTCAATGACCCGAACGCCCGCGGCCGCCTGTGGCTGCAAGGTATCGGCAGCTACGGCAAGCTCGACGGCGAGCACGGCAGTAACGGTTTGACCCAACGCACCAAGGGCACAGTGCTCGGTGCCGATTGGGCGCTGGACGGCGACTGGCGCCTGGGTGTGCTGGGGGGTTATTCCAAGACCGACCTGGACACCGCCGGTGTGGACGGCAGCGTCGACAGCTGGCACGCCGGCGTCTATGCCCTGCGCCAGAGTGGCCCACTGGCCTTGCGCCTGGGTGCTGCCTACAGCGGGCACCAAGGCGACAGTAAACGCACGGTGGCCTTCAACGGTTTTAACGACCGCCCCAAAGGCGACTATGACGCCAACAGCCAGCAGGCTTTTGCTGAACTGGGCTACGCCCTTGGCACAGGTCGCTTGAGCGCAGAGCCGTTCGCCAACCTCGGCTACCAGCGCTACCAGCGCGACGGCTATAAAGAAAAAGGCGGCGCCGCTGCGTTACACGTCAAGGGCCAGACCCAGGACAACTTCAGCAGCACCTTCGGCCTGCGCCTGGCGCACCTGAGCCAGCTGGACAACGGCGTCAGCCTCACACCCCGCGCCAGCGTTGGCTGGAAGCACACCTATGGCGATGTCGACAGCACCACCGGCCAGGCTTTCCTGGCGGGGGGCACGGCGTTCAATGTGCAAGGCAGCGCCCTGGATCGGGACAGCCTGTTGCTGGAAGCGGGCCTGGACCTGGGCTTATCCGCCCGCCATCGCCTGGGCCTGGGCTATACAGGCGAAGTGGGCAGCAACAGCCGCAACCATGCGCTGACCGGCCAATGGCAGATGAGTTTTTAATCGCACCGTACTAGAGACAACTCCCGCAAATCAGGGGTCGATGGCCTGACAGTTATCCCCCCCTCACCTCGCCTAAATTCCCGGCCTCATTAATCAAGAGGTTGGGACTGCATGCCATTCACCTTACAGCGACTCGTGCTCGTCATGTCCTTCGGGCTGGCCGCCAGCAGCATTCAATTTGCCCAAGCGCAGGGAAGCGTGGAACACGTGTTCGATCGGTCCGGGATCACAGAACTGACCGGGTCAATCAATCGTGACGGCGTCTTGCATCGCCTTTCGACAGACGCCCCCGTCGATTTTTACCTGGCCGAACACACAAACACTCGCAACGGCCAGCGCCTGGCCCTGGCCGTTGACGCGGCGGTCAAATCGCTACTTGAATCAGACAAACTCACCCCCTGGGACAGGTACGAACTGGGCAATATCGGCGAATACCTCAATAACCTCGCACCGGGGAAGGTCGCTCAGGCACTCGAACAACTCGCGGGCAGCCAGAACGCCAACCTTGCCGCGGCCACCCAAATGAGCACGCAACAGGTCAGCGACACGCTGCTCTCGGTCCTGCGCGACCTGCCAGCAAACGTCGCAGACGATGCCGATGGCCGCATCTGGGTAAAAGGCCTCAGCCACAACGGCAAACTTGACGGCCAATATGGCAGCGTCGGGTTGCAGCAAAGCACCAAGGGCGTTGTTCTGGGCGCCGACTGGGCAGTCGATCACGCTTGGCGTGCCGGTGTGGTGGGAGGCAAATCCGAAAGCGAGTTTGAGCACAAGCGTTTCAAAGCAGCGCTCGACAGCTGGCATCTGGGCGCATACGCCGTACGCCAGGACGGCCCGCTGGCTCTGCGCCTGGGTGCCATCTACAGCAACCATGACGGGCAAAACAAACGCGGTGTCGATATCGACTTCTTGGGTTATCGCGAGCAACTCAAAGGCAAATACACGGCCCAAAGCCAAACCGTATTTGGCGAAATGGGCTACCAGCTGGGCAAGGATACGTTAAGCATCGAGCCGTTCGCAGGCTTGGGGTACCAGCGCTACCATCGTGAAGGCTTCAAGGAAAAAGGCGGCTTTGCGGCGTTGAATGTCGGTGCGCAAACCCAGCAAAACCTCAGCAGCACCCTGGGGCTTCGCTTGGGCAGCCTTTATCGTTTTGATAACAACATGAGCCTGTCCCCGCATTTGAGCACCCACTGGAAGCACCTCTACGGCGACGTGCAAAGCAGCGTGAAGCAATCTTCCCGACTGATTGACCTGACCGGAGAAAAGAGTGATTTCACCGTCGATGGCGTCTCGCTGAACCGCGACAGCCTGGCCCTGCGCACGGGGTTGGACATAGGCCTTTCTGCTCATCAGGCACTGAGCGTCGCGTACACCGCTGAGGTCGGCAGTAACAGCCGTAACCATGGGCTGGTAGGCGAATGGAAGATGGGGTTTTAAGACAGCAACTGAGGAAACTTCACGCTCAAGCCGGTTACAACGCCTGACATTAAGCCGGTGATTGTGCTCGCTACACTCCGGCCTCCTACACCGAAGAGGCCGGAAACCATGATCTCGCCATTCTCGTATATCCCTTCCATGGGCATGCTGTTTGCCCATGGCACCCAGTCCCTCGCCGCTGCCGTCACCCCGGCCACACCAGCAGAGCCACCTGCACACCCGCCAGCGTTGTCTGGCGAGCTCAAGACTGCCCATAGCCAACCGTCCAATGGCTTGCTCAATACCCATACCATCAAACTCATGACTACCCCAGGCTCAGCGAGCAGTCACGGTATGAATATCGACCACTTGGCCAAACTGACCCAAAGCGACGCCAATCTGGCTAACCCCCACCTCATGACAGCCGTTGAAATCGTCAACAGCCCGGATGTACAGATCAAGGCGCCTGTTCATGGCTTGGTCAGCTCCGGGCTCACCTCTGTCTGGCTGGATAACCGAGGGGGCATCACCGGTGCAACAGGCACGGGTGTGAAGCTGGACGGAAATAAAGCCGATGAAGTGACCAATCAGGGCGTTATCACCGGCGGCAACGGCGTAGCCCTCGACATGGGAGGCGGTGACGATCTGTTGATTATCAAGAAAGGCAGCCGTTTCAACGGCGAAGTGGATGGGGGCAGTGGCACCAATCAGGTGATTCTCGACGATGCTGAAGGAGGGACTTTTGAAGGGGCGACAAGAATGCAGCATCTGTGGGTCGGCAAAGGCTCCTGGGAGCTGACCGGTGCACTGCACGCCAACCGACAAGGCAAGGTGTACAGCGACGCGACGTTGATCAACCGTAGTGGGATCAAGGGCACAATGGATATCGAGCCGGGCGCGAGCTACTCCGGCGGTAACGTCGACAATCTTAACGTAGCCGGCACCCTGCTGCTCGACCCCGCTATTACGGCGCGGACAAGGATCACCAATGATCTGAATCTGAAACCAGGATCGAGCGTGAATTTCAAAATCGGCGTGGATCAACAGCACTCCGTGCTGAACGTCGGCAACACATTAACGTTGGGGAACCCCACCCTGCACCTTGACGTACAGCCAGAGAGCGACGAGTTGCTCAAGCGCCAGCTACCCATCGCCAAAGCGACCACCATTGATGGGAGGTTCGGCGCCATCAGCAGTAACCTGACCACCCTGGAACCTGAATTGATCTACACCCCGAAGGGCATTTTTGTCGAATTCAAACGCAAGGAGAGCCCGGCAATCACCGCCTGATGGTCAAAAAATCAGCAAAAAAAAGGGGGCACATGCCCCCCCGAGGTTTAAGCGGTAGTTGGAAGGCTGAGTAATCAGCCTTCGATCTCGATCAGGATTTCCCCAGGGTTCACCCGGTCGCCCTTGGCCACATGAACAGCGGCGACCTTGCCGGCAATCGCTGCCTGCACTTCGGTCTCCATCTTCATGGCTTCGGTAATCAGCACGGCCTGGCCGGCCTTGACCACGTCGCCGACCTTGACCAGCACATCGACGATATTGCCCGGCATCGCCGTGCTGACATGGCCCGGTTCGGTCGCGTGCTTGCGCTTGCTGCCGCCGCTGCTGACAAATTCGTTTAGCGGCTCGAACACCACTTCTTCCGGCATGCCGTCGATGGACAGGTAGAAGTGACGCTTGCCTTCGGCCTTTACACCGACACCGGTGATATCCACACGGTAGCTTTCGCCGTGCACGTCGATAACGAATTCGGTCGGTACACCTTCACCGCCAGCACGGGCCACGCCGCCCGCTTCCGGGATCGGCAACAACACTTCAGGGGCCAGGGTGCCGGCGTCGCGTTCTTCGAGGAACTTGCGCCCGATGTCCGGGAACATGGCGTAGGTCAGCACGTCTTCTTCGGACTTGGCCAATGCGCCGATTTCGCCGCGCAGCTTGGTCATTTCCGGCTTGAGCAAATCCGCCGGGCGCACGTCGATCACGTCTTCGCTGCCGATGGCCTGGCGGCGCAGTTTTTCGTTCACCGTGCCCGGCGCCTTGCCGTAACCGCCTTGCAGGTAGAGCTTCACTTCGTTGGTGATGGTTTTGTAGCGCTCGCCGGCCAATACGTTGAAGAACGCCTGGGTGCCAACGATCTGCGAGGTCGGCGTTACCAGTGGCGGGAAGCCGAGGTCTTCACGCACTCGTGGAATCTCGGCCAGCACTTCGCTCATGCGGTTCAGAGCGCCCTGCTCTTTGAGCTGGTTGGCCAGGTTGGAGATCATCCCGCCCGGCACCTGGTTGACTTGCACACGGGTGTCGACGGCGGTGAATTCGCTCTCGAACTGGTGGTACTTCTTGCGCACGGCGTAGAAGTACAGGCCGATCTCTTGCAGCAGTTCCAGGTCGAGGCCGGTGTCGAACTCGCTGCCTTTAAGGGCTGCGACCATCGACTCGGTGCCCGGATGGCTGGTGCCCCAGGCAAAGCTGGAGATGGCCGTATCGATGTGGTCGGCACCGTTTTCGATGGCCTTGAGTTGGCACATCGCGGCCAGGCCGGCGGTGTCGTGTGAATGGATAAAGATCGGCAGGTTCTGCTCGGCTTTGAGTGCCTTGACCAGTTCGCCAGTGGCGTAGGGCGTGAGCAGGCCGGCCATGTCCTTGATCGCGATGGAGTCGCAGCCCATGGCTTCCAATTGCTTGGCCTGGGCCACGAACGCTTCCACGGTATGCACTGGGCTGGTGGTGTAGGCGATAGTGCCTTGTGCATGTTTGCCAGCGGCTTTCACCGCTTCAATGGCCACGCGCAGGTTACGCACGTCGTTCATTGCATCGAAAATGCGGAACACGTCGATACCGTTGACCGCCGCCTTGGCCACGAAGGCTTTGACCACGTCGTCGCTGTAATGGCGGTAGCCCAGCAGGTTCTGGCCGCGCAGCAGCATTTGCAGGCGCGTATTGGGCAGTGCGGCACGCAGTTGGCGCAGGCGCTCCCACGGGTCCTCCTTGAGGAAGCGCACACAGGCGTCGAAGGTCGCGCCGCCCCAGACTTCCAGGGACCAGTAGCCAACTTTGTCGAGCTTGTCGCAGATCGGCAGCATGTCGTCGGTGCGCATGCGGGTGGCCAGCAACGATTGGTGGGCGTCGCGCAGGATGGTGTCGGTTACGAAGATCTTCTTGCTCATTGTTATATTCCTCACAGGCCTGCGTGGGCGGCGATGGCGGCGGCGATGGCCAGGGCCAGCTCTTCGGGTTTGCGCTTGATCGAGTAGTTGGTCAGCTCAGGGTGGCTTTCCACAAAGCTTGTATTGAACTGGCCGCTACGGAATTCCGGGTTGCGCAGGATTTCCTGATAATAGGCGGCAGTGGTCTTCACGCCTTGCAGGCGCATGTCGTCCAGGGCACGCAGGCCGCGGTCCATGGCTTCTTCCCAGGTCAACGCCCACACCACCAGTTTCAGGCACATGGAGTCATAGAACGGCGGGATGGTGTAGCCGGTGTAGATCGCCGTGTCGGTACGCACGCCGGGGCCGCCAGGGGCGTAGTAACGGGTGATCTTGCCGAAGCTTGGGAGGAAGTTGTTCTTCGGGTCTTCAGCGTTGATACGAAACTGCAACGCGAAACCACGGTGCTGGATATCTTCCTGCTTGACCGACAACGGCAGGCCGGAGGCGATGCGGATTTGCTCGCGAACGATATCGATGCCGGTGATTTCTTCGGTGATGGTGTGTTCCACCTGCACCCGCGTGTTCATCTCCATGAAGTACACCTCGCCCTCGGCGAGCAGGAACTCCACGGTGCCGGCGTTCTCGTAGCCCACGGCCTTGGCGGCGCGCACCGACAGATCGCCGATGTAGGCGCGCTGTTCCGGGGTCAGTTGCGGGCTGGGGGCGATTTCGATCAGCTTCTGGTTGCGACGCTGGATCGAGCAGTCACGCTCGAACAGGTGCACCACGTTGCCAAAGCTGTCACCGAGGATCTGCGCTTCGATGTGCTTGGGGTTAACAATGCATTTTTCCAGGAACACTTCCGCCGAGCCGAAGGCCTTGGTGGCCTCGGAAATCACGCGGGGGAAGGCTTGCTCGAGTTCTTCGCGACTGTTGCAACGACGAATGCCACGGCCGCCACCACCGGAGGTGGCCTTGAGCATCACCGGGTAACCGATGCGGTCGCCTTCAGTGAGGGCTTCGTGGATGTCGGCAACGTTGCCTTCGGTGCCCGGCGTGACCGGCACACCGGCCTTGATCATGCTGCGGCGCGCTTCGGTCTTGTCGCCCATGCGGCGAATCACTTCTGCCGAGGGGCCGATGAACTTGATGCCGCGCTCGGCACAGATATCTGCCAATTCGGCGTTTTCCGACAGGAAGCCGTAGCCGGGGTGCAGCGCATCGCAGCCGGTTTCCACCGCCAGGTTCACCAGCTTGCGCGGGTTCAAGTAACCGGCGAGCGGCTCGGCACCGATGCTGTGGGCTTCGTCGGCACGCTTGACGTGCAACGCATGGCGGTCGGCGTCCGAATAAACCGCGACCGAGCGAATGCCCATCTCGGCGCAGGCACGCACGATTCGTACGGCAATTTCACCACGGTTGGCGATCAGGATCTTTTTTATCACTTGGAAATTCCCTTGAGCCGATTTGCGTGCTTCGACCCGTTGCAGCCGGGCCAGCGCGTGACCAAATGTTTCATGACAGTCGCGAGACACACACTATGCGCACAGGAGAATTAACAAAAATCAATAATTATTGGGTTGTGTATAAGTAAAGACTTATAGTTGGCCGGAACACCAAGGGGCCGAGGCTTTATAAAATGCGTAAGTCATTGATGCGTATGACATTGCGTCAATTGCAGATCTTCAATGAAGTGTGTGATTTGCGTTCCTACAGCCGTGCCGCCGAGGAAATGTCCCTCACCCAACCGGCGGTCAGCCTGCAAATTCGCCAGCTGGAAGAACTGATCGGCCAACCGCTGTTCGACTATGTCGGCAAAAAACTCTACATGACCGAGGCCGCCGAAGCTTTGCAACGGGCCAGCCGCGACATCTTCGGGCGCCTGGAAAACCTCGATATGCAGCTGTCGGACATGCAGGGTTCACTGCAAGGCCAACTGAAACTGGCGGTGGAGTCCAGCGCCAAGTATTTCGTGCCGCACCTGTTCGCCGCCTTCAAGCGCCAGCATCCGGAAGTGCAATTGCAGCTCACGGTGGTCAACCGTGCCCAGGTGATCCGCCGACTCTCGGACAACCGCGACGACCTGGTGATCATGTCCATGGTGCCCCAGGACATGGGCCTGGAATTCCTGCCGTTTCTCAACAATCCGATTGTCGCCGTGGCGCTGCCAGATCATCCGTTGAGCCTGCAAGGGCCACTGCGCTTGCAGGACCTGGAGCCTTATACCCTGCTCATCCGCGAGCCGGGCTCTGGCACGCGACTGGCCTGCGAGGAATACTTCAAGGAAAAACGCGTGCACTTCACCCAGACGGTGGAAGTGGCCTCGGCCGAGGCGCAGCGTGAATGTGTGAGTGCAGGGTTGGGCGTGGCATTGCTGACGCGCCACGCCTTGAACCTGGAGCTGGCCACCGGCGGACTCAAGGAGCTGCCGGTGGAAGAACTGCCGCTGTACCGCAGTTGGTGCCTGGTGCAGGCCAAGGCTAAACGCCTGTCACCGGTGGCCCATGCGTTCCTGGGCTTTATTCGCAGCGAACGGGTGCAGATCAGCGCGCTGGCTGAGCGTTTCGCTGGGCAGCCACGGATGCCTGCCAATGCAGTTCCGGGTAGTCACTGATGCTCTGGAGCAACTGGCGCTCCTCGCAACGGTCTTCGATGGCGCGACGGAACGCCATGCGGCGCTGGTCTTCCTGCTGACGACGGGTCTTGACGGTGCTGTTGCTGTCTTCGTAGGGCCGGGTCATTTGGAGTCTCCCAATGCGAGTACGGGGAGTACAGGATGGGCGTGGGGGATGACGGTTTGGCGGCGCGGGGATTACAGGATGATGAATCTTGCGAAATTGACGCAAACTCCCTGTGGGAGCTGGTTTGCTGTGGCGAGCAAGCTTGCTTGCGCTGGGGTGCGAAGCGCCCCCAAAAAGCCGGAGACTGCTGCGCAGTCAGCGGGAGCAAGCTCCCTCGCCACAGCAAGCCAGCTCCCACACTTTGACCGAGTATGGCCTGGGCTTAGTCGTCGAGGGCTTTGACGGATTTTGGCGAGAGGCGAAGGCTACGCAAGCTGCGCTTCACGCTCTTGAGGTGGTTGACCAGGCTCGGGCCACGGGCCATGGCCACGCCCATCGCCAACACGTCGATGACCACCAGGTGGGCAATGCGCGAGGTCAGCGGCGTGTAGATTTCGGTGTCTTCATGCACGTCGATCGCCAGGTTCACCGTGGACAACTCCGCCAATGGCGTCTGGCTCGGGCACAGGGTAATCAACGACGCGCCGCTCTCACGCACCAGGTTGGCGGTGATCAGCAGGTCTTTGGAACGACCTGATTGGGAAATGCAGATGGCCACGTCAGTGGGCTTCAAGGTCACCGCCGACATCGCCTGCATGTGCGGGTCGCTGTAGGCCGCGGCGGTCAGCAGCAGGCGGAAGAACTTGTGCTGGGCATCGGCCGCCACCGCGCCGGACGCACCGAAGCCGTAGAACTCGACGCGCTGGGCCTGGGACATTGCGGTCACGGCCTTTTGCAGCTCCACCGGGTCGAGCTTCTCACGCACTTCCATCAAGGTGTGCAAGGTGGTGTCGAAGATTTTCAGGCTGTAGTCGGCGACGGAGTCGTCTTCATGGATTGCAAACTGGCCGAAGCTCGCACCGGCAGCCAGGCTTTGCGCCAGCTTGAGCTTGAGGTCCTGAAAGCCGGAGCAACCAATGGCGCGGCAGAAGCGCACGATGGTCGGCTCGCTGATGCCCACGCTGTGGGCCAGGTCGGCCATGGAACTGTGCATCACGGCCGCAGGGTCAAGCAGCACATGATCGGCAACCTTGAGTTCCGATTTGCGTAACAGGTGGCGCGACTGGGCGATATGTTGCAACAGGTTCAAAGGGCAGGACTCTTGTTATTGGCAGGCGCCAGGGATGTAGCAAGCTTGTAGTTATACTACAAGAATTGTCGTTTTGCCCGTTAGATGCATCACTAAATCGCCCTGCTCCCCTCTGATTCAGCGGGCAGCCGCTATGTAGCCATAAAGGCGGCCTACGCTGCGTTAAGAAAAATCTGCGTTTTTGCGTAACAAATCCGCCAGCCCTTCGGCCCTCATGGGCGGGCTGATCAGGTAACCCTGTACCTCGTCACACTGCTCACCGCGCAGGAAATCCAGCTGCTGCTGATCCTCCACTCCTTCGGCCACTACCTTGAGCGCCAACCCGTGGGCCATGGCGATGATCGCACGGGTGATGGCCGCATCCTCGCGCCCCTGGCCAAGCCCCCGGATAAAGGCCTGGTCGATTTTTACGTAGTCCACCGGGATACGCTTGAGGTAGCTGAGGGACGAATAACCGGTGCCAAAGTCGTCGATGGCCAGCTTCACCCCCAGGTCGCGCAATTGCTGGAAGGTGGCGATGATGTGTTCAACGCTGTCGAGCCACTGGCTTTCGGTCAGTTCCAGCTCCAGGTACTGCGGGTCCAGTGCGGTTTCCTCCAGCACTTGGCGCACCAGGCTGACCAGCTTGCCCTGGCGCAGCTGATGCACCGACAGGTTGACCGACACGCGAATCGGCGCCAGCCCCTGACGCTGCCATTCGCAGGCCTGCCAGCAGGCCTGGCGCAGCACAAATTCGCCCAACGGCACGATCAAGCCGGTTTCTTCCGCCAAACCGATAAAGTCACTCGGCGGCACCATGCCCCATTGCGGATGCTCCCAGCGGACCAACGCCTCGGCAGCCTTCAGCTTGCCAGTGACCAGGCACAGCTTGGGTTGGTAAAACACCGTGAGCTGACGCTCGTCGATGGCTTTGCGCAGGTGGTTTTCCAGCTGCAAACGCTCCAGGGTGCTGGCTTGCAGGCTGTCGGTGAAGAACTGGAAATTATTACCGCCCAAATGCTTGGCGTGCTGCATCGCCATATTCGCCTGGCTGACCAGTGCAGAAATCTCCCGTGCGTTATCAGGCAGCAGGCTGACGCCCATAGAGGCGCTTACCACCAGCTCATGGCCCTCCACGTTCACCGGCACGCGCAGCTTCGCCAGCAACCGGGTCGCCACCCGCGCCAGGCTGGATAAGTTGCCATAGGCGTCAAACAGTACGGCGAACTCATCACCGGACAGGCGCGCAATGGTGTCGGCCTCCGGCAGCGCGTTGATCAAGCGCCGCGCCATTTTCTGCAGCAGTTGGTCGGCCACTTCATGGCCCAGGCTGTCATTGAGCAATTTGAAGCGGTCGAGGTTGATATGCAGCAGCGCGAGGCTGCGACCGCCTTGGCGCACCCGCTGGTGAGCTTCGCGCAGCCGTTCGCGAAACAGCGAGCGGTTGGCCAGGCCGGTCAACTCGTCGTAGTGGGTGAGGTAGCGCATGCGCTCTTCCGACTCGCGCCGGGCGGACAGATCGGCGAAGAATCCTACGATATGACTGACGTTCCCCCGTACATCACGCACCACATTTAGCTGTAGCCATTGCGGGTACAGTTCGCCGTTCTTGCGCGTCTCCACCAATTCGCCCTGCCAGGTGCCGTGGCTGAGCAATGCCTGGCGGATCAGCGGGAAGTGGCGCCGCGCATCGCGACTGCTGGGCAGTTCCACGACGTTGCGGCCAAGCATGTCGTCGATGTCGAAACCGGTGACGCGGCTGAACGCCTGGTTCACGGCGATCAGCGCGTAGTTCGGGTCGAGGATCACAATGCCTTCGCTGGCCGCCTCGAACACCGTCGAAGCCAGGCGTTGCTGCTCCTCCACCGCCTTGCCGGCGCTGATGTCGCGGCGCGTGCCCAGCATACGGACGACGCGGCCACTGGGTGTGCGCTCCACGGCGCGCCCGCGGTCTTCGATCCACACCCAATGCCCATCGCCATGACGTATCCGGTACTCCACCTGATAGTCCTCGCTGCGGCCTTTGAGATGCTCTACCAGTGCGTGCTTGAGCAGTGGCAGATCGTCGGGGTGCAGGCGCGGTTTGAGGTGGCTGAGCATCGCCGTGACGTATTCGGGCTCCAGGCCAAACAACTCCTTGAGTTGCGTGTGGTGGACCTCGTCGGTTTGCAGGTTCCAGTCCCACAGGCCCAGTTCACTGGCTTGCAGGGCCATAGCCAGGCGCGCTTCGCTTTTACTCAAGGCGAGGCTGGCAGCATCCAATTGCTGGCTGCGTTGCGCCACACGATCTTGCAGACCGACCTGGGCTTCACGCAAGTTCTGCTCCACCTCGCGGCGCTGCTCGACTTCGCGCACCAGGTCCTGGTTCAACTGCTCACTGCGTTGCTGCGCCTGCTGTAAATGCTCGATCAGGGCCTGGTTCTGGAAACGGCGCAACAACCCGCGCTGGATGAGGCGGTTGACCTGCCACGCGACCAGGCTCAGGGACGCCAGCAGGATCAGCCCGAGCACGCCCCAGCCTTGTTGCTGCGGGGTGCCATCCCAGAACAGGTAGACGATGGCCGGCACCAGGCACGGCAAGGCAAACGACAGGTAAGCCCACAAGCTCACGGCATAGGCCACGCTGGCCGACAAGGTGGCGGCGCCGATCAGGCCAAACACCCAGGCCTGATGCATGAAGCTGTCCGTGGGCACCAGGGCAATGGCCGCAACGGAGAGGGTCAGGCCACTGACCGCCGAGCCGAGCATGAACATACGGCGCCACACGGGCTGGGCCTGCCGGCTGGGCATGGCCGAATCAAAGGCCGCCACTTGAATCACGCGCATCGCCACCAGGGCAAGCAGCCAGAGCAGCCAGACGCTGTCCAGCAGGTACTGATTGGGGTTCCACAGCAACCAGGCGCAGACCAGGCCGTTGACCAGCATCAGCAGCGTCGGCAGCAACGAACCTTGATACAGCAGGCGCGTGCGCTCAACCGCGATTTCGGTTGCATAGTGTTTACGGATGACCTGTGCCGGGGCCGGCGAGGGGCCAAACAGGTCGGTGCTAAGGGTCATAGGCGGTGTTCTTATAATGGTGAGCCCGAAACGTCGACGGAGCATACACAAGCAAGCGCCTGGGCCAAACTGCTACAAGTCATAAAAAACCTCCTGCGATTGGCCGCAAACCTTTGGCCCAGACCGCTTGAGCAAGACACGGCATGGGCTGCGGCCGATGACCAACCGGTCATCCCCCCCGTCAGAATGTTCGCCGCGTCGGTAGCGTGCAGGCGTTTTGCATCGACCATCCGGCATTGGGATTTGCCCAGGCCCCCCAAGGCCCATAGAATGCGTCGATGCGCGATGATCTCTCTCTTTTGCTGAACTCCCTCAACGATGCCCAACGCCAGGCCGTAGCGGCCCCCGTTGGCCGTCAGTTGGTCCTGGCCGGTGCTGGCTCCGGTAAAACCCGAGTGCTGGTGCACCGTATCGCCTGGTTGATCCAGGTCGAAAACGCGTCCCCGCATTCCATCCTGTCGGTGACCTTCACCAACAAGGCCGCTGCCGAGATGCGTCATCGCATCGAGCAGTTGATGGGCATCAGCCCGGCGGGCATGTGGGTGGGCACCTTCCACGGCCTGGCGCACCGCCTGTTGCGGGCGCATTGGCAGGAAGCCGGCCTGAGCCAGACCTTCCAGATTCTCGACAGCGACGACCAGCAACGCCTGGTCAAGCGCGTGATCCGCGAACTGGGCCTGGACGAACAACGCTGGCCGGCGCGCCAGGCACAGTGGTTTATCAACGGCCAGAAAGACGAGGGCCTGCGCCCGCAACATATCCAAGCCAGCGGCGACCTGTTCCTGGCCACAATGCGCAGCATTTATGAGGCCTATGAAGCGGCCTGCGTGCGCGCTGGCGTCATCGACTTCTCCGAACTGCTGCTGCGTGCCCTCGACCTGTGGCGCGACAACCCCGGTTTGCTGGCCCATTACCAGAAACGCTTCCGCCATATCCTGGTGGACGAGTTTCAGGACACCAACGCCGTGCAGTACGCCTGGTTGCGTCTACTGGCCAAGGGCGGTGACAGCCTGATGGTGGTGGGCGATGACGACCAGTCGATCTACGGCTGGCGTGGCGCGAAAATCGAGAACATCTACCAGTATTCCGAAGACTTCCCGGACGCGGTGACCATCCGCCTGGAGCAGAATTACCGCTCCACCGCCGGGATCCTCAAGGCGGCCAACGCCTTGATCGCCAACAACACCGGGCGCCTGGGCAAAGAGCTGTGGACCGACGGCGGCGAAGGCGAAGCGATCAACCTGTACGCGGCGTTCAATGAGCACGATGAAGCGCGCTACGTGGTCGAAACCATTGAAAGCGCACTGAAAACCGGCCTGGCCCGCAGCGATATCGCGATTCTGTACCGTTCCAACGCCCAATCGCGGGTGCTGGAAGAGGCCTTGCTGCGCGAGCGCATCCCGTACCGCATCTACGGCGGCCAGCGCTTCTTCGAACGTGCAGAAATCAAGAACGCCATGGCCTACCTGCGCTTGCTGGAAGGCCGGGGTAACGATGCAGCGCTGGAGCGGGTGATCAACATCCCGGCGCGTGGCATTGGCGAGAAAACCGTCGAAGCGATCCGCGACCATGCGCGCCATGCCGATGTGTCGATGTGGGAAGCCATGCGCTTGCTGATCGCCAACAAAGGCCTGACTGGCCGTGCTGCGGGGGCGTTGGGGGTGTTTGTCGAGCTGATCGAGAACCTGGCCGCCAAGTGCGCAGAGATGCCGCTGCACCTGATGACTCAGACCGTGATCGAGCAGTCCGGGCTGATCGCCTATCACGAAGCGGAAAAAGGCGAGAAAGGCCAGGCCCGGGTAGAAAACCTTGAGGAACTGGTCAGCGCCGCCCGCGCGTTCGAAAACACCGAGGACGACGAAGAGCTGACGCCGCTCGCCGCCTTCCTGGGCCACGCCTCGCTGGAAGCCGGCGATACCCAGGCCGACGAGCATGAAGACAGCATCCAGCTGATGACCTTGCACAGCGCCAAAGGCCTGGAATTCCCTTATGTGTTCCTGGTGGGCATGGAAGAAGGCCTGTTCCCTCACAAGATGAGCCTGGAAGAGCCCGGCCGCCTTGAAGAAGAACGCCGCCTGGCCTACGTGGGCATCACCCGGGCGATGCAGAACCTGGTGATGACCTACGCCGAGACCCGACGCCTGTATGGCAGCGAAACCTACAACAAGGTGTCGCGCTTCGTACGTGAGGTGCCGAAGGGGCTGATCCAGGAAGTACGCTTGTCCAACAGCGTCAGCCGCCCGTTCGGCGGTGGCCAGCAACAGAACTCCAGCAGCATGTTTGCCGGTTCCGAAATACCGGAAACCCCGTTCAGCCTGGGCCAGCAGGTCAAGCATGCGATCTTCGGCGAAGGCGTGATCCTCAACTTCGAAGGCGCAGGCGCCCAGGCGCGGGTGCAGGTGAACTTCGCCGAGGGCAGCAAGTGGCTGATGATGGGTTACGCCAAGCTCGAAGCGGTCTGAGCTGATCACCTGTGGCCATAGATTGCTTCCGCTGGCGTGCGCAGCGCGCCCGTTTTTTGGGGCTGCTGCGCAGCCCAGCGGGAGCAATCTCTGGCCACAATAAGCCCACCATCATGAAACACTGCGTAACATGAAGATTATTGGCCCAGCCTTGTTTTAGAGGCGTGCGGGCCAATATCTGTAATTGGTCCTACAGACCCTTCGGATTTGGTCTTACGCAAAAGCCCGAAACATTATGCCGCTAGCCTCTGCCACGACACCTGTGCAACATGGCGCGCGTGCAATCCACAAATGGGAATTCCCTATATGAAACGTTTTCTTAGCATCGCCATGGCGTTGTGCATCGGCCTGACGATGAGCCTCGACGCCAACGCCAAACGCTTCGGTGGCGGCAAAAGCTCGGGCGCGGCACCGACTCACCAGACCAGCCAAATGGCTCCATCCGCCGGTGCCGGCGGTGCTGCGGCTACTGCAGGCGCAGCCGGTGCCGCTGGCGCTGCTGCCAAGGCCGGCGGTGCTTCGCGTTGGCTGGGCCCACTGGCCGGCATCGCCGCCGGTGGCCTGCTTGCGTCCATGTTCATGGGCGACGGCTTCCAGGGCATGCAGATCTTCGACATCCTGATCATGGGCGTCATCGCCTTTTTGGTCTTCCGCTTTATCGCCGCCCGTCGCCGCAAGCAGCAGGAGCACCTGGCTCCAGCCGGCGCGCCGATGCAGCGTGAAGCGTTCGAACAGAAGCCTGCCATGGGTTCGATCTTCGGTGGTTCGGCAGCCCCTGCCGCCCGTCCGGTGATCAACGCACCGGCTTGGTTCAACGAAGAGCGTTTCGTCGAAGCGGCCCGCAGCCACTTCCAGTCCCTGCAACAGCACTGGGACGCCAACGAAATGGACAAGATCTCCGAGTTCGTGACCCCGCAGTTGCTGGAGTTCCTCAAGCGCGAACGTGCCGAGATCGGTGACGCCTTCCAGTCGACCTACATCGACGACCTGCGCGTACAGCTCGATGGCGTGGATGATCGTGCCGACAAGACTATCGCCACCCTGACCTTCAGCGGCGTGTCGAAGTCCTCGCGCTTCGACCAGGGCGAAGTGTTCAGCGAAAGCTGGAATATGGAACGCGCCCAGGGCGACGACCAGCCATGGCTGGTCGCCGGTATCCGCCAGAACGGCTAATACCTGCGCGTTTGAGCAAGCGGTAACAAAAACCCCGGACATGTCCGGGGTTTTCTATTTCACGGTTGCACTTATAGCGAGCTACTGTATAAAACGCCCCTATAAACCGCGCCATCTAGCAAGAGGATCCCGGCCGTGGAAGAAATCATCGAACAACTGCGTGAAGCCAACGAACCGGTCCCGGTTCCTTTGGAGCTGCCTGACGAAGACCTGCTGGTGGAAATCGAGGAACAACTGTTCATCGACATCCCCTTTGTCTTCCGTGAATTCCTGCTGACCGTCAGTGACGTGGTCTACGGCAGCCTGGAGCCGGTGACCGTCACCGACCCACAGTCCCACACTTACCTGCCAGACGTTGCGGCCAACGCCTGGGATGCCGGTGTTGACCGCAGCCTGATCCCTATCTGCCAGGACGGCGACGACTACTATTGCGTCGAAGAAGACGGCACCGTCGTGCTGTGGTCCGGTGAGGAAGAACTGGTTACTGAAGAAACCTGGGAATCGGTGTGGCACTGGGCACGGGACGTCTGGCTGGAAAGCTGAGTCCCCTGACCTCTGGCAACCGGCTTTTGTGGCGAGGGAGCTTGCTCCCGCTGGGCGGCAAAGCAGCCCCCGCCAACGCCAGTCAGTGTTCCGTATCCTTGTGGTTATCCAGCGTCTCCAGCAACGCAACCTGCATCCGCGTATGCACACGGATAAACCAGCGCCAGAGCACTGCAGCCACCGCCGCCGTGACCACGGCAATCAACACCAGCAACTTGTTGGTCGGCAGAATACTGGCCGACAAGGCTGCCAATAGCAGGAAGATCACCAGCAGCGACAAGAGGGGGATCAGCTCCGCAATCACCCTTCGCACACGTTGGGTATGACGCCCGGCCATCTCTGGCTTCACGCTCATCTCCGCCAGCAGCATCGACAGCGCCTTGAGCTTGCGATACGCCGCAATCAGAAACGGCAACGACACTAGCAGCGCCCCGCCCCAGATCAACGCCTTCTGCCAGCTTTGATCGCTGACCCAGCCTTCCAGATACCCACCGATGCGCCCTGCGAAAAAGCTGCCGGCAAAGAAGATTGCGATCACCAATGCCAGGTTTACCCCGACTTGAAGGATGATCTTGCGGATCATCGCGGCCAACATCGCCCCCTCGCCCTGGGGCTGAATGCTGCGCAGCCATTCGCCATACATGCCGAACACTCGGCTCATACGCTTGGGCATCACCGCCGCGATCTTCAATGACAGTGGGTCCGCGCCACGAATCAGGTAGGGCGTCAGCAGCGTGGTGATCGCCGAAACGGCCACCGCCACGGGATACAGAAAGTCGCTGGTGACCTGCAGGGTCATCCCCAGCGCCGCGATGATGAAAGAAAACTCGCCAATTTGTGACAGCCCCATACCCACCCGCAGCGAGGTGCGACCATCATTGCCGGCGATAAACGCACCCAGCCCGCAAGACAGCATCTTGCCCAGCACCACGGCCACGGTGATCACCGCAATGGGCCAGGCGTATTGCAACAGGATCTGCGGGTCGATCATCAAGCCAATCGCCACGAAGAAAATCGCGCTGAACATGTCGCGAACGGGTTCGATCAGGCGTTCGATCTTAATCAACTGCCGGGATTCAGCCATGATCGCGCCGATCAAAAAGGCCCCGAGCACCATGCTGTATTCCAACTTCACCACCAGCAGGCAGAAACCAAAGCACAGCCCCAATACCGTGATCAGCAGCATCTCGTTGCTTTCAAACTTGGCCACATAAGCCAGCAGGCGCGGCACCAGCAAAATACCAATCACCAGCGCAACGATCATGAACAGCGAGAGCTTGCCGACTGTGGAGAACACCTCGCCGGAGCTGACCGTGCCACTCACGGCGATGCTCGACAGCAAGGCAATGATGCCGATACCCAGGATGTCCTCGACAATCAGCACACCGAAAATCAGCTGGGCGAACCGCTGGTCTTTCATCTTCAGGTCGTTGAGAGCCTTGACGATAATGGTGGTCGAGGAGATTGCCAGGATCGCGCCGAGGAACAGCGAGTCCATGGTGCTCCAGTCGAACCAGCGGCCGATCTCGTAGCCGATCCAGATCATCAGCACGATTTCCAGGAACGCCGCGATAAACGCCGTGGCCCCGACTTTGAATAGCTTGCGCAGGCTGAATTCCAGGCCCAGGCAAAACATCAGGAAGATGACTCCCAACTCCGCCAGGGTCTTGATCGTGTCTTCATCGTGGATCAGGCCAAACGGCGGGGTGTGGGGGCCGATAATGAAGCCGGCGACGATGTAGCCCAACACCACCGGCTGCTTGAAGCGGTGAAACAGGATGGTGACCACCCCTGCCACCAGCATGATCACGGCCAAGTCCTGGATAAAGCTGATGGCGTGCATGGCGAGGGGCTCCTTGAGGGTGCCGGCGCTTTTCCCACTTCCGGCCTCGCCTTTGAAGGGTCGGAAAAGTCTGCCTTGATCGTAAGAAAAGCCCTGAGAAGGGCTTTTGAAGGGTAACACCGGGACTTCTGCTGGAAAGCCGGTGCAATATATGGAAACAGATCGCTGCGCGCGTGACGGCAAGCCGCCTGACGGCGTCCCGTTAGGGATGGCGCTGCAAAGACTTTGAGTACCCGCAGAGGTGCCTCCCCCCAACCAATGCCTACAACCCGTGAGTGTGCTATGGAACCCGGAAACGCCCAGCTGTCGATGACGGTACTGATGACCCCTGACATGGCCAACTTCTCTGGCAATGTGCACGGCGGCACGCTGCTCAAGTACCTCGACGAAGTGGCCTATGCCTGCGCCAGCCGTTATGCCGGTCGTTATGTGGTCACGCTGTCAGTAGATCAGGTGATCTTTCGCGAGCCGATTCATGTCGGTGAGCTGGTGACCTTCCTGGCGTCAGTCAACTACACCGGCAATACGTCGATGGAAGTGGGCATCAAGGTGGTGACCGAGAATATCCGTGAACGCTCGGTGCGCCATACCAACAGCTGCTTCTTCACCATGGTGGCCGTGGACGACCAGCGCAAACCTGCCGCCGTACCGCCGTTGCAGCCGCAGAACAGCGAAGACAAGCGCCGCTTTGTGCAGGCTCAGCAGCGTCGGCAGATTCGTCAGGAACTGGAAAAGCGCTACCGGGAGATCAAAGCCGACGCGCCGTAAACTCCAAGCGGCGACTCAACTCAAAAACGTGTGGGAGCGGGCTTGCCCGCGATAGCAGTGGTTCAGTCGACATCGCTTTGACCGAGACTCCGCCATCGCGGGCAAGCCCGCTCCCACATTGGGTTCTTTGTGCTTACAGGCTGATCGGTGTGGCTTCGAAGCGCACACGAGGGTGGGCAATACGGTCCTGGGCCCGCACCAGTTCCAGTTCATAACTGGCGCAAGCCTGGGTTTCCAGCAGCACTTCATGCACGGCCGCGGCGGTGAATTCAAAGGCAGCCACCAGGCTATCACCCAACAGCACCCGCGCCAGAAACAGGCCCGACGTCAGGTCGCCCACGCCCACTGGCTGACGCGGAAACGCCAGCAGGGGCCGGCGCAAGTGCCAACTGCCATCAGCCGTCACCAACAGCATTTCAAACCCTTCTGGCAGTTTGCCTGGGTAATCCAGGTGCTTGACCAACACCGCTTTGGGTCCGCGCGCCAGCAAGGCCTTGGCCATCGCCAGGCAATCGAACAGCGATTGCGGCTTGCGCCCGGCAAAACTATCCAGCTCCAGTTGGTTGGGGCACAGGAAGTCCGCCATGGCGGCGGCTTCATCCAAGAGGAAATCGCTGACCTCCTGCGGCACGATGCAACCCTTTTCCGGGTGGCCCATCACCGGGTCGCACAGGTACAGCGCCTTGGGGTTGATCCCCTTGATGCGCGCCACACCGCTGAGGATGGCGCGGCCCTGGTCGGCACTGCCCAGGTAACCGGACAGCACCGCATCACAGTTGCCCAGCTCGCCAATCGCGGCAATACCCTCCACCAGCGCAGGAATTTGCTGCGGCGCCAGCACTTCGCCCGCCCACTGTCCATACTGTGTGTGGTTGGAGAACTGCACCGTGTTGAGCGGCCAGACGTTCACCCCGACCCGCTGCATAGGGAACACGGCGGCGCTGTTTCCGGCGTGGCCGAAGACCACATGAGACTGGATCGCAAGCAGGTGAGGTGTACGTTTCATGCGGGAGATTTCCGTAAAACCGTTGAATTTCTGGCCGAGCAGTATGCGACTAAACGCAGCCTGTACGACAGACCGGCGACACAGTTAAGCTGCGCTCACTTTGTTGGAGTTCATGGAATGCTGACCCTGGGAAACATCTTCGTTTTGATGCTGCTGGCCACCGGCGCCGCCTGGGTTTGGCATAACCACGGCCTGCGTGAACGGGCGCTGGCGCGGGTCAAGCAGCATTGCGCCAAGCTCGATATCGAGCTGCTTGACGGTGCCGTGGCGCTCAAGCGCATCGGTTTCGTCAAGGATGCCAATGGCCGCCGACGCCTGGCGCGCATCTATAATTTCGAGTTCACGGTGACCGGCGAAACCCGGCATGCCGGGGTCATCACCCAATTCGGCGCCCACAGCGCGCAGATCGAACTGGCGCCCTACCCGTTCGAAACCAAGGAGCCGCTGCCCAGCGCCGAGATCATCGAATTGAGCCAGTGGCGCCAGGACCACGCCAGCAAGAAACATCAGTAACGGCAGGCTGCCAGGGCGCTTTGCAATGCGGCCACGTCCTGTGGTGCGCTGAAGATCAACTCAACACGTGAATCGCGCCGCCAAGCGCTGGGTTGCCAGTGCAGTGGGCTGTTATCCACAGCGTTGGCGGACACCCAACCGTCAACGCTGTGGATGACCAATTTGGCACGGCGCCAGTCGATACTCGATAGCCACTGATGCAGACGGCTGACATCGAATCGCTGGCTTGGGTGCCAGCGCCAGCCAATGCTCCAGCCGCCCTCCTGGCCCTGACTCAGACAGATCGGCAACCCAGGGTCACTCCAGATCGCCGGCATTTGCCCCACCGCTTCAGGCACGCCGAAATTAACCACCGCTACTTGGGCCTGCGCTTTCAAACCGGGCAACCGGTCGAGTGGCAATTGCGCCTGGCGTGTCCAATGGAGCGGGCAATCGGGTAATTGCGCTTCAATCGCCTGACGTTGCGCCGCAGTCAGCGTCTCATCCTTGTTCAGCACCAGCAGACCGGCACTGGCCAACGCCTCCTGTTGTGCCTGCGGCAACGGCCTGCCCGCCGCCAACGCCTGGGCATCGAGTACCAGCACGCAAGGCTGCACGGCCAGCACGTCTTGCCATGGTGCGTGCCGCAGTTGCTTGAGCAATTGCGCCGGATGGCCCAAGCCTGAGGGCTCGATAAACAAGCGGTCCGGCTTAGCCTTACGCAACAAGCGGCCCAGCCCTACCTGGAACGGTGCACCGTTCACACAACACAAACAGCCGCCTGCCACCTCGCCCAGGGCGATACCGTCATCGTCTTGTGTGAGTAAGGCTGCGTCCAGGCCGATCTGGCCGAACTCGTTGATTAGCACCGCCCAGCGCTCGTTGGCCGGGCGCTGGGCAAGCAGGTGCTTGATCAGGCTGGTCTTGCCGGCGCCCAGTGGCCCAGCAATCACATGGGTAGGAATGTTCTGCAACATGAGAGGCATCGTTCAGGCCGTGTAGAGCGTTTGATCCTACGCGGTTATGCCAGCCAATCCAGCGTCAGAATCAACCGTCGCTCATCGGCCTTGAGCGCTGGCGAGCGGTGGATCAGCCCATGTCCTTCATTGCCGTGCCATTTGGTGCCTTTAAGCAGCGCCACTTCACCGCAATGGATCTGCTCGATGCGCTCAGTGGGCTCGGCATCCGCCTGGCTCAATCTGCGCCGGTCCATAACGCCTTCGCGCAACCATTGGCTTCCGATACCGGCGTAGGTGGTGATCAGCCGAACCGGCACGTGATCGACGTGAAAACGCGGGCACATGGCCTTGTCCAACAGCCGTAAGCGTACGCCGATGCGCTTGGCGCCCAGCAGGCAGGCGAATGCACTGACCAGCCACGACACATCGGCGATAAACCCATCGTAGCCTTCAAGATCGCGACAGCTGGACGCCAAACCTTGCAAGTTCGGCACGGAGTCTTCGCTAGCCAACTCGACCACCAAGGACTCGGCCAACGGTTCATTGAGCGCCACCAGCAAAGCGCCAAACTCGGCGATATGCAGGGGCAATTGGCGCTGCCAGATCGCCAGGTTGACGTCATCATTGAGGATGTCGGACAGCGCCAGCGGCGTTTCTCCACAGCTTTGGCGGATGACAGGGCGTAGGGGAATGACCGGGGCCAGCATCAGGCGACCTGCTCGTACCAAGGGCCAAACGGGTCGGGTAGCTGGCGCCAACCTTCGACACCCAGGGCCATTTCTTCATCGGTGAGCAAGCAGGCGTCCAACTCGGTACGCATCTGGGCAAAGTCGATGTTTTGCCCGATAAACACCAGTTCCTGACGGCAGTCACCCGTGCTCAACTGCCAGTTAGCCATGATCGCCGCCACGCTTTCTTCGTCCTGAGGCCACTGGCTTTTCGGCACAAAGCGCCACCAACGCCCGGCAAACCCATGGCGCATCAACCCGCCCGCCTGGGACCAACTGCCCGCATCCTGATGTTTGCTGGCCAACCAGAAGAAACCCTTGGAGCGCAACAGCTTGCCGTTGACCCAGGGGCGGTCGATAAAGTCGAAAAACCGCTGTGGATGGAACGGCCGGCGCGCACGGTAAGCCGTGGACGCTATGCCGTATTCTTCGGTTTCCGGCACATGCTCACCGCGCAATTCCTGCAACCAGCCCGGGGCCTGGGCGGCGCGTTCGAAGTCGAAACGGCCAGTGTTGAGGATTTTGTTCAGCGGCACTTCGCCCATAACCATCGGGATGATTTCCGCCTGGGCGTTGAGGCGCTCGAGGATGGCCATCAGTTCTTCGCGCTCACGGCTGCTGATCAGGTCGATCTTGCTGATCAGGATGACGTCGGCGAATTCGATCTGTTCGATCAACAGGTCGGTGATGGAACGTTCATCCTCCTCACCGAGGGTTTCGCCCCGTGAGGCGAGGCTTTCGGCAGCCTGGTAGTCGAGCAGGAAATTCATACCGTCGACCACAGTGACCATGGTGTCCAGGCGTGCAATGTCGGCCAGGCTTTGCTCGTTTTCATCGCGAAAAGTGAAGGTTTCGGCCACGGGCAAAGGTTCGGAAATACCGGTGGATTCGATCAGCAGGTAATCGAAACGACCTTCTTTGGCGAGTTTTCCCACCTCTTCAAGCAAGTCTTCACGCAAGGTGCAGCAAATGCAGCCATTGCTCATCTCCACCAGTTTTTCTTCCGAACGATTGAGCGTGACATCACGCTGCACCTCGCTGCCGTCGATGTTGATTTCGCTCATGTCGTTGACGATCACCGCCACCCGCAGGTTGTCGCGGTTGCGCAGGACATAGTTGAGCAGCGTGCTTTTACCGGCACCGAGAAAGCCGGACAACACGGTCACAGGGAGACGATTGGGCATCAGGTATTCCTCATCAAGGTTGGCCGGTCAAACTGCCCGTCTATGGCGTTCGCGCAGCTCTTCACGTTCTTTGGCTTCGATACATAAGGTGGCGGTGGGACGCAGCAGCAGGCGTTGCAGGCCGATGGGTTCGCCGGTTTCACGGCACCAGCCGTATTCGCCACGAGCCAGCAGCTCCAAGGCGTCGTCGATCTTGTCCAATAGCTTCTTTTCACGCTCCAGCAGGCGCAGTTGCCATTGGCGTTGCTCTTCGGCACTGCCGATATCCGCCAGATCGCTGTTGGTTTCCTGCTCGCGCAGCGCCTGGAACTGCGCGTCGATACGGGCTTGCAGGTCATCGCGCTGAGCCAGCAGCAGTTCGCGGAAGAAGCGCTGCTGGGCCTCATTCATGTAGTCGGCCGCTGGTTGGGCCAAAAGATCGTGTTCGGTCATGGGAAGCGGTTCGCGGGTCGGGCTGTGCTTTTATGTTATAGTATAACAATACAAATAAGCCAATCCCTCTTGCTCGCCGCGACGAAGGGCGCAATGCTGGGTCACCTGCCTATGTCGAGAACCTCGATGAAATACCTGCTGTGCGCGCTGCTATTGGCAGTCGCCGGGCCTGCCTGCGCCCAGGCACCCAGCCTGTTGGCCAACTGCACACGCAGCGCCAACCTGCTCGCTTGTGTAGACCCGTTGGGCAATGCCTATAGCGTGGCGACCGTCGGCAGCACTACGTATCTGCGCGGTTTCGAAGTGATCGGCAAACGCTATTGGGCGCAGACCAACAGCCGTTATGGGCAACTGACGTTTTTTACCGGGTTGGCATCGGATGGCGAGGCGTGGGTTGGCTACACGCGGCGCGTGGGCTGGACCACCATCAACCGGTTTTCCAGCTCAGGGGGCGCCAGCGCCAAGTTCACTTGCAGCCGAATGACCGGCTGTTAGACCTGGCTGTTTTTCTGCGCCTGCACCCAGGCCATGTAGCTGTTCATGGGTGGGTTCTTCTGGAAGTAACGCTTGAGTCCTTCGAAAAGGCCATCCGCCACCGCCTGTTGATGGCGCGCCGTCACCAGCCGCTGGGCATCCCGAGGGTTGGAAATGAAACCCGTCTCCACCAGGATCGAAGGCACGTCCGGTGACTTGAGCACGGCGAACCCCGCCTGCTCCACACGTTTCTGATGCAGGCTGGTGATGTTTTGCAGGCTGCCCAATACCGAGCCACCCAGTTGCAGGCTGGAGGCGATGGTCGCATTCATCGACATGTCGAGAATGACCCCGGCCAGCATCGGGTCCTTGTCCTTCAGATTGAGCAAGGTGGTGGCGCCCAGCAAGTCGGCGCCATTTTCGCGCTGGGCCATGAAACGTGCCGTAGCCGAAGTGGCGCCCCCTTCCGACAACGCATACACCGAGGCGCCCGACGCGGTCAGCCGTGGCGCGGCGTCGGCATGCACTGAGATAAACATATCGGCCTTGTGCTGACGGGCGATGTCCACGCGCTTGCGCAGCGGCACGAAGAAGTCGTCGTTGCGCACCAGTTTTACGTCAAAACCCTTTTCGCGCTTCAAGCGTTTAGCCAACAACTGGGCAATCGACAGCACCACATCTTTTTCGCGCTGGCCCTTGGAGCCAATGGCACCTGGGTCTTTGCCGCCATGGCCGGGGTCGACCACCACGATGATGTCGCGCTTGGGATGCGCCTTATCTACCGGAGTTACCAAGGGTGCCGTCTCAGCGGCGATTTGACGGGGCACACGGGTCGCGTTGGTCAGGTCCAACACCAGGCGATGGCCTTGGCCATCCTGGGGCGGCAGCACGAAGCTGTTGAGCTGCATGGGCTCGATCAGGTCCAGCACGATGCGCGTATCGCTCTTGCCGAAATGCCCGGAACGGATCGAGGTAATCCCACTATTCTCCAACGCCAATTGGGAAAAGTCGCCGCTGAGCCCGGCGCCACTCAAGTCGATGATCAAGCGGTCCGGTGAGGTCAGGGAAAAGGTCTTGTATTGCACCGGGCCGCTGAGGTCGAACACCAGGCGCAGCTTGTCCTCCGAGCGCCACAGGCGTGCATTGCGAATCTGCGTGGCGTAAGCCCCCAAAGGCAAGGCGAACAAGGGGCTGACCAGCAGCAGGTTGAGGAGCTGACGTCGGTGCATGGCATATACCGCAGATAAAGGAGTGTCCCTACTCGATATGACTGAACAAAGGCTGGAGCAGAAAATTCATCGTAGCTCGTATTGTTATACTATAACATGTCGAATTATTTCCAACGATGGACCTGCTTATGAACGCGCTGACTCTGCCGGATATCGCCGCGCAGGCTTCACGCCAAGCCTTGCCACTCGACTGGGTGGGGATGTGCGGCATCGCCTTGCCGATCCAGATTGACGGTCAACGCCTGGCCGCCACCGCTGATGCGGGCGTAAGCCTGGACGACGGCACGGCCCGTGGCATTCATATGTCACGCCTGTACCTGGGTCTGGAAATGCTCGATCAACACCCGCTGACACCTGCACTGCTGCGTAATGTACTGCAGCGTTTTCTCGACACACATGAAGGTTTATCTAAGAACGCTTACTTGCGCATCAACACCCAGTTGCTGCTTAAACGACCCGCCCTGGTCAGTCCGCTAGCCGGCTGGAAGAGCTACCCGGTGAGCATCGAAGCGCGTCTGGAAAACCAGATGTTCCACGTGGAACTAAAAATTGACGTTACTTATTCCTCAACCTGCCCTTGCTCCGCCGCCCTCGCCAGGCAGTTGATTCAGCAGCAATTTGTGGATGATTTCGCCAACACGCCGTTGCAGCACGAAGCGCTGCTGACCTGGCTCGGCAGTGCCAACGGCATCGTCGCCACACCCCATAGCCAACGCAGCAGCGCGCAGTTGCACGTTCAGTTGCAAGGTACTGACCTGCCGATAATCGACTTGATCAACGCTGCCGAAGCCGCGCTCGGTACCGCCGTACAAACCGCGGTGAAACGCGCAGACGAACAAGCCTTCGCCCTGGCCAACGGGCAGAACCTGATGTTCTGCGAAGACGCCGCTCGCCGCCTGAACCTCGCCTTGAAACGCTCGGATGCCATCAAAGCCTTCCACCTCAAAGTGATCCACGCCGAAAGCCTGCACGCGCACGATGCCGTGGCTGAAAGCCGCTGGACGAGAGACTTTGCATGATCACCTGTAACTCTTTGCGCTGGGGTGCCCCTGGGCAACCGCTCACCCCGGCACTGGATTTGACCCTGGAAAAAGGCAGCCTCACCGGCATCATCGGCGCCAATGGCACAGGCAAGAGCAGCCTGCTCAAAGTCATCGCCGGCCTGCAAAAGCCGCTGGCGGGAAAGGTCATTGTGGATGTTCCACGCCGTGGCGGCCTGGCATTCCTGCCCCAGCAGCAACACTTGGACCGCCAGTTCCCCATCAGCCTGCAAGAGCTGGTCGCTGCCGGTTTCTGGGGCACCCAACACACCGCGCAACAACGCAGCCAACGCCTGCACGCGGTACTCGAAGACTGGTGCCTGACTGGCTTGGAACACCGACCGTTGATGGCATTGTCCGGAGGCGAATTGCAGCGCGCCCTGCTGGCACGCATGAGCCTGGCCGACGCATCCGTCCTGCTGCTCGACGAACCTCACGCAGCCCTCGATGAGGACGGTCAGGCGCTGTGCTGGAAACACATCCACGCTTGGCACAACGAAGGCCGCACCTTGGTGATCGTCTGCCATGACCTGGCCTCCGTGCGTCACCACACCCAGCACGTACTGCAGATCAAAAACACCGGCTGCGTATTCGGCTCCAGCAAAGAGCTGATCCGCCCGCAACCGCAGATGCAGGTGGCCTGAATGCACTTCACTGCCCACTTATGGATGCCGTTTCATGAGTTCGTCTTTATGCGCCGCGCACTCATCGGCGGTTTGGTACTGGCTTGCAGCACCGCGCCGCTAGGAGTGTTTCTGATCCTGCGGCGCATGAGCCTGATCGGTGATGCGGTGGCCCACGGCATCCTGCCCGGCGCAGCCCTGGGTTTCTGGTTCGCCGGGCTGAGCCTGCCAGCGCTGACCCTCGGCGGCCTGGGTGCGGGCCTAAGCATGGCCGGCCTGGCCGCGTGGATCACCCGCCGCACCGGGCTGCGCGAAGACGCCAGCCTCGCCGCCATCTACCCCATCTCTTTGGCCGCCGGCGTGCTGATCCTGGGCCTTGCCGGCAAGCGTCTGGACCTGCTGCACCTGCTGTTCGGCTCCGCCCTGGCCGTGGATCAAACCACACTGACCGGCATGCTATGGGTCTCGGGTTTTAGCCTGATCGCTATGGCGCTGATCTACAAACCGCTGCTGCTGGACACCCTCGACCCGCTGTTCCTGCAAACCGTCAGCCGCCTCGGGCCCCTCGCCCATGGCGTGTTCCTGACCCTGGTGGTGCTGAACCTAGTGATCGGTTTCCAGGCCATCGGCGCGTTGATGGTGGTCGGCTTGATGATGTTGCCGGCCATCGCCTCACGCTTCTGGAGTCGACGCCTGCCAGTGCTGATCGCGGTATCGGCGCTGCTGGGATGCCTGTCGGTGTGGTTGGGCCTGCTGCTGTCGTTCTACTACTCACTGCCCAGCGGCCCGGCGATCGTGCTGGTGGCAGGCGCTGGGTATTTGTTGTCCGTGGTGTTCGGTCCGGTGCACGGTTTGTTGCGCCGCCCGCCTTTGCTCACATCCCAATGAGGTGTTTCCCGATGCGCGCTCTATTCGTGCTGTTCAGTCTGCTGCTGCCGCTTTCGATGGCCCACGCCGCCGACAAACTGCAAGTGGTCACCAGCTTCAGTATTCTCGATGACATCACCCACCAGATCGGTGGCGAGCATATCCAGATCAGCAACATGGTCGGCCCGGACGCCGACGCCCATACCTATGAACCCACGCCGGACGACGCCAAGGCACTGCTCAAGGCCAAGGTCATCATCAAGAACGGCCTCGGTTTCGAGCCGTGGCTGGACCGCCTGGTCACCAGCACCGAAACCAAGGCAACGGTGGTCACCGCCAGCAAAGGTGTGATTTCCCACACCATGGACGAGGATGGCGAAACCATTCCCGACCCGCACGCCTGGCACAACCTGGCCAACGCCGAAATTTATGTGAGCAATATCACCAAAGCGCTGGTTGCCGCCGACCCTGCCAACAAGACCGCCTACCTGCGCAACAGCCAGGCCTACCTCAAGCAAATCCATAGCCTGCTGGACGAGGCCAAGGCCAAGTTCGGCGCCCTGCCACCAGGTAACCGCCGCATCGTCACTTCCCATGACGCCTTCGGTTACCTGGGCCAGGCCTATGGCATCCAGTTCCTCGCGCCCCAGGGCTTGTCCACCGAACGTGACCCTTCGGCCGCTGAAGTTGCCGCGCTGATCACTCAGATTCGCAAGGACAAGGTCAAAGCCGTGTTCATGGAAAACATCAAGGACTCACGCCTGCTCAAGCAGATTGCTGACGAAAGCGGCGCACAGATCGGCGGCACGCTGTACTCCGACGCTCTCGCTGCAGAAGGCCCGGCCAGCACCTTTATCGGGCTGTTCGAATACAACCTCAACACCCTGTGCGCCGCACTGAGCCAGCCATGATCCGCAAAAATCCTTCCGGCGACCTGCCGGTGATTGCCGAATCGGCCTACGTCGACAAGACCGCGATCATCTGCGGCAAAGTTATCATCGGTGAGAACGTGTTCGTCGGCCCTTACGCCGTGATCCGCGCCGACGAAGTGGATGCCAGCGGCGCCATGGACCCGATCACCATCGGCGCCAACTCCAACATCCAGGACGGCGTGGTCATCCACTCCAAATCCGGCGCAGCAGTGACCATCGGAGAATTCACCTCCATCGCTCACCGCTCCATCGTCCACGGCCCCTGCACAGTGGGCGACCGCGTGTTTATTGGCTTCAACAGTGTGCTGTTCAATTGCGCCGTGGGCGATGGGTGCGTGGTGCGCCACAACTCGGTGGTCGACGGCCGCGACCTGCCCGCCGCTTTCTACGTGCCCTCCACCACGCGTATCGGCCCCAACACCGACTTGTCGCACTTCCCGCCGGTGAGTGTCAGCGCCTCGGAGTTTTCCGAGGATGTGGCACGCACCAACGTCGACCTGGTGCGCGGCTACAAAGCCCTGCAAAACGAGTTCTGAACCATGAGCCGCCTGCTGATCCGCAACGCCCGCCTGGTCAACGAGGGCCAGGTATTCGACGCCGACGTACTGATCGCCAATGGTCGTATCGAGAAAATTGCCGCCAGCATTCAAGGCGATAACGAACCGGTGGAAATCGATGCCAACGGCCAGTGGCTACTGCCAGGGATGATCGACGATCAGGTGCACTTTCGCGAACCCGGCGCACCGGAAAAAGGCAGTTTCTACAGCGAATCCCGCGCGGCGGTGGCCGGTGGTATCACCAGCTTCATGGACATGCCCAACACCCACCCGGCCACGCTGAACCTGGAAGCCCTTGCCGATAAAAAGCGCCGTGCCGCACTGCATTCAGTGGCCAACTACGGCTTCCATTTTGGCGTGAGCAACGACAACCTCGACACCGTCGCGGCCCTCGCTCCTCGTGAAGTAGCTGGAGTCAAAGTGTTCATGGGCGCCTCCACCGGCAATATGCTGGTGGACAACCCACGCATTCTGGAGCGCCTATTTGCCGAGGCGCCGACCATCCTGCTCGCTCACTGCGAACACACGCCCAGCATATTGGCCAACGAGCAGCGCCTGCGCGAACGCTTCGGCGAGCATATTCCCGCCGTCGCCCACCCGCTGATCCGTGATGCCGAGGCCTGTTATCGCTCGTCATCGTTTGCCGTGGAATTGGCCAAACGCCATGGCACGCGCCTGCATGTGTTGCACCTGACCACCGCTCGCGAACTCGCGCTGTTCGAAGACAAGCCCCTGGCCGACAAGCACATCACCGCCGAAGTCTGCCTGCACCACCTGCTGTTCGATGACCGCGATTACCACCGCCTCGGCCACCAGATCAAATGCAACCCGGCGATCAAGACCCGCGCCGACCGCGACGCGCTGCGCCTGGCGTTATTGAGTGATCGTCTGGATGTGATTGGCACCGACCATGCGCCGCATACCTGGGCGCAAAAACAGTTGGACTATCGGCAAGCACCCTCGGGCTTGCCCCTGGTGCAGCATGCCCTGCCGGCGTTGCTGGAGTTGGTGGCCGACGGGCATTTACCCCTGACCACTCTGGTAGCCAAGACCAGCCACCGCGTGGCCGACCTGTTTGCCATTGCTGATCGCGGCTACGTGCGCGAGGGCTACTGGGCCGACCTGGTACTGATCAAACCGGAGCCTGCTGGCAAGCCGGTCAACAGCCAGCCTATTCTCGCCCGCTGCGGCTGGACACCCTTTGCAGAACGCAGCTTTCGCCACAGCGTGAGTACCACACTGGTCAGCGGCCACCTGGCCTGGCACAACGGCCAGGTGGTCAACAGTTGCCAGGGCTTGCCCCTGCAGTTCGGGCGTTAGGCGCGGGGTTTGACCGAACCGCAATCGTTGCCCAGCCACTGGGCGTGGCTGTCCAGGCTACCCTTCTGCTGGATCCCGGTGGCATTGAAGGTACCGTTGACGCTGGTGGTGAATTCTTTCTGGCTCTGGAACGTTGCCACCCCAGTGCCCTGGGCTTTCGGGCAACTGAAACGGAATTTCCACTGGTTGCCGCTCTTGTCGGTGACTTCCTGTTTGCAGCCCGATTGAGGGTCGGTCAGGGGGATCGAATCGGAGGCCACCTGAGCCGGGGTCAGGCACACCTGTACGCCTTTACCGGCCATGTTGATGCCTTGCTTTTCGAGCATGGCGCGCTGTTCAGGGGTCATCTGTTGCTTGAGTTGACCGAGGATCAGCGACAAGTCCGGCAGGTCCTGGTTATCGACTTTCATATTGCTGGTGGTCAATTCCCACAAGCCCGGCGCCAGCATCTGCGCCTGCGCCGCCACAGGCAGCGACAAACCAACAACCATGGCCAAACCAAGCAGACGAGCATTCATCGGGTAACTCCTGGGTAATTGTGGGCGTTAGACGTCGCAAAGCAGCCAGTGTTGCATGGCAAATAAAATAGCGACATTCACAGCCGTTCATGGTCTGTTACGCACTGGACTGCCTGGAGTTACGTCGTTCATGGATTTCTTTGGCCCGCACCTGCTCGCCTACGTCATTGCCACGCTGCACTTTCTCGGAACGCTCGCCGCGATCCACGCAGTACTGACCGTGCGCACCGCACAAGGCTCGATTGCCTGGGCGTTGTCACTGATGTTCATGCCCTACCTGACGCTGATCCCCTACCTGATTTTTGGCCGCAGCACCTTCGACGCGTACATCCAGGCCCGTCGCCAGGCCAACCAGGAAATGCACACGGCCATCACCGAACTGAACTGGCGCCCGTGGGTGGAGGAAGCGCTTGCGGCGCGCAACTCCAGCGCCTACGCCTCCTTGCGCGCCATGCCCAAGCTGGGCCGCATGCCCTGCCTGGCCAACAACGAAGTGCGCCTGTTGATCAATGGCGATGCCACCTTCGGCGCGATCTTCGAGGCTATTCGTAACGCAAAGACCGCCGTGCTGTTCCAGTTTTTCATCATTCACGATGATGAACTGGGCCGCCAATTGCAGGCCCTGTTGAAGGAAAAAGCCGCTCAGGGCGTGGCCATTTACGTCCTGTACGACCGCATCGGCAGCCACGCCCTGCCCCATCGTTATGTGCAGGCGCTGCGTGACGCAGGCGTGCAGGTCAAGGCATTCGCCACCCGCAGTGGCTGGCTCAATCGCTTCCAGGTCAACTTCCGTAACCATCGCAAGATCGTCGTGGTGGACGGCATCACCGGTTTTGTCGGCGGGCATAACGTAGGCGATGAATACCTGGGTAAAAAACCGCCCCTGGCGCCATGGCGCGATACCCATGTGCAGGTCACCGGCCCGGTGGTGGCGTGCCTGCAGGAGTCGTTTGCCGAGGACTGGTTCTGGGCCGCACGGGAACTGCCGCCACTGATCCTGCCGGATGCCTACCCGGAAGACGGCGTGCTCTGCCAGTTGCTCGCCAGTGGGCCAGCGGACCCTTATGAAACCTGCTCGCTGTTTTTCGTCGAGGCCATCCATGCGGCGACCGAGCGCGTGTGGATCACCAGCCCCTACTTCATCCCCGACGAGGCGGTATTTGCCGCACTGCGCCTGGCGGTATTGCGCGGAGTCGATGTGCGCCTGCTGCTGCCGTCACGGCCCGACCACCGCATCGTATATGCCGCGTCCAGCCTGTATGCCAACGAAGCGGTGCGAGCGGGCGTGCGGGTGTTTCGCTACACGCCGGGCTTTTTGCATCAAAAGGTGGTGTTGGTGGACAGCGAAATCAGCGCAATTGGCAGTGCCAACATGGACAACCGTTCGTTCCGGCTGAATTTTGAAGTGATGCTGCTGACGGTGGATGAAGCCTTCGCCAGCCAGGTTGAGCAGATGCTGCTGGACGACTTTGCCCTGGCCCATGAAGTCAGCCAGGAAGAAAGCCGCGAGACCCGTCGCCTGCAACAACTGGGGATGCGCGTGGCGCGCTTGATCTCACCCATCCTCTAACCGCCAACACACAACCAATAATGTAGGAGCGAGCTTGCTCGCGAAAAACTCACAGGCGCCGCGTTCATTCAGCTAGTACGCGTTATCGTTGACGTTTTTCGCGAGCAAGCTCGCTCCTACGGTTTTGAGCGTGATCAGCGGTAGAGGTCTTCCCGCGTCCACGGCAGTTCATGCCCGCCATCGGCATGGGGTTTCACTGCCAGTATCTGGTGCAGATTGATCCAGCCTCGGGCAAACGCATAAGCGCAGCCAGCCAGGTACAGCCGCCAGATGCGTAGCGCCTGTTCCGGTACCATCTTCGCCGCTGCTTCCAGGTTGTCTTCCAGACGTTCGCTCCAATGGTCCAATGTGCGGGCGTAATGCATACGCAGGCTTTCGACATCGACCACTTCCAGCCCTGCTTCACTGATCTCGGCGGTCATCATGGCCAGGTGCGGCAGTTCGCCGTTAGGGAACACGTAGCGCTCGATAAACTCGCCGGCGCCACGGCCTACGGGGCGGCCATCGGTGTGCTTGGCGGTAATGCCATGGTTCATCACCAGGCCACCTTCACGCACTGCGCCGAACAGGGTCCGGCAGTACTGCGCCAGGTTGGCGTGGCCGACGTGTTCGAACATGCCCACGCTTACCACTTTGTCGAAACGGCCGTCCTGGGGCAGGTCGCGGTAGTCGAGTAATTGCAGGTCGACCTGGTCTTCCAGGCCTTCGGCTTTCACCCGCTCCTTGGCCAGCGCCAGTTGTTCCTTGCTCAAGGTGATGCCGAACACCTTGACCCCGAACTCACGTGCGGCATAGCGCGCCAACCCGCCCCAGCCGCAGCCCACATCCAGCAGATACTCACCCGGCTGCAGCCGCAACTTGCGGCACAGGTGGCGAAATTTGTCTTGTTGGGCCTGGTCGATCGACTCGCTGCCGGTTTCGAAATAACCGCAGGAGTAGGCCATGTCCTGGTCCAGCCATAGCTGGTAGAACTCGTTGGACAGGTCGTAATGGTAGGAAATGGCCGCCGCGTCGGTGGCCTTGTCGTGAATCGAGCGTACCGGGCGACTCTCCTCGTCGTCATCGACCAAGGCGTGACTCAACTCGTCACATACCCTGATCACTTCGGTGATGGAGCCTTCCAGCTCCAGCTTGCCCTCGACGAAGGCTTCGCCCAGTGAGTCGAGCGTTGGATGGGTCAGCCTGGATACAACCGTGGGGTCCTTGACCACGATGGTGACGCTGGGCTCAGGGCCCAAGTTGAATTCATGGCCGTCCCAGAGTCGAAGACGCAGCGGTAGCTGAAGATTCTGTAAGGCCGGTGGAAGTTGCGCGAGCATGAGTAGTCCCCCCTTGTTTCAGACGTCTGCTGTGAGGGTAGACCATGCCAAACAAAGTAGGAAGCTATCGAATGAATAGCCCCCCTTCTATGGCGCTCGGCGCTCGAGCAAACCTTCCTGGACCCACTGTTTCAGCCAAGTGGCCGCTTGCAGCGACGCCCCCTCTGAATAAGTGACCGCCAGCTCAATACACAGTTCTGAAAAATTCCAGCCCATGGTCACCATGCCCGACAGCGCACAGGCTTCAGCGGCTTCCAGGCTGCGGTAGTGGCAGCGGTTCTGGTTGCGCCACACCAGGCAGATTTGCGCCGGTTCCAGCGCCTGGCTGCCGGGGAAATCCGACTCATCCTTGCTGGCTCGCCAGATCGCCACCGTGTTGAAACGGCAAAGCAGCTGCTGCACCGAAGGCGTCAGCGCAACCTGCAAGGTGGGCCAGTCTTCAGGCGCCAAATGCGCCATGTCATTCAAGGTCAGCGGCTCCCCTTCGGCGGCGTCAAACGCCAAGGTGAACGCCCACTCCAGGCGTGCCAACTCAGCCAAAGGCGCACTTTGCGCAGCCATCAAATGCTCAACGATAAACATCGCAAAGCGCTCGCCCAACCAGCGCACGCTGTAATGGGCCGACGGATAACGGCGGATGTAGGCCTCGGTCAGTGAGCAAAACTGCTCATCTCCCAGCCAATACCAGATGGCACCGAAGTCATGGCGCAGCACCTCTTGCAGTCGCGACAGATAGGCGTTGTGGTAAATCGCCAGGCCGGTGTCCACATCCAACGTCGGCCCTCCCAGCAAGGTGGCGGCAAAGTCACTGCTGGCCGCGGGCGCTTCGGATAATAGATGCTGTTCAAACGCCAACTGCCAGTCGATCAGGCGCATAACGCTCTCCGGGCCAAGGCGCTGGCACCCAACTCACGGGCTTTGTTCAACTCGGTGAGCAACTCTTCGAAGGGCGGAAAATGGTCATCGCGTTCCAGCAAGGTCGACACCGGGCCCAAATGCTCCAAAGTTTGCTGATACAGCGCCCACACCGGGTCGCACACTGGATGGTCATGGGTATCGACCACATAATCGCCATAATCCATATGCCCCGCCAAGTGTAGTTGGCGAATGCTTTCGGCTGGCAGGTTACGAATGAACGTCCAGGCATCAAAGCCATGGTTGCGTGCGCTGACGTAGACGTTGTTGACGTCCAGCAGCAACTGGCATCCGCTCAGGTGGGCCAAGGCGTTGAGGAACTCCCACTCGGTGAATTCATCCGCCTTGGAACGCACGTAGCTTGAGACATTTTCCAGCACCAGCGGGCGCTGCAACACGTCCTGCACCTGACGCACGCGGCCGGCCACGTGGTAGAGGCTTTCTTCGGTGTAAGGCAGGGGCAGCAAGTCATGTAACTGGTGCGCGCTGCCACGGCTCCAGCACAGGTGATCGGAAATCCACGCCGGCTGAATGCGCTCTGCGAGCTGTTTGATGTGGTTCAGGTAATCCGTATCGAGGGCATGTGGCCCGCCGATGGACAACGACACACCGTGCATCACCAAGGGGTAACGTTCGGCTATCGCATCCAGGTAGTACAAGGCCTTGCCGCCCTGCACCAGGTAATTCTCGGAGATCACTTCGAACCAATCCACGGCCGGCGACTGTTCTAGGATCTGGTGGTAGTACTCACTGCGTAAACCCAGGCCGTAACCCAGACTTGGAAGGGACGCGGACATGACTCACTCCAGGGCAAAGTGTCCGCAGCGGTAGCAGGCAGCCGCCGCGGTTGCACTTGTTTGCCGGTTACTCGCCGACTTTACCGCCAGCGGCGTCGCAGGCCGATTTGGTCATGGCCTTGAAGCCCATCCCTTTACACTCGCCCTGGCCCTTGCACGCGTGGTCCTTGGTTTTGCAGTCGTTCATACCTTTGCAGGAGGTCACGCCGTAGCAGTGAACGGTGGCGTCTGCCGCTTGTACCTGGGTGGCCACACCCGCGAACAGAGAAGCAGCGGCCATTGCGAGGGCGGCACCAGCAGCAGCGGATTTAATGCTCATTGTTGTATTCCTCATGATCAGTAGTGGAGCCGGTCCGAACGGATTGTTCAGTCTCGACACAGCACTAGAGTGAGGCCTCCTGTCGGCGTTACAGCCGTGAGCAAATATTTCTGAAATTATTCGTCGAGTTTCAACAGCGGCTCCTGGAAGCGCAGTAAACGCCCGGCGTTCCCCAATACCAGCAAGGTGCTGAGGTTATGCAGCACCGCCGCGATCATCGCGCCCGCCGCCCCCAGCCAGCCAAATGCGGCGAACACCACAATGGCCAGTGTCCAGCCCAAGCCAATGATCACATTGACCTGCAACGTCTGCCGACACTGGCGACTCAAGCGCACACAGGTGCCCAGGCGGCGCAAGTCGCTGCCGATCAACACCACGTCCGCCGAGGCCAGGGCGATGTCCGCACCGCCCGCGCCCATGGCCACGCCGACCACGCCGGCCTTGAGCGCCAGGGAGTCGTTGATGCCATCGCCCACCACCATTGGCCTGAAGCCACTGCTGATTTCGCCCAGCACGCGGTTGAGCTTGTCTTCCGGCAGCGCTTGGGCTTCGACATCACTGATGCCCACGTCCAGCGCCAGGCTGTCGGCCACGCTTTGGCGGTCGCCGGTCAGCAGCAGTTGGCGGCCCAGGCCCAAGTCACGCAGCTCTTGCAGGGCCTGGCGCGCTTCGGGTTTGACGCTGTCGGCCAACAGCAGCCAGGCGAGGAACTCGCCGTTCAACGCCAGCCCGGCAATCGGGCCATCATGGGTGGGCACGGCGGTGGTGACGATGCCCAACTGTTCAAACAACTCCGGCCGTCCCAGCGCCGCTTCGCCCTGCTCGGTCTGGGCGACCACGCCCAGGCCCTGACGCTCGCGGATGTCGCTAAGCACCCGCATCTGCTCCTGGGTCGCCAACCCCGCCAACGCTCGGCTGACCGGATGACTGCTTGCCGAACCGAGGCTGGCCGCCAGGTTCAGCAGCGCTTGGCGATCCGGCGCGGCGGTTTCGATGGACTGCAAACGCAGGGTGCCAAAGGTCAGGGTGCCGGTCTTGTCGACCACCAGCGATGTCAGGTCGGCCAGTTCTTCCAGGAACGCCGAGCTGCGAATCAGAATGCCATGGCGCGCCGCCACGGCGATCCCGGCAATCGCGGTGGCCGGCGCCGACAGCACCAAAGCGCACGGACACGCCGCCACCAACACCGCCAGCATCGCCTGCGCATCGTTGGTGACAAACCAGGTGACCGCCGCCAGCAACAGCACCAACACCATATAGCTGCCGGCGTAGCGCTCCAGCAGCCGGGTGATCGGCGGCTTGGAACGCTCGGCGTTCTGCATCAGCGCAATGACTTTGCCCAACGTCGATTCGTTGCCGGTACGCGTGACCTCAAGGCGCAGCAGGCCATCGAGGTTGATCGCCCCACCAAACACCTGCACGCCCACGCTGGCTTCCAACGGCACCGACTCGCCGGTGATCGGCGCCGTGTCCAGGCTCGCCTGGCCGGACAACACCACGCCATCGGCCGGCACGCGGTCACCGGCACGCACTTCGACGACATCGCCGGTGTTCAAGGTGCCGTTATCCACTTCGGTGATGCTGCCGTCCGCCTGCACCAGGCGGGCGTGGCTGCGGGTGAGTTTGCCCAGGGCATGGATCGCTTCCTGGGAGCCAATCACGCTGCGCTCTTCCAGCACATGGCCAAAGATCATGATGATCGGCAGCAACGCGGCGGTGAGCAGATCACCGGTGGCCCAAGCGCCGAGCATGGCCAGGGCGATCAATTGGTCGGTGATGCCGTGCAGGCTCGGAAAGCGCAGGCTGTACCAGGCCGAACGCATCACCGGCACCGCCACCAACAGGGATGCCACGCCCAGCAGCAACTGGCTGACGCCGCTCTGGTCGGGCGCGAGCCAGCGCCACACCAGGCCCAGCACGAGCAAGCCCAGGGCGAGCATCGCCAAGGTCAATTGCCGGGCAGCGCTGCGCTGTTCGGCAGAGGTCAGCATGGGTGCGCTCATTGTTCGGCTCCCTGGATGATCAAGCGGGAGTCGTCTTTGGGATCGACGGTGGTCACTGAACCGGCCTGGCCGAGAATCTTCGGCAAGCGCTCACGGTACAGACGCAACAGCAAACCGGGATCTTTGACCTGGGCCAGGCTGGCAACGGTAGCGGTCTGCGCCTGGGCATTGGCCAAGCGCTCACTGGCCTGGGCATGGGCGACTTGCACCTGGCGATCAGCTTCCTGGTTGGCGGTCTGGGTGAGTTTTTCCGCTTCGGTGCGGGCGTTGGCCACGGCTTTATCAGCCTGCTGGCTGGCGGTCAGTACCGCGTTGAACGCATTCACCGCAGGCCCTGGCAGGCTCGATTGCACATCGACGCGGGTGGCTTCGATACCCAGCCCCAAGCCGCTGGCCGCCAACTCCGCCAGGCGTTTATTAATGCCTTGCACCAGGTCGCCGCGCAGCCGCTCACGGCGCTCGGCGGCGCCATTGTCGCTGCCGATCAGTTCCGGGCGGGCTACCAGGATGGTGTCCAGATCCCGCGCTGCGGTGAGGGCCACGGCGCTGCGTGTCACCAACCGATCCAGGGCCGGCAGCACGTGGTCGCCCTGCAACACAAAGGCGTAGGGTTCGGTCACCTTGTAGAACACCCGCACGTCCAACTGCACCACCCCGGCATCGCCGGTCAGCAGGTAGCCGGAGCCGGCCAGGGCATCGCTCAAGGGCGTGGCGAAACTGGCCACGCGATCGGCCTGCAGCGCCGCATCGGAACGCAGCAGGTTTTCCACCCGCCGTTCGATCACCCGGTCGGCCGCTGGCAGCAGGACGACTTGTTCGAAAGGCTGCGGCCAAGCCAGCAACAATCCGGCGTTCTGAATGCGATCGAGGGCGCCAAAATGCAGGACCACGGCGCGATTCTGCGGGTCAATCTGGCGCACATTGGAAAAGGCCCAGGCCAACGCCGCCAATACGGTGACCGCGTAGAGTGCCAGGAACGTCAGGCGCCCGGCCTGGATCCACGGGCTGTCCGGGCTTTCAGGCTCGCTCATGGCTGCAGGTCCTTCGGCCCATCCACCAGGGCGCGAAACGGCGCGGCGTCGGTGCGCAGGATGATCTTGGTCCCCGGCGTGACCACCGTGCCCAAGGTATCCAGCGAGCGCAGCAGGTTGTACAGTTGCGGATTGCCAGCGTAGGCGCGGCCATAAATCTGCGCAGCTTCAACCCGCGACTGCGCTTCGATGTCGGCGGCTTTCACAGTGGCATCGGCCTGCATGATGCGCGCATCACGCTCGGCAGCGGAGCGGATCTGCGCCGCTTCGCGCTTGCCCACGGCGGTGCGTTCGGTGGCGATGGTTTCACGCTCGGCGCGCATGCGGTCAACCGTGGCGGTGAGGGTCACCGACGGCAACGTCAAGCGCTCGATACCGACCTGCGCCACGCGCACACCATAGGTGGTGAGCAATTGTTGATCAATCTGCTGGCGCAACTGCGCTTCAAAATCGGCAATGCGCACTTGGCTGGCGTCGGTATTGATCAAGCTGGAGAGGTCAAAACTGGCCGCCGTGGTTTCTAGCGCCGAGCCGACAAAGGTACGAATCTGCCGCGCCGCCTCGTCCGGCTGGTTCTGCACTGCACGCATAAAGCGCTGCACGTTGTCGGCATCGCCCTGCACCTGCCACGCCACATAGGCCTGCACAATAATCCGCAAGCCATCGCGGGTGCCCACATCCTGCAAGCCGCTGGACGTGGTGCGCAGGCGCAGGTCCACCGGGATCGCCGCTTCGAACGGTGCCGGCCAGCGCCAGCCCAGGCCCGGCTCCAGCAGCACGCGCGCGGGGTTGCCGAAGCGGGTAATCACCGTGGCCTCGCCGGAACGCACTTGCACCAGGCTCGCCGCTGCCACGGCAAACAGCACCAGCAACACCGCCCACGCCATGCGCCGCCAGGGAAAAGGCCCGGCCGCCTGCTCATCGCCGTGATGGTGATGGTGGTGGCCGTGATGGTGGTGATGACCGTGATCATGATCGTGGGAATGAGCGCTCAACAGACGAACTCCTTATTGAACGGCTTTGCGCGGCACCGACGGGTCGGCGGGCAAGGTAAAAGAACGTAGATCGATCGTCGGCGCACTGTCGGCACCCAAACGATGATCCAGAATAAGCAGCTTGGCCTGAGCCAGGCCCTGGCTCAGTTGGCCCAGGTACTGTTCCAGCACGAAGGCTTGGCCCGCAGCGGCGTAGGCTTTTTGTTCGGCGGCAAAGCGCAGGTTCGCTGCTTGGGCACCGGCATTCACCTCGCGGGCACTGGCCTGGGCCTGATCGCGGGCGGTACTGGCTTGAAGCAGCGCCTGGTTGGTCTGTTCGCTGGCGGCACCGCGTTCACGGGCGATCAGCGCCTGGGCGCCAATCTGGGCGGCTTGCACACCGTGATAAGCGTTGGCGGCCCCGGCCGGCGGATGGATCGCCTCGACCACCGTGGCGAGGATTTCCACACCGCTGTCGAGGGTTTGCAGGTCGTCTTGCACGCTGCGACCAATCTCGTCGGCGAGGCTGGTGCGCTCCTCCCCGAGCAATTCATCCAGGGTGCGCGAGGCAAAATCGTGCACCAGGATGCGGCTGGCGGTGCTGCGGATCAGGGTCGGGATATCCGCGCTGTTGTAGGTGGCGGCAAGCGCAGCCTGATCGGTGAGGCCGATGCGGTAGACAAAGCGCACGTCCATGTTGACGATCTGGAAGCCCTGCTTGTCGCCACTGCTGCTGGCAATAACCTGGGATTTGTCATTCACATGGCTGGCGTCCCACAGGCGGTTGGCGATCAACGGCGCCGGGCCTTCGGCTGCGGCCAACTGCGGTGTGGCGGCGTCACTGACGCTGGTCGCCAGCTCATGCACCACGCCGTTTTCAACATTCAGTACGCGGCCCAACGGCCACGGCAAACCCGCATGCAGCCCGGGGCCGAACACCTCGACCGGTTTACCAAAACGCTCATAAATCCCACGGCCTTGCAGGGGCACTTCATGCACACCGGTCAGCGCCCAACCTACCGCCAGCACCACCAGCAACACCGGGAAAAACGCTCGGCGCATGTAAGTGAAGGCCCAGATCTGGCGCAGGTCGATGCCAAAACGGTTGTGCAGTTCATGCTGCAACGCCAGCAAGGGTTGCGGCGGCCAACGCAGCAGGCCGGCGATAAAACTCTGCGCCATCAGGCGCGGTTCGAGACGCGGCTGGCGCGGGCTGAACAGCGACAGCACGCCCCTGAGCAGGAACTCCAGCGCCACCAGCGCCGGCAACAGGCCGACGAGTGTCGCCAGGCGCAGCGGCCACACCGACTCCGCATTGGCAAACAGCAGGCAGATCGCGCTGAGCACCAGGCAGATAATTGCCATCCGGCTCAACTGCGCCAGTTGCGAGGCTTCCGGCCATTGGGCGGCAGTTTCCTGGGCCAGGCGGCGTTCGAATACCAGCAGGCCAAACGCCAGGGCCAATGCGAGCGCTGCGCCAATACTTGCCGATTGCCCGATGGCAGCAGCGGGCAAGCCCAGGTTCCAGAACTGCAGGATGCTGACCAGTGCCAGCAACGACCAGCCGCCCAACCACAGCACCGGTGCGCCAATCTGCGCCAACAGGCCGTTGCCGAACCGGTTGATCAGGCCCTTATGCCAGGGTGTGGGCTCGATGGATTGTTCGACCGCTTCGCCGCGCGGCACTTCCAGCGCCTGGGCACGCCAATCGGCCACCCACCAGGCCGACTGCAAGCCGGCCACCAGCAGCAGCAAGGCCGACGCGCAGTTGATCAATACCACCGGCCAGATCGACACGGGTGCAAACAACGCTACGAACAGCGCCAATATCCAACCACTGAGGGCCAGGGTTGTCAGGCCGATACCGGCCTGGCGCAATCGACGGGCGTGGAACAGCCCCTGCTGAAAACGCGCGAGGCCTTCAACCGAAGCCCCGTCAGCCTCTAGATCCACTTGCATCTGCTCAACGCCCACTTGCACACAATTCGTTACGATATAACACGAAGCGTGAAATTTTTGTTCTCAACCCCGTTCGCACATTTAGGTCGAGGAGCACTCGCAAAATATCCGTCGGCTGTCCGGCCTTCACAGAGTTACCTCAGGGCACGTCGGGCACTGCTACCTTGAATGACTCTACGCATGTTTCGCCAAACACGATGGGCAACCCGTGAGACAGGGTTGCGCGCCGCACGGCGCAAGTCTCGCTCTACTGCTCGAGTCAAAGCCTCCAGGGACGGGCTCCTAACCATCGGAGCGGGTTCGAGAACAGGCTGAGGCTCGACATGAACCTCTATGATGTCAACGTCCGCCCCCAGTTGATAATCGTAAACTTCCTGTCGCGTGATACCCGTAGCACGCAGGCCGAAAGCAGTCATGATTCTCTGAGTTGAACGGCCATTGCCCTCACTGGCCAAAAACCGCTCCAGCATGCCTTCCTGCTGCTGCGTAGCAAGCAGAGCCTCATTGTTTTGAACGTTCCAGCGCACAATGGCTTGCGGTAAAACACCGTAAAAATTGTTATGCCTTGAAATCATTTCATACTGATGCCAGGTAACGTCGGTAGCATTGGGCCCCTCTACTGGCGCACGGTAGTTTTCCATCAAGCGCCAGCGGCCGGGCAAGAATTCGTTTCTGAACCGATACCTGCCTGGGATTGAAGCAGACGTGTGAGTAGACTCAACGCGGTGCTCGCCATACATACGGTGAGTCATGCTCCTCTCCACGGCGTCCCGGCGCTCGGCGGCGACGTGAGCATCCACGTCACGACGCCGGAATGTCTCTGGATTCTGTCGATAAGCCGGAACATGGGCACTGGAGGAATTATCCGAATAGTCGTCGGCGACTTCCGGAGCCCTGCCATCGTGGTCTCGATACCGGAGCGGATTATTTCGGACCATTCGATACAGATTCAGCCCATCGATTTCGCCCGAGGGATCCGGGTTGATCCAGCGCATCAGCCATGGCGCATAGTAACGCGAACCGTAATAGTACAATCCGGTCGCATCCCGCTCTTGGCCTGAATAACGGATGGTCTTGCCATTAACATGAGTCTGACTTCTGGCCGCCCACCACGCCGTACCACCGAAGGGGTAATACCCCTCATGACTGATCACGTCACCATATTCATCGAGTTCCAACGCAACGCTGCCCAGATGGTCATCAACGTTGTAGCGCCACTGTGGGACAGGTAGTCTCTTGCGACCGTTCGCTCGCCAGTTTAACCGTCGAACTTGACTGCGCCCTAACGCCACGCTGATGACATGCAGGACTTCTCCCGTCGCCGTATCGCTGTGTATCTCCAAACCCGGCAGATACATGACCTGGGCCACATGCTCAACAGACTTTGCCTGCCACACTCGTACCTTGCGTCCACGCTGCCCAGTGCCATGGTAGAAATACCGTTCGTTATCCGCAGGCCCCGCCTTGCGCAGCACCTGGGTGACTTGGTGCAATTGATTACGGGCGTCCCATGTCATCCTCTGCGCGCCGTCCAACATCAACAAATTGCCGTTTGCATCAAATCCATTGGCTAAATCCGGTGGATTCATCTCATCGGCCATGTACATGCTTCGATTACTACGCTCGGCTGTCTTCATCATGCGCAAGGGTTCGCTGCCATGCTTGAGCGTGATTAGATTTCCGCCGAGGTCATAGGTGTAAACCTGCGTGTAGTTACGCAACCGACTCGCGTCACCTCCTCCTGGTAGTACAACACCGGGCAGGCCAGGCTGAATGCCGGCCAGGACGCTTTCCCGTCCGGTGGCCTCAATCAAATGGTAAAGCGTGTCGTAGCGATAAGTGCTAACGGGGACAATTCGTTGAGAATCAAACCATTGGGTTGGTTGTGCCCGGTCCTCCAAGCATTGCAGGTTACCCACGGGGTCCCACTGATAATGTAGGTCCTGGAGTACTTTATCCTGCCGGATTGTGTTCAGTCGTAATAGTCGCCCACTGCGGGCGTCGTAGCCGGGCCGGGAAATGACACCATTACCCGCCAGCTGGGATTCGACTTGACCACAAGCGTTATAGCGGACCGCGCTGAGCAGCAATTGCTCCGGTTTTCCATCCTCAGTCAGACTGGATTGAACCAGTTCACCCGCCACGTTGTAGCAATGGCTCTGCACATTCGCCAACGCATCGGTTTGGCGGAGCAACTGATTCAACGCATCGTGATGCCATTGCGTGAGATACCGCATTGCCGCGCCTTGGTGATCTGTCTCCAATAACGCGTCGCGCTCATCCAAAGACTCAGGCCAATCCGCGGGTACCAATGCCTTGAGAAACTGTTGAGTCTGGCCTGCAACGTGCCCCAGCAAACCGTAATCGACAAAAACCTGGCTGCCGACCCCATCGTCATGCCGAACCAGCCGACCGCAACGATTGCCCATTTCAGTCGATGATCCGTACGTCAGCCGCTCGACGAAGGTCTGGAGAGTGGTCGCTGACTCTTCGCTCACACTAACCTGACGTATTTGGGAGTCATAGCACACCCGCCGGACAGTACCCCGCCCATCCCAACTATGCAGCGTTTGAGCTGCGTCGCCCACAAGGTTGACACGCCAGCCCGCATCTACGCTTTCAACACGCAACAGCTGGCCCGACAGACTATGGGTCATAACTTGGTTGGGCTCCCCTGTTTCACCACCCGTTGCCCACAATCGCGTGTCCCATTGTGCATGCACTCGACCAAGGACATCGCGCGAATACCTTTCGGTACGTGCCTGCAGTGCCTCGTCTAATGTCTGTCGGTGATACGCAACGACCGCTACTTGCAACCTACGCGCGTCTGTCACCCTCAGAGTCGGTGTCTGTCGGTGCAAAGTCGAAGACATTTGCGACCCTCTGCGTGTGTAGAGATGTAACTATAGACACGAACTCGATCACCTGCTGTTGAGGCCCCATAGGACGCTCCCACAAGCGGTGATTGATTATGCTCAAGAGCGTGACTAATCCCCTATAAACACGAGCCATCACTGGTGTCGGCTGCGATTAGTCGGCACACTTCAGACAGTTTTTCGCGGGTTCACGGACAAGGAAGCGCCACCCCCCATGATTTCCATCTACCAACTCAAACCGCGTTTTCAAAACCTGCTGCGGCCTCTCGTGCAGCGCCTTTATGACAACGGCACCACCGCCAACCAGATCACCGTGCTGGCCGGGGTTGTTTCCCTGCTGGTGGGGCTGTTGATCGCGGGCTTTGCCCAACACCTCTGGCTGTTTGCACTGATCCCGCTGTGGATGATTGTGCGCATGGCGCTCAATGCCATCGATGGCATGCTGGCCCGGGAATTCGGCCAACAGTCGCGCCTCGGTGCTTACCTCAATGAATTGTGCGATGTGATCGCCGACAGTGCGCTGATCCTGCCCTTTGCATTGATCCCCGATATGAGCCTGGCGCCGGTGCTGCTGGTGACGCTGCTTGCGGTATTCAGCGAATACGCCGGAGTGCTGGGGCCGATGGTGGGCGCGTCGCGCCGTTATGACGGGCCCATGGGCAAGAGTGATCGGGCGTTCGTGCTCGGGGTGCTGGCCACGGGCGTGGCGCTGGGCTGGCTCGGCGCCGGTTGGGTGGAGGCGGTGATGTGGCTGGTCGCCGCCCTGCTCGCCTATACCTTGGTCAACCGGGTGCGTCAGGGCCTCAAAGAACAACAATCTCTCCCTTCTGCATAAGGATTTTGCGATGCGCGAACAGCAACAGCACACCTTCAGTACCCATGATGGCGTCGAGCTTTTCTATCGGCACTGGCCGGCCACGGCAGGTGTCGGGCCGCGCAAGGCGATCCTGTTGTTCCATCGCGGCCATGAGCACTCGGGGCGTATTGCCCACCTGGTGGATGAACTGGGCCTGCCTGAATTCGACTTCTTCGCCTGGGACGCCCGTGGCCACGGCCAATCCCCAGGCGAGCGCGGCGACAGCCCCAGCTTTGCCACCAGCGCCCGCGATGTGCAGACTTTCTGTGACCACATCAATGCCACCTACGGCATCGAGGAGGAAGGCATCGCCGTCATCGCCCAAAGCGTCGGCGCGGTGATCGCGGCCACCTGGGTTCATGATTACGCGCCAAAAATCCGCGCCCTGGTGCTCGCCTCGCCAGCCTTCAAGGTCAAGCTGTACGTGCCCTTCGCCCGCCCCGGCCTGGCACTGATGCGCAAGTTTCGTGGCAACTTTTTCGTCAACAGCTACGTCAAGGCCAAGTTCCTCAGCCATGACCCCGAACGCGTGGCGTCCTACGACAGCGATCCACTGATCACCAAGGCCATTTCGGTGAATGTGCTGCTGGGCCTTTACGAAGCGGCCGCCCGGGTTGTCGCCGACGCCCAGGCGATCCAGGTGCCGACCCAACTGCTTATTTCGGGCTCCGACTTTGTGGTGCACCGTAAACCCCAGCAGCAGTTCTTCGACCGCCTCGGCAGCCTTAAAAAAGAGCTGCATATCCTCCCCGGCTTTTTTCACGACACCCTCGGCGAACGTGATCGCGCCGTGGCTGTGAGCAGCGCCAAGCGCTTTATCTTGCAGAACTTCGCCCACCCGCTGGACCGCGCTTCTTTACTGGATGCAGACAAACTTGGCGCCACGTGCGCCGAATCCGAATCCCTCGCCGCGCCGTTGCCACGCAATTCACTGCGCGACCTGTACTGGCGCATGACCCGCGCCAGCATGGGCCTGGGCAAGAACCTGTCGGATGGGGTGAAGCTGGGCTTCGACACCGGCTTCGATTCCGGCAGCACCCTGGACTACGTGTATCGCAATAAGCCTACCGGCAAGGGCGGGCTGGGGCGGATGATCGATACCAACTACCTCAATTCCATCGGCTGGCGTGGTATTCGCCAGCGCAAGCTGAACGTCGAAGAGCTGCTGCGCCTGGCCATGGCCAAGCTGCGTGATGATCACCGCGAAGTCCGTATCGTCGATATCGCCGCCGGCCACGGCCGTTACATTCTTGAAGCCTTGCAGGGCGTCTCGCCGTTGCCGGAGTCGATCCTGCTGCGCGACTACAGCGATATCAATGTGCGCGACGGTGGCGCGCTGATTCGCGAAAAGGGTTTGGGGGACATCGCCCAGTTCGTCAAAGGCGACGCGTTCGACCGCGCCGACCTGGCCGCCCTCGACCCCAAGCCGTCCCTGGCCGTGGTGTCTGGCCTGTACGAATTGTTCGCCGATAACGCCATGGTCGGCGGTTCACTGGCGGGCCTGGCCGAAGCCGTGGAGCCAGGTGGTTACCTGGTCTACACCGGCCAACCGTGGCACCCGCAGTTGGAGCTGATTGCCCGTGCGCTTACCAGCCACCGTCAGGGTCAGGCTTGGGTGATGCGCCGGCGCAGCCAGGCGGAAATGGACCAACTCGTCGAAGCAGCGGGCTTTCGCAAGATCACCCAGCGCGTGGATGAGTGGGGCATTTTCACCGTGTCCCTGGCACAGAAGATCTGAACATGCGCGAAACCGGTTTATTGAAACCTGCGGTGCTTTGGCTGCTGCTGTTGGCGCCGCTGTTTTTCAGCACCTACGGCTTCGCCACCTGGGTCACCAGCCAGCGCAGCGACGTCGGCACCCTGGTGTTCGGCTGGGAAACACACATGCCGTTCTGGGCATGGACAATCGTGCCCTACTGGTCCATCGACCTGCTTTACGGCTTCTCGTTGCTGCTACCCAACACGCGTCATGAGCTCAAACAGCATGCGCTGCGCCTGCTGAGTGCGCAGGTGATAGCCGTGAGTTGCTTCCTGATCTGGCCACTGCGCTTCACGTTTGAGCGGCCGGAACTGGACGGTGTGTTCGGTTGGTTGTTTGCGGTGCTGGCCGGTTTTGACAAGCCCTTCAACCAGGCGCCTTCGCTGCATATCGCGCTGCTGGTGATCCTGTGGGTGATGTACCAACGGCATACTCAAGGATTCTGGCGTTGGGTGGTGCACGGCTGGTTCGCGCTAATCGGGGTTTCGGTGCTGACCACTTATCAACATCACTTTATCGACTTACCCACAGGCGCCCTCGCGGGGTGGTTGTGCGTGTGGTTATGGCCGATGGAGCACCCGAGCCCCTTACTGAATGCACGGCTGACGCGGGATAACCAACGATGGCGGCTAGGGATACGCTATGGGCTGGGCGCAGTGATACTGACAGTGCTGGCCTGCTTATGCGGTGGCGCTTGCCTGTGGCTGCTATGGCCTGCGGTTTCTCTGGGGTTGATCACGGCCAACTACCTCGTACTCGGCGCGTCGGGCTTTCAAAAACGTGAGGATGGCCACCTTACGCCTGCGGCACGCTGGTTATATGCACCTTATCTGGCGGGCGCCTGGATCAATTCGCGGCTGTGGACGCGCAAACATCCTCAGGCCGATCCGATTGTGGATAACGTCTGGCTCGGGCGTATTCCTGCCACCCGCGAGCTGGGTTCATTCAAGGCCATTGTCGACTTATGCGCCGAACTGCCGATTAATCCACAGGGCCGTGCTTACGCCTGCGTGCCCGTGCTGGACCTGATCGCCCCAACCCCCGACGAATGCTTGAAAGCGGCCCACACCATTGAACGCCTGCAAGCGAGCGGCCCCCTGTTGGTGTGCTGTGCCCTCGGTTACTCACGCAGCGCCACCGCCGTCGCCGCCTGGCTGTTGAACACGGGGCGAGCCACCACGGTTGAGCAAGCGCTGGCTATTATTCGTACAGCGCGGGCCGATGTGGTCCTGCACCCCGAACACCGTCAAGCATTGGAGGGTTTGCCAAATGCCTGCTGATATGGAACTCCAGGTCGTCGCCAGCCTGTTGCGCCGCGGCCGCTCCCTGGATCAGTTATCCACAGGCCTGACGCTGCTAGGCGTGCTGTTTGGCCTCGCCCAGCTGCTGTTGGCCAGCATTTCCACCATTTGTCTGCTGTTGGCCCTGTGGATGATCGTGCTGGGCCTGCTGCAAAAGTATTGGGCGCTGCGGGTGGCCTTTGACGCCGACCTGTTCGCCCTGCTCGCTCGCGACACCACCCGCACGCCAGACCTGGACCAGGCCCTGCAAACCCTTGGCCTGCAATCGCCCAAGCGAGCCGGTCGGCCATGGACTGAACGCCGTCGCGGCGCCCTCAAACTGCTGCGTAAACAAGCCTGGCTGCTGGGCGCGCAAGCGCTGTTGACCCTGGGCGTCATTCTCGCCAGCCCTTGGCTACCTTTCGCCGGATAAGGAATTCCCATGTTCGAACCCGTGGTCGCCACGCTGATTACTTCCATGGCCCGCACCGTCACTGGCGCCCGCAGCCTGTGGCTGGGGTGCGCGCCGGTCCCGGTGCAGCGGATCTACTTCGCCAACCACAGCAGCCACGGCGACTTCGTCCTGGTGTGGGCATCACTGCCGCAGAACCTGCGCAAATTCACACGCCCGGTGGCTGGCAGTGATTACTGGAACAAGAGTGCGCTGCGCCGCTACATCATCAATCGAGTGTTCAATGGCGTGCTGATCGACCGTGAGCGCAAGGACCCTGTGGACAACCCATTGCAGCCCATGCTTGCGGCGTTGGAGGGCGGCGATTCGCTGATCATTTTTCCCGAAGGCACGCGCAATCTGGAGGATGGCTTGCTGCCGTTCAAAAGCGGTTTGTACCACCTGGCAAAGAGTTACCCACAGGCCGAGCTGGTCCCGGTGTGGATAGCCAACCTGAACCGGGTTATGCCCAAGGGCCGCGTATTGCCACTGCCCTTGTTATGCACCACCAGCTTCGGTGCCCCCCTGCAACTGGAAGAAGGCGAAGACAAAGCCGACTTCCTTGCCCGCAGCCGCGACGCCCTGCTCGCCCTTGCCCCGGAGCATTCCTGAGATGGATAGCCAAACCCTGATGTTATTTGGCGGCATCGGCGCGATCCTGGTCATCGCGTCGCTGATCGGCCTGATCCTCAAGCTGCGCACCCGTGGCAGCCCGAATGCCGTGATCGACAACCTCAACGCCCGCATCAACGCCTGGTGGGTGATGGTGGTGGTGATCGGCATCGCGTTCTGGCTCGGTACCGGCGCGGTGATCCTGCTGTTCTACGCGGTGTCGTTCTACGCCCTGCGCGAGTTCCTCACCCTCACGCCCACCCGACGCAGCGACTACCCGGCCCTGGTGGCCGCGTTCTACCTGGCCCTGCCGCTGCAATACCTGCTGATCTACGCCGACTGGTACGGGCTGTTCTCGATCTTCATCCCGGTGTACGTGTTCCTGCTGCTGCCGATCCTCGCCTCCCTGGGCGGCGACAGTACGCACTTTCTGGAACGGGCATCGAAGGTGCAATGGGGGCTGATGATCGCCGTGTTCTGCGTGTCTTTCGTCCCGGCACTACTGACCTTGGACATACCGGGCTACGAAGGCCGCAACCTGCTGCTGATCGCCTATCTGGTGATCGTGGTGCAACTGTCGGATGTATTGCAGTACGTGTGCGGCAAGCTGTTCGGCAAACGCAAGATCGCGCCCAACCTGTCGCCGTCGAAAACCGTGGAAGGATTTGTGGGCGGAATTCTGCTGTCCTCCTTGATCGGCGCGGCGCTGTGGTGGACCACACCGTTCAATCCCTGGCAGTCGTTTCTGATCGCGCTGCTGATCAACTTGCTGGGGTTTGCGGGAGGGATTGTGATGTCGGCGATCAAGCGTGACCGCGGTGTGAAGGACTGGGGGCACATGATCGAAGGACACGGCGGGATGTTGGATCGGCTGGATTCGGTGTGCTTTGCGGCGCCGATCTTCTTTCATCTCGTGCGCTACTGGTGGACCTGACCCACCCCTTTCTCAAACCCGATGGAGATCAAAATGTGGCAGCTGGCTTGCCTGCGAAAGCGGTAGTGCAGTAACAGATGCAGCGACTGACACGCCGCCTTCGCGGGCAGGCCCGCTCCCACAGGGGATATGCGCCTACCTGTAGGTTTTATGGTGCTTTCAATGCCTCTAGCCAATGATCTCGATATAACTAGACTCTCCGCCTCCGGTCGCACCCGATAGCCAGCCCCAAACGAAACTCAGGGTAGTGCGCCCTGCGTGATCAACACCTACCGTGCCTCGTGACCACCCTGCGAGCAGCTCCCCGTCCAGGGTGAAGCACTGATAAAGCAGCTCGATAGTATCTGGGCCGGTCACCCGCCCGACCTGCGTTCCCAGGCGAATTCGGCCCCCCTGATAAATGCTCGAAATCACCCCGTCTTCGACTTTGTAATGAAACACGGTGCCGGTACCGGACAGGCCTTGCGCGTTATTCGCGACCACAAACCGACGATTGTGCAGACGTGCGTGGACGGTAGCAGAAGGGCTTTGCATCAATACGCATCCTTGAATTGAGCGAATCCAGAACGAAAAAAAGGGGCTGTTTAAAACAGCCCCTATTGGGTACGTCAGTAAGGCTTATTCCACCGTCACCGACTTCGCCAGATTACGCGGCTGGTCAACGTCGGTGCCTTTGAGCACGGCGACGTAGTACGACAGCAACTGCAGCGGGATGGTGTAGAGGATCGGCGACAGCGTGTCGTGGATATGCGGCATGTTGATGACGTGGGTGCCTTCACCGTTGGTCATGCCGGCTTTTTCATCTGCGAAAACGATCAGTTGGCCGCCACGGGCGCGTACTTCCTGCAGGTTGGATTTGAGCTTCTCCAGCAGTTCGTTGTTCGGCGCCACGGTAACCACTGGCATGTCGTCGTCCACCAGGGCCAATGGGCCGTGCTTCAGTTCGCCGGCCGGGTAGGCTTCGGCGTGGATGTACGAGATCTCCTTGAGTTTCAGCGAGCCTTCCATCGCCACCGGGTACTGCGCGCCACGGCCGAGGAACAGGGTGTGGTTCTTGTCAGCGAACAGCTCGGCGACTTTTTCCACGGTGCTGTCCATGGCCAAGGCTTCACCCAGGCGGGTCGGCAGGCGACGCAGTTCTTCCACCAGGGTGGCTTCGACACCTTCGGCGAGGGTGCCGCGCACTTGGCCCAAGGACAGGGTCAGCAGCAACAGGCCCACCAGTTGGGTGGTGAAGGCTTTGGTGGAGGCCACGCCGATTTCGCGACCGGCCTGGGTCAGCAGGGTCAGGTCGGATTCACGCACCAGGGAGCTGATGCTGACGTTGCAAATCGCCAGACTGCCGAGGAAGCCCAGCTCCTTGGCGTTGCGCAAGGCAGCCAGGGTATCGGCGGTTTCACCAGACTGGGAAATGGTCACGAACAGGGTGTCGGGCTGCACCACGACCTTGCGGTAGCGGAACTCGCTGGCGACTTCGACCTGGCACGGGATGCCGGCCAGTTCTTCCAACCAGTAACGCGCCACCATACCGGCGTGGTAGCTGGTGCCACAGGCGACGATCTGCACGTTGCGCACTTTGGCGAACAGTTCGGCGGCTTGCGGGCCGAAAGCGTTCACCAATACTTGGTTCTGGCTCAGGCGACCTTCCAGGGTGCGCTGTACCACGGATGGTTGCTCGTGGATTTCCTTGAGCATGAAGTGGCGGAACTCGCCTTTGTCGGCGGCTTCGGCACCGTCGCGGTATTGCACGGCTTCGCGCTCGACGGACTGACCATTCACATCCCAGATCTGCACGCTTTCACGGCGGATGTCGGCAATGTCGCCTTCTTCCAGATACATGAAGCGGTCGGTCACTTGGCGCAGGGCCAGTTGGTCAGAGGCAAGGAAGTTCTCGCCCAGGCCCAGGCCGATCACCAATGGGCTGCCACTGCGTGCGGCAACCAGGCGGTCAGGCTGGCTGGCGCTGATCACGGCCAGGCCGTAGGCGCCATGCAGTTCCTTGACCGTGGCCTTGAGGGCGGTGGTCAGGTCGCTGTGATCCTTGAGCTTGTGGTTGAGCAGGTGGGCGATCACTTCGGTGTCGGTGTCCGAGGTGAAGACGTAGCCCAGGCCCTTGAGTTGTTCACGCAGCACTTCATGGTTTTCGATAATGCCGTTGTGCACCACGGCCAGGTCGCCGGAGAAGTGCGGGTGAGCGTTACGCTCGCACGGTGCACCGTGGGTGGCCCAACGGGTGTGGGCAATGCCCAGGCGGCCTGCCAGCGGCTCACCGGCCAGGGCTTGGTCCAGTTCGCTGACCTTACCCGGGCGGCGCATGCGCTCCAGCTTGCCGGCGTTGGTGAAGACGGCCACACCGGCGCTATCGTAGCCGCGGTATTCGAGGCGCTTGAGGCCTTCGATCAGGATGGCAGTAACGTTACGTTCGGCGACTGCGCCAACAATTCCACACATGGTGTTTCTCCTAGATGATTGCCGCGCATATCAGCGTAATGCCGCGGGCTTGGATCTGGTCGCGGGCCTCGAGCGGCAGGCGATCATCGGTAATAAGGGTATGGACGCTGCTCCAGGGCAGTTCCAGGTTGGGAATCTTGCGGCCGATCTTGTCGGATTCGACCATCACCACCACTTCACGGGCGACCTCGGCCATCACACGGCTCAAGCCCAGCAGTTCGTTGAAGGTAGTGGTACCGCGCTGCAGGTCGATGCCATCGGCACCGATGAACAGCTGGTCAAAGTCATAGGAACGCAGCACCTGCTCAGCGACCTGGCCCTGGAACGAATCCGAATGTGGGTCCCAGGTACCCCCGGTCATCAACAGCACCGGCTCGTGTTCCAATTCGCTCAAGGCGCGGGCCACGTTCAGGGAGTTGGTCATCACCACCAGGCCCGGCTGATGGCCCAGTTCGGGGATCATCGCGGCGGTAGTGCTGCCGCTGTCGATGATGATGCGCGCATGTTCACGCAAACGCTTCACGGCCGCACGGGCGATGGCGCGCTTGTAGGCCGAGATGGGCTGGGCAGCGTCGCCCACCAGCTCTTGGGGCATAGTGATTGCACCGCCGTAGCGACGCAGGAGCAAGCCGTTACTTTCGAGGGCAGCAAGGTCCTTGCGGATGGTCACTTCCGAAGTTTCGAAATGTTTGGCCAACTCGTCCACGCTGACTTCGCCCTGCTCGTTGAGCAAGGTGAGGATATTGTGGCGTCGCTGGGGGGTGTTTCGTTTCGACATGGTAGTGATAAGTTTCGTTTCGAAAGATAACGAAGGCAATCAAAACCTATTGGGGAAAGATCGTCAAGAGGCGGAAGGCATTTTTGTAGAGCTTTCGGACATGCCACTAAACAACTGTGGGAGCTGGCTTGCCTGCGATAGCTGCGTGTCAGGCGACATCATGATGAATGTCAGACCGCTATCGCAGGCAAGCCAGCTTCCACAGGAGTGAGTCTCAACCTATCGAGTTGTGGATAACTCAGCTCTTTTTGATCTTGACCGGGCGTTTCCAGCCGTCGATGTTGCGTTGGCGGGCGCGGGCAACGGCCAGTTGGGACTTATCCACATCCTGGTTGATGGTCGAGCCCGCTGCGGTGTTGGAACCATCACCGATGGTCACGGGAGCAACCAGCGAGTTATTGGACCCGATGAACACGTCTTCACCAATGGTGGTCTGGTACTTGTTGGCACCGTCATAGTTGCAGGTGATGGTGCCAGCGCCGATGTTGGTGCGTGCGCCGATGACGGCATCGCCCAGATAAGTCAGGTGGCCGACTTTGGCGCCTTCGCCGAGGTGAGCGTTTTTCAGTTCGACAAAGTTACCCACATGCGCCTTGGCCCCCAACTCGCTACCCGGACGCAAGCGCGCAAACGGCCCGGCATCGCTGCCCTCACCCATCACGGCACCGTCGATATGGCTGTTGGCCTTGACCACCACGCCTTTGCGCAAGGTGCTGTCCTTGATCACGCAGTTCGGACCGATGACCACACCGTCTTCAATGATCACGCGGCCTTCGAGGATCACATTGATATCGATCAGGACGTCGCGGCCCACCGTGACTTCGCCACGTACATCGAAACGCGCCGGGTCTCGCAGGGTCACGCCCTGGGTCATCAGGCGCAGGCCTTCGCGCAGTTGATAGTGACGTTCCAGCTCTGCCAGTTGTTTGCGGTCGTTGGCGCCCTGCACTTCCATCGGATGATGGGGCTGCTCGGTGGCGACCAGCAGGCCATCGCTGACGGCCATCTCGATGACGTCGGTGAGGTAGTACTCGCCCTGAGCGTTGTTGTTGGACAGGCGGCTCATCCAGTCGGCGAGCTTGTTGGCAGGCACGGCGAGAATGCCGGTATTGCCTTCAGTAATCGCGCGCTGGGCTTCGCTGGCATCTTTGTGTTCAACGATGGCAGCCACCTTGCCGTCGGCGTTGCGCACAATGCGGCCGTAGCCCGTAGGGTCATCCAGCTCAACGGTCAGCAGGCCCATCTGGCCAGGCACCACGTGCTTGAGCAGGCGTTGCAAGGTTTCCACTTCAATCAGCGGGACATCGCCGTAGAGGATCAATACCGTGTCCGCAGTGATGAAAGGCACAGCCTGCGCGGTCGCGTGGCCGGTGCCCAGTTGCTTGTCTTGCAATACGAAATTCAGATCGTCCGCAGCCAGACGCTCACGGACCACGTCGGCACCGTGGCCAATCACCACATGAATACGTTGTGGGTCCAACTGGCGGGCACTGTGGATAACATGGCCCAGCATGGAGTTGCCGGCAACCGGATGCAGTACCTTGGGCAGGGCTGAACGCATGCGGGTGCCCTGGCCTGCGGCGAGAATGACGATTTCAAGAGACATGAATGGCTACCAATCCTGGGCGGTCCGGGTTCAGACCAAAGAAGTGTTTTGCAAAAAAAGAAAAAGGGTAGCCGAGGCTACCCTTTTTAATCAATCACGCATGAAACAAAACGGCGACGCCGCTTACTTCTTGCGGATCTGCTGGAGAGTACGCAGCTGGGCTGCGGCCTCGGCCAGACGGACTGCAGCAGCGCTGTAGTCGAAGTCTGCGCCTTTTTCGTTCAGCGCCTTCTCGGCAGCCTTGACGGCTTCCTGAGCGGAGGCTTCATCCAGGTCGCCAGCACGTTGCACGGTGTCGGCAAGTACCTTGACCATGTTCGGCTGAACCTCGAGGAAACCACCGGAGATGTAAAACACCTCACGTTCCCCGCCTTGCTTGGTCAGAGTGATCGGACCTGGCTTCAAGCTTGTGATCAGCGGGGCGTGACCCATGGCGATACCAAGATCACCCAGGTCACCGTGCGCTGTTACAAACTCGACCAGACCGGAGAAAATTTCCCCTTCCGCGCTGACGATATCGCAATGGACTGTCATAGCCATCTGATTGCCTCAACCTGATGAGCGCCCGTTTCCGGGCGCCAGGATTACAGTTTCTTGGCTTTCTCGATCGCTTCTTCGATGCCGCCGACCATGTAGAACGCTTGTTCTGGCAGGTGGTCGTAGTCACCGTTGAGGATGCCTTTGAAGCCAGCAATGGTGTCTTTCAGGGAAACGTATTTACCCGAGGCACCGGTGAAGACTTCAGCCACGAAGAACGGCTGCGACAAGAAACGCTGGATCTTACGAGCACGGTTTACCAACTGCTTGTCGGCTTCCGACAGCTCGTCCATACCCAGGATCGCAATGATGTCCTTCAGTTCTTTGTAACGCTGCAGCACGTACTGAACACCGCGAGCGGTGTCGTAGTGCTCCTGGCCGATCACGTTCGGGTCCAGCTGGCGCGAAGTCGAGTCGAGTGGATCGACCGCTGGGTAGATACCCAGGGAAGCGATGTCACGGGACAGAACGACGGTGGCGTCCAAGTGGGCGAAGGTGGTGGCTGGCGACGGGTCGGTCAAGTCATCCGCAGGTACGTATACCGCTTGGATCGAGGTGATCGAACCTTCCTTGGTCGAAGTGATACGCTCTTGCAGAACGCCCATCTCTTCAGCCAGGGTCGGCTGGTAACCTACTGCCGAAGGCATACGGCCCAGCAGTGCGGATACTTCAGTACCGGCCAGGGTGTAACGGTAGATGTTGTCGACGAACAGCAGAACGTCGTTACCTTCGTCACGGAACTTCTCGGCCATGGTCAGGCCAGTCAGGGCTACGCGCAGACGGTTTCCCGGCGGCTCGTTCATCTGACCGTAAACCAGTGCCACTTTGTCCAGAACGTTGGAGTCCTTCATCTCGTGGTAGAAGTCGTTACCCTCACGAGTACGCTCACCAACACCTGCGAACACGGAATAACCGCTGTGCTCGATGGCGATGTTACGGATCAGTTCCATCATGTTTACGGTCTTGCCAACACCGGCACCACCGAACAGACCGACTTTACCGCCTTTGGCGAACGGGCAAACCAGGTCGATGACCTTGATGCCGGTTTCCAGCAGGTCGTTGCCGCCCGCTTGTTCTGCGAACGAAGGTGCTGCGCGGTGAATGCCCCAGCGCTCTTCGGTGGCAATCGGGCCAGCTTCGTCGATCGGGTTGCCCAGTACGTCCATGATCCGGCCCAGAGTCGCTTTACCGACCGGTACGGAGATGGCAGCGCCAGTGTCGACAACGTCCAGACCGCGCTTCAAGCCTTCGGTGGAACCCATCGCAATGGTACGAACTACGCCGTCGCCCAGCTGCTGCTGAACTTCCAGGGTAGTTTCCGCGCCTTGTACTTTCAGCGCGTTGTAGATGCTCGGTACGCTGTCGCGTGGAAATTCCACGTCGATAACGGCGCCGATGATTTGAACGATACGTCCGCTACTCATAGCTGGATCCTCTGAATATTTGAACCGTTAAACCGCGGCAGCGCCGCCGACGATTTCCGAGATCTCTTGGGTGATCGCAGCCTGACGCGCCTTGTTGTAGATCAGCTGCAAATCGCTGATCAGATCACCGGCGTTATCGGTAGCGTTTTTCATCGCGATCATCCGCGCCGCTTGTTCAGCTGCGTTGTTCTCGACCACCGCCTGGTACACCTGCGACTCCACGTAGCGCACCATCAAGCCGTCAAGCAGCTCTTTGGCGTCTGGTTCGTAGAGGTAGTCCCAGTGGTGCTTGAGTTCCTGATCCGGAGTCGCCACCAGTGGAATCAATTGCTCCACGGTTGGCTGCTGGGTCATGGTGTTGATGAACTTGTTGGATACCACGGAGAGGCGGTCAATACGGCCTTCCAGGTACGCATCCAGCATCACCTTCACACTGCCGATCAAATCATTGATCGACGGCTCTTCACCCAGGTGGCTGATAGCTGCAACGACGTTACCGCCGAAGTTGCGGAAAAAGGCCGCACCCTTGCTACCAACAACACACAGATCAATCTCGACGCCGTTTTCGCGGTTTACCGCCATGTCCTTGACCAGGGCCTTGAACAGGTTGGTATTCAGACCACCGCACAAACCACGGTCACTGCTCACTACCACATAACCCACACGCTTGACGGCGCGGTCGATCATGAACGGGTGGCGGTATTCCGGGTTGGCGTTGGCCAGATGCCCAATTACCTGGCGGATACGCTCCGCATAAGGACGGCTAGCAGCCATGCGCATTTGTGCCTTGCGCATTTTGCTGACCGCCACTTTTTCCATGGCGCTGGTAATTTTTTGCGTGCTTTTGATGCTCGCAATCTTACTGCGAATCTCTTTTGCGCCTGCCATGTAACACCTATCAGGTTAGCAAGCGGGAGCCTTGCGGCTCCCGCTGCGGCTTACCAGGTTTGGGTGGCCTTGAACTTCTCGATACCGGCTTTCATGCCAGCGTCGATATCGTCATTGAAGTCACCCTTCACGTTGATCTTCGCCATCAATTCGGCGTGATCGCGGTTGAAGTAAGCAATCAGCGCTTGTTCAAAGCTGCCGACCTTGGCGATTTCAACGTCGGTCAGGAACCCACGCTCAGCGGCATACAGCGACAACGCCATGTCAGCGATCGACATTGGGGCGTATTGCTTCTGCTTCATCAGCTCGGTAACGCGCTGACCATGCTCAAGTTGCTTACGGGTCGCTTCGTCCAGGTCAGAAGCGAACTGGGCGAATGCCGCCAGTTCACGATACTGAGCCAGAGCGGTACGGATACCACCGGAGAGCTTCTTGATGATCTTGGTCTGAGCGGCACCACCCACACGGGATACCGAAACACCGGCGTTCACTGCAGGGCGGATGCCCGAGTTGAACATGGCCGATTCCAGGAAGATCTGACCGTCGGTGATGGAAATCACGTTGGTCGGAACGAACGCGGAAACGTCGCCAGCCTGGGTTTCGATGATCGGCAGTGCGGTCAGGGAACCGGTTTTGCCGGTCACTGCGCCGTTGGTGAACTTCTCTACGTACTCTTCGGAAACGCGGGATGCGCGCTCCAGCAGACGGGAGTGGAGATAGAACACGTCGCCTGGGTAAGCTTCACGGCCTGGTGGACGGCGCAGCAGCAGGGAAATCTGGCGATAAGCCACTGCTTGCTTGGACAGATCGTCATAAACGATCAGCGCGTCTTCACCGCGGTCGCGGAAGAATTCACCCATGGTGCAGCCGGAGTACGGTGCCAGGAATTGCAGCGCAGGAGATTCCGAAGCACTGGCAGCCACGATGATCGTGTTGGCCAGGGCGCCGTTTTCTTCCAGCTTGCGAACCACGTTGGCGATGGTCGATTGCTTCTGACCGATGGCTACGTAGACGCAGAAAATGCCGCTGTCTTTCTGGTTGATGATCGCGTCGATCGCCAGAGCGGTTTTACCGATCTGACGGTCACCGATGATCAGCTCACGCTGGCCACGGCCGACTGGGATCATGGCATCGACAGCCTTGTAGCCAGTCTGTACAGGCTGGTCTACCGACTTACGCCAGATCACGCCTGGAGCAACTTTCTCGACCGCGTCGGTCTCGGTGTTGCCCAGTGGACCTTTACCGTCAACAGGGTTACCCAGTGCGTCGACTACGCGACCCAGCAGTTCCTTACCAACCGGAACTTCCAGGATGCGGCCTGTGCACTTGGCGCTCATGCCTTCAGCCAGACTGGTGTACGCGCCCAATACAACGGCACCTACGGAGTCTTGCTCCAGGTTGAGGGCCATACCGTAGACGCCGCCCGGAAACTCGATCATCTCGCCGTACATTACGTCGGCCAGACCGTGAATCCGCACGATGCCGTCAGATACGCTGACGACAGTGCCTTCGTTACGGGCTTGGGAGGTCACATCGAGCTTGTCGATGCGGCCCTTGATAATTTCACTTATTTCGGAAGGATTGAGTTGCTGCATTGCTCTGCTGCCCCTTCAAACTCAAGATTTCAATGCTTCGGCAAGTTTCGCGATTTTGCCGCGAATCGAGCCATCGATAACCAGGTCGCCGGCACGGATAACAACACCACCAATAAGCGATGCGTCCTCCGAAGCTTGCAGGCGCACTTCCCGATTGAGTCGTGCACTGAGAACCTTGGCGAGTTTGTCTTGCTGTTCTTGGTTCAATGCGAAAGCACTGGTCACTTCAACGTCTACCGATTTCTCTGCTTCGGCCTTGTACAGGTCGAACAGAGCGGCGATCTCCGGCAATAGCGGGAGACGGTCGTTTTCGGCAATGACGTGGATGAAGTTCTGCACCTTCACATCAAACTTGTCGCCGCACACTTCAATAAAAGTGGCGGCCTTGTCTGCGCTCGTCAGGCGCGGGGCCTTGAGCACGCGCTGCATGGTGTCGTCTTGCGACACTGCTGCAGCCAGGCCGAGCATGGCTGACCAAGAGGCCAGCTGCTGGTGGGCCTGGGCGTGCTCGAAGGCTGCCTTAGCGTAAGGTCGGGCCAACGTGGTCAGTTCTGCCATGATCGCCCTCGCTTAAATTTCAGCAGCCAGTTTGTTAACCAGCTCCGCGTGCGCGTTTTGATCGATTGTGGCACCGAGGATCTTCTCAGCACCGCCAACGGCCAGAGCACCCAGTTGGGCACGCAGCGCGTCTTTGACACCGTTCAGTTCCTGTTCGATCTCGGCATGAGCCGAAGCCTTCACACGGTCAGCTTCGACGCGGGCTTTTTCAACAGCCTCTTCGACGATCTGGTTACCGCGTTTCTTGGCTTGCTCAATGATCTCGGCTGCCTGTGCTTTAGCTTCGCGCAGTTGCTGACCCACTTTCTCGTGGGCCAACTCCAGGTCGCGAGCTGCACGGCTGGCAGCGTCCAAACCATCCGCGATCTTCTTCTGACGTTCGTGCAAAGCCGCGATGACCGGAGGCCACACGAACTTCATGCAAAACACTACAAAAATGAAGAACGCAACGGATTGGCCAATCAGGGTTGCATTAATGTTCACGCCAACACCTCGCTCATTCGTTGTCCATCACCCCAATCACTCGAAAAGTCGAGTGATTAGCCAGCGAGTTGACCAACGAAGGGGTTCGCGAAGGTGAAGAACAGTGCGATACCAACGCCGATCATGGTCACGGCGTCGAGCAGGCCGGCGACGATGAACATTTTAACTTGCAGCATTGGGACCATTTCTGGCTGACGCGCTGCGCCTTCCAGGAATTTGCCGCCCAGCAGGCCGAAACCAATGGCAGTACCCAGGGCGCCCAGGCCGATCAACAGTGCAACAGCGATAGCGGTTAGACCAACTACAGTTTCCATCTTTCCTCCCGACTTTTACGTCGTATGGTTTAGGTTTTTTAGATTTTAAAGCGGTAAAACAAATCGTTTCATAGCCCTGTTGGGCCACCTTCCCGTTTGACCGGGAAGGACATCAGACTAGTCGAGACTGGTCTTAATGGTTCTCTTCGTGCGCCATCGACAGGTAGACGATGGTCAGCATCATGAAGATGAAGGCCTGCAGGGTAATGATCAGGATGTGGAACACAGCCCACGCCCACTGCAGAACTACGCCCAGGCCGCTAAGCCAGAGCAGACCGCTGCCGAACATCACAGCGATCAGAATGAACACCAGCTCGCCGGCATACATGTTGCCGAACAGTCGCAGAGCCAGGGAAATCGGCTTGGCGATCAGGGTGACGAATTCCAGCAGGAAGTTCACCGGGATCAGCAGGGCTTGAACGAAGATGTTCTTGCTGCCGAACGGGTGCAGGGTCAGTTCGCCGATGAAGCCGCCGATGCCCTTGACCTTGATGCTGTAGAAAATGATCAGCGCGAATACCGACAGAGCCATGCCCAGTGTGGCGTTCGGGTCAGTGGTGGATACGGCGCGGAATGGAATGTGCGGGTCGCCGGAGATCGCCATGGCCAACTGAGGAATCCAGTCCACCGGAATCAGGTCGACGGCGTTCATCAGGAACACCCAGACGAAGATGGTCAGTGCCAGCGGTGCAATCACCGGGCTACGGCCATGGAAGCTGTCTTTCACGCTGCCATCGACGAATTCGACCAATACTTCAACGAAGTTCTGCAAAGCACCTGGCTGACCGGAAGTCGCCTTCTTTGCCGCCATGCGGAAAATCAGAACGAAGATCAGGCCCAATGCGACCGACCAACCCAGAGTATCCAGGTGGAAAGCCCAGAAACCCATTTCTTTGGCTTCTGCTGCGGTGTGGGCAAAGCCCCAGCCGCCATTAGGAAGCTGACCGAAGGTCAGGTTCTGCAAGTGGTGCTGGATATAGCCCGAAGCGGTTGTTTCTGCCATGGTTGCCTCAAACGCCCTAAGGTTTCGAAAGTCTTGTTTTCATTAGCAGGGGAGCGAACCAGCTGACCAGTTGGGTCAACACGAAGACGCCGAATACAGCCAGCGGCGCCAATGGCTTCACACCTGCAAAGGTCAGTGCAAACAGCACTGCCGTCAAAATCAGTTTCCCCGCCTCGCCGGCATAAAAAGACCGGACGATAGCCTGGGCTGCTCGGGCGCCGGAAAACCGAAAGGCCCTGTGAGCAAAATACATATTGGGCAGCAAGGCTATCAGGCCTCCGCAGAGTCCTGAATACCCGGCTACGACTCCATGCCAATACCAAAGCGCCAATGCGGCGATCAGCAAAATGACAAATTGAGCCAGTAGAACCGGAAAAACAGCCAAGCGATGGAACGGCAACGTGTTTGGCGTGCGGGTTTCCATCACTCTTGCTCCTCAATGGTCGGCTGCCGGAAATCAATAACTTGGCATAATTTGTGCCGACAAAATGCGCGCAGAGTATAGGGGCGGTTCAGCCCCTATTCAACTGTCGGGTAGTGATTTCCGATCACGCGCTACATAAGCAAATGTTTCAGCGGATGTGGGCAAGGACGCCTTGAAGCTCGTCAAGGGAGTTATATCCGATGACCAATTGCCCTTTGCCCTTCTTGCCGTGACGAATTTGCACCGCAGAGCCCAGGCGCTCGGCCAGGCGCTGCTCGAGTCGTGCGATATCGGGATCAGGTTTGGCGGTTTCGACCGGTGCAGGTTTGCCGCTGAGCCACTGGCGCACCAGCGCTTCAGTCTGACGCACGGTCAGGCCTCGTGCGACAACGTGTCGCGCCCCTTCAACCTGTTGATTTTCCGGCAAACCGAGCAACGCACGGGCATGGCCCATTTCCAGGTCGCCGTGGGACAACATGGTCTTGATCACTTCCGGCAGCGCGATCAAACGCAACAAGTTGGACACGGTGACGCGGGACTTGCCCACTGCCTCGGCCACTTGTTGCTGGGTGAGCTGGAATTCCTGCTGCAAACGCTGCAACGCAATCGCTTCTTCGATCGGGTTGAGGTCTTCACGCTGGATATTCTCGATCAACGCCATGGCGATCGCGGTTTCATCCGGTACATCGCGCACCATCGCCGGGATGGTTTCCTTGCCGGCCTGCTGGCTGGCACGCCAGCGGCGCTCCCCGGCGATGATCTCAAAGCGGCCACCGCCAATGGGGCGCACCACGATGGGCTGCATCACGCCCTGGGCCTTGATCGAGTTGGACAGTTCTTCCAGGGCCTGTGGGTCCATGTCCCGACGTGGCTGGTATTTGCCCCGCTGGATCAGGTCCAGCGGCAAGTGCTGCAGCTCGCGCTCGTCGGCCTGCACCGCTTGTTCTTCAAGCGATGTGACGGTCGGACCACTCAACAGTGCATCCAGTCCACGTCCGAGACCTCGTTTCTTGACGGCCATGGGGATTCCTTAAGTTGGCTGGGCTGCAGCGGTGCGTGAATTACGGCGTTGGCGACGAACCATCTCGCCAGCCAATGCCAGGTAGGCAATGGCACCACGCGAGGATTTGTCGTACGCCAGCGCGGGCATGCCATAGCTTGGCGCTTCGGCCAGGCGGATGTTGCGTGGAATCACGGTGTCGTACAACTGATCGCCAAAGTGCTCCTTGAGCTGCGCCGATACATCGTTCATCAGGCTCAGGCGCGGGTCATACATCGTACGCAGCAGGCCTTCGACTTTCAGGTTCGGGTTGAGCAACTCGGCAATTCGCTTGATGTTATCCACAAGGTCGCTCAAGCCTTCGAGAGCGAAGTACTCGCACTGCATGGGGATAATTACCCCATCGGCGGCAACCAGCGCGTTAAGCGTGAGCATCGACAGCGACGGTGGGCAGTCGATCAAAATGTAATCGTAGTTTTCGCGAATGGGCGCCAGGGCGCTGCGCAGACGGCTTTCTTTCATCTGCATTTCCAGCAGCACCACTTCCGCCGCGGTCAGATCGCGGTTGGCCGGCAGCAGTTGGTAACCGCCGTGCTCGGAATAGTGCATGGCCTGGGCCAGGTCGCATTCGCCAATCAGCAAATCGTAGACCGAGTTTTCCAGGCCGTGTTTATCCACACCGCTACCCATGGTGGCGTTGCCCTGTGGATCGAGATCGATCAACAGCACCCGACGCTTGGTCGCGACCAGGGATGCTGCGAGGTTGATACAGGTGGTGGTTTTACCCACGCCACCTTTCTGGTTCGCTATCGCGAATACCTTAGCCATTCTTGCTTGTGTTCCCAATCATGCCGTGCGGCGCAGTATCAGCAGATGGCGTTGGCCTTGGCAACCAGGTACGGCCAAGGCGTGTTCGCTATCGAGGTGGAAGTCTGCCGGCAATGCTAACAGCTCGTCGCTTGGATGAACGCCCTTCATTGCCAACCAGCGGGTATCACGGTCGCCCAGGTGGCGTGTCCAGTTGCTGAAGTTCTCCATGCTGCTGAACGCCCGAGACAAGATCCCGTTGAAAGGCAGTTCAGGCGTGAATGCTTCGACACGACTGTGGATAACTTGCAGGTTATCCAGCTTGAGTTCGAGTTTGACCTGGGTCAGGAAGCGGGTTTTCTTGCCGTTGCTGTCCAGGCAGGTCACGTGGGACTCGGGAAACAGGATCGCCAACGGGATGCCAGGCATGCCGCCGCCGCTGCCCACATCGAGCCAACGGCCATTTTCGATAAACGGCATCACGCTGAGGCTGTCGAGCAAATGCCGCGACACCATCTCGTCTGGGTCACGCACTGCTGTCAGGTTGTAAGCCTTGTTCCATTTGATCAACAGGGCCAGGTAGCCCAGCAGTAGCTCATGCTGGGCTTCGGTCAGGGCTACGCCCAACTGACGCGCTCCTGTGGATAACTCTTCGGCGTGTTGCGAGGTGACCAACGAACTCAAGCGCTTTGCTCCAACTGACGGCCCGCGCCGCGTTTTTTCAAATGAATCATCAACAGCGAGATGGCTGCCGGAGTGACGCCAGGGATACGTGAAGCCTGCCCGAGGGTTTCCGGCCGAGTTATCCCCAACTTGCTTTGAATTTCCTTCGACAACCCGGAAATCCCGCTGTAGTCGATATCCACAGGCAGTTTGGTGTCTTCACTGGCTCGCAGCCGGGCGATCTCGTCCTGCTGGCGATCAATGTAGCCTGCGTATTTGGTCTTGATTTCAACCTGTTCAGCAACCTGTGGGTCTTCTGCGCCCTGGCCAGTCACTTCGACCAGACCAGCGTAGTCGATTTCCGGGCGGGAAAGCAGGTTGAGCAAGTTGTACTCATGGGTCAACGGCGTGCCGAATTTTTCTGCAATGGCGTCGCCTTGCTCCGTGCCCGGGCGAACCCAGGTACTTTTCAGACGCTGTTCTTCGAGCGCAATGCTTTCGCGTTTTTTGCAGAAGGCCGCCCAGCGGGCGTCATCGACCAGGCCCAGCTCGCGACCTTTTTCGGTCAAGCGCAGGTCGGCGTTGTCTTCGCGCAGGATCAGACGGTATTCCGCCCGAGATGTGAACATCCGGTACGGTTCCTGGGTACCCAGGGTAATCAGGTCGTCGACCAATACGCCGATGTAGGCTTCATCGCGACGCGGGCACCAGCTGTCTTTGCCTTGTGCACGCAATGCTGCGTTGGTCCCGGCCAGCAAACCTTGGGCCCCGGCTTCTTCATAACCGGTAGTGCCGTTGATTTGGCCGGCGAAGAACAGGCCGCCGATCACTTTGGTTTCCAGGCTGTATTTCAGGTCGCGCGGGTCGAAGTAGTCGTACTCGATGGCGTAGCCCGGACGCACGATGTGCGCGTTTTCCATACCGCGAATCGACTGCACGATCTGGATTTGCACATCGAACGGCAGCGAAGTGGAAATTCCGTTGGGGTACAGCTCGTGGGTGGTCAAGCCTTCGGGTTCGATAAAGACCTGGTGGCTTTCCTTGTCGGCAAAGCGGTGGATCTTGTCTTCGATCGACGGGCAATAACGCGGGCCAATGCCTTCGATCACCCCGGAATACATCGGCGAACGATCAAGGTTCGCGGCAATGATTTCGTGGGTTCGGGCGTTGGTGTGGGTAATCCAGCAGCTGACCTGTTTCGGGTGCTGTTCTTTGGAACCCATGAACGACATGACCGGGATCGGCGTGTCGCCGGCTTGCTCGGTCATCATCGAGAAATCCACAGAACGCCCATCAATGCGTGGCGGGGTTCCGGTTTTCAAACGGCCGACGCGCAGCGGTAGTTCACGCAGACGTTTTGCCAAGGCAATCGACGGCGGGTCACCGGCACGACCACCGGAATAATTTTGCATACCGATGTGGATAAGTCCGCCGAGGAACGTGCCCGTGGTCAGTACGACCGAATCTGCATGAAAACGCAGACCCATTTGCGTAACGACACCGCGTACCTGGTCCTGCTCGACGATCAAGTCATCGGCGGCCTGCTGAAATATCCACAGGTTCGGCTGGTTTTCCAGGGTTTCGCGTACCGCGGCCTTGTACAGGATGCGGTCGGCCTGAGCCCGGGTAGCACGTACGGCCGGGCCTTTGCGGCTGTTGAGCACGCGAAATTGAATACCACCCTTGTCGGTGGCCATCGCCATTACCCCGCCAAGGGCATCGATTTCCTTGACCAGATGGCTTTTGCCAATCCCGCCAATTGCGGGGTTGCAACTCATGGCACCGAGGGTTTCCACGTTATGCGTCAGCAACAGGGTTTTTACGCCCATGCGTGCTGACGCCAGTGCTGCCTCGGTACCGGCATGACCGCCGCCGATGACGATCACTTCAAAACGGGAAGGGAAATCCACCACGCACCTCGTGCCTGCTTATGTAGGTAATCAGGAATTGTTTGTTGAAAGGGTTCTACAGCTTTGGCGGCAAGTATAGGGACTTCGCCCTTCCTAAAGAACCCTTTGCACAAAATTTAACCAGCTGTGGATGAATCACAGACAATAGAAATTAAAAGAGAGAAATTTATTAAATCTTTGTTTTTATGTTTATTTATACTGAGCAACATTTCTGTGGATAGATCTCTGCAGGCCTTTATTTTCAATGTGTACAGCGATTCAAAACGTTGTGGTCATCTGCCGATGAGGCCCTTGGATAAGTGCTTTAAGCCTGTGGATTAAACGACTGGTTATCCACAGGTGGGTTTTTACTCAGGTTTCAGGCCCTGTTATCAACTGGGCACAACCGCGGTTATTCACAGGGCTTAATCCACAGAAACGGCCGATTTCGTCCACGGCAAAGCTGGGAATTAATCCCGGGTGGGACAAAAACAGATCTATTGTGGGAAAACACTGGGCCAGTTAATAATAGCGATTATCATTAACCTACCTTGTCGCGACTATGCCTTCCTCCTCACATACCGCAGCGGTCCAGCACATCTATGAACAGCACCATTCGTGGTTGCGCGGATGGCTCAAGGGAAAATTGCATAACGCCAGCGATGCAGCCGATGTGGCCCACGATACGTTCGTGCGCATGCTCGGTGGATGTCACGCAGCGCAGATCCGTGAACCACGGGACTATCTGACGACCATCGCCAGGGGTCTGGTGATTGACCGCTATCGGCGGCACGCCATCGAGCAGGCCTACAGGCAAACCCTGGCAGAGCGTCCCGAAACCACAGCTATCAGTGAAGAAGACAAGGCAATCATCATCGAAACCCTGGTGGCTGTGGATAAAGCGCTGTCTGGCCTGGGTGAGCGGGCACGGCGAATTTTCGTGCTCGCACAGATTGAAGGGCTGACTTATCAACAGATCGCCGATCAACTGCAGGTATCGCTGACCACGGTGAAGAAACACATGATCCGCGCCCTCACCGAATGCTCCCTGATCATGGCCAGCCGGTAATGGTCAGCCCCGACCGCAAGACGTTCGAGGCCGCTGCCAGTTGGTACGTGCAATTTCAGTCGCAACCACCGACGCCCGCACAACATCAAGCCTGGCAGCAGTGGCTTAATCGTGACCCATCCCACCAGGCGGCTTGGAACCAGATGGAGCAGTTGCAGCGCAGCCTTGGTGCCCTGTCCCCTGACCTCACACGCCGCGCGTTGTCCACCACGCAACAGCGGCGCCAGGTCCTCAAGTGGGTGCTGGTGCTCAGCGGCGGTGGCTATCTGGGGTGGAAGGTCCAGCAACATACGTCGCTGGGCAACGTATGGGCTGATTACCGCACGTCGGTGGGCCAGAGGCGACGCATCGAGCTGGCGGATGGCACGCAGATCAATCTCAATACTCATACCGCTATCGATGTGGCATTTGATGGGCGACAACGTTTGATCCGTCTGCGCGAGGGTGAAGTACTTATCCACACCGGCACACGGGGTGGGCACTTACCGTTTTATGTCGAAACTCGCCAAGGCCGGGTCCAGGCGCTGGGCACTCGGTTTACTGTGCGCCAACTGCCCGACGCCACGCGGGTTGGTGTCTTGGAAGAACGGGTTGAGATATCCCCCGGCGACCAACCCGAACTTCGCCGCACTATTGGCGCGGGTGAGAGCGCAGAGTTTGATCGGCGCAATGTGCGCCCTGCCCAGCGATATGGCGGTGTACAGGCCGCCTGGGTCGATGGCCAACTGATCGTGCTCGATGCACGGCTGGGAGAAGTTATCGATGAGTTGGCGCGCTATCGGCCGGGCGTATTGCATTGCGACCCAGCCTCTGCGGGCCTACGCGTTTCCGGGACCTTCCGTCTGGACTCAACCGATGCCGTCCTCGCTAACCTGCAAGCGAGCCTGCCGATTCAAGTGAAATACTTTACGCGCTATTGGGTGTCGGTCACCCGAATCGGCTAATCGAAAAATAATCCACAGAGGGGTTATCTTTTTTTGACCTGGTGCGGCCCTACAGGTAATCACGACGCTACCTTCAGGGCTTACTCACCTATGCGCCTTCCCACCCCGCTCCGCAAACGACTTTCCTGCCATGGCATGACGTACGGTCTGCAGTTCATCACCGCTACGACCGGTGTGTTGTTATCCAGCGCCGTCATGGCGGCCAGCGCAACGCAACACTTTGCAATTGCCGCAGGCCCGCTGGACAACGCCTTGAGCCAGTTTGCCGCCAAGGCCAATGTGATTCTGTCCTTCTCGCCACAGCAAACGGCGCGTTTGAATACGCCAGGGCTGCAAGGTGACTATTCGGTGGACCAGGGCTTTGCGCTGCTGCTGCAGAACTCTGACCTGCAGGCGGTCGCACAGGCTCCCGGCAGCTATGTATTACAGGCTTCCCCCGCTGGCCGACTCACATTGGCACCGACCACTGTGAGCACTTATCAACAGGGCGGCTTCAATCAAGAGATCGCCGGGGATGTAGGCTACAAGGCGCAGAACAGCCGGATCGGCACGAAGACCAGCACACCGCTGTCCGAGACTCCGCGTTCGGTGTCCGTTGTCACTGGCCAGCGTATCAAGGACCAGAAATCTCAAACCCTGACAGACGTGTTGGGCTACGTACCGGGAATCTTCGCCCCACCGTTCGCGGCGGGCGATGGCTTGGCAGGCGATCTGTTTTTCATTCGCGGTTTCAACGCCACGGATTACGGCTACGGCCTGCTGCGAGATGGCCTGCGGGTGCAAGGCAATCGATACGACACCACCAGTGAACCCTACGGCCTGGAACGGGTCGAGATTTTCCGCGGCCCGTCTTCCCTGCTCTACGGTGAAAACGCACCCGGTGGTTTGGTTAATCTGGTAAGTAAACACCCGACTGCAACCCCGCAAGGCGAGGTGCAGGTGAGTTATGGTTCGAACAATCGACGCCAGTTGGGTGTGGATATCTCGGGCCCGCTCAACGACAGTGACAATATTCTGGGCCGGGTGGTGATACTGGGGCGTAAATCCGACACACAGACCGATCACGTCCCGGACGATCGTCTGTATATCGCGCCATCCCTGACCCTGAACTTCGACGACTACAACACCCTGACGCTGCTGGCCAACTACCAGAAAGACCATACCAACCTGGAACTTGGCCTACCCGCCGCCGGTACGCTGCTTACAAATCCCAACGGGAAGCTGTCCAAACACACCCTGCTGGGCAATCCGGACTGGAACACATTTGAACGCGAAGCGTGGAGCACCGGCTATGAGTTCAGCCACAGCTTCAATGATGACTGGCAGTTCCGTCAGAACTCGCGCTATATGCAGTCACGCATCAACCGGCACGAAACCTGGCCTGGATCATTGAATAACGGTGGCTTCGGCACCCGGCTGAACATGAACGCCTATGACCGCTACAACAAATCGATGGTCTATTCCCTGGATAACCAGCTCGAAGGCAAGTTCCAGTTGGGCAGTGTGGAAAACACAGTGCTATTGGGCGCCAGCTATGACCGAACCTCGTTCAATCAAGACTGGGATGCGGGTTTCGCCGGCACCATCGATGTGTATAACCCGGTGTACCTGCGCGACCCGCTCACTCCCCTGGCAGTGCAAAACACTTTGCTTGAACAGCAGATGAAAGGGGTTTATGCCCAGATCCAAAGCAAATACGACCATTGGCTCTTTCTGCTCGGAGGCCGCCAGGATTGGGTCGACAGCAATTACCGAGACAAGGTCAAGCCATCGAGCAATATCAACTCACAGGATCGTAAATTCACTTACCAGGGCGGGGTGATGTACCAGTTCGACAACGGCCTTACGCCGTATGTCAGCTATTCCACCGCGTTTGTCCCCGTGCAGCAGATCTCCAACGCCGGCTCGCCGTTGAAACCGATCACCAGCAGCCAATATGAAGTGGGCGTTAAGTACGAACCGATCGGCTGGGATACGGCGATGACCGTGTCGGTGTATGACCTGCGCAAGCAGGACGATACCTACCTCGATGCCACCACCAACAGCTATCGCCAAGTCGGTGAAAGTCGCGCCAAGGGCGTGGAAGTCGAGGTCAACAGCAACATCAGCTCCAACTTCAACGTGACGGCGGCCTATACCTACACTGACGCCCGGATAACCAAGGATTCGGCCACTTCGCTGGTAGAAGGCCGTCAGATGACAGGCGTGCCGCGTAACCAGGCTTCGGTGTGGGGCAAATATCGCTTTCTCGACGGCCAACTCAAGGGTTTCTCCCTGGGCGGCGGGGTGCGCTATTTCGACAGTACCTTTTCCTACACCCCGCCTACGCTCTACGGGAAGCTGGACGCAGGAAGCGTCACCTTGGTGGATGCGGCACTGGGTTATCAGATCAACCCACACTGGTCGGTGGACCTGAACGCCAAGAACCTGTTCGACAAGGAATATGTATCCGGTTGCAACGATGCGGGGCGTTGCTATTGGGGTGACAGCCGTACCTTGCTCGGTACGGTGTCTTACAACTGGTAGACGAGGTGGATAACTCGGCTATTTGCCAATGCAAAAGCTGGAGAAAATCCGCCCCAGCAAATCATCCGAGCTGAAAGCGCCGGTGATTTCACCCAGCAGCTGCTGCGCCTGACGCAAATCTTCAGCCAGCAGCTCCCCAGCCCCCGCCAAGGTCAGCTGGGCCCGCCCGTGCTCCAGGGCCGCGCTGGCATGACGCAGCGCTTCCAGGTGCCTGCGCCGCGCACTGAAGCTGCTTTCCGAGGTCTGTTCGTAGCCCATGCATGCTTTAAGGTGCTCGCGCAGCAATTCCAGACCCTCGCCGGCCGATTTCGCGCTCAAGCTGATAGTGACGTGGCCATCTTCACTGGTTTCCAGGGCGATGGCTTCACCCGTAAGGTCGGCCTTGTTACGAATCAAGGTGACTTTGGCCGGGTCTGGCCGTTGTTCAAGAAATTCCGGCCACAAGGCAAAAGGATCCACAGCTTCAGGTGCAGTGGCATCCACCACCAGCAACACACGATCGGCTTCGCTGATCGCCTTGAGCGCACGTTCCACGCCGATCTTTTCCACCTGGTCGTCGGTATCGCGCAGACCTGCGGTGTCGACCACGTGCAGCGGCATACCGTCGATGTGGATATGTTCACGCAAGATATCCCGGGTAGTGCCGGCGATCTCGGTGACGATGGCCGCCTCGCGCCCTGCCAGAGCATTGAGTAGGCTGGATTTGCCGGCATTGGGCCGGCCGGCAATCACCACCGTCATACCATCGCGCAGCAAGGCGCCCTGCCCGGCTTCGCGCAGCACTGTGGATAACTCATCGCGGACTTTATCCAGCATCGCCAATACATGGCCATCCGCCAGGAAGTCTATTTCTTCTTCCGGAAAATCAATCGCGGCTTCGACGTAGATGCGCAGGCTGATCAGTTGCTCGGTCAAGTTATGCACACGCAGGGAAAAAGCCCCCTGCAATGAACGCAATGCGTTACGTGCAGCCTGTGCAGAACTGGCTTCGATCAAATCGGCGATGGCTTCGGCCTGGGCCAGGTCGAGCTTATCGTTCAAGAATGCGCGTTCGCTGAATTCCCCTGGTCTGGCCAGGCGGCAACCCAATTGCAAGCAGCGCTGCAGCAGCATGTCCAACACCACAGGACCACCGTGCCCTTGTAGTTCGAGGACATCTTCACCAGTGAACGAGTTTGGCCCTGGAAAATAGATGGCCAGCCCCTCGTCCAATACGCTGTGGTCGGCATCCAGGAACTGACCGTAATGGGCATAACGGGGTTTCAGCTCCCGGCCGCTGATAGCCTTGGCTGCCACGCCCGCCAATGGCCCGGAAATTCGAACGATGCCGACACCGCCCCGACCTTGAGCGGTAGCGACAGCAGCAATGGTTTCACGAGGAGCGCTCATCAGCGGGTTCCAGAACAAAAGTGACGGAAAGCAAAACGCCCCACTAGGGGGCGTCTTGAGTGGTTATCCACAGAGTAAATTACGCCTCGGCTTTTTTGGTAGCCGCTTCGATTTTACGTGTGATGTACCACTGTTGAGAGATCGACAACACGTTGTTGACCACCCAGTACAGTACCAAGCCAGCAGGGAACCACAGGAAGAAGAAGGTGAAGATGATTGGCATCATTTTCATTACCTTGGCCTGCATCGGATCCGGCGGGGTTGGGTTCAGACGCTGCTGGATAAACATGGTCGCGCCCATGATGATCGGCAGGATAAAGAACGGGTCTTTGATCGACAGGTCAGTTATCCACAGCATGAACGGCGCCTGGCGCATTTCAACGCTTTCCAGCAATACCCAGTAAAGCGACAGGAACACCGGCATCTGTACCAGAATCGGCAAGCATCCACCCAGCGGGTTGATCTTCTCTTTCTTGTACAACTCCATCATAGCCTGCGACATTTTCTGCCGGTCATCACCATGTTGTTCTTTCAGCGCGGCCAGTTTCGGGGCCACGGCACGCATACGCGCCATCGACTTGTAGCTGGCTGCCGACAGAGGGAAGAAAAGCCCTTTGATCAGCATGGTCAGGAAGATGATCGACCAGCCCCAGTTACCCACGATGCTGTGGATATGTTGCAACAGCCAGAAGATCGGCTGGGCAATGAACCACAGGAAGCCGTAGTCCACAGTCAATTCCAGGCCTGGGGACAACTCTTTCAGTACCGCCTGGCTTTTAGGACCGGCGTACAGGGTAGCGCTGGTTTCAGCCTTGGCACCTGGAGCAACGGTCAACGCCGGGCCAGTGAAGCCAATGATGTAATTGCCCTGGCTGTCCTTGCGGGTTTGAACCAGGTTCGCGTCACCCTTGTTCGGAATCCAGGCGGTCACGAAATAGTGCTGCAGCCACGCTACCCAGCCACCTTGGACGGTTTCTTTCAGCGTGCCCTTGTCGATATCTTTCATCGACACTTTTTTGTACGGCTCGTTACTTGTCCACAGGGCGGCGCCCAGGTAAGTGGCGGTGCCGGTGGCGGTGCTGGAAGACGGATCGGAGCTGGCGTCACGCTTGAGCTGGGCAAACAGGTTGCCACTCCAGGCTTTGTCGCTGGTGTTGTCGATCAGGTAAGTGACCTTCAAATCGTACAAACCGCGGGTAAAGCTGAAACGCTTGATGTAGTTGACACCGTCGAGGCTGAATTTCAGGTCGACGTTCAACTGGTTCTGGCCGTCTGCCAGTTGATAAGTCTTTTGTTCGGTCGAATAAACCGGACGACCGGTAGCACGTGCATCCGGACCATTGGTACCAGTCAGGCCGCTTTGTGCCAGATAAGTACGTTCACCGCCGTTATCGAACAGTTGGAACGGCACATCCGGATGGTCTTGGCGACGTGGATACAGCGGCAGCTTCAGCTGTGCGATATCACCACCCTGTGGGTCGATAGCCAACTCGAGCACATCCGTTTTCACGTGGATGAGGTCTTTGTTGGTGACCACTGGCGTTTCTAACGGGGCACTTGTCTCGCCATTCGCGCTGGGTACATCGGCACTCGCGGACGCATTGTTACCCAGCGGGGTGTCCGGAATAGCCGGCGCAGCCTGATTGGTAGCAACATTCTGAGTCGGCAGGGCAGCCTGACCGTAGTCCTGGTTCCATTTAAGGACCATGACATAGGACACGATTGCCAGGGCGACGATCAGGATTGTGCGTTTAATATCCATGATTACTCGGCCATCGAAGAAGAACGGGAGGTAGGGATAGGTGGAACCGGGTCATAACCACCGGGATTCCACGGATGACAGCGACCTAAACGACGAAAGGTCAGCCAGCCACCGCGCAGAAGACCATGATTTTCTATGGCCTCTAACGCGTAGCAGGAACAACTGGGGTAGAAACGACAGTGACTGGCCATCAGAGGACTAATGGCATAGCGATAAAACTGGATCGGAACGATTGCCAGTTTACGCATCAAGGCTGTCTACCCCTACAGTTTCGGTGCTGACTGCTGGTGCTGGCTTGTGGGTACGCGCCAAACGTTTCCAGAGCTTGCCGAAATGCTGAATCAATTCGGGGTTTTCTACATCACCCAAGCCTTTGCGCGCGACGATAACAATATCCCAACCAACCAGAGTGTCCTGGTGGAGGCGAAACGATTCGCGCATCAGACGCTTGAGGCGATTGCGCTCAACGGAGAGCTTTACGCTCTTCTTGCCGATCACCAACCCGAGACGGGGGTGATCAAGATCGTTGTTACGCGCAAGGAGCAGGAGATTTTTCCCCGGAACCTTGCCGGTGGGGGAGTCAAAGACTGCCTTGAAATGCCGGGGGGTTAGCAGACGCTTTTCCCGACTGAAGTCCTGACTCACCACCAGTACCGGATTATCAAACTGCCAGACGCGCACGACCTTTGGCGCGGCGACGCGACAGGACAGCACGGCCGTTCTTGGTAGCCATGCGAGCACGGAAGCCGTGAGTACGGGCGCGTTTGATGGTGCTTGGTTGGAAAGTACGTTTCATGGCGTTGTTACCTGGTTCGTCCACAACGGGCCGGAATGGCCCCCGTTTTAAGAGACCGGCGATTCTAGAGAAAGCAAGCCTCTAGGTCAATTTCCAACCAGCTTTTCCTTTAATTAGATGTCGACGGGGTCCTGGCGCCCTTCTGCCCGTTTGGCTTCCATCCGGCAGGCGATAGATATAAAAATAAAGAAGGAAGTTATTTAAAGCTTTTCTGTAAAGCTTATAAAAGCTAGGAGCGCGATCATCTGTGGATAACTGCTTTTAGCCCTTGTTCCACGTGGTGTACAGAGAATGACAACACGGGGGAGAAGCGGTGCTCTGCCTGTGCTGCGCTATCGGATAAGCTGTGTGTGGAACGGGTAGTTATCCACAGGCCAGTTACCCACAGACTTTTGACCCCACTTGTGCAACGAGCTCAGGTGGGTTTATCCACAGAGCTTATGCACAGACCACTGGTCGCCTTTTTAGCGGTTAAAGCATTGATTTTGGGTGGCCTGTGAGCAACCTACATGTGGATAAGTGGACGGCTGGCCGCTACAATGGCGGCTGTTTTTGCCTCACCGGCTTTCAACTTAGGGGATATCCGTGTCAGTGGAACTTTGGCAGCAGTGCGTGGAGCTTTTGCGCGATGAGCTGCCTGCCCAGCAATTCAACACCTGGATCCGTCCGCTACAGGTCGAAGCCGAAGGCGACGAGTTGCGTGTCTATGCGCCCAATCGTTTTGTCCTCGACTGGGTCAACGAGAAGTACCTGGGCCGCGTTCTCGAATTGCTCGATGAACATGGCAACGGTCTGGCGCCTGCTCTCTCCTTATTAATAGGCAGCAAGCGCAGCTCGGCTCCCCGCGCCGCGCCGAATGCGCCATTGGCCGCCGCTGCGTCGCAAGCCCAGGCCGCAGTGGCGCCTGTCGCCGCAGCACCTGCACCGACATCTGCGCCGTCCAAGCCGTCTTCGCGCAAAAATGCGCCAGAGAATGAGGAGCCGTCCCGCGACAGCTTCGACCCGATGGCTGGTGCCAGCTCCCAACAGGCGCCTGTGCGCTCCGAGCAACGTACTGTGCAGGTAGAAGGCGCGCTCAAGCACACCAGTTACCTGAACCGCACCTTTACCTTCGAGAACTTTGTCGAAGGCAAGTCCAACCAACTGGCCCGAGCGGCCGCCTGGCAGGTCGCCGATAATCCCAAGCATGGTTACAACCCGCTCTTCCTTTATGGCGGCGTGGGCTTGGGTAAGACGCACTTGATGCACGCCGTCGGTAACCACCTATTAAAGAAGAACCCGAATGCCAAGGTGGTTTACCTGCATTCGGAGCGCTTCGTGGCCGACATGGTCAAGGCCTTGCAGCTCAACGCAATCAACGAGTTCAAACGTTTCTACCGCTCCGTTGATGCCCTGTTGATCGATGACATTCAGTTCTTCGCCCGCAAGGAACGTTCCCAAGAGGAGTTCTTCCACACCTTCAACGCCCTGCTCGAAGGTGGCCAGCAGGTCATCTTGACCAGTGACCGTTATCCGAAGGAAATCGAAGGCCTGGAAGAACGTCTGAAGTCGCGTTTCGGCTGGGGCCTGACGGTTGCAGTCGAGCCACCGGAGCTGGAAACCCGTGTTGCCATCCTGATGAAGAAGGCCGACCAGGCTAAAGTCGATCTGCCGCACGATGCTGCGTTCTTCATCGCCCAACGCATCCGTTCCAACGTGCGTGAGCTGGAAGGCGCGCTCAAGCGGGTCATCGCTCACTCGCACTTCATGGGCCGCGATATCACCATCGAGCTGATTCGCGAGTCCTTGAAAGACTTGTTGGCCTTGCAGGACAAGCTGGTGAGTGTGGATAACATCCAGCGCACCGTGGCCGAGTACTACAAGATCAAGATTTCCGACCTGCTGTCCAAGCGCCGTTCGCGCTCGGTCGCACGTCCACGCCAGGTTGCCATGGCCCTCTCCAAGGAGTTGACCAACCACAGCCTGCCGGAAATCGGTGATGTGTTCGGCGGACGCGACCACACCACGGTCTTGCACGCATGCCGCAAGATCAATGAACTTAAGGAATCCGACGCGGATATTCGCGAGGACTACAAGAACCTGCTGCGTACACTGACTACGTGATGACACCAGCGCAGCTTATTAAGGCAAGGGACTAGACCATGCATTTCACCATTCAACGCGAAGCCCTGTTGAAACCCCTGCAACTGGTCGCAGGCGTCGTCGAGCGCCGACAGACCTTGCCGGTGCTTTCCAACGTATTACTGGTGGTCGAGGGGCAGCAGTTGTCCTTGACCGGTACCGACCTGGAAGTCGAACTGGTGGGTCGCGTCCAGCTCGAAGAGCCCGCCGAACCGGGCGAGATCACCGTGCCGGCGCGCAAGCTGATGGATATCTGCAAAAGCCTGCCCAACGATGCGCTGATCGACATCAAGGTGGATGAGCAGAAGTTGGTGGTCAAGGCAGGCCGTAGCCGTTTCACCCTGTCGACCTTGCCGGCCAATGACTTTCCAACCGTAGAAGAAGGCCCGGGCTCGCTGACGTGCAGCCTGGAGCAAAGCAAGCTGCGTCGTTTGATCGAGCGCACCAGCTTCGCTATGGCTCAGCAGGACGTGCGTTACTACCTCAACGGTATGCTGCTGGAAGTATCGGAAGGCATCATCCGCGCCGTGGCCACCGACGGCCACCGTCTGGCAATGTGCTCGATGCGTGCCGATATCGGTCAGCCGGATCGTCACCAGGTGATTGTTCCACGCAAAGGTATCCTTGAACTGGCGCGTTTGCTCACCGAGCCGGACGGCAACGTCAGCATCGTGTTGGGCCAGCACCACATTCGTGCCACCACCGGCGAGTTCACCTTCACCTCCAAGCTGGTCGACGGCAAGTTCCCGGACTACGAGCGTGTGTTGCCTAAAGGTGGCGACAAGCTGGTGGTCGGTGATCGTCAGGCCCTGCGTGAAGCCTTCAGCCGTACTGCGATTCTTTCCAACGAAAAGTACCGTGGTATTCGCCTGCAACTGGCCAACGGCCAACTGAAAATCCAGGCCAACAACCCGGAACAGGAAGAGGCGGAAGAAGAAGTGGGTGTCGACTACAACGGCGCATCGCTGGAAATCGGCTTTAACGTGAGCTACCTGTTGGACGTGCTGGGTGTCATGACCACCGAACAGGTTCGTCTGATCCTGTCGGACTCCAACAGCAGCGCCCTGGTGCAAGAATCTGACAACGACGACTCGGCTTACGTTGTCATGCCGATGCGCCTGTAATCATGCTCAGCAGAAGCTAGATGTCCCTTAGTCGCGTCTCGGTCACCGCGGTGCGCAATCTGCACCCGGTGACCTTCTCCCCTTCCCCCCGCATCAACATCCTCCATGGCGCCAACGGCAGTGGTAAAACCAGCGTGCTGGAAGCCATCCACCTGCTGGGGCTTGCGCGTTCCTTCCGCAGTGCCCGTTTGTTACCCGTGATTCAGTACGAACAATTGGCCTGTACCGTATTTGGCCAAGTGGAACTGGCTGAGGGCGGACATAGCAGCCTGGGGATATCGCGTGATCGCGGTGGCGAATTTCAGATCCGAATCGACGGGCAAAATGCGCGCAGCGCAGCGCAACTGGCCGAGATCCTGCCGTTGCAACTGATCAACCCCGACAGCTTTCGATTGTTGGAGGGGGCCCCGAAAATCCGTCGGCAGTTTCTCGACTGGGGCGTGTTCCACGTGGAACCACGCTTCATGGCCACTTGGCAGCGCCTGCAGAAGGCCCTGCGGCAGCGGAACTCATGGCTGCGGCATGGTACACTTGACGCCGCTTCGCAAGCAGCCTGGGACCGTGAACTGTGCCTGGCCAGCGACGAAATAGATGAATACCGCCGCGCCTATATCAAAGCCTTGAAACCAGTCTTTGAGCAGACCTTGAGCGAGTTATTGGATCTCGAGGGGCTGACGCTGAGTTATTACCGGGGTTGGGACAAAGAGCGTGAGCTGAATGCAGTGCTCGCAACGTCCTTGCAACGGGATCAGCAAATCGGACACACCCAGGCCGGCCCCCAGCGCGCTGATTTGCGCCTTAGATTAGGTGCACACAATGCTGCGGATATATTGTCCCGCGGCCAGCAGAAGTTGGTGGTCTGTGCGTTGCGTATCGCGCAAGGCCATTTGGTTAGCCAAGCTCGACGCGGTCAGTGTATTTATTTGGTGGATGACTTGCCGTCTGAGCTCGACGAGCAGCACCGCCGCTCGCTATGCCGCTTGTTGGAAGACTTACGCTGCCAGGTGTTTATCACCTGTGTAGACCACGAATTATTGAGGGAAGGCTGGCAGACGGAAACGCCAGTCGCTTTGTTCCACGTGGAACAAGGCCGTATCACCCAGACCCACGACCATCGGGAGTGAAGGCATGAGCGAAGAAAACACGTACGACTCGACCAGCATTAAAGTGCTGAAAGGTTTGGATGCCGTACGCAAACGTCCCGGTATGTACATTGGCGACACCGATGATGGTAGCGGTCTGCACCACATGGTGTTCGAGGTGGTCGATAACTCCATCGACGAAGCTCTGGCCGGTCACTGCGACGACATCAGCATTATCATCCACCCGGATGAATCCATCACCGTGCGTGACAACGGTCGTGGCATCCCGGTAGACGTGCACAAAGAAGAAGGCGTTTCGGCGGCAGAGGTCATCATGACCGTGCTCCACGCTGGCGGTAAGTTCGACGACAACTCCTATAAAGTATCCGGTGGTTTGCACGGTGTAGGTGTGTCGGTAGTGAACGCCCTGTCCGAAGAACTGATCCTCACTGTCCGCCGTAGCGGCAAGATTTGGGAGCAGACCTACGTCCACGGCGTACCACAGGAACCGATGAAAATTGTCGGCGACAGTGAAACCACCGGTACCCAGATCCACTTCAAGCCATCGGAAGAAACCTTCAAGAACATCCACTTTAGCTGGGACATCCTGGCCAAGCGGATTCGTGAACTGTCTTTCCTTAACTCCGGTGTCGGCATCGTCCTCAAGGATGAGCGCAGCGGCAAGGAAGAGCTGTTCAAGTACGAGGGCGGCCTGCGTGCGTTCGTTGAATACCTGAACACCAACAAGACCGCGGTCAACCAAGTGTTCCACTTCAACATTCAGCGCGAAGACGGCATCGGCGTGGAAATCGCCCTGCAGTGGAACGACAGCTTCAACGAGAACCTGTTGTGCTTCACCAACAACATTCCACAACGCGATGGCGGTACTCACTTGGTGGGTTTCCGTTCCGCGCTGACGCGTAACCTGAACACCTACATCGAAGCGGAAGGCTTGGCGAAGAAACATAAAGTCGCCACCACCGGTGACGATGCCCGTGAAGGCCTGACGGCGATTATCTCGGTCAAGGTACCGGATCCGAAGTTCAGCTCCCAGACCAAAGACAAGCTGGTGTCTTCCGAAGTGAAGACCGCGGTTGAACAGGAAATGGGCAAGTACTTCTCCGACTTCCTGTTGGAAAACCCGAACGAAGCCAAGCTGGTCGTCGGCAAGATGATCGATGCTGCCCGCGCTCGTGAAGCCGCGCGTAAGGCCCGTGAGATGACCCGCCGTAAAGGTGCGCTGGATATCGCCGGCCTGCCAGGCAAACTGGCTGACTGCCAAGAGAAAGACCCTGCCCTCTCCGAACTGTATCTGGTGGAAGGTGACTCTGCTGGCGGTTCCGCCAAGCAGGGGCGTAACCGTCGCACCCAGGCCATCCTGCCGTTGAAGGGCAAGATCCTCAACGTTGAGAAGGCCCGCTTCGACAAGATGATTTCTTCCCAGGAAGTCGGCACCTTGATCACGGCATTGGGCTGCGGTATTGGCCGCGATGAGTACAACATCGACAAGCTGCGTTACCACAACATCATCATCATGACCGATGCTGACGTCGACGGTTCGCACATCCGTACCCTGCTGCTGACCTTCTTCTTCCGTCAGTTGCCGGAGCTGATCGAGCGTGGCTATATCTACATCGCCCAGCCGCCGTTGTACAAAGTGAAAAAGGGCAAGCAAGAGCAATACATCAAAGACGACGACGCCATGGAAGAGTACATGACGCAATCGGCCCTTGAAGATGCGAGCCTGCACCTGAATGACGAAGCGCCGGGCATCTCGGGTGAGTCGCTGGAGCGCCTGGTCAACGACTTCCGTATGGTCATGAAGACGCTCAAGCGTTTGTCGCGCCTGTACCCTCAGGAGCTGACCGAGCACTTCATCTACCTGCCAGCCGTGAGCCTGGAGCAGTTGGGCGATCACGCCGCCATGCAAGATTGGCTGGCCCAGTACGAAGTGCGCCTGCGTACGGTGGAGAAGTCCGGCCTGGTATACAAAGCCAGCCTGCGTGAAGACCGTGAACGTAACGTATGGCTGCCAGAGGTCGAACTGATCTCCCACGGCCTGTCCAACTACGTCACCTTCAACCGCGACTTCTTCGGCAGCAACGACTACAAGACCGTAGTCACCCTCGGCGCTCAACTGAGCACCCTGCTGGACGACGGTGCTTACATTCAGCGTGGCGAACGCAAGAAGCAGGTCAAGGAGTTCAAGGAAGCCTTGGACTGGTTGATGGCGGAAAGCACCAAGCGTCATACCATCCAGCGCTATAAAGGTCTGGGCGAGATGAACCCTGATCAGCTGTGGGAAACCACCATGGACCCTGCTCAGCGTCGCATGCTGCGTGTGACCATCGAAGACGCCATTGGCGCAGACCAGATCTTCAACACCCTGATGGGTGATGCGGTCGAGCCTCGTCGTGACTTCATTGAGAGCAATGCCTTGGCGGTGTCTAACCTGGACTTCTGATCAGGCACATCAGCTAAAAACAAAAGGCCAACGCTTAGCGTTGGCCTTTTTTATTGGTCTGTAGACTCGAATTCTTAAATGCTCCACGTGGAACATCGGCGTACTCAATTTTGCGCGGCGGGTGTCACACTCTCCAACCGATACCCGTACCCATAGATCGTCAACAGCTGCCAACCGCGATCAGCTGTCAGCCCTAGCTTGTTACGCAGGCGGTAGATATGCGTGTCCAACGGCCGCGACGACACCATTTCTTCGTGGCTCCAGAACCGCTCATACAGGTACTCGCGAGACAACGGTCGGGCCAGGTTGGCAAATAGACAACTTGCCAAACGGTATTCTCGTTCTGTGAGGTTGATGGGTTTGCCCGCTCGGGTGACGGTCAGTTCGGCATCGTCGAACGTCAGATCGTTAAAGCTCTGCACTTCCTGGGTAGCCGACTTTTGCAAACCGTGGCGCCGCAGCACGGCGCTGACTCGGGCTTTGAGTTCGTTGGGCCGAAACGGCTTGCTGACATAATCATCCGCCCCGCTATTCAACGCCGTTACGATGTCACTCTCGGCATCGCGACTGGTGAGCATGATCACGGCAGGGGGCGATTCCATGTGCTCGCGAGTCCAGCGCAATAACGCGATCCCGGAGATGTCCGGCAGTTGCCAGTCAAGAATCAGCAGGTCAAAGGTTTCCCGGCGTAGCTGGCGCAGCAGGTCTTCACCACGTTCGAAAAAATGCAGCGACCAAGGCTGTTCAGTCGGGCCGGGAATCTGTCGCAGTGTCTGTTCCACCCGTCGCAACTCCGCGGGTTCGTCATCCAGTATTGCGACACGCATGGGTGGGGTCCTTCCTACAAAAAACGAGAGCTTGGATAGGGGCACATGCTGTACAAATGCCGGCCTCTGAATCTGAATAATTATGGGCGGATTTTACGGTGCTCGTATCTCTCGATACGCTGAAAGCGCCGTAAACGCCACCCACTACGTCCTCAAAGAAAGATACCGGCTCCAGTCGGTCAGGAAAAGGGTCGGTGCCGATCGCCTCGCTGGTGCGTAATGCCTGCTTGAATGTGCGGTATCGTTCATTGCGCGGCCGCGGGAACTCCTCCAATGAGACCCAAATAAGCTTCACTGGTTTCAGAACACCGTATGCACTTCATCGCAACCCCATGGAGAGGGATCCTGGGCTTATGAAATCTTTACTCAATGACCATCGACTCCTTGGCACCCTTTTGGCGGTAGCCCTGTGAACCTATGGCGCAAAGCCGAGAAACGCCAACCTACCCAGGCGCAGCTTTTGTTTCATGGGTTGGTTCGTGAATGGCTGTTGATCGGTTTGGTGCTCCTGCCCTTCACCGCGTACTTATCCTTGAGTGCGGGGCTGGCACTCAACAATCCGCTCTATGACAGCCTGCGCCGCCTGACGCCGTTACCGGCAGATCCACGGATCGTTCTGGTGACCATTGATACGCCCAGCCTGGAAGCACTAGGCCCGTGGCCCTGGCCGCGCAGCGTGCATGCCGAGCTGATTGAACGCCTGAACGCCGCACAGCCAGCGGGCATTTTGTTTGACGTGATCTTCAGTGAGCCCGGCGACAATAATGACGACCAACAACTGGCCGATGCCGTCTGCAAAGCCGGCAATGTATTGCTGCCCATCGCCGGGGACAGCAGCGTCAGCCCCAGGGCCCAGGTAACGCCGTTGTCGCCACTGCTCAAGTGCGCCAAGGGCGTCGGGCACATCAACGTCGAAGCGGATAACGACGGAGTGGTGCGCAGCGTGTATCTACGTGAAGGCCCTCCGGGAAGCACACTTCCTCAGTTGGCGTGGCTGGCATTCGCCATGAGCGAGCACGCCGAGACGATGCCGGGCCTGCCGCAAGAGCCTACTGGAGGTCACTGGCACCAGGAACATGAAATCCGTGTGCCGTTCACTTCGGAACCAGACCATTTTCCCAGTGTGTCCTACGTCAGCGTATTGCGCGGCGAGGTACCTCCCGAGTCGCTGCGTGGTCGCCTGGTTCTGATCGGCGCCTCAGCCTATGGCATGGCCGATCGTTTCGTGACGCCCCTCTCTTCCACCGTAGGTACTACAGCGGGCGTTGAGATCCAGGCGCACGTACTGAATGGTTTATTGCAGGGCCGCAGCATCGTCGATTTGCCCGGCTGGCTGGCGGCGTTGCTGGCAACGTCCCTGGTGGCCCTGCTGTTGGGCCTTCTGCTTGTGCGCCCACGCTACGCCCTGTGGATGACCTTGGCAGGCATGGCCGTGGCTTTGCTGGGCTCATGGGCGTTATTGCGCCTGGGCCACTGGTGGAGCCCCGCAGCGTGTCTGATCGGTTTGTTGCTGAGTTACCTGATCTGGAATTGGCGACGTCTGAGCGTGATCCTCGCCTACTTTGGCTGGGAACTGGCACGCCTGGATAACGAGCCCAAGGTGCTTCCGGAACGTCGTCGCGCGCCCGCCAGTAAGGGCGATGTGCTGCAAGGGCGGATCTTTGCCCTTGAACAAGCCGTCAGCCGTACCCGCGATACGCGGCGCTTTATGGCTGATGGCTTGGAGTGCCTGCCGGTAGCGACCCTGATTACCGATCCCCAGGGCAGTATCCTGTTGGCCAACCGCGTGGCCCGTGAAGTATTCGGCAATGACCTGGTCGGCGAAAACCTCGTCGAACAGCTCGCCGATCTGGGTTATCCCCCGCTGCATAATGGTGTACGCCCTGCCCTCTCGGCGCTGGAGCTGGTCGAGTTTCGCGATATCCACCAACGCAGTTTGCGCATGGAACTGGCCCCTTTGCTGCCTGCCGAAGGGGATTTCGCCCTCGGCTGGTTGTTGAGCCTGACGGACCTGAGCAAGGAGCGTGAAGCCCAGCAGCATCGCGAGACCATGCTGCGTTTCCTTTCCCACGACCTGCGTGCGCCGCATTCAGCGATCCTCGCCCTGCTGGACGTGCACAACGGGGAGTCCCCGGTGTTTACTCAGATCGAACAGCAGGTACGGCGAGCCTTGAGTCTGACCGAATCCTTTGTGCAATTGGCCAAGGCTGAAGCGGACGGTTACCAGTTCCAGCCCACCCTGTTTGCCATGCTGGTGATGGACGCCTTTGATCAAGTGGCGGTGATTGCTCAGTTGAAGGGCATCCATTTGCTCCATGACCTGGATGAGGCGGATGAAGCCATGGTCTATGCCGACCAATCGCTGCTCACCCGGGCATTGTTCAATGTGCTGGAGAATGCGATCAAATACTCCCCATCTGGCACCACCGTCAGGTTAAGGCATGGCAGTGCGCAAGGCTGGTTGGAATGCGGGATAAGTGATCAGGGGCCGGGGATTGCGCCGAAGGATCTACCGGAGTTGTTCAACCAATACCGACGTTTCGATTCGGCCCAGGGCAGTGAAGGTCTTGGGTTGGGCCTGACTATGGTCAAGGCGGTAGTAGAACGGCATGGAGGGCGGATCGTGTGCGAAAGTGAGCTAGGCAAGGGCTCGACGTTTATCCTGCTGCTGCCGCTATTGGAGGACTGAAAAAGCGGCTTTTTTGCTGTGCATAAAAAACCGGTCACAAGGACCGGTTTTTTATGAAGAAAAAACTTATGCACGTTTTTCTGAATTTTATGAGCTTCAGAAATATGTAAGAAAATCAGCTTGTTATGAAGCAAAAAAGCCAATTCGCCAACAAAGCGTACACAGGTTATCCACAGATGCTCAAACGGCCGGCGTCTCCACCACCACCGGTTCCGGAGGCAGGGAGCCAATGGCCCGTTGCTGCGCCTCATTCCACGCCGCAGCGCGGTCGTTCAGGGCGGCGATGGCACGTGGTCCTTCGCCTTCTGCATACATCGGTTCGCCGATCACTACGGTGATAGTGCCTGGGCGTTTAGCCCAGCCAGTCTTGGGCCAGAACTTGCCAGCGTTATGCGCAATCGGCAGCACAGGCAGGTTGGCGTTGACCGCCAGGGCGGTACCACCGCGTGAGAACTTGCCCACTGTACCGTAGGGGACCCGCGTGCCCTCAGGGAAGATCAGCACCCAGACGCCGTCCTTGAGCAACTCATCGCCCTTCTTGGCGACATGCTTGAGCGCAGCCTTGGGGTTGTCCCGGTCGATGGCGATCGGACGCAACATGGCCATGGCCCAGCCGAAGAATGGCACATACAGCAACTCGCGCTTGAGCACCTGGCTCAACGGCGAGAAATACGCAGAGAGGAAGAACGTCTCCCAAGTGCTCTGGTGGTTCGAGAGAATCACGCACGGCTGATCAGGAACGTTTTCAGCGCCCTTGACCTCGAAACGAATATTCAGGAACACCTTGCTCAGCCACAAAGCGCAGCGGCACCAGTAGACATTGATAAAGCGATAGCGCGCCTTGAAGGGCAGGAAGGGTGCAATAAAAAAGCTCAGGGTGCACCAGAGAAACGAACTGGTGCCCAGCAGCAGGTAAAAGAAAAAGGTTCTGATGGCCTGCAAGATCGACATGGCGGCATTTACCGTTGCGGGACACGGCCCGCCTGTTAAAAGCGCACTCCCGAACAGTCCTTGGTCAGGAAGTCGAGGGCGGCTAGTTGTTGATAAGTTCTGCGGCAACGGCCGCCAGATCGTCAAAAATCAAGGTGCCTACCGGCAGGTTTTTAGCCTGGGTCTTTTCGCCTTTTCCGGTTTTAACCAAAACTGGCTGAGAGTCGACGGCTTTGGCCGCCTCCAGGTCACCGAGGCTGTCCCCGACGAACCATATCCCAGCCAAGGGCACCTTGTAATGTTCTGCAATAATTTTCAACATGCCAGGCTTGGGCTTGCGGCAATCGCAGCCTTCGTCCGGCCCGTGGGGGCAGTAGACCACCAGCCCTACCTCACCGCCCTGTTCGGCCACTAGCGTGCGCAACCGCGCGTGCATGGCGTCCAGGGTGGCGATGTCGTAGTAACCGCGGGCGATGCCGGACTGGTTGGTGGCGATGGCCACTGTCCAGCCGGCTTTGCTCAACTGCGCGATGGCCTCGATCGAACCGGGCAGCGGGATCCACTCCTCCACCGACTTGATGTAAGCGTCGGAGTCGTAGTTGATCACCCCGTCCCGATCGAGAATCAGCAGTTTCAACATGGTCAGCCCAGTACGGAGATGTCGGCGATATTGATGAACAAACCACGCAGGCGCGCGAGCATCGCGTAGCGGTTTTTGCGCACGCCGGCATCGTCGGCATTGATCATCACCGCTTCGAAGAACGCGTCTACCGGTTCACGCAGAGACGCCAGGCGCGCCAACGCTTGCGCGTAGTCACGCTCGGCGATCAGCGGCTTCACGGCGTTCTCTGCCTTGGCGATGGCCGAGTTCAGCGAGAACTCCTTGGCGTCGGCAAACAGGCCAGGGTCGACTTCGGCATTGCCGAGGTTATCGGCCTTGCTCAGCAGGTTCGACACGCGCTTGTTCACGGCGGCCAGGGCATCGGCTTCCGGCAGCTTGCGGAACGCTTGCACGGCTTGTACACGCTGGTCGAAGTCCAGTGCCGAACCCGGTTGCAGGGCACGTACCGACAGGTAGACGGAAACGTCCACGCCTTCGTCTTCGTAACGCGCACGCAGGCGGTCGAACACGAACTCCAGCACTTGCTCGGCCAGGCCGGCTTGCTTGACCTTGGTGCCGAACTGGCCGACGGCGAATACCACGGCCTGGGTCAGGTCGAGGTCCAGCTTCTTGTCGATCAGGATACGCAGCACGCCCAATGCCGCACGGCGCAGGGCATACGGGTCTTTGCTGCCGGTGGGCAGCATGCCGATACCGAAGATACCCACCAGCGTATCGAGCTTGTCGGCAATCGCCACAGCCGCACCCGTCAGGGTGGTCGGCAGTTCTGCACCGGCACCGCGTGGCATGTACTGCTCGTTCAGGGCCAGGGCGACATCATCCGGCTCGCCGTCATTGAGGGCGTAGTAGTAACCGGCAACACCTTGCATCTCAGGGAACTCGCCGACCATTTCGGTGGCCAGATCGCACTTGGACAGCAAGCCGGCACGCGCAGCCCATGCGGCATCACCGCCAATACGTGGGGCAATGTAGGCCGCCAGCTTGGACACACGCACGGCCTTGTCGTAGACGCTGCCGAGTTTTTCCTGGAACACCACGTTTTGCAGGCGCAGGTTGAAGTCTTCCAGCTTCTGCTTCTTGTCTTGCTTGAAGAAGAACTCGGCGTCGGTCAGGCGCGGGCGCACGACTTTTTCGTTACCGGCGATGATCTGCTGCGGGTCTTTGCTTTCGATGTTGGCGACGGTGATAAAACGCGGCAACAACTTACCGTCCACATCCAGCAGGCAGAAGTATTTCTGGTTGTCCTGCATGGTGGTGATCAAGGCTTCTTGCGGCACATCGAGGAAACGCTCTTCGAACGAGCACACCAGCGGCACCGGCCATTCCACCAGGGCGGTCACTTCGTCCAGCAGGCTTGGCGGCACGATGGCGGTGCCTTCCTGCAGGCGGGCCAATTCTTCGGTGCGCTTGCTGATCAGCTCGCGACGCTCATTGGCGTCGGCCAGCACATAAGCAGCGCGCAGGTCGTTGAGGTAGTTGGCCGGCGAAGTGATACGCACGCTTTCTGGATGATGGAAGCGGTGACCACGGGACTCACGACCGGCCTTCTGGGCGAGGATGGTGCAATCGATGACCTGGTCACCGAGCAGCATCACCAGCCATTGGGTCGGACGCACGAACTCTTCCTTGCGCGCACCCCAGCGCATGCGCTTGGGGATAGGCAGGTCGTTCAGGGAGTCTTCAACGATGGTCGGCAACAGGCTGGCGGTCGGCTTGCCGGTGATGACCTGGCTGAAACGCAGTTTCGGGCCACTTTGGTCGATCTCGCTCAGCTCTACGCCACACTTCTTGGCAAAGCCAAGGGCGGCCTGGGTCGGGTTGCCGTCGGCATCGAAAGCTGCCTGACGCGGTGGGCCGTCCAGGTTGATGTTGCGGTCCGGCTGCTGGGTTTCCAGCGCGGTCAGCAGCACAGCCAGACGGCGCGGCGCGGCGTAGACTTTTTTGGCTTCAAACTTCAGGCCGGCAGTCTGCAGGCCTTTTTCGATACCGGCCAGGAACGCATCGGCCAGGGTATTGAGTGCCTTGGGTGGCAGCTCTTCGGTGCCCAGTTCAACCAGGAAATCTTGAGCACTCATTGTGCAGCCTCCAGCTTAGCCAACACTTCATCACGCAAATCCGGGGTTGCCATCGGGAAGCCCAGCTTGGCGCGAGCCAGCAGGTAGGCTTGGGCGACGGAACGCGCCAGGGTGCGCACACGCAGGATGTATTGCTGGCGCGCAGTAACCGAAATAGCACGGCGGGCATCCAGCAGGTTGAAGGTATGGGACGCCTTCAACACCATTTCATAGCTTGGCAACGGCAGCGGCTGGTCGAGTTCGATCAGGCGCTTGGCTTCGCTTTCATAGAAGTCGAACAGTTCGAACAGCTTGTCGACGTTGGCGTGTTCGAAGTTGTAGGTGGACTGCTCCACCTCGTTCTGATGGAACACATCGCCGTAGGTCACCTTGCCGAACGGGCCGTCAGCCCATACCAGGTCGTAGACCGAGTCCACGCCTTGCAGGTACATGGCCAGGCGCTCAAGGCCATAGGTGATCTCGCCAGTGACCGGGTAGCACTCGATGCCGCCGGCTTGCTGGAAATAGGTGAACTGCGTCACTTCCATGCCATTGAGCCAGACTTCCCAGCCCAGGCCCCAGGCGCCCAGGGTTGGCGATTCCCAGTTGTCTTCGACGAAACGAATGTCGTGCACCAGTGGGTCCAGGCCCACATGCTTGAGCGAGCCCAGGTACAGCTCCTGGAAGTTGTCCGGGTTGGGCTTCAATACCACCTGGAACTGGTAGTAGTGCTGCAGACGGTTCGGGTTTTCGCCGTAGCGGCCGTCAGTCGGGCGGCGACTGGGCTGCACATAAGCGGCGTTCCAGGTTTCCGGGCCGATGGCCCGCAGGAATGTAGCGGTGTGGAAAGTGCCGGCGCCTACTTCCATATCGTAGGGCTGAAGTACCACACAACCTTGCTCGGCCCAGTATTGCTGGAGGGCGAGGATCAAGTCTTGGAAGGTACGCACGGCTGGCGTAGGCTGGCTCACGAAATTCACCTGTTACTTGGGCTGCGATTTAAAGAGCGGGAGTATACCCGATTCGGCCCCGCCACCACTCCCTGGAGCCTTATGCCACGCTGCTTTTGGTGTTCTGAAGATCCGCTGTACATGGCTTATCACGATCAAGAGTGGGGAACGCCGCTGCGCGATGCGCAGGGTTTGTTCGAGTTGCTTTTGCTCGAAGGGTTCCAGGCAGGCCTGTCCTGGATCACCGTTTTACGCAAACGCGAGCATTATCGAAAGGTGTTGTTCGGCTTTGACGCGCAGCGTCTGGCGCAATTGAGCGATGAAGAAATCGAGGTGCTGATGCAGGACCCGGGCATCGTGCGCAATCGCTTGAAGCTCAACGCTACCCGGCGCAACGCCGCGGCCTGGCTGGCGCTGGAAGACCCGGTGGGGTTGCTGTGGTCGTTTGTCGGCGGCAAACCCAAGGTCAATCACTTCAAGGATCGCAGCGACGTCCCGGCGATCACGCCCGAAGCCGAAGCCATGAGCAAAGCCTTGAAAAAGGCCGGCTTCACTTTCGTCGGGCCGACCATCTGCTACGCCTTCATGCAGGCCTCGGGCATGGTCATGGACCACACCCAGGACTGCGACCGTTACGCGGACTTGGTCAACGCCGGTTAGAATGCCGGCTTTGCGCACCACACACGATCAGGAGTGACCTGTGGAAAAGTTTAAAGGCGCCTTGCTGGTAGGCGCTCTTCGGTTGTTTGCCCTGCTGCCCTGGCGCGCTGTACAAGCCGTCGGCACAGGGATCGGCTGGATCATGTGGAAAACCCCCAACCGTTCCCGCGATACGGTGCGGATCAACCTCTCCAAATGCTTCCCGGACATGGACCCGGCAGAGCGCGAGCGCCTGGTGGGCCGCAGCCTGATGGACATCGGCAAGTCCCTCACCGAAAGCGCCTGCGCGTGGATCTGGCCGGCGCAGCGCTCCATCGACCTGGTCCGCGAAGTCGAGGGCCTGGAAGTGCTGCACGAGGCCCTGGCTTCTGGCAAAGGCGTGGTGGGCATCACCAGCCACCTGGGCAACTGGGAAGTGTTGAACCACTTCTACTGCAGCCAGTGCAAACCGATCATTTTCTATCGCCCGCCCAAGCTCAAGGCCGTGGACGAGTTGCTGCGCAAGCAGCGCGTGCAGTTGGGCAACCGCGTGGCGGCTTCCACCAAGGAAGGCATTCTCAGTGTGATCAAGGAAGTGCGCAAAGGCGGCCAGGTGGGTATTCCTGCCGACCCGGAGCCGGCTGAGTCCGCCGGGATCTTCGTACCGTTTTTTGCCACCCAGGCGCTCACCAGTAAATTCGTGCCGAACATGCTCGCGGGCCACAAGGCCGTTGGCGTATTCCTGCACGCCCTGCGCCTGCCGGACGGCTCGGGCTACAAGGTGATCCTGGAAGCGGCGCCGGAGGACATGTACAGCACCGATACCGCGACGTCCTGTGCGGCGATGAGCAAGGTAGTTGAGCGCTATGTAGGTGCTTACCCAAGCCAGTACATGTGGAGCATGAAGCGCTTCAAGAAACGCCCGCCGGGTGAGGCGCGGTGGTATTGATTCACTACTGACTTAAATTCGCTGCGAAACCAATGTGGGAGCGGGCAAGCCCTAATGCCTGTAGGAGCGAGCTTGCTCGCGAAAAACTTCAGCGATAACGCGTGTTTCCTGAATAAACGCGGCGCCTATTGGTTTTTCGCGAGCACGCTCGCTCCTACAGGTAGTAGGCAAGCCCCCTTCCAATCAAGCCTGGCGGTCGAGTTTCTTCAGGAACACTGCCATCTCTTTTTCGGCCTGCTTGTCGCCGTGGGCCTGGGCCGCTTCAATGCCTTTTTCCCACGCCTGTCGTGCTGAGGCACTGTCACCCTGAGCCTGGTGCGCCTTGCCCAACAACTTCCACGCCGCCGAATACTTCGGATCGAACTCGACGCATCGCTGCAAATGCTCGGCCGCCTTTGCGTTGTCCTTCAGGTCCAGATAACCCTTGCCCAGGCCAAAGCGCAGCAATGAATTATCCACACCCTTGGCGAGCATTTTTTCCAGGGATTCGAGCATGGCTGTGCATCCTTTAGCTACATAGCGGTTTCGATATCGTCATCGCGGGCAAGCCCGCTCCCACACTTGGAGCGCGATCACATGTGGGAGCGGGCTTGCCCGCGATGGCGGCGGCAGGCTCACACAATTTTTTAATCAGAAAAAACTCAGCCCCACGTGGAACAGCTTCTCAACATCGCGAATATATTTTTTATCCACAAGGAACAAAATCACGTGGTCTCCGGTGGCGATCACCGTATCGTCATGGGCAATGATCACTTCTTCATCGCGAATGATCGCGCCAATGGTGGTACCGGGCGGCAGGCCGATATCGCGGATCGCCTTGCCAATCACTTTGCTGGACTTGGAGTCACCGTGGGCAATCGCCTCGATGGCTTCCGCTGCGCCACGGCGCAACGAGTGCACGCTGACAATGTCGCCACGGCGCACGTGGGCGAGCAAGGTACCGATGGTCGCCAACTGCGGGCTGATGGCAATGTCGATATCGCCGCCCTGGATCAGGTCCACATAGGCCGGGTTGTTGATGATGGTCATCACCTTCTTCGCCCCCAGCCGCTTGGCCAGCAAGGACGACATGATATTGGCTTCGTCATCGTTGGTCAGGGCCAGGAAGATATCCGCGTCGGCGATGTTCTCTTCCATCAGGAGATCACGGTCCGAGGCGCTGCCTTGCAGTACGACAGTGCTGTCGAGGGTGTCGGACAAATGCCGACACCGCGTCGGGCTCATCTCGATGATCTTCACCTGATAGCGGCTTTCGATGGCTTCGGCCAAACGCTCGCCAATCTGCCCACCGCCGGCGATGACGATGCGTTTGTAGCTCTCGTCGAGCCTGCGCATTTCGCTCATGACCGCACGAATGTTCGCCTTGGCGGCGATGAAAAACACTTCGTCGTCAGCCTCGATCACCGTGTCGCCCTGGGGCAGGATCGGCCGGTCACGGCGGAAAATCGCGGCGACGCGGGTTTCCACGTTTGGCATGTGCTCACGCAGCTGGCGCAGTTGCTGGCCCACCAACGGCCCGCCGTAATAGGCCTTCACTGCCACCAGTTGCGCTTTGCTTTCGGCGAAGTCGATGACTTGCAACGCACCTGGAATTTCGATCAGGCGCTTGATGTAGTGGGTCACCACCTGTTCCGGGCTGATCAGTACGTCCACCGGAATGGCGTCGTTGTCGAACAACCCGGCGCGGGTCAGGTAAGCCGCTTCCCGCACCCGAGCGATCTTGGTCGGGGTATGGAACAGGGTGTGGGCGACCTGGCAGGCGACCATGTTGGTCTCGTCGCTGTTGGTCACAGCCACCAGCATGTCGGCATCGTCGGCACCGGCCTGACGCAGCACCGTCGGAAACGACGCGCGACCTTGCACCGTACGAATGTCCAGGCGGTCGCCCAGGTTGCGCAGGCGCTCGGCATCGGTGTCGACCACGGTGATGTCGTTGGCTTCACCGGCCAAATGTTCGGCCAGCGTGCCACCAACCTGCCCTGCTCCAAGGATGATGATTTTCATCCGGTCACTCCCTTAAAACCATTCAGCCGCGCGCGGCAGCGATCTTGATCAGTTTGGCGTAGTAGAAGCCATCGTGCCCGCCTTCCTGCGCGAGCAGTTGGCGACCGTGGGGCTGCTTGATACCGGCGCTAGTGGCGAGGTCCAGTTCGCGCGCGCCGCTGGTGCGGGCGAGGAAAGCTTGGATGACCTCGGTATTTTCGGTGGGCAGCGTGGAGCAGGTGGCGTAAAGCAGGATGCCGCCGACTTCCAGGGTTGGCCACAGCGCGTCGAGCAGTTCGCCTTGCAACACCGCCAGGGCGGCGATGTCGTCGGGCTGGCGGGTCAGCTTGATGTCCGGATGACGTCGGATCACGCCGGTGGCGGAGCAAGGAGCGTCCAGCAGGATGCGCTGGAATGGCTTGCCGTCCCACCAGGTGGCGGTGTCGCGGCCGTCGGCGGCGATCAGGTCGGCGTTGAGGCCCAGGCGTGCAAGGTTTTCCCGCACGCGCACCAGGCGCTTGGCCTCAAGGTCCACAGCCACCACACCGGCCAGGTCTTTTTCAACCTCAAGGATGTGACACGTCTTACCGCCTGGCGCGCAGCAGGCGTCGAGTACGCGCTGGCCTGGGGCCAAATCGAGCAGATCGGCAGCCAATTGCGCGGCCTCGTCCTGCACGCTGATCCAGCCTTCGGCAAAGCCCGGCAGGCTGCGTACATCGGCGGCGACTTCCAGCACGATACCGTCCGTGCTGTACACGCACGGGGTGGCGTTGATGGCCGCGTCGGCTAGTAATTGCAGGTATGCATCCCGGCTGTGGTGGCGACGGTTGACCCGCAGGATCATCGGCGGGTGCGCGTTGTTGGCCGCGCAGATAGCCTCCCATTGCTCGGGCCAAAAGGCCTTCAGGGATTTTTGCAGCCAGCGCGGGTGGGCGGTGCGCACCACCGGATCATGTTCCAGCTCGGCCAACAGCGTTTCGCTTTCACGCTGGGCGCGGCGCAGCACGGCATTGAGCAGGGCCTTGGCCCAGGGCTTTTTCAGCTTGTCGGCGCAACCGACGGTTTCACCGATAGCGGCGTGGGCCGGCACGCGGGTGTAGAGCAACTGGTAGAGGCCCACCAGCAACAGCGCCTCGACATCCGCGTCCGCCGCTTTGAACGGTTTTTGCAGCAGCTTGGCGGCCAACGCAGACAACCGTGGCTGCCAACGGGCGGTGCCAAAGGCCAGGTCCTGGGTAAACCCGCGGTCGCGGTCTTCAACCTTATCCAACTGCGTCGGCAGAGAACTGTTCAGCGAAGCCTTGCCATTGAGCACAGCGGCGAGAGCCTTGGCGGCGGCCAGACGTGGGTTCATTGATTGACCACTCCAAGCGTGGTGCCCAGGGCGAATTTCTCACGACGACTGTTGAACAGATCGCTGAAGTTCAGCGCCTTGCCGCCGGGCAATTGCAGACGCGTCAGGCACAGCGCCTGTTCACCGCAAGCCACCAACAGGCCGTCTTTGCTGGCGCCGATGATCTCACCGGGAGCGCCTACGCCATCGGCCAGGGTCGCGGCCAACACTTTCAAGGCTTCGCCGTTCAGGGTGCTGTGGCAGATCGGCCATGGGTTGAAGGCACGTACCAGGCGCTCCAGTTCCACGGCTGGGCGGCTCCAGTCGATGCGCGCTTCGTCCTTGTTCAGCTTGTGGGCGTAGGTGGCCAGGCTGTCGTCTTGGATTTCACCTTGCAGGGTGCCGGCAGCCAGGCCAGCGATGGCCTGGATCACGGCGGGCGGCCCCAGCTCAGCCAGGCGGTCGTGCAGGCTGCCGCCGGTGTCTTGGGCGGAGATCGGGGTGGTGACTTTGAGCAGCATCGGCCCGGTATCCAGGCCGGCTTCCATGCGCATCACGGTCACGCCGCTCTCCTGATCGCCCGCTTCAACGGCGCGCTGAATCGGCGCCGCACCGCGCCAGCGTGGCAGCAGTGAAGCATGACTGTTGATGCAACCCAGGCGCGGTATATCCAGCACAGCCTGAGGCAGGATCAAACCGTAAGCCACCACCACCAGCAGGTCCGGCTTCAGCGCGGCCAGTTCGGCCTGGGCGTCGGCGTTACGCAGGGTCGGCGGCTGCAGCACGGGAATGTTGTGCTCCAGTGCTAATTGCTTGACTGGGCTCGGCATCAGTTTTTGCCCCCGACCGGCCGGGCGATCCGGTTGGGTGTACACCGCGACGATGTCATAAGGGCTGGCAAGCAGCGCCTTGAGGTGTTCGGCGGCAAATTCAGGAGTGCCGGCAAAAACAATGCGCAATGGCTCGGTCATGGGAGTTCTCGGTTAAAAACAGTCACAAAAGAAAAAGGCTTGCCGCAGCAAGCCTTTGGAAGAAGGGCATCAGGCTTGCTGGCGATGCTTTTTTTCCAGCTTCTTCTTGATGCGGTCACGCTTGAGCGTGGACAGGTAATCGACAAACAGCTTGCCGTTGAGGTGGTCGCATTCATGCTGGATACACACCGCCAGCAGGCCTTCGGCAACCAGTTCGAAAGGCTTGCCGTCACGGTCCAGCGCCTTGATCTTCACACGCAGCGGGCGTTCCACATTCTCGTAGAACTCCGGCACCGACAGGCAGCCTTCCTGGTATTCGCCCATCTCTTCGGTCAGCGGTTCGAACTCAGGGTTGATGTACACCCGAGGTTCGCTGCGATCTTCCGACAGGTCCATGACCACGACACGCAGATGCACGTTGACCTGGGTAGCGGCGAGGCCGATGCCCGGGGCTTCATACATTGTTTCAAACATGTCATCGACCAACTGACGAACCTTGTCGTCCACTACGGCCACCGGCTTGGCGATCGTGCGCAGGCGCGAGTCGGGAAATTCGAGGATGTTCAAAATAGCCATAAGCGTAATTGCTGCACATGTGAGGAAGAGACAAATCGGCGGTGGGATGGACCCATACGGCCGGTGTGAAACGCTCGGAAGCCGCGAAGGCCATGGCATTTCACGCGAACGCACATAATAAAGGAGATTCACCCCATGAGGAAATCGCTACTCGTCTTGCTGCTGTGGGCCCCGTTCGCCACGGCGTTGATTGCGCAACCCACTGAGCGCCTGGATCAGGCAGCGCAACAGGCCATCCAGCATTTTTTACTGCACAACCGTATTTTTGACTCGCCCGAGGACCTGGATAACGCGCCTTATATTATTGCGGCGCAAGGCGGGCGCGTGCTGGGTGCCAACGACGAGCGTGTGCATGCGCGCGGGCGTCTGGACCCGGCCCAGCCGAGCTACGGGATCTTTCGCCGAGGCAAGGCCTACACCGACCCCGTTACCCAGGAGTTACTCGGCATCAATGCCGACGACATCGGCACTGCGCGCTTTGTGCTTGCCGACAGCCTCACCACCCTCGCAGTGCAACGGGTGACCCAGGAAATCCGCCCAGGCGACCGCTTGTTGCGCGCCGAGCCTCCCGTTGCTTTGGCGAACCTGGAGCCGTGCAAACCTGCACCCTTGATTACAGGGCATATCATCGACATCCCCAAGGGCGTCACGCAGATTGGCGTGCTCGACGCTGTGACCCTGAACAAGGGCCGCCGCGATGGCCTGGTGGAGGGCCAACTGCTGACGGTGATCAAGGCTGGCGCCACCGTGCGAGACGCCCTCACCGGCACGCCCACGCCACTCCCGGATGAGCGAGCCGGCACCCTTCTGGTGTTTCGTACCTATGAAAAGCTCAGCTATGCCCTGGTGCTCAGTGCTTCACGGTCGCTAGCCGTGCAAGACCGTTTCGAGACGGCTGATCAAGCGCAATAAATAGCCTGCTAAATAAGTTACCAACAGAGTTATCCACAGCTTGTTCCGGTCAAGGATGATCATATGAATCCGATAAACAGTAGCGATATTTCCCCGGCAGAGCTGGAAGCCCGGCTACGCTTGCACAGGCTGCCAGAACTGGGGCCCAAGCGTTTTCACGTATTGATCGAAGCCTTTGGTTGCGCTTCCAAGGCCCTGAGTGCTCCCGCCAGCGCCTGGCATTCCCTCGGTTTGCCCGCCGTCAGTGCCGAGGCCCGACGTAGCCCCAAAGTCCGTGACGGTGCCAGTGAAGCGTTGGCCTGGCTGGGGCGCCCGGCCCAGCATTTGCTGATGTGGGACCAACCTGATTACCCGGCGTTGCTCGCGCAGATCGACGGTGCGCCGCCGTTGTTATTCGTGGCGGGCGACCCCGGTATTCTGGAAAAACCACAGTTGGCCATGGTGGGAAGTCGGCGTGCCTCTCGCCCGGGCATGGACACGGCAGCGGCCTTTTCCCGTAGCCTGGCGAGCGCCGGTTTTGTCATCACCAGTGGGCTGGCGGTGGGCATTGACGGCGCGGCGCACCAGGCGGCATTGGACGTAGGCGGCCATACCATCGGCGTGCTCGGCACTGGCCTGGAAAATTTTTATCCACAGCGCCATCGCAGGCTCGCCGCGGCGATGATTGCCCAAGGCAGCGCCGTGGTTTCCGAATTTCCGCTGGATGCAGCGCCCCAGGCCGGCAATTTCCCACGGCGCAACCGGATTATCAGCGGGCTGTCGTTAGGCGTGCTGGTGGTGGAGGCCAGTATGGCCAGCGGCTCGCTGATCACCGCACGCCTGGCGGCGGAGCAAGGGCGCGAGGTGTACGCGATTCCGGGTTCCATCCACCACCCCGCCGCCAAGGGCTGTCATCAGCTGATCCGTGATGGCGCGGTGCTTGTGGAAACCATCGAGCACATTCTTGAAAGCCTGCGCGGTTGGCAGCGGTTGTCCCATGCTGCGCCGGTGCCCGTGATCCATCCGTTGGTGGCGCTGCTGCACGCGGCACCGCATAGCAGCGAAGCCTTGGCGATTGCCAGCGGTCGGCCGTTGTCCCAAGTACTGGCCACCCTGACGGAACTGGAGTTGGAGGGCCAAGTGATTTGCGAAAGCGGGCGCTGGCTGGCGCGGTGCCCGCTTTTGTAGTGGCCCGTTTTTGGCGCTAGGTTTTGTAACGAAGATCGGTAAACTGCCCAGAGCTTTAGTCCGGAGAGTAAACAATGGTCAACAGGTGGCGTGTGCTGGAAGCCGCACGGGAAATTCGCGCAGGCGCAGTGATCGCCTATCCGACCGAAGCGGTTTGGGGCCTGGGCTGCGACCCGTGGAACGAAGAAGCAGTGGATCGACTGTTGGCGATCAAGAACCGCTCGGTCGACAAAGGCCTGATCCTGGTGGCGGATAATATTCGTCAGTTCGACTTTCTGTTTGAAGATTTCCCGCAAACGTGGATCGAACGCATGGCCAGCACTTGGCCAGGGCCGAATACCTGGCTGGTGCCCCATCAAGACTTGCTGCCTGAATGGGTCACGGGTGTGCATGACACCGTAGCGCTGCGGGTCAGTGATCATCCGTTGGTGAGAGATTTGTGCGCCCAGGTCGGCCCGTTGATTTCCACCTCGGCCAACCCTCAGGGCCGCCCGGCGGCCCGCACGCGGCTTCGCGTAGAGCAGTATTTTCGCGGGCAAGTGGACTTGGTGTTGGGCGGCGCCCTGGGTGGGCGCAAGAACCCGAGCCTGATTCGGGACCTGGTGACGGGTGATGTGGTGCGCCCCTCGTAAGGTGCAGCTCGTTCCCACGCTCTGCGTGGGAACGCCGCATTGGACGCTCTGCGTCCGCTTGTGACGCAGAGCGTCACGGTATGCATTCCCACGCAGAGCGTGGGAACGATCTTAAGGCAGCAGAATGGTTGAGCCAGTCGTGCGCCGCGCCGACAACTCCGTCTGCGCTTTGGCCGCCTCCGCCAGCGGGTAGCGCTGGTTGATATCAATGCGCACCTTGCCGCTCTTGATCATCGAAAACAGATCGTCCGCCATCGCCTGCAAGTTTGCCGCACTGTTGGCGTAGGTCGCCAACGTTGGCCGGGTTACGTACAGCGAACCCTTCGCCGACAGAATCCCCAGGTTCACCCCATCCACCGCACCCGACGCATTGCCGAAGCTCACCACCAAACCCCGTGGCGCCACGCTGTCCAGTGAGGTCAGCCAGGTGTCCTTGCCGACGCCGTCGTACACCACCGGGCACTTCTTGCCGTCAGTCAATTCCAGTACGCGTTGTGCGACATCTTCCTTGCTGTAGTCGATGGTTTCCCAGGCGCCGAGGGATTTGGCCAGGGCGGCCTTTTCCGGCGAGCTGACCGTGCCGATCAACTTCACCCCCAGGGCCTTGGCCCATTGGCAGGCCAGGGAACCCACGCCACCCGCAGCGGCGTGGAACAAAATGGTTTCACCGCCTTTGAGCTCATAGGTCTGGCGCAACAGGTATTGCACGGTCAGGCCTTTGAGCATGGCGCCGGCGGCCTGTTCAAAGCTGATCTCATCCGGCAAGTGCACCAGGTTGGCCGCAGGCAACACATGCAGCTCGCTGTAGGCACCCAGCGGGCCGCTGCCGTAGGCCACGCGGTCGCCAACTTTGAATTGGCTGACTTCACTGCCCACCGCGTCCACCACGCCAGCGCCTTCCGCACCCAGGCCCGATGGCAGCGCTGGCGGCGCGTAGAGGCCACTGCGGAAGTAGGTGTCGATGAAGTTCAGGCCGATGGCCTCGTTGCGCACCCGAACCTGCTGTGGGCCAGGCTCCGCTGGCGTGTAGTCCACATATTCAAGTACTTCGGGGCCGCCATGGGCGCTGAACTGGATACGTTTGGCCATCTGCACTTCTCCTTGGGTTCGAATCTGCGTAGCCCCCTATCGGACTCCTAAGCTTGATCCTCGTCAACTGCTGCGCACCTAAGTGCAGTGGCATGTAGGCGCAGTGGTATCCTGTGCGCCCATTTGCCGCCGACGCCCCATGGGCCTCGCGTAGCTTTGCCCGATTCAAGGTGATGCCATGACTACCCGCACCGAGGCCGTTAAAGCCTACCTGCTTGACCTGCAAGACCGCATTTGCAGCGCCCTGGAAACCTTCGAGACGGACACTCGCTTTATCGAAGACGCCTGGACCCGGCCAGCCGGCGGTGGCGGTCGTACCCGTGTGATGGAAAACGGTTCGGTGATCGAAAAAGGCGGTGTCAACTTTTCCCACGTGTTTGGCAGCGGTCTGCCACCGTCTGCCAGTGCCCATCGCCCTGAACTGGCGGGCCGTGGGTTTGAGGCCCTGGGTGTGTCGCTGGTGATCCATCCGCATAACCCGCATGTACCGACTTCCCACGCCAATGTGCGGTTTTTCATCGCTGAAAAAGAAGGCGAAGAACCGGTGTGGTGGTTCGGTGGTGGCTTCGATCTCACCCCGTATTACGGCAATGAAGAAGACTGCATTCATTGGCACCGCGTGGCCGAGAAGGCCTGTGCACCGTTTGGCCCGGACGTGTACTCACGCTACAAGGCCTGGTGTGACACCTACTTCCACATCAAGCACCGCAACGAGCCCCGTGGCATCGGTGGCCTGTTCTTCGATGACTTGAACGAGTGGGGCTTTGACACCTGCTTCGCCTTCATCCGCGCCATCGGCGATGCCTACATCGATGCCTACCTGCCGATTGTGCAGCGTCGCAAGGCCATGGCGTACACCGAGCAACAACGCCAGTTCCAGGAGTTCCGCCGGGGCCGCTACGTTGAGTTCAACCTGGTCTATGACCGTGGCACCCTGTTCGGCCTGCAATCGGGCGGGCGTACGGAGTCGATCCTGATGTCGCTGCCACCTCAGGTACGCTGGAGCTACGACTGGAAGGCCGAAGCCGGCAGCGAAGAGGCGCGCCTCACCGACTACTTCCTGCAAGACCGTGACTGGCTCGGCGTTGCCGCGCCCAAGGCGGCGGTGTGATGGACCGTTATGTTGTGTTCGGCAATCCCATCGGCCATAGCAAATCGCCGCTGATTCATCGTCTGTTCGCTGCCCAGACCGGCGAACAACTGCACTACAGCACGATGCTCGCGCCGTTGGAGGACTTCACCGCCTGTGCCCGTGAGTTCTTCCAACACGGCCGTGGCGCCAACGTGACCGTGCCGTTCAAGGAAGAGGCCTATCGCTTGGCCAATACCCTGACCGAACGGGCGCAGCGCGCCGGCGCCGTAAACACTTTGAGCAAATTGGCTGACGGCACGTTGTTGGGCGACAACACCGACGGCGCGGGCCTGGTGCGCGACTTGACGGTCAATGCCGGGCTGAGCCTGCAAGGCAAACGCATCCTGTTGTTGGGCGCCGGTGGCGCGGTACGCGGTGCGCTGGAGCCGTTGCTGGCGCAGCAACCCTCGTCGTTGATCATCGCCAACCGCACCGTGGAAAAGGCCGAGCGACTGGCTGAGCTGTTCGATGACCTGGGCCCGGTGTCTGCCAGTGGTTTCGACTGGTTGCGGGAGCCGGTGGATGTGATCATCAATGCCACGTCGGCCAGCCTGTCAGGCGATGTACCGCCGATTGCCGGCAGCCTGATCGAGCCGGGCAAGACCTTCTGCTACGACATGATGTACGCCAAGGAACCCACCGCATTCTGCCGCTGGGCGAGCGAGCAAGGCGCGGCGGTGGCGATGGATGGCTTGGGCATGCTGGTGGAACAAGCGGCGGAAGCCTTCTTGCTGTGGCGCGGTGTGCGTCCGGATTCAGCGCCCGTACTGGCCGAACTGCGCCGGCAATTGGCCTGATCCCACACGCTGATGTGGGCACACTTAATGTGGGAGCTGGCTTGCCTGCGATAGTAATAGGTCAGTTACCCATGTGCTGGCTGATCCACCGCTATCGCAGGCAAGCCAGCTCCCACAGTTGATCGGGTTTAAGCTTCGAAATGGAGGGGGCAGTTATCCGGCCCCTCCAGCTTCATCAATTCCTCGACCACCTGCGGCCTGGCCCCACGCAACGTCAAGCTACGGCCCAACCCCGCCAACCGCCGCGCCTCCTGGTGCAGCATCTCCACCCCGGAATAGTCGATAAAGTTGATCTGCTGCGCCTCGATCACCACCCGCTCACCCTGCAGACGTTGCAGGCGCACTTGCAGGTAATGGCTGGCGCCAAAGAAGATCGAGCCGCCCACCCGCAACACATCCGCTTCACCGTCGCGCCAGTGTTGCACCCGTGGCTGCGAGGTGCGCTTGAGGTAGAAAAACAGCGACGCCAGTACCCCGGCATAGATCGCCGTTTGCAGCTCCAACAACAAGGTGGCGACACAGGTCAGGCTCATCACCACAAATTCGGCGCGGCTGACCCGGAACAGCGCACGAATGCCGCGGTGGTCCACCAGGCCCCAGCAGATCAGCAGGATACTCGCCGCCATGCTCGGGATCGGAATATGCGCAATCAACGCTGCGCCAAATAACGCGAATAACGCCACCCACAGGGCCGAAAACACCCCCGCCAATGGCGAACAGGCACCCGCCTCATAACTGAGGCCCGAGCGGGTGAACGATCCGGCTGACAGGTAGCCGGAAAAAAATCCGCCCACGATGTTGGATAAACCCTGGGCGCGTACTTCCTGGTTGGCGTCGAGCAGTTGTTGCGAGCGGGCGGACAGCGAACGGGCAATCGACAGGCTGGTCACCAACCCCAACATCCCCACCGCCACGGCACTGGGCAGCAGGCGCAGCACCAGATCCAGATCCATCGGCAACGGGCTGAACGGCGGCAGTTTGCCAATAAACGAACTGACCCGTGCCACATGCCCGAACATCGCCGGCCACAGCCATGCCGCCACGCTGCCCAACACCAAGGCGATCAACAGTGTCGGCCAGCGTGGCACCAGGTACTTGAGCAGCATACCTGTCAGCAACGTACCCAGCCCCAGGGCCAGGGACGCGTGGTCCCACTCGCCACGATGGTCGATCAGCGCCAGCAGGCCATTGATAGCCGTGGCCTGGCTCGGTAAATCCAAGCCGAGCAGGTTGGGCAGTTGCCCCAAGGCGATCACTACGGCGGCGCCCAGGGTGAAACCCAGCACCACCGAATGGGAGACGAAGTTCACCAACGCGCCGAAGCGCAGCAGGCCGAGCAACCACTGGAACACCCCGGCGAGGAAGGTCAGCAACAGGATGAGGGTAATGTAGTCCTGGGAGCCTGGCACGGCCAATGGGCTGATGCTGGCGTAAAGCACAATGGAGATGGCGGCCGTGGGCCCGCAGATCAGGTGCCAGGACGAGCCCCACAGGCAGGCGATCAATACCGGGATGATGGCGGCGTAGAGCCCGTATTCGGGAGGGAGACCGGCGATCAGTGCGTAGGCAATCGACTGCGGCAGCGCAAGCACAGCGCCGCTGAGGCCGACGATGGCATCCCGGCCGACGCTGGCGCGGGTTTGGCGCGGCAGCCAGCGCAGGAAGGGCAAAAGTGTATGGCGGTTGGGCCGGGGCATCGCAGGCTCGGGTAAAGGGTTTTGGCAAGAGTATCAATGCATGGGTACTTGTGGGAGCTGGCTTGCCTGCGATGCTGGCGCCTCGGTGTGACAGGCATACCGGGGTGATGCTATCGCAGGCAAGCCAGCTCCCACAGGGTCGCCGGCAAGCGTCAGAGGGATCGTTCCCACGCTCTGCGTGGGAATGCTGCTCGGGACGCTCTGCGTCCGATTTTAACGTCAGAGTTTGGCTTTTACCGCTGGCAACGCCTCCTGGCCATCCAGGGTTTTCACGCCCTCCAACCACTGGTCCAACACTGCCGGGTTGGCCTTGATCCACGCCTTCGCCGCCTGCGCATTGCTGACCTTGTTGTTGGCCACGTCAGCCATGATGCTGTTCTCCATGGGCTGGGTAAAACTCAGGTTGGTCAGCAGTTTTCCGATATTGGGGCACGCTTGTGCGTAACCCTTGCGGGTCAAGGTATAGACGCTGCCGGAGGCACCAAAGTACTGCTCGCCGCCCTTGAGGTAGCGCATTTTCAGTTGCACGTTCATCGGGTGCGGGGTCCAGCCGAGAAAGGTGATAAAACGCTGTTTTTTCACCGCTCGCGAGACCTCTGCGAGCATCGCCTGTTCGCTTGACTCGATCAGCTTCCACTGCCCAAGGTCGAAATCATTCTTCTTGATGATCTCCTGCAGCGAGATATTGGCTGGCGCGCCGGAGCCAATGCCGTAGATCTTCTTGTCGAACTTGTCGGCAAATTTATTCAGGTCGGCAAAGTCATGCACCCCGGCGTCCCACACATAGTCCGGCACGGCGAGGGTGAACTCGGTGCCATCCAGGTTCTTCGCCAGTTGCACCACATCGCCATTGGCCACGAACTTGTCGTAGAAGCCTTGCTGCGCCGGCATCCAGTTGCCGAGGAAGACATCCACCTGGCCGTCCTTGAGCCCGCCGAAGGTAATCGGCACCGCCAAGGTGTCGACCTTGGGTTGATAGCCCATGCCCGTCAGCAGGAAACTGGTGATAGCGTTGGTGGCGGCAATATCGCTCCAGCCTGGGTCGGCCATCTTTACCGTTTCGCAGCGGGTGTCTGCGTACACCTGGGCGCTGCTGAGCATCACCAAACTCAGTACCACGGTCAACTTTTGCATGGCCTTCCCTCTGTCTACTTATTGGTTTTGGCAGGGTTGTGGAAAACGTGCTTTGCGCTCCAGGTCATCAAGGTCGATATGGTTGCGCATGTACTGCTGACTGGCGTCTACCAGTGGCTGGTGATCCCAGCTCTTGAGCTTGCCATGGGTCAGCGCTTCAAACACCAGTCGGCGACGGCGTTGGCTGGCGAGCACCTGTTGATGGATCGCCGGGATATCCCATTTAGCCCGCGCTTCACGCAAGAACGCCTCGAACAATGGCCGATGTTCAGCTGACTGGCTGAGGTTTTCCTGCTCGCTCGGGTCGTTGTGCACATCGAACAATAGGCAAGGATCGTCCTCGCTGTAGATGAATTTGTAGGCGCCCCGGCGAATCATCATCAATGGGCTGACGGTGCCTTCGGCCATGTATTCGCCAAACACTTCGTCATGCCCGCCCTGCCCCTGCAAGTGCGGGACCAGTGAGCGGCCGTCCAGCGGCAAGTCCGGGTCCAGCTTGCCGCCGGCCAATTCCACCAGGGTCGGCAACAAGTCGGCGGTCGACACGGCCTGGGTGACGCGGCCAGCGGCGAACTGCCCCGGCGCACTGATCAGCAGCGGCACGCGGGCGGCCATTTCAAACCAGTGCATTTTGTACCAGAGGCCGCGCTCGCCAAGCATGTCGCCGTGGTCGCCAGAGAAAATGATCAGGGTGTCGTCGGCCAGGCCGGTCTCTTCCAGGGTCTGCAGCAGCTTGCCGACGTTGCTGTCGATGTAGCTGCACGCACCGAAGTAGGCGCGGCGGGCGTCGCGGATCTTATCCACAGGCAGCGGTTTGTCCCACAAGTCATAAACCTTGAGCAGCCGCTGGGAATGCGGGTCGAGGTCGGCCTGGGGCGGCGTCGCGGGCATTGGGATGTCGGTGTCTGCGTACAAGTCCCAGAACGGCTTGGGAATGGTGTAAGGGTCGTGGGGATGGGTCATCGACACCGTCAGGCAAAACGGCTGGTCACCTTCCTCACGGATATGGTCGAACAGATATTGCTGGGCCTTGAACACCACCTCTTCGTCGAAATCCAGCTGGTTGGTGCGCACGCACGGGCCGGCTTGCAGCACCGAGGACATGTTGTGATACCAGGTAGGGCGTACGTCTGGCTCATCCCAGTTCACTGCCCAGCCGTAGTCGGCGGGATAGATGTCGCTGGTCAGGCGCTCCTCATAGCCGTGTAACTGGTCGGGGCCGCAGAAGTGCATCTTGCCCGACAGTGCGGTGCGGTAGCCCAGGCGGCGCAAGTAGTGGGCATAGGTCGGCACATCGGCGGGGAAATCGGCGGCGTTGTCGTAGGCGCCGATCTTGCTCGGCAACTGGCCGCTGACCAAGGTGAAGCGCGACGGTGCGCACAGCGGGCTGTTGCAATAGGCGGCGTCGAACACCACGCCTTGTGCCGCCAGGCGGCTGAGGTTGGGCAGCTTGATCGGGGAAGGCCCGTAGAACGGCAGCATCGGCGCGGCCATCTGATCGGCCATGATGAAAAGAATGTTCTTGCGCTTCATGGTTTCTCGGCATTCCATAGGCAGTGTTTATGCCAATGAGCATGCGGCCCATGAATTATGGGGTAAAGCCCATGAGCAGCAATGACTAGGATAAGTTGAGCTTATGTATGAAGCGCTGGGTGACCTCTCTCTCGATTTGCTGCGCGCCTTTGAGGCAGCGGCGCGTCATCGCAGTTTCACCGCGGCCGCGATGGAGCTGGGCACCACCCAACCGGCGGTCAGCCAGCAAATCAAACGCCTTGAAGAGCAACTGGCGATCCGCCTGTTTGATCGCATTTACCGCGGCATCGAACTGACTGACGCCGGTGCCCTGCTGTTCGAGCATGTGCAAGGCGGCCTGCAGAACATCAACCAGGGGCTCGGCGCCATCACTCAACAAAGCCAGCATGAAGTGCTGCAAGTCGCCACCGACTTTGCCTTCGCCGCCTATTGGCTGATGCCACGCCTGCATCGTTTTCACCAGGCCAACCCGCAGGTGGATGTCAGCCTGGTCACCAGTGAGCGCAACCCGGCCACCCTGCGCAGCGATATTGATGTGGCGGTGCTGTTCGGCGATGGCCGTTTCAAGCAGGGCGAGAGCCTGTGGTTGTTCAATGAGGAAGTGTTCCCGGTGTGCAGCCCACAGTGGCTCAAGGAGCAGGTCGCGCCCCTGACGGTGCCGACCTTGCAAGACTGCCCGTTGCTGCACCTGCGCCAGGAAAACAACAGCCAATGGTTTGACTGGAACGGCGTGTTCCGCGAACTGGGTATCACGGCTGCGCCGACCCCGGGGCAATTGCGCTTCGACAACTACACCTTGCTGATCCAGGCCGCGATTGCCGGCCAGGGCGTCGCCATCGGCTGGCGCCACCTGGTGGATAACCTGCTGGAGCAGAATTGGCTGTGCCGGCCGATCAGCTCCACGGTGATCTCGCGCTTGGGCTATTACGTGGTGCAACCCCAGCGCAAACGCCGCGGACAGTTGGTGGACCGCTTTGTCGAGTGGCTTGTGGCGGAACAGGCCAACAGTGCGCACTCGTTGACCGGGCTGGCCCTGCCGTCGATTGCGGTCTAGGATCGGCCCACAGTGGAACCGGAGTCAGTCATGCAACGTATCAAGGGCTACCACGCCCATATCTACTTCGACGCCAGCACGATTGAGCAGGCGCGCACGCTCTGTGAGGACGCCGCCAAGTTGTTCCCGCTGCGCATGGGCCGTGTGCACGAGCGGCCCGTGGGCCCGCACCCGGATTGGAGTTGCCAGCTGGCGTTCGAGCCGGAATATATCGGTGTGGTGTTGCCGTGGCTGGCGCTGCATCGCAATGGTCTGGTGGTGTTCCTGCACCCTGAAACCGGTGACGACCTCAAGGACCACACCGATTACGCCATCTGGATGGGCGCGATGCGCGAGCTGGACTTGTCGATTTTTTAACCTTCCTTACCCGATAAATCCGCGGCCTTCCCTAAGTAAAAACAAGAATGGTTGTAGGATTTATCTTGTCTTGTCTCATTATATGGGATTGATATTTATATATTGAGATATTTCGCTCCCTAGGTTTATATTCGCCCATCTGCTTTTTTCAGCACCCACTCATTTCAGGTGAAGCGATGCAGGCGCAATTGATCGCGCTCGATTGGGGGACCAGCTCCCTTCGTGCTTACAAACTCGGCCCCGCGGGCGTTGTGCTGGAACAGCGCTCGCAAGCCTGGGGCATCATGCATTTGCCCACAGAGCCCCGGGAAATAGCCGGTGTGCTATGCACTGACGGCTTTGAACTGGCGTTCGATAGCGCCTGCGGCGATTGGCTTGATGCCCAGCCCGGGCTGCCGGTAATCGCTTGCGGCATGGTCGGCAGCGCACAGGGTTGGAGCGAGGCGGCCTATCGCAGCACGCCGGTGGATGTCGCCAGTCTCGGCCAGGCGTTGCATGGCATACGCAGCCTGCGTGGGGTGCAGGTGCATATCGTGCCGGGGGTGATCGAGCAAGTGGGTCTGCCCAATGTCATGCGTGGCGAAGAAACCCAAGTGCTCGGCGTACTGCAAGGGCTTGGGCCCCAGGTGTTGATCGGCCTGCCCGGCAGCCATTCCAAGTGGGTCGAGGTGGTGGAAGGCCGCATTACCCATTTCGATACCTTCATGACCGGCGAAGTGTTTGCGGTGTTGAGCAAGCACAGCATCCTGGGGCGCACCCAACAAGCGAGCGAGCAGTTCCAGGCCGAGGCGTTTGATCAAGGCGTGCGCGTAGCGCTGTCCAACGATGGCCAGCGTGGCGTGCTTTCGACCCTGTTCAGTGCCCGTACCCTTGGGCTCACCGCGCAGCTGGCGCCCGACCAGCAACCCGATTACCTGTCTGGCCTGCTCATCGGACATGAGCTCGCCGGCTTGCCAGATTCGGCCAAACATCAGCCGATCATCCTGGTCGGCGCTGCTGCACTTTGCGCCCGCTATCAACGCGCCCTCGCCCTTTGCGGATTTGCCCACGTCAGCCTGGCGCAAGAAGCCACCGAGCGTGGCCTGTGGCAACTGGCGCAAGCCGCCGGGCTCATTCGACCTGTACTGGAGGCCTGACATGCTCAAGCAAGCACTCGCACAAAACGGTTTGATCGCCATCCTGCGCGGCCTACGCCCCGACGAAGCCCAGGCGGTCGGCCAGGTGCTGTACGACGCGGGTTTTCGCGTGATCGAAGTGCCGCTCAACTCGCCAGACCCCTACACCAGTATCCGTACCCTGCGCGACAGCTTGCCCGCCGATTGCCTGATCGGTGCCGGCACGGTGTTGACGCCTGAGCAGGTCGAACAGGTCAAGGCGGCCGGAGGCCAGGTGATCGTCATGCCCCACAGCGATGCCAAGGTGCTGCGTGCCGCCAAAGCGGCGGGCCTGTACTTGTCGCCTGGGGTAGCCACGCCTACCGAAGCCTTTGCCGCACTGGCCGAAGGCGCCGATGTGTTGAAGCTGTTCCCGGCCGAGCAGATGGGCCCTTCAGTGATCAAGGCATGGCTGGCGGTATTGCCGGCGGGCACGTTGCTGCTGCCGGTGGGCGGCATTACCCCGGACAACATGCAGGTGTTTACCGACGCCGGCGCCAAGGGCTTCGGATTGGGTTCCGGGCTGTTCAAGCCGGGCATGACAGTGGATCAGGTTGCGAGCCGTGCCCAGGCTTATGTCGCCGCCTGGAAAGCCCTGAGCTGAGAGCATATTCCGCTCCCACAGGCGCTGCATCTATAAGAGAGACAAGAGATGAAAATCACCAAACTGACGACCTTTATCGTTCCGCCGCGCTGGTGCTTCCTCAAGGTCGAAACCGACCAGGGTGTGACCGGCTGGGGTGAGCCTGTGGTCGAGGGCCGTGCTCATACGGTGGCCGCCGCCGTCGAAGAACTGTCCGACTACCTGATCGGCAAAGACCCTCGCAATATCGAAGATATCTGGACCGTGCTCTATCGCGGCGGCTTCTACCGAGGCGGCGCGGTGCACATGAGCGCCCTCGCCGGCATCGACCAGGCGTTGTGGGACATCAAGGGCAAGGCCCTCGGTGTGTCGGTCAGCGATCTGCTGGGCGGACAGGTGCGTGACAAGATCCGTGTGTACTCATGGATCGGCGGTGACCGCCCCGCCGATACTGCCCGTGCCGCCAAAGAGGCGGTGGCCCGTGGCTTCACAGCCGTGAAAATGAATGGCACCGAAGAATTGCAGTTTGTCGACAGCTTCGAAAAAGTCGACCTGGCCCTGGCCAACGTCGCTGCTGTGCGCGATGCGGTCGGCCCTAACGTGGGTATTGGCGTCGACTTCCATGGCCGCGTGCACAAGCCGATGGCCAAGGTGCTGATGAAAGAGCTCGACCCGTACAAACTGATGTTCATTGAAGAGCCGGTGCTCAGCGAAAACTACGAAGCGCTGAAAGAACTGGCCCCGCTGACCAGTACGCCGATCGCCTTGGGTGAGCGCCTGTTCTCGCGCTGGGATTTCAAGCGGGTGCTCAGCGAAGGCTACGTCGACATTATCCAGCCGGACGCCTCCCACGCAGGTGGTATCACCGAAACCCGCAAGATCGCCAACATGGCAGAAGCCTACGACGTGGCCCTGGCCCTGCACTGTCCGCTGGGCCCGATTGCCTTGGCGGCATGCCTGCAGCTGGATGCGGTTTGCTACAACGCGTTTATCCAGGAGCAGAGCCTGGGTATTCACTACAACGAAAGCAACGATCTGCTCGACTATGTGCGTGATCCAGGCGTATTCGACTATGACCAGGGCTTTGTGAAGATCCCCAACGGCCCAGGTCTGGGCATTGAGATCAACGAGGAGTATGTGGTTGAGCGCGCGGCCATCGGCCATCGCTGGCGCAATCCGATCTGGCGCCATGCCGATGGCAGTTTTGCCGAGTGGTGATTTCCACCTGATTGAAACGCGCTAAAAAATGTGGGAGCAGGCAAGCCAGTTCCCACATTGAGCGCGTTCCTTCCTCAACAAATATAAAAAGAGGCACCCCCATGCACCCTGAATCCCTCACCGGGCAGGCTTCTTTAGTCACGCCTAGCAGAAAGCGCTTTTTCATCATGGTGCTGCTGTTCATCACCGTGGTCATCAACTACCTCGACCGTAGCAACCTGTCGATTGCTGCGCCCGCGCTGACCAGCGAGCTGGGGATCGATCCGGTGCAAGTCGGGCTGATTTTTTCTGCCTTCGGCTGGACCTACGCCGCCATGCAAATCCCGGGTGGCTGGCTGGTAGACCGGGTGCCGCCGCGCATTCTCTACACGGCCGCCCTGCTGCTGTGGTCGATTGCCACCGTGATGCTCGGTTTCGCCGCCAGCTTTATCGCGCTGTTCGTGCTGCGCATGGCCGTGGGCGCGTTGGAGGCGCCGGCCTATCCCATCAACAGCCGTGTGGTCACCACCTGGTTTCCCGAGCGCGAGCGCGCCACGGCTATCGGCGTCTATACCTCCGGGCAATTCGTCGGCCTGGCGTTCCTCACCCCGGTGCTGGCGTGGCTGCAGCACCAGTACGGCTGGCACATGGTGTTTGTGGTGACCGGGGGCGTCGGCATCCTGTGGGCCGCGATCTGGTACGCGGTGTACCGCGAGCCCAAAGATTTCAAAGGCGCCAACGAAGCCGAAATCCAACTGATCCGCGACGGTGGCGGGCTGGTGGACATGCAGGCTAAAACCGTCAAGGCACCCTTCAGCTGGACCGACCTCGGCATCGTGCTGAGCAAACGCAAGCTGTGGGGCATCTACCTGGGCCAGTTTTGCCTGAACTCCACGCTGTGGTTCTTCCTGACCTGGTTCCCGACGTACCTGGTGAAATATCGCGGCATGGACTTTATCCAGTCTGGCTTGCTGGCCTCCTTGCCGTTCCTGGCCGCGTTTGTGGGCGTGCTGTGTTCTGGGGTGTTTTCCGATTGGCTGATTCGCCGTGGGGCATCGGTGGGCTTTGCGCGCAAGTTGCCGATCATCAGTGGGCTGCTGATTTCCACGGCGATCATCGGGGCCAACTATGTGGACTCGACGGGGTGGGTCATCGCGTTTCTGGCGGTGGCGTTTTTCGGCAATGGCCTGGCGTCGATCACCTGGTCGCTGGTGTCGACCCTGGCGCCTGCCCGTCTGTTGGGGCTGACCGGCGGGGTGTTCAACTTCATCGGCAACCTGGCGGCAATTGCCACGCCTATCGTGATTGGCTTTCTGGCCAGTGGCTCGTCATTTGCGCCGGCCATTACCTACATTGCGGTCCTGGCGCTGCTCGGCGCGCTTTCCTACATATTGCTGGTCGGCAAAGTCGAGCGGATCGAGTTGTAAAAAGGGCGACCTTCGGGTCGCCCTTTTTTCGTTCTACGGCACCGACATCTCGTTGCGAAATATATTGTGCGGGTCCCAGCGCTGCTTGGTACGGCGCAAGCGGCTTTCGATCATCAGATCGGGAAAGAAGATTTTGTACCACTGGGGGTTTTTGCCGTTGGCCGGATTACCGCCTGTGTAGGTCATATCGAGGTCGGGGTAATTGATGTAGCAGCCTTCGAACGCATTGTTGAGCGGTACGCCTTGCGCATCGGCAAACGCATTGACGTACAGCCCTCGGATCCAGTCGGCATGGGCTTGATCCGCGGCCGCGCTGTCGTCGTGCCAGTAACACTGCGGTTGCCACTTGAGGAAGGACGAACGCTGGGCGGCAGACGACTCCTTGCGCACGGGCGCGCTGGCGGCGTTGATCTGGCCGCCGAAGGACTGAATCTGGATCAGGCTTTGTGTCAGGTGGTTGTCAGGGTCCGGCCAGGTCAGGGTAGTCCAGATGGCCTGTAGCACTTGGGGGCTGAACTCACCTTTCTGATAGGCCGATTTATAGCGCCCACGCTGATTGTCTCCCGAACCATTCAATGTTTGCTGGCACACCAGCCATTCCAGGCGCCGCGCCGCAGCCTGGGCGGATGAGACTGAGTCGATGGGGCGCCCGCCGGCTGTGCCGGGCGGCAAATGGACCACATGAAATGGCACCAGCGACTCGGTGGCAGGTAAGCCGATGGCCGTGAGCATCTTGTCGACAAAATCATCGAAGGGCGCACGGTCGTTCAGCTCACCCTCCTTGTCCACATAATGGATACCCAAGGTGATATTGCCTGTGTGCTCGTGGCGCATTTCCAGTTTGGTCGCCAGGCCCCAGGTGTCCGGGTTGCTCTGATGACTGGCGAACCATCGCTGGTAAGCCACCAGCAGATTGTTAAGTGCATCCTGGGTCAGTACTGACCAATCCCATTCCAACACCAGCCACAGTACTTCTTTGGGGGCCGGTGGCAGGTCCTTGAAGTAATAGCTGGTGATAATGCCGAATTGACCACCCCCCGCACCGCAGCACGCGGCGAACAGGTCCAACTCGTCCTGTTGGGTGCTGTCCCTGCTGACATGGCGCGGTTCTAGCCCTTTGCCTTGGCTGTCAGGCACCAGGATATCGACCCCGCTGAGCCAGTCACACACCAGTCCATACTTGCGCGACAGCAGCCCATAGCCGCCACCGCAAATGTGCCCGCCCAGGCCCACGCTATAGCATGAGCCGCCGGGCAAGGTTTTGTTGGCCAGCTTGTACAACGCGCCATAGGCGTCCCAGTTCTGGCCGCCGGCCTCCAGGCGAAAGCGGTAGCGAAAGGGCTGCGTGGGGTTCAGCTCGGAACCGATCTGGCCGTTGGCATCGTAGATCACTCGGTTCAGCGCGCTGATATCCAGGATCGACAGCACCTCATTCGGGCTGTCGGGCATCTTGTTGGCGACAAACCCTTCGTAGCAATGACCGCCGCTGCGTACGGTGATGCGTCCATTGGGCAGGGCCAATGCCTGGGCGGCGGCGTCCATGATGTCTTGCGGGCTGCGGCAAAGGTAAATCAGGTTGGCGCCATTGGGCGAAGACTGGCCCTGCACATTGCCCAAGGGCCAGCGCAGATTGAAACCCTTTTGCAGGGTTGAGTGACGACGGTCTGAAACGGTGACGAGATCAAATGCCATGATGTACTCCTGAGAGCCAAGAATGACTTCTGATGCGGCTAACTTAACGACCGAGGGGCAAGGACTGCGGGGCTTGCGAAGGTGGTTAGACGGCAAAGGGCACGAAGTGCATTAAAAAAGGAGGTGGGCGACATGCCCACCTCTTTTGAAGCCTAGCGTATAAGCTGCGGTCGTTGCGCCGTGCAACTTACTTGCGTGCGTTGCGCACACCTTCTGACAGCGCTGCGCACAGGGTCAGCACGCCATCAATGGCTTGCTGGTCGTTCTTGGCCGTGGCGATGTGATCGATCAGCGCCGAACCCACTACCACCCCGTCCGCCAAGCGTGCGATGGCCGCTGCCTGGTCGGGTGTGCGGATACCAAAGCCGATGCTGATCGGCAGGTCGGTATGGCGGCGCAGGCGGGCCACGGCTTCTTCGACGTGTTCCAGGGTGGCGGCACCCGCCCCGGTGACACCGGCGACCGACACGTAATACACAAACCCGGAGCTGCCATTGAGCACAGTAGGCAGGCGCACGTCATCGGTAGTCGGCGTGGTCAGGCGGATAAAGTCGATACCTGCGGCCTGGGCCGGGTCGCATAGCTCGCCGTTGTGCTCGGGGGGCATGTCCACCACGATCAGGCCGTCGACGCCAGCTGCCTTGGCATCGGCAATGAACTGCGACACGCCGTATTTGTGGATCGGGTTGAAATAGCCCATCAACACCAGCGGCGTGTCGTCGTTGTCCTGGCGGAACTCGCGAACCATCTGCAGGGTTTTCAACAGGTTCTGCTTGGCGGCCAGTGCGCGGATATTGGCCAGCTGGATGGCCGGGCCATCGGCCATCGGGTCGGTGAAGGGCATGCCCAGCTCGATCACATCGGCGCCGACGGCCGGCAAGCCCTTGAGGATCGCCAGCGAGGTGTCATAGCCGGGGTCGCCAGCGGTGACGAAGGTCACCAGGGCGGCGCGATTTTGTTCTTTAAGTTGCGCAAAGCGGGTTTGCAGGCGGCTCATCAGTGTTTCTCCTGCTTGGACTGTTCCATATGGTGCATCACGGTCTGCATGTCTTTGTCGCCACGGCCCGAGAGGTTGACCACCATCAGGTGATCTTTGGGCAAGTTTGGCGCGCGCTTGAATACTTCAGCCAGGGCGTGGGCGCTTTCCAGTGCCGGAATGATCCCTTCCAGGCGGCAGCATTTGTGGAAGGCTTGCAGGGCTTCGTCGTCCGTTACCGAGGTGTACTGGACGCGGCCGATGTCATGCAACCAGGCGTGTTCCGGGCCGATGCCGGGGTAGTCCAGGCCTGCGGAAATCGAGTGGGCGTCGATGATCTGGCCGTCGTCGTCCTGCAGCAGGAAGGTGCGGTTGCCGTGCAGCACGCCCGGTACGCCGCCGTTGAGGCTGGCAGCGTGCTTGCCGGTTTCGATGCCATGGCCTGCGGCTTCAACACCGATGATCTCGACGCTGGTGTCATCCAGGAATGGGTGGAACAGGCCCATGGCGTTGGAACCGCCGCCGATGCACGCCACCAGGCTGTCCGGCAGGCGGCCTTCCTGGGCTTGCAGCTGGCTGCGGGTTTCCTTGCCGATCACGGCCTGGAAGTCGCGCACCATCGCCGGGTATGGGTGTGGCCCGGCCACGGTACCGATCAGGTAGAAGGTGCTGTCGACATTGGTTACCCAGTCGCGCAGGGCTTCGTTCATGGCGTCTTTGAGGGTGCCGGTGCCGGCGACCACGGGGATGACCTCGGCGCCCAGCAGCTTCATGCGGAACACGTTGGCCTGCTGGCGCTCGATGTCGGTGGTGCCCATATAGATCACGCATTGCAGGCCAAAGCGCGCCGCCACGGTTGCGGTGGCCACGCCGTGCATGCCGGCGCCGGTCTCGGCGATGATGCGTTTCTTGCCCATGCGCCGGGCCAGCAGGATCTGGCCGATGCAGTTGTTGATCTTGTGCGCGCCGGTGTGGTTGAGCTCTTCGCGCTTGAGGTAGATCTTGGCGCCGCCGCAGAACTCGGTCAGGCGTTCGGCAAAATACAGCGGGCTTGGGCGCCCGACATAATCGCGCTGAAAGTAGGCCAATTCTTCGTTAAACGCCGGATCTACCTTCGCCGCTTCGTATTCACGGGCCAGGTCGAGAATCAACGGCATCAGGGTTTCAGCGACGTAGCGGCCGCCGAACGCACCAAACAGGCCGTTGGCGTCAGGGCCGTTGCGTAGATCGGTCTGGGACTGAGTCATGGGACGCTCCAGGAAAAATGTGTTTAAAGGCAATGACGGTCACTCTACTCGTGACGCCTTGGCCTGAAAACCGATAAGATCGCCGCAACCTGTCAGGAAAACTCACAGATGAGCCGCGACCTTCCTCCCCTCAACGCCCTGCGCGCTTTTGAAGCCACCGCTCGCCTTAACAGCGTCAGCCAGGCTGCGGAGCTATTGCACGTGACCCATGGTGCGGTCAGCCGCCAGTTGAAAGTGCTGGAGGAGCACTTGGGCGTGAGCCTATTCATCAAGGATGGGCGCGGCCTTAAACTCACAGATGCCGGCGTCAGGCTACGAGATGCCAGCAGCGAGGCTTTCGAGCGGTTGCGCGACGTGTGCGCCGAGCTCACCCAACGCGGCGCTGACGCGCCCTTCGTTCTTGGTTGTTCAGGCAGCTTGCTGGCGCGTTGGTTTATCCCTCGGCTGGGGCGGTTGAATGCTGACTTGCCGGATTTACGCTTGCACCTGTCGGCAGGCGAAGGCGATCTGGACCCGCGCCGCCCGGGGCTGGATGCCTTGCTGGTATTCGCTGAGCCGCCGTGGCCGGCGGATATGCAGGTGTATGAGCTGGCCAGCGAGCGCATCGGCCCGGTCTTGAGCCCCCGCTTCGCCGGTTTTGAACAACTGCGTCAGGCCCCAGCGTCGGATCTGCTGGAGCAACCCTTGCTTCACACCACCTCACGTCCGCAAGCCTGGCCCAGTTGGGCACGGCAACACGGCCTAGAGCCCGGCGCGCTGAAACTCGGCCAGGGGTTTGAGCATTTGTATTATCTGCTGGAAGCGGCGGTTGCCGGGTTGGGCGTGGCAATTGCGCCAGAACCGCTGGTGGCAGAGGACCTGCGAGCGGGTCGCTTGGTGGCGCCTTGGGGGTTCAGTGAAACCCCGGCGCACCTGGCGTTGTGGCTACCCAAGCGCGCCGCAGACGGGCGCGCCCGGCAGTTGGCGCAATGGCTCAAGGCTGAGCTGTTGCGTCAACCGATGTAACCGGTCAATCAGTCACCGCGTTTGCACAGCAGATAAGCCGCCAGCAGGCCCAGCGCGCCAACGGCGACACCGGCGGTCGTCCAGGGGTGCTCTTGTGCGTAGTCACGGGTGGCAGCGCTGGTTTCGCGGATTTTGACTTTGCTTTCTTCGTAGGCGTCGCTGATCAGGTGGCGAGAGTGCTTGAGGGCGTTCTCGGCATTGCTTTTCAAGGCCTTCAGCGTTTTGCGCGACTCATCGGACGCGTCGTCCTTGAGGCTCTCCAGCGATTTGAGCAGGCTCGAAATCTCGGCTTCCATGCTTTCCAGCGACGCTTTGCGTAAAGAAGTGTTGGCCATGTGGACATCTCCTGAAGTGATTGAGTGGCGTGTGTAGATACCGACTGCGCCGGTTTCAGAAAGTGCAGTAATTCTGAACTTTCGCCTCCCAACGGTCGCCTGAAGCAGTACGCACATTCGCTGCTAGTCTTGATTGACGACCTAAAGGAGAAACGCCATGAGTGATCATCACACGTACAAGAAAGTCGAACTGGTAGGCTCTTCCACCACCAGCATCGAAGACGCGATCAACAATGCCCTGGCTGAAGCCAACAAAAGCATCAAGCATCTGGAGTGGTTTGAGGTGACCGAAACCCGTGGTCACATCAAAGATGGCAAGGCTGCGCACTTCCAGGTCACGCTCAAAGTGGGATTCCGCATTGCCAGTAGTTGATCGGCAGAGTTGAACTTTGCCCGCTGGCCGATTGCCATAACCTGCGCTACAAACAACGGGTGCCGACGCGATGAGCGTCGGCACGCTCTTTTTGATCAGCGCAAGGAAAGTAACGGATGAAGAAGTTTCTGTTAGCGGTAGGGTTGTTGAGCATTGCGGGTACCGCTATGGCGGCGGGCAAGCCTTGTGAAGAGCTGAAAAGCGAAATCGCAGCGAAAATCGACGCCAAGGGTGCTTCGGGGTATTCGCTGGAAGTGGTGGACAAAGGTGCTACGCCAAGTGACCAGAAAGTAGTTGGCACCTGCGAAGGTGGCACCAAGGAAATTGCCTACAAGCGCGGCTAACCTCGTGCTGTATAAGCGACGCACCTGTGGCGAGGGAGCTTGCTCCCGCTGGGCTGCGTAGCGGCCCCAAAAAAATGGGAGCGCTGCGCACTCCAGCGGGAGCAAGCTCCCTCGCCACAGGTATATCGTTTGACCATTCAGCCCTTCATTACTTGTGCAAGCAGCTCGTAGGAATGAATCCGGTCGGCGTGCTCATACAGGTCACTGGTAAAAATCAGCTCATCGGCACCGGTCTGTTCGATCAACACCTCCAACTTGCCGCGAATCTTCGCCGGGCTGCCCACCATGGCCAAGCCGAGGAAGCTACCGACCGCATCTTTTTCATGGGGCAACCACAGGCCGTCCATGGTTTTTACTGGAGGGCGCTGCACCAGGCTCTGGCCGCGCATCAAAGCGAGGATGCGCTGGTACACCGATGTGGCCAGGTAATCGGCCTGCTCATCGGTGTCGGCCGCCACCAGCGGAATGCCGAGCATCACGTAGGGCTTGTCCAGTACGGCTGAAGGCTTGAAGTGATTGCGATACACGCGAATTGCCTCATGCATCAAGCGCGGTGCGAAATGGGAGGCGAAGGCGTAAGGCAAGCCACGCTCACCGGCCAATTGTGCGCTGAACAGGCTTGAACCCAGCAGCCACACCGGCACATTGGTGCCGGTGCCCGGTACCGCGATAACCCGTTGGTCGGGCGTACGCGGGCCGAGGTAGGCCATCAGCTCGGCCACATCTTCGGGGAAGTCATCGGCACTGCCGGAGCGTTCACGGCGCAGGGCGCGGGCGGTCATCTGGTCGGAACCGGGCGCGCGCCCCAGGCCCAGGTCAATACGACCGGGGTAGAGGCTTTCCAGCGTACCGAACTGCTCGGCGATCACCAGTGGCGCGTGGTTTGGCAACATCACCCCGCCAGACCCCACGCGAATGGTCGAGGTGCCGCCTGCCAGGTAACCGAGCAGTACCGAGGTGGCCGAACTGGCGATGCCGTCCATATTGTGGTGCTCAGCTACCCAGAAACGGTGGTAGCCGAACTTCTCCACATGCTGGGCCAGGTCCAGGGAATTGCGCAGCGACTGCGCCGGGCTGCCGTTGGCGCGTACGGGCACCAGGTCGAGGGTCGAGAACTTTACGTCGGACAGCGATTTCATAAGCCTGCTTCTCCAATGGGGGCGCAGGCTTTCTAGACGAACCAAAACCTGCCGCTTCATGTGCATGCTCTATGCAATGAGGGCATATACCCGAGATTCAATAGGTAGCTCTGAAATTTCCTACTGAATTGCTAGGTTTCTCTTACGAATGAACTTTGTTTTGACGTCTATCCTCAGAACCCTTACCGACGCAAAACCACCGTTCGAGGAGAAAGCTATGAGTATCGTTAAAAAGGCATCCGCGCATTGGGAAGGCGACCTGAAGACTGGCCTGGGCTCCATTTCCACCGAAACCGGCGTGCTGCGCGAAGCGCCTTACGGCTTCAAGGCCCGTTTCGAGGGCGGCAAGGGTACCAACCCTGAAGAATTGATCGGCGCGGCTCATGCCGGCTGTTTCTCCATGGCGTTTTCCATGATTCTCGGCGACGCCGGGCTCAAGGCTGACAGCATCGACACCCAGGCCGAAGTGACTCTGGACCAGGTCGAGGGCGGCTTTGCGATTACAGCAGTGCATCTGATCCTGAAAGCCAAAATCCCAGGCGCGAGCCAGGCGCAGTTCGATGAACTGAGCAAAAAGGCCAAGGAAGGGTGCCCGGTGTCCAAGGTGCTGAATGCGACCATCACCTTGGATGCCACGCTGGTCAACTGACACAGCAGTCATCTTATGTGGGAGCGGGCTTGCTCGTGAATGCGGTGGATCAGCCGATATCTTCAGTGGCTGACACTTCGTATTGGCGAGCGAGCCCGCTCCCACATGTTTAGTTCTGCGTTAAATCAGAACTCGTGTTCGCAAAATGTGGTCGAATAGCCCATGCAGCCTAGGCGCACACTCGTGCGCAGCGCATTCAGGGAGCTCCACACATGAAACGTTTTGCCTTGGCAATCATCTGCGGTGTATTGGCCACTTCGGCCGTGGCCGCGCCAAAAGATTGTGAAGAGCTCAGGAAAGAAATCGAAGTGAAGATCCAGGCCAAGGCGATTCCGTCCTACACCCTGGAAATCATCACCGCCGAAGAAGCCAAGAACCATGACGAAGCCATGATTGTCGGCTCATGCGAAAACGGCACCAAGCGCATCATCTATCAAAAGAACAACGACTGACTCAGATGCAGTTCACGCTGCGCTCTTCGGCCAATAGTTGGCGGGTTGAGTCGTACAGCCGGATGTTGGGCGTGAACGCCAGTGAGCGCCCTTCCAGCACATAGCGCTGGCCGGCCTGAAAGTGGTCGTACTGCAGCGTCATGAAGCAGGTGCGATACATCATCTGGCTGAGGCCACCCAGGCCGCCGCCAGCGGGCACTTCAAAGTCAAAGCGCACCATCAGCTCGTGAGGGCCGGGAGGCATTTGAAAAAAGCGCCCGTCGTCGAGGTTTTTCCCGTCCAGGCGCTGAGCCATTACCAACTTGGAACCCGGTGTCGGCGTGGTGAAATCGACCCAGGCCTGCTGCGGGTCCACGGGGGGGATGGGGGTCGAGGCGCAAGCGCTGAGGAATACAGCGGCGACGGGAAGCAAGAGCGGGCGCATGGCAAGTACTCAACACGAGAAGAGGCTTGAGTATAAACACGCCACGCCGTGGAAAAATCCCCTGCAAGCGCGATAGTCTGGCGAACCCATCACCCAGGAGCAGTCAGTGCATGATCAGGCGTTTTCTTCCAGGACTGATGGTTTTGCTGCTCAGCGGCTGCTCCAGTGTCAGTTATTACAGCCAGTTGGCGAGTGGCCAGTGGCACCTGTTGCGGGCACGGGAGCCGGTTGCCGAGGTCATCGCCGACCCTGCTCGCCCGCCACTGCTGCGCGAGCATCTGGCTCAATCGCAGAAAGCTCGAACCTTTGCCAGTGAACATCTGCACCTGCCGGACAATCAAAGTTACCGACTCTATGCCGATATCGGCCGACCCTATGTGGTCTGGAATGTCTTCGCCACGCAGGAATTTTCTCTGTCACCCCAGAACCATTGCTTTCCCATCGCCGGTTGCGTCGCCTATCGCGGCTACTACAACCAAGGTGCGGCCCGGGGCGAGGCGGCGCTGTTGCGGCAACAGGGCATGGATGTGTCGATCGGCGGCGTGGAGGCCTACTCCACCCTGGGCTGGTTCAACGACCCGATCATGAGCTCGATGATGAGCTGGGGCGATGAGCGCCTTGCCACGCTGATTTTCCATGAGCTGGCCCACCAGCGCTTCTACGTGAAGGATGACACCGAGTTCAACGAGTCCTATGCCAGTTTTGTCGAGCAGGAGGGCACGCGCCAATGGCGTGCGGCGCGGGGCCTGGCGCCTGTCGGCGATGCGGCGTTGAAGCAACGCGATCAATTTATCCGGCTGATTCTCGATACCCGTAGACGCCTGGAGGCGTTGTACGCGCAGCCGTTGGCAGCGGACGCGATGCGCCGGGCCAAAGCGGCGCAATTCGAGCAGTTGCGTAGTGAATACCGGCACCTGCGTGATAGCCAATGGGGTGGTGACAAGCGTTATGACGCCTGGATTAACCAGCCGATGAATAACGCGCGGCTTTTGCCGTTTGGGTTGTATGACCAATGGGTGCCGGCGTTTGCGGCGTTGTTTGCGCGGGAAGGCGGGGATTGGGTGAGGTTTTATGCGGCGGTGGAGAAGTTGGGTGGGCTGCCGGTGGAGCAGCGTAAAGCGGCGTTGAGGCAGTTGGAGACGGTTGGTCGTTAGGGCATCTTCGCAGGCAAGCCAGCTCCCACAGTTGACCGATTTTCAACATGAGGATGCGGTCAACTGTGGGAGCTGGCTTGCCTGCGAAATCGCTCTTAAGACCTCTGCAAAAACGCCTGATGCATCTGGTCCAGCGTCTCGAAATGCCAGGTCGGTGCCTCGGCACTCAGCTCTTCAAAACTACCAAACCCATACCCCACGGCGGCCGAATCCAGCCCATTACTGCGTGCGCCGATCAGGTCATGCTTGCGATCACCGATCATCAAGGTGGTGGCCGGGTCCAGCCGTTCCTCACGCATCAAATGCGCGATCAACTCGACCTTGTTGGTACGCGTGCCGTCCAGTTCGCTGCCGTAGATCACCTTGAAGTACTTGGCAAAGTCGAAATGCCGCGCAATCTCGCGGGCAAATTCCCACGGTTTGGAGGTGGCTACGTACAGCTGACGCCCTTGGCTGTTCAACTCTTCCAATAACGGCATGACGCCGTCGAACACGCGGTTTTCGTACAGGCCGGTGACCTTGAAGCGCTCACGGTAGAAATTCACCGCCTCCCATGCCTTGGCCTCGTCGAAGGCGTAAAACTGCATGAACGCCTGCAGCAAGGGCGGGCCGATGAAGTGTTCGAGTTTGGTCAGGTCGGGCTCATCAATGCCCAGTTTGGCCAGGGCGTGCTGGATCGAACGGGTAATGCCCTCGCGTGGGTCGGTGAGGGTGCCGTCCAGGTCGAACAGGACGGTGGGGTGATGCAGGGTCATTGATCGAATCCTTCAGCCAGGTGCAGGTCCTTGAGCTTCACGTAGTTCGCAGCGCTGTAGGTGAAAAAGGCGCGTTCTTTGTCAGTCAATGCGCGAACCTGTTTGACCGGGCTGCCCACATACAAAAAACCACTGTCGAGTTTCTTGCCTGGCGGCACCAGGCTGCCGGCGCCGATGATCACGTCGTCTTCGACCACGGCGCCATCCATCACGATACTGCCCATGCCGATCAGGACGCGGTTACCCACGGTGCAGCCATGCAGCATGACCTTATGGGCGATGGTTACATCGTCGCCGATCAGCAACGGGAAACCCTCAGGATTGAACGGCCCCGCGTGGGTAATGTGCAGCACGCAGCCGTCTTGCACGCTGGTGCGCGCACCGATGCGGATGCGGTGCATATCGCCGCGAATCACCGTCAGCGGCCAAACCGAGCTGTCAGTGCCGATTTCGACATCGCCGATCACCACCGCCGAAATATCGACAAACGCCCCGGCGCCGAGGGTTGGCGTGTGGTTCTGATAGGTGCGAAGGGTCACGATAGCCTCTCTCTCTTCTGCTGATAGCTGCGGTGGGTGTTGATTGTAATTAAGATGGCCCCATCTTTGTTCTACATGTTTCTTCAGCCAAGGTACCCACCGTGAGCGCGAACAACCCTCTTTTGCAGTCCTACGACCTGCCGCCGTTCTCGGCGATCCGTGCCGAGCACGTGCAGCCGGCCATCGAACAGATCCTCGCCGACAACCGCGTGGCAATCGCAGAGATCCTGCAAAGCCAGGGTAAAAATCCGACGTGGGCAGGCCTGGTCCTGGCCATGGATGAACTCAATGATCGCCTTGGCGCGGCCTGGAGCCCGGTCAGCCACCTCAATGCCGTGTGCAACAGCGCCGAACTGCGCGAAGCCTACGAGGCGTGCCTGCCGGCATTGAGCGCCTACTCCACCGAAATGGGCCAGAACCGTGAGCTGTTCCAGGCCTTCGAAGCCCTGGCCAACAGCCCGGAAGCTGCCGGTTTCGATGTGGCGCAAAAAACCATTCTGGAACACTCCCTGCGTGACTTCCGCCTGTCGGGTATTGATTTGCCGCCGGAGCAGCAAAAACGCTACGCCGAGGTGCAGAGCAAGCTGTCCGAGTTGGGCAGCAAATTCTCCAACCAGTTGCTGGACGCCACCCAGGCCTGGACCAAGCACGTCACTGATGAGGCGACACTTGCCGGCCTGACCGATTCGGCCAAGGCGCAAATGGCTGCCGCCGCCCAGGCCAAGGGCCTCGACGGCTGGCTGATCACGTTGGAATTCCCCAGCTACTACGCCGTCATGACCTACGCCCAGGACCGTGCCCTGCGTGAAGAGGTGTACGCCGCCTACTGCACCCGTGCGTCGGACCAGGGCCCTAATGCCGGTCAGAACGATAACGGCCCGGTGATGGAGCAGATCCTCGACCTGCGTCAGGAACTGGCCCAATTGTTGGGTTATGCGTCGTTCTCCGAGCTGAGCCTGGCCACCAAGATGGCCGAATCCAGCGACCAGGTGCTGAGCTTCCTGCGCGACCTGGCCAAGCGCAGCAAGCCGTTCGCCGCCCAGGACCTGCAGCAACTCAAGGCCTACGCCGCCGAGCAAGGCTGCGCTGATCTGCAGAGCTGGGACAGCGGTTTCTACGGCGAAAAACTGCGTGAGCAGCGCTACAGCGTGTCCCAGGAAGCGCTGCGCGCCTACTTCCCCATCGACAAAGTGCTGGGCGGCCTGTTTGCCATTGTGCAGCGCCTGTACGGCATCGAGATCGCTGAGCTTAAAGGCTTCGACACCTGGCACCCGGATGTGCGCTTGTTCGAGATCAAGGAGAACGGCGAGCACGTCGGACGCTTCTTCTTCGACCTGTATGCCCGCGCCAACAAGCGTGGCGGAGCCTGGATGGACGGTGCCCGTGACCGCCGCCGTACCCTTGATGGCGTGCTGCAAAGCCCCGTCGCCAACCTGGTGTGCAACTTCACCCCGGCCGACAGTGGCAAGCCTGCCCTGCTGACCCACGATGAAGTCACCACTCTGTTCCACGAATTCGGCCACGGCCTGCATCACCTGCTCACCCGCGTGGAGCACGCCGGCGTATCCGGTATCAACGGTGTGGCGTGGGACGCGGTGGAACTGCCGAGCCAATTCATGGAGAACTGGTGCTGGGAGCCTGAAGGCCTGGCGCTGATCTCCGGCCACTACGAAACCGGCGAGCCCCTGCCCCAGGACCTGCTGGAAAAAATGCTCGCGGCGAAAAACTTCCAGTCCGGCCTGATGATGGTGCGTCAGCTGGAGTTCTCGCTGTTCGACTTTGAACTGCACGCCACCCATGGCGATGGTCGCAGCGTGGCCCAGGTACTTGAAGGCGTGCGCGATGAAGTCTCGGTCATGCGCCCACCGGCCTACAACCGCTTCCCCAACAGCTTCGCTCACATCTTCGCCGGCGGTTATGCGGCGGGTTACTACAGCTACAAATGGGCGGAAGTGCTGTCGGCGGACGCGTTCTCCAAGTTTGAGGAAGACGGCGTGCTCAACGCCCAGACCGGCCGTGCCTTCCGTGAAGCCATCCTGGCCCGTGGCGGCTCCCAGGCGCCGATGGTGCTGTTCGTCGATTTCCGCGGACGCGCGCCATCGATTAACGCACTCTTGCGCCACAGCGGCTTGAGTGAGGACGCGGCAGCATGAGTGAAGGGCCTGTGATTACCAAAAAGCAATTTATCGCCGGGGCGGTCTGCCCGGCGTGCAGCGAGCCGGACAAGTTGAAGATGTGGACCGAAGACAGCGTGCCGCACCGCGAATGCGTGGCCTGCGGGTATACCGATACGCTGAATGATCAAGGCCTGTCGGTGCCCAAGGAATTGGGCACTAGGGTCAATACCACCGCGTTGAAAGCGCCGGCCGATCCTAAGGTGCAGGCAGTGCAGTTCTTCCCGAACCCGAAGCTGAAAAAAGACTAAGCCGGCACTCACTGTAGGAGCGAGCTTGCTCGCGAAGAACTCAACAGCGCGGCGTTTATCCAGGAAAACGCGCGTTATCGTTAACGTTCTTCGCGAGCAAGCTCGCTCCTACAATTTTTTTTCTTCCTTACCCGTTGTGGTGATCCAGCCTTTCATTGAGCACAACGCAAAGGCGCTGGTGCTGCAATCCCCATTCGCCAAAGCTGTGCGCAACTTGTCGACATCGGCTTTCATCATGTAGCGAACGCCATCCTTTAAACCATTGCTGCTGCCAAAGCCGCCCAAGGTCATTTCGTTCAGCGCGTCCTCCTTGCTCCACCCTTGAACCACCACCCGATACATCGCTGCCATCAGGCCGGTGCGGTCGGCGCCGTGCTTGCAATGCATCAACACAGGGCCATCGGCCTCTGCTGCCTGAATCGCTCTGATTGCCGCCAGCACGTCGGCATCGTCGACGTGGTTGGTTCGATAGCTCAACTGCACCTGTTTGATATCAGAGGACTGGAGCCACTGCGTATCAGATTCTGGCAAGAAGTTGATGACCGTAACGATCTTGAGTTTTTGCAATAACGGCAGCGCATGTCCATCCGGCAATGCGCTGCGATAGAGCGTGGGTGTCATCTGGTGCAGGTTGTATTGGTTACCCACCGGCTGGGCCCACTCCGGCGAGCGGATCGACGCAGCCTCATCGGCTTGTACGGTGCTGAACAGGCTCGTGAGCGCCAGGCCGAGAACGAGGAGTAAGCGTGTGTTGAACATGAACGTTGTGACCGAGCTAGGAAGTGGCTGATGGGCCGCAGATTCACTCAAAGCGGGTCAATACGGCGTGAGGTCCGTGTCAAAGAATCGTGATGCCTGGGATCTGATCCGGTGTTTTTGTCACCGAATCGACGCCTCTGAATTCTTAGCCTGCTATCATTTGTAACTAATGTTTGCCATTGTGCTGTGTCTGCTTGGATCCAATTAGCGGCAAAGCCTTCACGCTGCTCCCAGAAGCGGCGGATAAACCCGTGACCACATGATGAGGTGTACCTATGTCTGATCAAGATCAAGACAACCCCCGGCGTGACTTTTTACGCAAATCCTTGACCTTGATCCCGGTGGTCACGGTTGCCAGCAGCGGCCTTGGCGGTTCGATGTTGATGGCCACGCCGGAACCGGCCCAGGCCGAGCCGGCCAAACCCGCGGTCAGCGACAAAGCCTACGAGCCAAGTTATTTCACGGCCGAGGAATGGGCGTTTATCAACGCCGCCGTCGAGCGCTTGATTCCCGCTGACGCCCAAGGCCCAGGTGCCTTGGAAGCTGGCGCGCCGGAATACATCGACCGCCAGATGAACACCCCTTACGCCAGTGGCGCCCTGTGGTTCATGCAAGGCCCGTTCAACGCTGATGCGGCGCCGGAGATGGGCTGGCAAAGTAAATTGGTACCCAAGGAGATCTATCGCCTCGGCATTGCTGCTACGGATGCGTGGTCGAAAGCGTTCAACGGTAAGGCTTTTGCTGCGCAAGACAGCGCTACCCGAGACGATATGCTGCGACGCCTGGAGGCTGGCGGCAGTGAAGTCGCTGCGCACTTCGACGCGGTGCCGCCCAAGATGTTCTTCAACCTTTTGCTGCAAAACACCAAGGAAGGCTTCTTCTGCGACCCTATCCACGGCGGTAATAAAGGCATGGTCGGCTGGACCATGATCGGCTTCCCCGGCGCCCGCGCCGATTTCATGGATTGGGTGGAACGCAACGAGCAATACCCCTTCCCGGCTGTTTCCATTCGCGGCGAGAGGGCGTAAACGTGGCGACCATCATGAAGAAAGTGGATGCTGTGATTGTGGGCTTCGGCTGGACGGGCGCGATCATGGCCAAAGAGCTGACAGAAGCGGGCCTCAACGTGGTAGCGCTGGAGCGCGGCCCGATGCAGGACACTTATCCAGACGGCAACTATCCCCAGGTCATCGACGAATTGACCTACAGCGTGCGTAAGAAGCTGTTCCAAGACATCTCCAAAGAAACGGTGACAATTCGCCACAGCGTGAATGACGTCGCCCTGCCCAATCGTCAGTTGGGCGCGTTCTTGCCGGGCAATGGCGTTGGTGGTGCGGGGCTGCACTGGTCCGGCGTGCATTTTCGCGTTGATCCAATTGAGCTGCGCATGCGCAGCCATTACGAAGAGCGCTACGGGAAGAACTTCATTCCCAAGGACATGACCATCCAGGACTTCGGCGTCAGCTACGAAGAGCTGGAGCCGTTTTTCGACTATGCGGAAAAAGTCTTTGGCACCTCCGGCCAAGCCTGGACGGTCAAGGGCCAACTGGTCGGTGAAGGCCGTGGCGGCAACCCCTACGCGCCGGATCGCTCCAACCCGTTCCCGCTGGAGGCGCAGAAAAATACCGTCTCCGCCCAGCTGTTTCAGAAAGCGGCGACCGACGTAGGTTACAAACCTTACAACCTGCCTTCGGCCAACACGTCGGGGCCGTACACCAACCCCTACGGTGCGCAGATGGGCCCGTGCAACTTCTGCGGCTTTTGCAGTGGCTACGTGTGCTACATGTATTCCAAAGCCTCGCCGAACGTGAACATCCTGCCGGCCTTGCGCCAGGTGCCCAACTTCGAGCTGCGGCCCAATTCCCACGTGCTCAAGGTCAACCTCGACAGCACCAAGAAGAAAGCCACCGGCGTGACCTACATCGACGCCCAGGGCCGCGAGTGTGAACAACCGGCCGACCTGGTGATTCTTGGCGCCTTCCAGTTCCATAACGTGCGCCTGATGCTGCTGTCCGGCATCGGCAAACCCTACGACCCGATTACCAACGAGGGTGTGGTAGGCCGCAACTTCGCCTACCAGAACATGGGCACCATCAAGGCGTTCTTCGACAAGGACACCCACACCAACAACTTTATCGGCGCGGGCGGCAATGGCGTGGCCATCGACGACTTCAACGCCGACAACTTTGACCATGGCCCCCACGGCTTCGTGGGTGGTTCGCCGATGTGGGTCAACCAGGCGGGCAGCCGGCCGATTGCCGGTACGTCCAACCCGCCGGGTACGCCAGCCTGGGGCAGTGCCTGGAAGCGCGCCACCGCCGACTACTACACCCATCAGGTCTCAATGGATTCTCACGGTGCCCATCAATCCTACCGGAGCAACTACCTGGATCTGGACCCGGTTTACCGCGATGCCTACGGCCTGCCGCTGCTGCGCATGACCTTCGACTGGCAAGAAAACGACATCAAGATGAACCGCTTCATGATGGAAAAAATGGGCAAAGTGGCCCAGGCCATGAACCCCAAGGCCATCGCCGTGCTGGGTAAAAAAGTTGGTGAGCATTTCAATACCGCCTCCTACCAGACCACCCACCTCAACGGCGGCGCGATCATGGGCACCGACCCGAAAACCAGTGCGTTGAACCGCTACTTGCAGAGCTGGGATGTGCACAACGTCTTTGTCCCTGGTGCTTCCGCTTTCCCACAAGGCTTGGGCTACAACCCTACCGGCCTGGTGGCAGCGTTGACCTACTGGTCGGCTCGCGCGATTCGCGAGCAGTACCTCAAAAACCCCGGCCCGCTGGTTCAGGCATAAGGAGCGATGACCATGAAAGCACTCGTTATCGCCTCCCTGGCGCTGTTCAGCAGCTGCTCGATCAGCGCCGCCGAAACCGATCTGATCAAGCAGGGTGAATACCTGGCACGTGCCGGCGACTGCGTCGCCTGCCATACCGCCAAGGGTGGCAAGCCCTTCGCTGGCGGCCTGCCGATGGAAACGCCCATTGGCGTGATCTACTCCACCAATATCACCCCGGACAAGACCGGCCTGGGCGACTACAGCTTCGAGGATTTCGACAAGGCCGTGCGCCATGGTGTCGCCAAGAACGGTAGTACGCTTTACCCGGCGATGCCTTACCCGTCTTATGCACGTGTCAGCGACAGCGATATGCAAGCGCTGTATGCGTACTTCATGAAGGGGGTCGAACCGGTTGCCCAGGAAAACAAGGACAGCGATATTCCCTGGCCCCTGAGCATGCGTTGGCCGTTGGCGGCCTGGCGTTGGATGTTTGCCCCGGCAGTCGAGGCGCATCAGCCGCAAGCCGCTGCCGACCCGGTGATCGATCGCGGTGCCTACCTGGTGGAAGGTCTCGGACATTGCGGCGCCTGCCATACGCCGCGTGCCCTGACCATGCAGGAAAAAGCCCTGAGTGCCACGGACGGCAGCGCCTTCCTCTCTGGCAGTGCGCCGTTGGAAGGCTGGATTGCCAAAAGCCTGCGCGGCGATCACAAGGATGGCCTCGGCAGCTGGAGCGAAGAGCAGCTGGTGCAGTTCCTAAAGACCGGTCGTAGCGACCGCAGTGCGGTGTTCGGCGGTATGAGCGATGTGGTCGTCCATAGCATGCAGTACATGTCCGAAGATGACCTGACCGCTATCGCGCGATACCTCAAGAGCCTGCCGGCAGTCGATCCGAAGGACCAGCCGCACCAGTACGACAAACAGGTAGCGCAAGCGTTGTGGAAGGGTGATGACAGCAAGCCGGGCGCCTCGGTGTATATCGACAACTGCGCGGCCTGCCACCGTACCGACGGCCATGGCTATACGCGGGTATTCCCGGCGCTGGCGGGCAACCCGGTGTTGCAGACGGCAGATGCCACGTCGTTGATCAACATTGTGTTGAACGGCGGCACCTTGCCGGCCACCCATGCGGCGCCATCAACCTTCACTATGCCGGCGTTCGCCTGGCGTCTGTCGGACCAGGAAGTGGCGGATGTGGTCAGTTTTATCCGTGGCAGCTGGGGCAACCAGGGCGCGCCGGTCAAGGCGAGCGATGTGGCGGACCTGCGCAAAAACGATCTGCACACCACCTCGGGCGATGACCTGGGGCAGGTGACGCAAAAGCACTGATAAGTTCGCTGGCCGCCCAACGGCACTGGTCAGAAACCTCGCGCCTCGATACTGTATATAAAAACAGTATAGAGGCGTTTTCATGTCTACTGCGCTGCCGCCCCGTGGCCGGGGTACGGCCACCAATCTGCATAATCGCTTTGCGCCCACCGTCAGCGTGGCCGAGGACGACGGTTGGTACCAGGAAGTGCCGCCGACCCAAGGCACCGAAGTGCGTATCGAAACGGCCAAGACCATCATCACCCGCAACAACTCGCCGGACTTGCCCTTTGATCGGTCGATCAACCCGTATCGTGGTTGTGAACATGGTTGCATCTACTGCTATGCGCGGCCCAGCCATGCCTATTGGGACATGTCGCCCGGGCTGGACTTTGAAACCAGATTGATTGCCAAGAGCAATGCGGCCGATGTGCTGGAACAGCAGCTGTCCAAGCCGGGCTACGTGTGTGCGCCGATCAACCTGGGCTCCAATACCGATCCGTACCAGCCAATCGAGCGCGAATACCGGATCACCCGGCAAACCCTTGAAGTACTGCTGCGCTACCGCCACCCAGTGACGATCATCACCAAGGGCTCGCTGATCCTGCGCGACCTCGACCTGCTGACCGAGTTGGCCCGCCAGCGCCTGGTGGGGGTGATGATCAGCCTCACCAGCCTGGACGACGAACTCAAGCGCATCCTGGAACCGCGCACGGCGGCCCCCAAGGCACGGCTGCGGGCGATTCGGGTAATGCGCGACGCAGGCATCCCGGTGGGCGTGCTTTGTTCGCCAATGATCCCGATGATCAACGACAGCGAGCTGGAGAGCCTGCTTACCGAAGCTCACGCGGCCGGCGCACAAAGCGCGGCGTATATGATGCTGCGCCTGCCGTTGGAGGTGGCGCCGTTGTTCGAGGAGTGGCTGGCGGCCCATTACCCCCAGCGAGCAACCCATGTGATGAGCCTGGTGCGTCAAGTACGCGGGGGTGAGGTGTATGACAGCCGGTTTGGCGTGCGTATGCGTGGTGAAGGGCCGTTTGCCGATTTGCTGGCGCAGCGTTTCAGCAAGGCGATCAAGCGTCTGGGGCTGAATCGGCGGGAAGGGTTCAACCTTGATTGCACGGCGTTTTGCCCACCGGGCAGGCAGATGGCTTTGTTGTAGACTGAGGGAGAGACGTGCACCTTTGCTGTAGGAATAGTCGCGTTTTGACATCACTGAAACCCGCGTTCTAGAGCGGTTCATTCAGTTTGAGTTAAGTTTCGACGGTTACCTTGTTCAGCGAGTGACTGATGAGTCGGCGGCCTGGGCGGTGCTTGTTTTACAACTATTTCACCGCCATGGCGTCGAACTGACCTGAACCCTCCCCTGCATTGATCAAGAGGATGAATCATGAGTGACAAGGATAAACAGCCGTTGGCTGCGTCGGCTTCAGCCCCTCAGGTGGCGGAATCCGCCGATGCAGCGCTGCAGCATATCGTTGACGGCTTTTTGCATTTCCATCACGACGTCTTCCCCCAGCAGGAAGAACTCTTCAAGAAACTCGCCACCGCCCAGAGCCCACGGGCGATGTTCATCACCTGCGCCGACTCGCGCATCGTGCCCGAGCTGATCACCCAGAGCTCCCCAGGCGACCTGTTCGTGACCCGTAACGTCGGTAACGTGGTGCCGCCCTACGGCCAGATGAACGGCGGTGTTTCCACGGCTATTGAATACGCTGTGCTCGCCCTTGGCGTACAGCACATCATCGTGTGCGGGCATTCGGACTGCGGCGCCATGCGTGCCGTGCTCAACCCCGACAGTCTGGAAAAGATGCCGACGGTCAAGGCCTGGTTGCGTCACGCCGAGGTCGCCAAGACCATGGTCCATGACAACTGCGACTGCGCCAACGAAGGCGAGAGCATGGCGGTGCTGACCGAAGAAAACGTCATCGCCCAACTGCAACATTTGCGTACCCACCCTTCCGTGGCTTCGCGCATGGCCAATGGTCATTTGTTTATCCATGGTTGGATCTACAACATCGAGACCAGCGAAATTCGGGCCTACGATGCGGACAAAGCGGCGTTCCGACCGCTGAACGGCACCGAGCCGATCCCTTCAGCGACGCCTAAAGCGCGCTTCTAAAACACTTCCCTGCCGGGTAATGCGGTGGCTGCCATGGATGCAGCCAGGCTTTACCGCGCCCGGCGAATGCCTCGGGAGAGTCATCATGCGTGCTGCTCAATTGAAAGCTGTATTGCCACGGGAGCTGCTCGCCTCGGTGGTTGTTTTTCTGGTCGCCTTGCCACTGTGCATGGGCATCGCGATTGCGTCCGGCATGCCGCCGGCCAAGGGCCTGATCACTGGCATCATCGGCGGCCTGGTGGTGGGCTGGTTGGCCGGCTCGCCGCTGCAAGTCAGCGGCCCGGCGGCGGGTCTGGCAGTGCTGGTGTTCGAGCTGGTGCGCCAGCACGGCATGCTGATGCTGGGGCCGATCCTGTTGCTGGCCGGCTTCCTGCAATTGGTTGCCGGGCGTTTGCGCCTGGGCTGCTGGTTTCGCGTCACCGCGCCGGCGGTGGTCTACGGCATGTTGGCCGGGATTGGCGTGTTGATCGTGCTGTCGCAGGTTCATGTGATGCTCGACGGCGCGCCCAAGCCTTCAGGGCTGGATAACCTGGCCGGCTTCCCGGCAGCGCTGGCTGCAGCAATTCCTACCTTCGGCGGCGGGCTCGGCTGGCAGGCTGGCGTACTTGGTTTGTCGACGATGTTGGTGATGTACCTGTGGGACAAATTCCGCCCGCAACAACTGCGGTTTGTACCTGGCGCGTTGCTTGGCGTGGGCCTGGCGACTGTTGCCAGCCTGGTGCTGGCGTTGCAGGTCAAGCGCGTGGAAGTCCCGGAAAACCTTGCGGACGCTATCGACTGGCTGCGCCCCAGCGACTTGCTGAACCTGGCGGATCCACAGTTGCTGATCGCGGCATTCGCCGTGGCGTTTATTGCCAGTGCCGAAACCCTGCTGTCTGCCGCAGCGGTGGACCGCATGCACAGTGGTCAACGTTCGGATTTCGATAAGGAATTGTCGGCCCAAGGGGTGGGCAACATGCTCTGCGGTCTGGTTGGCGCTTTGCCAATGACCGGCGTGATCGTGCGCAGCTCGGCTAACGTCCAGGCCGGGGCAACCACGCGTCTGTCGGCGATGTTCCATGGCCTATGGCTGCTGGGTTTCGTGCTCTTGCTGTCGAGCGTGCTGCAGAGCATTCCGGTCGCGAGCCTGGCGGGTGTGCTGGTGTACACCGGCATCAAGTTGGTAGACATCAAGGCGTTCAAGGCGCTAGGCCGCTATGGGCGGATGCCGATGTTCACCTATGCGGCCACGGCACTGGCAATCATCTTCACCGATTTGCTGACCGGTGTGCTGGTGGGGTTTGGGCTTACATTGGTGAAGCTGGCGTTCAAGGCGTCGCGCCTGAAAGTCAGCCTGATCGACCTGCCCCAGGAAGGTGAGATGGAGCTGCGTTTGACGGGGGCGGCGACCTTTCTGAAGGTGCCGGCGTTGACTCAAGTGTTGTCGGCGGTACCTGCGGGGACCACCCTGCATGTGCCGTTGAGCAACTTGAGTTACATCGACCACTCTTGCCTGGAGTTGCTGGAAGAATGGGGCCGGGCGAATGCGGCCAAGGGCTCGACGTTGGTGATCGAGGCTCGCGGTTTGAAGCGTCGGCTGGAAGGTCGGGTGAGAACGACAGTGGGGATCGGCTCAGCGCCTGCCTGACCTCTCAAAAAACTGTGGGAGCCGGGCTTGCCCGCGATGGCGGTGGTTCAGTCAACTAATCTGTTGGCTGATACTCCGCCAATCGCGGGCAAGCCCGGCTCCCACAGTTGATCTTTGTAAGCCGGACGATTTACGCAGGTTGATCCAGCGACAGCTCAACCCCAAGCTGGCGCGACAGGCATGGCCAGCGCTTCCAGGACGCTTCGGTCTGCGGGCTCTTGAGCTGTTCGCGATAGGCCTCGACCGATTCCAGCGCAAAGCTTTCCTCGTTAAGCATCTCATCCACCGCCAGGTGCACGGCTTCATCCAATTGGTTGGCGAAGTCTTCACCGATCAGTTGATGGGCGATCACGTTGGCCACGGTGGTATCCGCTGGAATCAGCGGCTGGCCAAAATGCTTGATATACAGATCGTTCACTTCTTCGACCAGGCGATGCGCCAGGTAGGCCTCATCCAGCAGGCCATCAAGGCCGTCGTGTCCGGCCAGAATCGCTGGCGGCTGCAGGAAAAAATGTTCAGCGATTTTCAGTACCGGTTTGATCTGGCTTTCAATCCCGGCCTCACGGGCCACGTCATTGGCGGCGTCGAGCAAATCAGGAACCAGATCGATGTAAGCGGTCACAAAACGGGTCATGACCATATTGCGATCACCGTCAGCCAAGGCGATGGACGAATGCAGGTGCGGCACTTGTTTCTTCAGCTGGCTGACGAGCTGGCCGGTGCTGGCTTCGTGTTGATGGGCACGGGAAATCTGCTCGCGCAATGCGGCGGTGTTCATGAAGGCTCCAGTGAAGCAGGCGTAGGAAAAGGGAGAAGATAAGGTAGTTCGTTTATACGAGCGCCTAAGACGCATTTGTCATAATTATTTCATGGTTATAGGCAGGGGTTATATCGAAATGCCATCGTTCGTCGGATAAACGATTCCGCCGCCCATTTTACGGGCTCCGTCTGTCTGTTTCTATTGATTTGCCCCCACACATTGCGGGGTTGCTACGGCTGTCTATACTCGGTTTTGTACGCAATTAGCTGATGACGCCCAACTGCATGACGCAGGCAAGGCTTGGCGGTTGTAAGCAGTATGGAAGCCGCTCCCTTCGCCGCAGGTGCAAACCGGCGGGATAACAAGAAACATAAAGGGGAACCCGCAATGACGCGACATCCACACGTTTGGATGGGCCTCCTGTTGTGGTCGGTATTCGGCCAGGCGCACGCCGCCTGGACTACGAATATGGCGCCAGGGGCTACTGAAGTCAGCCACGCTGTGTTTGACCTGCACATGACCATTTTCTGGATCTGTGTGGTGATCGGCATCGTCGTGTTTGGCGCGATGTTCTGGTCGATGATCCTGCACCGCCGGTCTACGGGCCAGGTAGCGGCGAAGTTCCACGAAAGTACCACCGTGGAAATCCTCTGGACCGTGGTGCCCTTGCTGATCCTGGTGGCCATGGCCATTCCGGCCACCAAGACCCTGATCAACATCTACGACAGCAGTGAGTCGGATATCGATATCCAGGTCACCGGCTATCAGTGGAAGTGGCACTACAAATACCTGGGCCAGGATGTGGAGTTCTTCAGCAACCTGGCCACACCCGCCGAGCAGATCCATAACCAGGCCACCAAGGGCGAGCACTACCTGTTGGAAGTCGACCAGCCGCTGGTATTGCCGGTGGGCGCCAAGGTGCGCTTTCTGGTGACCGCCGCCGATGTGATCCACTCCTGGTGGGTGCCGGCCTTTGCGGTCAAGCGCGATGCTATCCCTGGCTTCGTCAACGAAGCCTGGACCCGCGTCGAGAAGCCCGGCATCTACCGTGGTCAGTGCGCCGAACTGTGTGGCAAGGACCATGGCTTCATGCCCATCGTGGTGGAGGTCAAGTCCAAGGCCGACTACGACACCTGGCTGGGCGAGCGCAAGGAGGAGGCCGCCAAGCTCAAGGAGTTGACCTCCAAGGAGTGGACGCTGGACGAACTGGTGGCGCGTGGCGACAAGGTCTATCACACCACTTGCGTGGCCTGTCACCAGGCTGAGGGCCAAGGCTTGCCACCGATGTTCCCGGCGCTCAAGGGTTCGAAAATCGCCACCGGGCCGGCCAAAGACCATCTGAGCATCGTGTATCACGGCAAGCCCGGCACCGCGATGGCAGCTTTCGGCAAGCAGCTCTCGGAAGTGGATATCGCCGCTGTGGTGACCTATGAGCGTAACGCCTGGGGCAATAACAAAGGCGACATGGTCACGCCCAAAGACGTGCTGGCTCTGAAACAGGCGGAAAGCAAATGACGACTTTCATTGCCAATGCCCTGAATCGTCCCGCTCACTCGCTTGCAGGAGAACGGCCATGAGCACCGTGATCGACCATGGTCATGCCGACCACGCACACGGCCCCGCCAAGGGCCTGATGCGCTGGGTGCTGACCACCAACCACAAAGACATCGGCACCATGTACCTGTGGTTCGCCTTCACCATGTTCCTGCTCGGCGGCTCGTTCGCCATGGTGATCCGCGCCGAGTTGTTCCAGCCGGGCCTGCAGATCGTGCAGCCGGCGTTCTTCAACCAGATGACCACCATGCACGGCCTGATCATGGTATTCGGCGCGGTGATGCCGGCGTTTGTCGGCCTGGCCAATTGGATGATCCCGTTGATGATCGGCGCGCCGGACATGGCCCTGCCGCGCATGAACAATTTCAGCTTCTGGCTGCTGCCGGCGGCGTTCCTGCTGCTGGTGTCCACCTTGTTCACGCCCGGCGGCGGGCCGAATTTCGGTTGGACCTTCTACGCCCCGCTCTCGACCACCTATGCCCCGGAAAGCGTGACGTTCTTTATCTTTGCCATCCACCTGATGGGCATCAGTTCGATCATGGGCGCGATCAACGTGGTCGCCACCATCCTTAACCTGCGTGCGCCGGGCATGACCCTGATGAAAATGCCGCTGTTCGTGTGGACCTGGCTGATCACCGCGTTCCTGCTGATCGCGGTGATGCCGGTACTGGCGGGCTGCGTGACCATGATGCTGATGGATATCCACTTCGGCACCAGCTTCTTCAGCGCGGCCGGTGGTGGCGATCCCGTGCTGTTCCAGCATGTGTTCTGGTTCTTCGGGCATCCCGAGGTGTACATCATGATCCTGCCGGCCTTTGGCGCGGTCAGCTCGATCATCCCCACCTTCTCGCGCAAGCCGCTGTTCGGCTACACCTCGATGGTCTACGCCACCGCGAGCATCGCGTTCCTGTCGTTCATCGTGTGGGCGCACCACATGTTTGTGGTGGGCATTCCGCTGGTGGGTGAGCTGTTCTTCATGTACGCCACCTTGCTGATCGCCGTGCCTACGGGCGTGAAGGTGTTCAACTGGGTCAGCACCATGTGGCAAGGCTCACTGACGTTCGAGACGCCGATGTTGTTTGCGGTGGCCTTTGTGATCCTGTTCACCATCGGCGGCTTCTCCGGGCTGATGCTGGCGATTGCCCCGGCGGACTTCCAGTACCACGACACCTACTTTGTGGTGGCGCATTTCCATTACGTACTGGTGCCCGGCGCGATCTTCGGGATCTTCGCTTCGGCCTACTACTGGCTGCCTAAATGGACCGGCCACATGTACGACGAAACCTTGGGCAAGCTGCACTTCTGGTTGTCTTTCGTGGGCATGAACATGGCGTTCTTCCCCATGCACTTTGTGGGGCTGGCCGGTATGCCGCGCCGAGTGCCGGACTACAACCTGCAGTTCGCTGACTTCAATATGGTCTCGTCCATTGGTGCCTTCATGTTCGGCGCCACGCAGATCTTCTTCCTGTTCATTGTCATCAAGTGCATCCGTGGCGGCCCGCCTGCGCCGGCCAAACCGTGGGATGGCGCCGAAGGCCTGGAGTGGAGCGTGCCCTCGCCGGCGCCGTATCACACCTTCACCACGCCGCCGGAGGTCAAATGAAGCCCTCCCTATACTCCCCCTGTGGGAGCGGGCTTGCCCGCGATGGCGGTAGGTCAGGCACTGAATCTACCAGCCCTCAGGCCCTCATCGCAGGCAAGCCAGCTCCCACAGAAAGTCCAAAGCCAGGTGGGCGCTATGGCTGAGTCCGTACCGCTCAAGCGCCTGGTCACCCGCCTGCTGATCCTGGTGCTGGCAATGTTCGCCTTCGGCTTCGCCCTCGTGCCGATCTACGACGTGATGTGCAAGGCGTTCGGCATCAACGGCAAGACCGCCGGGCAGTACGAGGGTGAGCAAATGGTTGACCCCTCGCGCCAAGTGCGGGTGCAGTTTCTGTCCACCAACGCCATCGACATGGTCTGGGAATTTCACTCCAAGGCCGATGAGATTGTGGTCAACCCCGGAGCAGTCAACGAGATGCTGTTCGTGGCCTACAACCCCACTGATAAGCCGATGACCGCCCAGGCGATACCCAGTATTTCCCCGGCCGAAGCGGCGATGTACTTCCACAAGACCGAATGCTTTTGCTTCACCCAGCAAGTGTTGCAGCCCGGTGAGCGCATTGAGATGCCCGTACGTTTCATCGTCGACCGAGCGATGCCCACGGATGTGAAGCATTTGACCCTGGCGTACACGCTGTTCGATATCACTGCGCGCCAGCCGCCCGTGGCCGTCAGGACCGGGGGCTAGCTACTGTTTGCCCCCTCAATCAGGAGAGCGAATACATGTCGACTCATGATACGTACTACGTACCAGCGCAAAGCAAATGGCCAATAATTGCCACGATTGGCCTGCTGGTCACCGTGTATGGCCTGGCCGTGTGGTTCAACGACTTGAAGGCCGCGCGCCCTGAATCCCACGGGCCGTGGATCTTTTTCGTCGGCGGTTTGCTGCTGGCCTACATGCTGTTTGGCTGGTTTGGCGCGGTGATCAAGGAAAGTCGTGCTGGGCTGTACAGCGCCCAGATGGACCGCTCGTTCCGCTGGGGCATGACCTGGTTCATCTTTTCGGAGGTGATGTTCTTCATCGCCTTTTTTGGTGCGCTGTTCTACGTGCGCGTCTGGGCTGGGCCTTGGTTGGCGGGCGAGGGGCCCAAGGGCATTGCGCACATGCTGTGGCCGAACTTCGAGTTTGCCTGGCCCCTGCTGAACAACCCCGACCCCAAGCTCTACCCTGCGCCCAAAGGCACCATCAGCCCCTGGGGCCTACCATTGGTCAATACCATCCTGCTGGTGAGTTCCAGCGTGACCATCACCATTGCCCACCATGCCCTGCGCAAAGGCCATCGTGGCGCACTGAAACTCTGGCTGGCGATCACCGTGCTGCTGGGCTTGGCGTTTCTTGGATTCCAGGCCGAGGAATACATCCACGCCTACAAAGAGTTGGGCCTAACCCTGGGTTCAGGCGTGTACGGCGCGACGTTCTTCATGCTCACGGGCTTTCACGGCGCCCACGTGACCATCGGCACCATCATTCTGTTTGTGATGCTGATGCGCATCCTGCGCGGGCATTTCAATGCCGAGCACCAGTTCGGTTTCGAGGCGGCCAGTTGGTATTGGCACTTTGTGGACGTGGTGTGGATCGGGCTGTTTTTCTTTGTCTATGTGCTGTGACGCCGTTTACCACGGCGCATGAGAGACCAATTGGCCGCTGAAAAAGCCCCAGGCGATCAAGCCCACGGTGATCACGGCCAGCGTGACACGCACGGTCAAGGCAGTGACGAGGCGGTTGGAGTTGCCCTCGTCCTTGACCAGGAAGAACAAGCCACTGAACAGGCTCACGACGGTCGCGATTAGCATCAGGGCAATGGCGGCTTTGAGCATGGTCTGGCTCCGGGCTAATTGGGGAGGGGCGATGAGATCGAGTATAGCCAGTGCCATGCAACGCTTTCGTCCGGGCATCGCGCCGACGCTGGTGGTACTGGTGTTGCTGCCATTGATGGTGGGCCTGGGGTTTTGGCAATTGTCCCGCGGGCACGAAAAGCAACTGTTGGTAGACCGTTATGCCGAGCGCCGCGCCGCCGAGCCGGTCAGCAGTGCTCAGCTCAATGACATGGCTGATCCAGCCTTCCGTCGCGTTCACCTTCGCGGGCAACTGGATGGTGCACACAGCGTATTGCTGGATAACCGCATGCGTGACGGCAAGGCCGGTGTCGAGTTGCTGCAACCCTTTCATGACCAGGCCAGCGGCCTGTGGCTGTTGCTCAATCGCGGCTGGCTGCCCTGGCCGGACCGGCGTATCGCGCCCGCCTTTACTACTCCTGAACAGACGCTGAACCTCGACGCCTGGGTGTACGTCGCCCCAGGCGAGACCTTCCAACTGCATGCCGACCCGGCCAGCACGCAATGGCCGCGCCTGCTTACCGCACTGCACCCCGCCGCCCTGTGGGACGAACTGGGGCGCAGCGGTTTTGACTATGAACTGCGCGCCGAAGCGGGCCCCGGTACCTACGAAACCAGCTGGCCCGTCGTCGCCATGGGCCCGGAAAAACACCTGGCCTACGCTGTGCAATGGTTCGCCATGGCCATGGCGTTGCTAGCGCTTTACCTCTACCTCGGATGGCATAACAAAAAGGAGAAGCCCCATGGGAGCGGCCATGAATCCACCCAGCACATCTGACACGCCTGATCGGCGCAAGGGGCGCTGGCAGCTGATTTTGATCCTGATGATGGTGATCGGCCCGATGGTGCTGGCCACCTTCATGTACAAATTGCAGTTCTGGGTGCCGGACAGCCGCAGCTATCACGGCGAACTGATTGGCAACGGCCAGACCCGCGCCGACATCGGCGTGCAGGCCGATGAACAGCGCTGGCAACTGCTGGTCACCGCCCCCACCGCCTGTGCTGCCAATTGCCAGCAACTGGTCTACCTGGCGCGCCAGCTGCAGATCAGCCTTGGCCGTGATGCATCCCGTGCCAGCCATGCCCTGGCGGGTGCGCAACCGTTGAGCGGCGAATACGAGGCCAAGCTCAAAGCCGAATATCCACAGCTGCAGCGCTACCCGCTGGATGTGTCGTCCTTTACCAGGAACGCTGCCGCGCCCGGCGATGCGCAACTGTGGATCGTCGACCCCCACGGCAATCTGGTGCTGCGCTACGACGCCAAGGTCAAGGGCAAGGACTTGCTCAACGATCTGCGCTTGCTGCTGAAACTGTCGAACATCGGATAAGGGCACCCTCATGGCCAAGCCTGGATTTCGCCTCGCGCTGTTTGCCACGTTACTGGCGTTGTTTGTCGTGCTGCTCGGTGCCTATACCCGCCTGACCCACGCCGGCCTCGGCTGTCCGGACTGGCCGGGCTGCTATGGCTTTATCAGCGTGCCGCAAAGCGAAGCCCAACTGGCCCATGCCGAGTTGCACTTTCCCGACACGCCGGTGGAGGCCGACAAAGGCTGGGCCGAGATGACCCATCGCTACTTCGCGGGCAGCCTGGGCCTGTTGATCGCGCTGCTGGCGGCGCGTTCGTGGCGTCATCGACGTGATCCGGGCCAGCCCGTGAAGCTTCCGCTGTTCCTGCTGGCGGTGGTGTTCGCCCAAGCGGCGTTTGGCATGTGGACCGTGACCTTGAAGCTCTGGCCGCAAGTGGTCACAGGGCACCTTTTGGGCGGCTTTGCGACCTTGAGCCTGCTGTTTCTGCTGACCCTGCGGCTGTCCGGCGTACTACCGGCGCTGGTCGTGCCCAAGCGCCTGCAATATTGGGCGACGGCGGGCCTGGTGCTGGTGATCGGGCAGATCGCCCTGGGCGGCTGGGTCAGTTCCAACTACGCGGCGGTGGCCTGTATCGATTTGCCCACCTGTCATGGCCAATGGTGGCCGACGGCAGACTTCGCCAATGGTTTTCACCTGACCCAGCACATCGGCCCCAATTACCTGGGCGGGCAACTCGACAGCGAGGCGCGCACTGCTATCCACCTGACGCATCGCATCGGCGCAGTGCTGGTCACGCTGGTGTTGCTCGGCTTGGCCTGGCAACTGCGAGCAGTAGGGATGACGCGCCTGGCCGGCCTGCTGTTGATCGCCCTGGCTGCGCAGATCTGCCTGGGGGTGAGCAATGTGGCGTTCGGCTTGCCCCTGCCGGTGGCGGTCGCACACAACGCCGGCGGGGCAGCGTTGTTGTTGACGCTGGTGCTGGTCAATTATCACGCGCGCACCAGCCTGGTTCGGGTGCGTCACCCGCGCCTGTTCGGCTGGCGTTTTATCCCGCGCAAACAGGTGTCGGGCCTTATCACCCTTAAAGGAGAGCTGCCATGGCGACCGTGATCGGCGCACGTCGCGACCGGGCGATCTGGCGTGACTATTTGGAGCTGACCAAGCCCAAAGTAGTGGTGCTGATGCTGATTACTTCGCTGGTGGGCATGTTCCTTGCCACCCGCGCCGGGGTGCCCTGGACAGTGCTGGTGTTCGGCAACCTCGGCATTGCCCTGTGTGCCGGCGGCGCGGCGGCGGTGAACCATGTGGTCGATCGACGGATTGATGCCGTGATGGCGCGCACTCACAAGCGGCCGATGGCTGAGGGGCGTGTCTCGCCGATGGCGGCGTTAGCGTTTGCGTTGTTCCTGGCTATTGCAGGATTAGCCCTGCTGCTCGCGTACACCAACCCGCTGGCGGCCTGGCTGACCTTGGCTTCGCTGCTGGGTTATGCGGTGATCTATACCGGCTTTCTCAAGCGAGCAACGCCGCAGAATATCGTCATCGGCGGTCTGGCCGGTGCGGCGCCGCCGCTGTTGGGTTGGGTGGCTGTTACTGGGCATGTGAGTGCCGAACCCTTGCTGCTGGTGCTGATCATCTTCGCCTGGACTCCGCCACATTTCTGGGCCCTGGCCATTCACCGCAAAGAGGAATACGCCAAGGCCGACATCCCGATGCTGCCGGTCACCCATGGCGAACACTACACCAAGGTGCATATCCTGCTGTATACCTTCGCCCTGCTGGCGGTGAGCCTGATGCCCTACGTTATCCACATGAGCGGGCTGCTCTACCTGGGCTGTGCGCTGGTATTGGGTGCGCGCTTTCTGCAATGGGCCTGGGTGTTGTACCGTGGCAGCCAGCCGCACGCGGCGATCAACACGTTCAAGTACTCTATCTGGTACTTGCTGCTGCTGTTTATCGCCCTGCTCGTAGACCACTACTTATTGTTGAACCTATGACTCGAACTCAAAAAACCGTCTTCATCCTCGTGGCCCTGGTGGCGTTGATCATGGGCCTGACCGTCAACAAAGTGCTCTCGGGCAAAGGCCAGGGCGATCCCACTGCGCTGATCGACGCCGGCATCATTCTGCTGCCGCAAAGCCGCCAGTTGCCAACGGTGACCATGACCGACCAGGAAGGCCAGCCGGTGGTGGTCAATGAGTTGAAGGGCAAGTGGAGCCTGCTGTTTTTCGGTTACACCTTCTGCCCGGATATCTGCCCGACCACCCTCGCCCAGCTTCGCCAGATCAAGAGTGAGCTGCCCAAAGAGGCTGTGGACAAGTTGCAGGTGATCCTGGTCAGCGTCGATCCACACCGCGATACCCCGGCGCAGCTCAAGCAGTACCTGGGTTACTTCGACCCACAGTTCCAAGGCCTGACTGGCGCTAACGTGGAGGATGTGCAGAAGGTCTCGAATGCGGTGAGCATTCCCTTCATTCCGGCGGATACCAGCAAGCCGAACTATACAGTCGACCACAGCGGTAACCTGGCACTGATCGGCCCGGATGGTACTCAGCGTGGGTTTATTCGTGCGCCGTTGAACAACCAGAAGCTGGTGGCGCAGTTGCCGGGGTTGCTACAGCGCAAGTGAGCACCTGATGATCGTTCCCACGCTCTGCGTGGGAATGCAGCTAGGGACGCTCTGCGTCCCCAAGCGTGACGCAGAGCGTCACAAGAGGCGTTCCCACGCGGAGCGTGGGAACGATCAGGTCAGGAGAGATCAGAACGCTGGCTTGATCGCGCCTTTGTACTTCTCTTCGATGAATTTCTTCACTTCAGGCGTGTGCAGGGCTGCAACCAGCTTCTTCACCGCGTCCGCATCCTTGTTGTCTTCGCGGGTCACCAGGATGTTCACGTAAGGCGAGTCGCTGCCTTCGATCACCAGGGCATCCTTGGATGGGTCCAGCTTGGCTTCTAGGGCGTAGTTGGTGTTGATCAGCGCCAGGTCGACCTGGGTCAGCACGCGCGGCAGGGTGGCGGCTTCCAGTTCGCGGAATTTCAGGTTTTTATCGTTGCCGGTGATGTCCTTGATGGTCGACAGGATGTTGGTCGGGTCCTTCAGGGTGATCAGGCCGTTCTTGGCCAGCAGCAACAGCGCACGGCCGCCGTTGGTGGCGTCGTTCGGGATCACCACGTTGGCGCCGTCAGGCAGGTCGGCCAGTTTTTTGTACTTGCTGGAGTAAGCGCCCAGAGGTTCCAGGTGCACAGCGCCGACGCTCACCAGGTGAGTGCCTTTGGCCTTGTTGAATTCATCCAGGTACGGCTGGTGCTGGAAGAAGTTGGCATCCAGGCGCTTTTCAGCCACCTGTACGTTCGGCTGCACGTAGTCGGTGAAGACTTTGACCTTCAGGTCCACGCCTTCTTTGGCCAGGGCAGGCTTCACGAATTCGAGGATTTCGGCGTGAGGCACCGGCGAAGCAGCGACCGTAATAGTCTCGGCGTGGGCGGAAAACGCAGCCACGGCGGCGAAAGCAACCAGTAGTTTTTTCATCCAGCAAGCTCCTTGTTCGGGCATCTGCCGGCTATGTGCCGGCAATGGCCGTTATTTACGAGAAAAATGCACCACCAGCCGGTCGCCGACGGTTTGCAGAATTTGCACCAGAATCAACAGCATCACCACAGTGACCACCATCACATCGGTCTGGAAACGCTGGTAGCCAAAACGGATTGCCAGGTCGCCCAGGCCGCCAGCCCCGACCACACCAGCCATCGCGGTGTAGGAAACCAGTGTAATCGCCGTCACCGTAATCGCCGCGAAGATGCCAGGGCGGGCCTCGGGCAATAGGGCATTGGTGATGATCTGGCGGGTGGTGGCGCCCATGGCCTGGGTGGCTTCGATGATGCCACGGTCCACTTCGCGCAGGGCGGTTTCCACCAGGCGAGCAAAGAATGGCGTGGCACCGACGACCAGTGGTGGGATCGCGCCGGCGACACCCAGCGACGTGCCGGTGATCAGTACCGTGAACGGAATCATCACGATCAGCAGGATGATGAACGGCAGCGAGCGCAAGATATTCACGATCAGCGACAACAGCGCGTACAGGCCTTTTTGTTCGAATAGCTGGCGCGGGCTGGTCAGGAACAACAGCACGCCCAGAGGCAGCCCCAGTAGCACGGTGAAGAACAGCGAGCCGAACAGCATGGTCATGGTGTCGCCGGTGGCGAGCCAGATTTCAGACCAGTCGATATTGGCGAAGAAACTCAGGAAAACGTCCATCAGCGCAGGACCTCCATGTGAACGTCGGCGGCGGTGAAGCGTGCGAACGCGGCTTCCATGTCACCGCCGGTGACGGCGAGGGTCAGTTGCCCGTAAGGGATGTCTTTGATGCGGTCGATACGACCGGCAAGAATGCTGTAGTCCACACCGGTTTCCCGTGCGACGGTACCCAGCAGTGGCGCATAGGTCGCGTCCCCTTGGAACGTCAGGCGCACGATACGGCCTGGCACATGGGCAAAGTCGTCGCGCTGCTCGCCTTCGTCCACCTGTTCGGCTTCTTGTACGAAGCGCTTGGTGGTCGGGTGCTTGGGGTGCAGGAACACGTCGGCCACCGAGCCTTGCTCGACGATTACCCCGGCGTCCATGACGGCGACCTGGTCGCATACGCGGCGGATCACGTCCATTTCATGGGTGATCAACACGATGGTCAGGTTCAACTCGCGGTTGATCTCGGCCAGCAGTTGCAGGACCGACGCCGTGGTTTGCGGGTCGAGGGCGCTGGTGGCTTCGTCACAAAGCAGGATTTTTGGCTTGGTCGCCAGGGCTCGGGCGATGCCGACGCGCTGTTTCTGGCCGCCGGACAACTGCGCCGGGTACTTCTTGGCGTGGTCCGACAAGCCGACGCGGGCGAGCAGCTCAGCCACACGCTGGTCGATTTCCTTGCGCGACAGTTCACCGGCGAGCGTCAGCGGCAGCGCGACGTTGTCGGCCACGGTCTTGGACGCCAGCAAGTTGAAGTGCTGGAAGATCATCCCGACCTGCTGGCGAAAGCGCCGCAGGCCGTTGGCGTCCAGCGCAGTGACTTCTTCGCCATCCACCTTGATCTGGCCGCCACTGGGCTCTTCCAGACGGTTGATCAGGCGCAACAGGGTGCTTTTACCGGCACCCGAGTGGCCAATCAGGCCAAACACCTGGCCGTTCTCGACGCGCAGGCTGGTGGGGTGCAGGGCGGGGATATCCTTACCGGCGACGCGGTAGGTTTTATGGACGTTTTGAAACTCGATCACGTAGCGAACCTTGTGGGGCGCATTGAAAAGGGATCAGCGGTTAGCCGGGCGCGCATTTTAGCCTGTCCGTATAGCGTTTCTTAGCATTTATTTCGTATTCATCCAGTCATTTGGCAATAACGCGATCAAAGGTCATAAAAAAGGAACGGTGCAAAACCAAGTCAGTCACTACTTAAGCAACTCGATTTCCCAGGTGCCGTGCCTGGGGTTTTGCTCAAACGAGCCGGGGACCGCTCTGGCCACTTTGAATAAGGAGTTTTGACTGATGAGTACCAAGAAGCCAGCCACCCCGCCGAAGAGTGAACTCGCGGGCACTGATACCCTGGACCGTGGCAACACCAACGCCAAGCTGCAGGCGTTGGAAGAATTCCGTTCCGACGCGACCGGCCAGGCCCTGCGCACCAACCAGGGCGTGAAGATTTCCGACAACCAAAACAGCCTGAAAGTCGGCGCCCGCGGCCCTTCGCTGCTGGAAGACTTCATCATGCGTGAAAAGATCACGCACTTTGACCATGAGCGTATCCCCGAGCGCATCGTGCATGCCCGTGGTACGGGGGCCCATGGCTATTTCCAGAGTTACGGCGACCATTCGGCGCTGACCAAGGCAGGTTTCCTGCGCACGCCTGAGCATAAAACCCCGGTGTTCGCACGTTTTTCCACGGTGCAGGGCCCGCGTGGTTCCGGCGACACCGTGCGTGACGTGCGCGGTTTTGCCGTGAAGTTCTTCACCGACGAAGGCAACTTCGACCTGGTGGGCAACAACATGCCGGTGTTCTTCATCCAGGATGCGATCAAATTTCCTGACTTCGTCCACGCGGTGAAACCCGAGCCTCATAACGAGATTCCTACCGGCGGTTCGGCCCACGATACGTTCTGGGACTTTGTTTCGCTGCAACCGGAATCCGCGCACATGGTGATCTGGGCCATGTCCGACCGCGCCATTCCAAAAAGCCTGCGCGCCATGCAGGGCTTTGGGGTACACACCTTCCGTTTGATCAATACCGAAGGTAAGTCCAGCTTCGTGAAGTTCCACTGGCGTCCAACAGTCGGCACCTGCTCGCTGGTATGGGATGAGGCGCAAAAGCTGGCCGGTAAAGATACGGACTACCACCGTCGTGACCTGTGGGAAGCGATTGAAAGCGGCGATTACCCTGAGTGGGAGCTGGGCGTACAGATCGTGGCCGAAGAAGACGAGCACAAGTTTGATTTCGACTTGCTCGACCCGACCAAGATCATTCCAGAAGAACTGGTACCGATCACGCCGCTGGGCAAAATGGTGCTCAACCGTAACCCGGACAACTTCTTCGCTGAAGTCGAGCAGGTTGCGTTCTGCCCGGGTCACATCGTGCCGGGCATCGACTTCACCAACGACCCATTGCTGCAGGGCCGTCTGTTTTCCTACACCGATACCCAGATCAGCCGACTGGGCGGGCCGAACTTTCATGAGATTCCAATCAACCGGCCTGTCGTGCCTTTTCATAACGGCCAGCGCGACGCTCAGCATCGCACCGTGATTGATAAGGGTCGTGCGTCCTACGAGCCAAACTCTATTGATGGTGGTTGGCCGAAAGAAACCCCTGCTGGTCCTACCGATGGTGGCTTTGAGTCCTACTACGAGCGCGTCGATGCCAACAAAGTACGTGAGCGCAGCGAATCCTTCGGTGACCATTTCTCCCAGGCGACGCTGTTCTACAACAGCATGAGCCACCACGAGAAAGAGCACATTATCGCGGCCTACAGTTTTGAGCTGGGCAAGGTGGAGCGCGAGTTCATCCGTGCGCGCCAGGTCAACGAGATCCTGGCCAATATCGACCTGGAGCTGGCCAAGCGCGTTGCGCAGAACCTGGGCTTGCCGGCGCCGACCAAGGGCACCGTGCCTGCCCGTGAAACGTCGTTGAAAGAATCGCCAGCCTTGAGCCAGGTGAACTTGCTGTCGGGCGATATCAAAACGCGCAAAGTGGCGATTCTGGCAGCCAACGGCGTTGATGGTGCGGCCATTGACGCGTTAAAAGCCGCGCTTGAAGCTGAAGGCGCCCATGCCAAGTTGCTGGGGCCTACTTCGGCGCCGGTGACCACCGCGCAGGGCAAGACGCTGCCGGTCGACGCCTCGATGGAAGGCATGCCGTCCATTGCCTTCGACGCAGTGTTTATCCCGGGTGGCAAAGAGTCCGTGAAGGCGCTGAGCGGTGATGGCGTGGCGTTGCATTACGTACTGGAAGCCTACAAACACCTGAAGGCGATTGCGGTAGCCAGCGATGTGAAGCCGTTGCTGGACCTGCTGAAACTGGAGGAGGATGCGGGGTTGATCGTGGGCGCGGATGCCAAGGCGTTCAAGGCCTTCTTTGCGGCGATTGCCCAGCATCGAGTGTGGGCGCGTGAGCCGAAATCCAAGGCGATTCCGGCTTAACTTATCGGTTGTTTGTTAGATCGTCATCGCAGGCAAGCCAGCTCCCACACTGTTCAAATGTGCGAGCTGGCTTGCCTGCGATGCTTTTAATCCGCCTTGCGCGGAATCAGCACAACCTGCGCCGGAATATGTTTCAGGATTTGCCGGTGAATTTTCAGGTCATACCCCGAATCAATTCGCTTCACCCGCTTGGTCAATAACGTGGCCAGCCACGGGTAATCCTGGGTGCGTGGCACCTGGATGCTGACGTCGCACTGGTAATTCACCACATCGGTGGCGATGGCGTCCAACTGATGGCGCATGTCTTCAACATCCGCAAGGTTCAGCGCCACGGTGGTGCTCGGCGCTGCCGGGTCGATGACCTTGGCGGCAGGCTTGGCCTCAGCGGCTTTCAACGCAGCTTCTGCCTGGTCCAATTCGGCTTTGCGCGCATGGCTGATGGCGCTGTTGACGCCACCGGTCAGCGCAGGGGCCTTGGGCATCAAAGCGCGGGCACGGCTCAGGGCCGTGGCGGCCGCGTTGACGTCGCCTTTTTGCAGCACGATCTGGCTGCGCTGCAGGTAGGCTTCGGCCAATTGACGCTGGTAGGCCTCAAGTGCCGGGTCGTTGGGCGATTGGGCCTGCAATGCAGCCAGTTGGTCTTCGGCGGTGGCCAATTCGCTGCTGGCCAGGTTTTGTTCCAGCTGCGCGATGGCCGCAGCCCGCGGATCCGGAGCCTGGGGGGCAGCGGGCGGCGTACTTTGGCAGGCGCCCAGCAGCAGTGAAAATGCGGCAAGGAGCAGATAACGGGAGGTGAACGGCTTCATTCCTGCGACTCTCTATTTGCGCAAAAAGCGAGCAAGTCTACACCCCTCGACGGGGCAGGACAAAACTCAGCAGAAACAGGGCGGCCGCCGTAACCACAATCGACGGCCCGGCCGGTGTGTCCTTGAACCAGGACAGCGCCAGGCCACCACACACTGCAAGCATCCCCAGGAGGCTGGCGCCAATTGCCATCTGCTCCGGAGAGCGAGCGTGGCGCTGGGCAGCGGCGGCTGGAATGATCAGCAGCGACGTGATCAACAATACGCCGACAATCTTCATCGCGACAGCAATCACCACGGCGATGAGCAACATCAAGGCCATACGCAGGCCTGCGACGGGCAAGCCTTCTACCTTGGCCAGTTCTTCATGCACGGTGATCGCCAGCAACGGGCGCCACAGGGCCACCAGCAACACCAGCACCGCAGCGCTGCCGCCGAGGATCCAGGCCAGGTCGGTCGGGCTGATCGCCAGCAGGTCACCGAACAGGTAGGCCATCAGGTCGATGCGCACTTCATGCATGAAGCTCAGCACCACCAGGCCCAGGGACAAGGTGCTGGGTGCGAGGATGCCCAGCAGGGTGTCGGAGGCCAGTGGCTGGCGTTGCTGCAGGGTCACCAGCAGCACGGCTAGCAGCAGGCAGCCGACGGTCACGGCGATGGCCGGGCTTACATCCAGCAGAAAACCCATGGCCACGCCCAGCAAGGCGGCATGGGACAAGGTGTCGCCGAAATAGGCCATGCGTCGCCAGACCACGAACGAGCCCAATGGGCCCGCCACCAGTGCCAAAGCCAAGCCTGCCAGCAGGGCGTAGAGCAGAAAATCAGCCATGCTTGCAGCTATCTCCATGAACGTGGGGGGTATCGACGACGGCGCCATGCAGGTCATGGGCGTGGTCATGGTGGTGATGGTAGATCGCCAGGCTCTGGGCGTTCTTGCCGAACAGCTCCACGAACGCCGGGTCGCCACTGACCTGTTCCGGGTGGCCGGAGCAGCACACGTGGCGGTTGAGACAGACCACTTGGTCGGTGGTGCTCATGACCAGGTGCAAGTCGTGGGAGACCATCAGTACGCCGCAACCATGGCGGTCGCGCAGGCGGGTGATCAGGCTGTACAGCTCGGCCTGGCCGGCGACATCGACGCCTTGCACGGGCTCATCGAGTACCAGCAGCTCGGGCTCGCGCAGCAAGGCACGGGCCAGCAGCACGCGCTGCATTTCGCCGCCGGAAATACTTTGCACCGGGTTGTCGATGACGTGTTCGGCGCCGACTTCCTTAAGCGCGGCCTGGGCGCGGGCGCGGTCTACGCCAGGCACCAGGCGCAGGAAGCGCAATACGGAGAGCGGCAATGTCGGGTCCACGTGCAGCTTTTGCGGCATATAGCCCACGCGCAGCTTGGGCTTGCGCCAAACCGTGCCGCTGTGGGGCTTGAGCAGCCCGAGCACGGCGCGCACCAAGGTTGTCTTGCCCGCGCCGTTGGGGCCGATCAGGGTGACGATTTGCCCCGGTTCCACGCTCAGTGCGATGTTCTCCAGCACGTTTTGCCCGGCGAACGTGACCCCGACCTGCTCCAGGCGGATTAACGCATTGCTCATCAAACCCCCTGGCAGCCTGCGCACAGGCCGACCACTTCGACCGTTTGCCCTTCGACCTTGAAGCCGACGTCGGCAGAGCTTTTGATTATGGCGTCGCTGATGCTTTTTTGTTCAAGCTCAATGGCGGCGTGGCACTCGCGGCAGATCAGGAACTGGCCCTGATGCGCGTGCTCCGGGTGGTTGCAACCGACAAAGGCGTTAAGCGAGGCGATACGGTGCACCAGGCCGTTTTCCAGCAGGAAATCCAACGCACGGTAAACGGTGGGCGGCGCGGCGCGGCGGCCGTCCTGCTCGCTGAGGACGCCCAGAATGTCGTACGCGCCCAAAGGCTTGTGGCTCTGCCACACCAGCTCCAGCACCCGGCGACGCAAGGCGGTCAGGCGCAAGCCTTTCTTTGCGCACAGGGTGTCGGCCTCTGACAATGCGGTGTGCACGCAGTGAGAGTGGTCGTGGGGACGGCTGGCAAGCGGTGTTTTAGGCATGAGCGGCGACAGATATTTGATAGAGACGTTATTATGTTACCCGTTCCTACGCCATCGAGTGGTCATCGTGTCCCGACTTTTTCCCGTTTTTGTCGTATTTGTCACCAGTTTGTTCGTTGCCGGTGCCGCTCAGGCCGAGGTCAAGGTGCTGACAAGCATCAAGCCGTTGCAGCTGATTGCAGCTGCCGTGCAGGACGGCGTGGCCGTTCCAGAGGTGTTGCTGCCGCCGGGGGCGTCGCCGCACAACTTCGCTTTGCGCCCATCCGACGTACGGCGTGTGCAGTCGGTGGACCTGCTGTACTGGATCGGGCCGGACATGGAAACGTTTTTGCCGCGTGTGCTCAAAGGCCGTACGGCGCCAACGGTGGCCGTGCAGGACCTGCCAGGCATGAAACTGCGCGTCTTCGGCGAAGATAGCCACTCTCATGCCGATGAAGCCGACGAACATGATCACGATCACCGCCCAGGCAGTGTGGATGCGCACCTGTGGCTGTCCACGGTCAATGCACGTGTGATCGCCGCTCGGATGGCGGCCGATCTGAGCGCTGCCGACCCAGCCAATGCCGAGCGTTATCAGAGCAATGCGAAGGCCTTCGAAGAACGCCTGAACGCGCTGGATGCGCGCCTGAAGCAGCGTTTGGCGGGCGTTGATGGCAAACCTTATTTCGTGTTCCACGAAGCCTTTGATTACTTCGAAGAGGCGTACGGTTTGAAGCATGCTGGCGTGTTCAGCGTGGCCGCCGAAGTGCAGCCGGGCGCGCAGCACGTAGCGGCGATGCGCGCTCGTTTGCAGGAAGTGGGCAAGACTTGCGTGTTCAGCGAGCCGCCGTTGCGACCTCGCTTGGCCGAAACCCTGGTGGCCGGGTTGCCGGTGAAGTTGGCGGAGTTGGATGCGTTGGGTGGCTATACGCCAGCTACCGCGCAGGGTTATGAGCAGGTACTGGAAAAGCTTGGCAATGACCTGGCCGGTTGCCTGGAGTCGCTCTAACACGCAACACAAAACCCCTGTGGGAGTGGGCTTGCCCGCGATAGCGCAGTGTCAGTCGATACTGCTATTGCAGGCAAGCCAGCTCCCACATTGACCGAGTCGGTCTTTTAAAGTGCGAACGGCAGGTGGACCGTGACCTGTTGACGCTGCGCCAAGCGGTGCTCGAACTCAGCCGGGTCATGAATCAACACATCCTGCCCTGCAAATGATTCGGCCGCGATCAGCCGGGACAGCCAGAACCGTACGCACGCCACGCGCAGCATGGTCGGCCATAGCTCGGCTTCCTTCGCGGTAAACGCCCGTAGCCCCGCGTAAGCGCCCAGCAGCGCCCGGGCACGGTGACCGTCAATCACGCCATCGGCATCCGAGCACCAATCATTCAAGGCGATTGCCACGTCGTAGAGCATCGGCCCCGAACAGGCGTTGTAGAAGTCGATCAGGCCTGTCAGGTGCGTGCCTTCAAACATCGCGTTATCGCGAAACAGATCGGCGTGCACATTCGCCCGCGGCAGGCCGAGGATGTCGGCCTTGTGGGCGTCGATCTCGGCCAGCGCATCGCGCAACAGGCGTTGCTGGGCCTCGTTCAGGTGCGAAATGAGTTGCGCGCCCTCGCAGAGCATCCAATCCAGGCCGCGGTCGGTCTTGCGTTCAAGTACCTTTTCGCCCTGGGTGGCCAAGTGCAGGTGGCCGAGCAGTTCGCCAACCTGGGTGCAATGCTGTGCATTGGCCTCCTTGATGTGCTTGCCCGCCAGGCGCGGTTGCAGCAAGGCCGGTTTGCCCTTGAGTTCGCGCAAAGCGATGCCGTCGGTGGTACGCAGGGCGTACGGCACAGGCAGGTCGGCGTCATGGAGCACGTCGAGCAGTTCGATGAAGAACGGCATTTCTGCCACCGGGCCACGCTCAACCAGGGTCAGGACGAACTCGCCCTGCTCCAGGCTGATAAAGAAATTGGTGTTTTCGCTGCCGGCGGCAATCCCCTGGAAATCAAGCAGGCGGCCGAGCCCATAAGGGGCGAGAAAGGTTTCCAGCTCAGGCCGAGCCAGGGGGGTGAACACAGACATGGTTAAAACTGCCGTTACGGGCGCTGCGGTGGGCAGCGCCGGTTAAAATTAAGAAATCATTTCCATTCGAAGATCTTCCATGACGGGATCAGCATATCCGGCTGGTCAGAGCGGATGAAGTTCGCGTCGGTGCCGTCCGCACGTACCAGAAAGTACGGTGGTGCCCCCTTCGGGGTGACCTTGATCGCATACAGAAAGCCGTTTTGGCGGTATTCCTGGATGGTTTTGTCGCCTTCCGTGCGAATGGTAACTTCCGGATCACCTCCAGGGGCACTGTCTGCCGCCATGGCAGCCATCGGAGCGAGTGCAATCAAACCGGTCAACAGCAGGCGATTGAATGTACGCATGATAACCTTGTCCCTTTGTTTTCATTGGTCCGGCTATTCTAGCGCCTGACCCGCCGAAAAGGTTGATCCTGCTCATGAGCCAAGCGCCCCTCGTCCTGGTGGACGGTTCTTCTTATCTTTATCGCGCCTTCCACGCGCTGCCACCGCTGACCACCTCCAAAGGCCTGCCCACCGGTGCGGTCAAGGGCGTGTTGAACATGCTCAAAAGCCTGCGCAAGCAGTACCCGGACAGCCCATTTGCGGTGGTTTTCGACGCCAAGGGTGGGACGTTTCGCGATGAGATGTACGCCGAATACAAAGCCAACCGCCCGAGCATGCCTGATGACATGCGCCTGCAGATCGAGCCGCTGCATCAAAGCGTGATCGCTCTTGGCTTCCCGTTGCTGTGCGTCGAGGGCGTCGAGGCCGATGACGTGATCGGCACCCTGGCTCGCAGCAGCGCGGCCGCCAGCCGCCCGGTGGTGATCTCGACCGGTGACAAAGACATGGCGCAGCTGGTGGACGGCCACATTACCTTGGTCAACACCATGACCGGTAGCTCGATGGACATCGAGGGCGTTAAGGAGAAATTCGGCGTCGCTCCGGAGCAGATCATCGACTATCTGGCGTTGATGGGGGATTCGTCCGACAACATTCCCGGCGTTCCGGGCATTGGCCCCAAGACCGCCTCCGGCTTGCTGGTGGGAGTCAATGGCGGCCTCAAAGAGCTTTATGAGCAGCTGGATATTGTGCCGACCCTGCCTATCCGTGGGGCCAAGACCCTGCCGGCCAAGCTGGAGGAGCACAAGGAGATGGCATTCCTGTCCTATCAGTTGGCGACGATCAAGATCGATGTGCCGCTGGATATCGGGTTGGATGATTTGCACCTGATCGAACCGGATCGCGAAAAGCTGCTGGAGCTGTACACGCTGCTTGAGTTCAAGAGCTGGCACGACGAGATTCAGCGCGATGCCAAGCGTGTCGAGCTCAAATCGGCGAGCGAGGTTGCGCCGGCCGCCGAAATGCCGGTCGAGGCTGTTATATCAGTACCGGTAGAGGCGGTTTACACCACTATTCTGGACCGGGCTACCTTCGACGTGTGGCTGAAAAAACTCCACGATGCGCCGTTGTTTGCTTTCGACACCGAAACCACCGGCATCGACGCCCAGCAGGCGCAATTGGTTGGGGTCTCGTTTGCTGTGCAGCCCCATGAAGCCGCCTACATCCCGCTGACCCATTCCTATATCGGCGCTCCGGATCAATTGGATCGCGACACCGTGCTGCTGGCCTTGAAGCCGCTGCTGGAAGATCCGACCAAGCTCAAGGTGGGCCAGCACGCCAAGTTCGACATGAACATCCTGGCCAACTGCGCCATTGGTGGCGACCCTGCCCAGGGCATTACCGTGCGCGGCATCGCCTTCGACACCATGCTCGAATCCTACGTGCTCAATTCCACCGCGACCCGGCACGATATGGACAGTCTGGCGAAGAAGTACCTGGACCACGACACGGTCAGCTTCCAGGACATCGCCGGCAAAGGGGCCAAGCAACTCACGTTCGATCAGATCGCCCTTGAGCAAGCCGGCCCCTATGCGGCCGAAGATGCCGACGTGACCTTGCGCCTGCATCAGCACTTGTACGCGCAACTGGCGGCGATCCCGAGCCTGGCCAGTGTGCTGACGGACATCGAGATCCCGCTGGTGCCGGTGCTGGCACGCATCGAGCGCCAGGGCGCACTGGTAGACAAGGACCTGCTCGGCATTCAGAGCATCGAGCTGGGTAACAAGATGGTCGAGCTGGAGCGCCAGGCGTACGAGATCGCCGGTGAAGAATTCAACCTGGGCTCGCCCAAGCAGCTCGGGGCGATCCTGTACGAGAAGCTCGGCATGCCGGTGCTGAAAAAAACCGGCAAGGGCCAGGCATCCACCGCTGAGGAAGTGTTGGCCAAACTGGCCGAAGATGATTTTCCGTTGCCCAAGGTACTGATGCAGTACCGCAGCATGAGCAAGCTCAAAAGTACCTATACCGACCGCCTGCCGGAACAGATCAACCCGCGTACCGGGCGTATTCATACGTCTTACCACCAGGCCGTCGCGGCGACCGGGCGCTTGTCCTCCAGCGATCCGAACCTGCAGAACATCCCGGTGCGCACCGCCGAGGGGCGGCGCATTCGCCAGGCGTTTGTCGCGCCCAAGGGCTACAAACTGCTGGCGGCGGACTATTCGCAGATCGAGCTGCGGATCATGGCGCATTTGTCCAAGGACGAAGGCCTGATGAACGCCTTCCGCAATGACCTGGACGTGCACACGGCCACGGCGGCCGAAGTGTTCAAGGTCGAGTTGAATGAGGTCACGTCCAACCAGCGCCGCAGCGCCAAGGCGATCAACTTTGGCCTGATTTACGGCATGGGCGCCCAGAAGCTGGGCAAGGACATCGGCGTCGATACCAAGACCGCCAAGGCTTACATCGATGTGTACTTCGCTCGCTATCCAGGGGTGCGCGAATATATGGAGCGAACCCGCGCCCAGGCGGCGGATCAGGGGTATGTCGAAACCTTCTTCGGGCGGCGCCTGTACTTGCCGGATATCAACTCCAACAAGCCCCAGGAGCGCGCGGCGGCCGAGCGCACAGCGATCAACGCGCCGATGCAGGGTACGGCGGCGGACATCATCAAGAAAGCCATGGTGCAGGTGGATAACTGGCTGACCGAGTCGGGCCTGGATGCCAAGGTCATCCTTCAAGTGCACGACGAATTGGTGCTGGAGGTGCGTGAAGACCTGGTCGCGCAGGTCAGCGAGAAGATTCGCGAGCATATGAGCGCGGCGGCTCAGTTGGACGTGCCTTTGGTGGTGGACGTAGGCGTAGGCGATAACTGGGACGAGGCGCACTGATTCCGCGGCTTTGCCATCACCGTCAGTGGTGGCGAAGCGGTTTAGATCGGAAACCGTCGTCAGTTATTTCCAATAGTTTTTTGAGCCTGTCGGAACTTAACCTGTGAACTGCCACTCAGAGTTACTGAATGGGTGGTGAAGCCCTTCAATGCTCCTATGTTGTGTTAAGTGTTGGCAGATAATTCCAGACCCCGCCCTAGCGGTCCGGAACTTGAACCCCGAACTTCCCCTCCCCAAAAGAAGTCCGGGGTTTTTTTTGCCCGTAGAAAAGTTACTCGGCGATTTCTGCGCCCTTGTCCGCCAATTCCATCCAGCCGGCCAGTACGGTGTAGGCCTCTTCAAGGCCCATGCGCTTGGGGGCGGAGAACAGCTGAATCGTGATGGTATCGCCCCAGCCCTTACGGATTTCGGACTGCACTTTGAGCAGGGTGTTCTTGGCTGCGCCGTAGGTGAGCTTGTCGGCCTTGGTCAGCAAAATGTGCATCGGCATGCCGCTGGCGACAGCCCAGTCGAGCATCAGCAAGTCGAAGTCGGTCATTGGATGGCGGATGTCCATCATCAGGATCAAACCCTTCAAACTCTCGCGACCGCCCAGGTAAGCCTCAAGGTGACGCTGCCAGTGCAGCTTCAGCGGGATAGGTACTTTTGCATAACCGTAGCCCGGCAGGTCGACCAGACGCCGATCATCGTCTAGCTTGAAGAAATTGAGTAGTTGCGTGCGGCCCGGGGTTTTCGAGGTGCGCGCCAGGCTGGCGTGAGTCAGGGTGTTCAGTGCGCTGGATTTACCGGCGTTGGAACGGCCGGCAAAGGCGACTTCAAAGCCCTCGTCATCGGGGCATTGGTCCACTTTGGCGGCGCTGAGCATGAAGGTGGACTGTTGGCACAGGCCGAGGATGGGGTTCTTGAGTTGCATGAGATTTCCGATGTGGGCGGTGCCGAGAAAGGGTGCGGCAAGCGGTGTCGTTTCCGTTTCAGTAGCGCCAGTATATAATGCCGCAGATTTTGTGTGTGCTTTGTCCCAGCGAAGGATGAGGTTCACGGGAGCGAAAGACCTTTATTGCGCATTAGAACGCAAAACGCTCTCAAACCCTGAATAGGTCGATGTATGGACCGACGGTTGCTCGCTTCTGCTGCCCTGATTCCGCTTTACGGCGCTCAGGCTACACAGGATCAACCGAGTTTGCATGGTCAGGCTGAAGCAGTGCGTGACCCAGGGTTTCAAGGCAATGCCGCCGCGTGGTTTGTGCATGGACTGCAGTACTGAGGATTACCAGGCCGTCATTGATTTGATGGTGAGTAAACCCGGTAGATAACTCTTAAACCCTTAGCCGTAGTTGGATTAGCTGATGAACAAACTGATCGTGAGTCTGCTGTTGACCTTGGGCATCACAGGCGCTGCCGTCGCTGCAGAGGGCCCCGTCAAAGGTGATGCCACTGCCGGTCAAGCGAAGGCCGCCGTGTGTGGTGCCTGCCACGGGCCGGATGGTAACAGCCCGGCGCCGAACTTCCCCAAACTGGCCGGCCAGGGTGAACGCTACCTGAGCAAGCAGATGCACGACATCAAGGACGGCAAGCGCACGGTGCTGGAAATGACCGGCCTGCTGACCAATCTCAACGATCAGGACCTGGCGGACCTCGCGGCGTATTTTGCCAGCCAGAAGGGTAGCGTGGGAGCTGCCGATCCTAAATTGGTCGCCCGCGGAGAGCAGTTGTTCCGTGGCGGTAACCTGGAAAAAGGCTTGCCCGCCTGCACCGGTTGCCACTCGCCCAATGGCGCAGGCAACGCTGCCGCAGGCTTCCCGCACCTGAGCGGCCAGCATGCCACCTACATCGCCAAACAGTTGACCGACTTCCGCAAAGAAGAAGCCGGCCGGGCCAACGATGGGGACGCCATGACCATGCGCACCATCGCTCGCAAGCTGAGCGACGAAGACATCGCAGCCCTCTCCAGTTATATCCAGGGCCTGCACTGACGGGGCTGGGCGTTAACGCTCGATTAATCCCGCGATGCAAGCATAAAAAGGGTGGCTCAGGCCGCCCTTTTTTGTGGCCGCTGCCGTTACACTAACGAACTCATGTCCGCGTAGACCTGTCACAACAAAGGTCGCGTGAGGCGACTTTATTTGTCCAGGAGTAAAGCATGCGTAATCTGATCCTCAGCGCCGCTCTCGTCACTGCCAGCCTCTTCGGCATGACCGCTCAAGCTGCCGATGTGCCGCTTGAAGCCGGTAAAACCTATGTTGAACTGGCTAACCCGGTTCCGGTTGCGGTACCCGGCAAGATCGAGGTGGTGGAGCTGTTCTGGTACGGCTGCCCGCATTGCTACGCCTTCGAGCCGACTATCAACCCATGGGCTGAAAAGCTGCCCAAGGATGTTAACTTCCGTCGCATTCCTGCCATGTTCGGTGGCCCATGGGACGCCCACGGCCAACTGTTCCTGACGCTGGAAGCCATGGGTGTTGAGCACAAGGTCCACAACGCTGTCTTCGAAGCGATCCAGAAACAAGGCAAGCGCCTGACCAAACCGGACGAAATGGCTGACTTCGTTGCTACTCAAGGTGTCGACAAGGACAAGTTCCTGGCGACCTTTAACTCCTTCGCTATCCAGGGCCAAATCAAACAGGCCAAGGAACTCGCGCAGAAGTACGGCGTGCAAGGCGTTCCAACTCTGATCGTCAACGGCAAATACCGTTTCGACCTGGGCAGCACCGGTGGTCCTGAAGCGACCCTGAACGTTGCCGACCAACTGATTGCCAAAGAACGCGCTGCCAAGTAAGGGGCTCGCCATGCGCCGCTGGGGTACCGAGCGTGTCGTTGGCCTGCATGAACCGCAGGTCAACGAGCATCACCTGGAGTCCACAGGCCTGCCGGCAGACAGCCGCTTGCGCCTGCTCAGCTTCAATATCCAGGTGGGCAACAGTACCGAGAAGTATCGGCACTACCTCACGCGTGGCTGGCAGCACCTGCTGCCCCACAAGGGGCGTACCGGTAACCTGCAGAAAATCGGCGACCTGCTCAGCGACTTCGACTTGGTCGCCCTGCAGGAAGCCGACGGCGGCAGCCTGCGCTCCGGCTATATCAACCAGGTGGAACACCTGGCTCAGCTGGGCGCCTTCCCGTACTGGTATCAGCAACTCAACCGCAACCTGGGGCGCCTGGCGCAGCACAGCAATGGCGTACTCAGCCGCCTCAAACCCACGGCTATTGAAGATCATCCCTTGCCAGGCCCCAAAGGGCGCGGGGCGATCCTTGTGCGTTTTGGCGAAGGCCCGGAAGCCTTGGTGGTGGTGATGATGCACCTGGCCCTCGGGGGGCGTACGCGCAACCTGCAACTGGCCTACGTGCGTGAATTGATTGGTAACTACAAGCACCAGGTGCTCATGGGTGACATGAACACCCATGCCAACGACCTGCTGCAGAATTCTCCGCTGCGCGACCTGGGGTTACTGGCCCCGCAAGTCGAAGCCACGTTTCCCAGCTGGCGCCCGCAGCGCTGTCTTGACCATATCCTGCTCAGCCCAAGCCTCACACTGGAAAGTGTGCAGGTGCTAGCGCAGCCCATTTCCGATCACCTGCCGGTCGCGGTAGAGATTCGTCTGCCGGGTTCGCTCACGGCTGATGCATTACCCGCGTTGAGCCCAGGCCCTCGCGGACCCCTTGCATGAGCGACGACGCCCAGCGCTGGAAAGAGAAATACCTCCAGAGCATCGAGCAACAAGACAAACTCGAACGCCGCTGGGCTGCCCGCCTCGATTTGCTGCGCCGCGGGCTGGTGCGCAGCACGCTGGCCGCTGAAGGCACCGACCGCGCCGTCGATCAATGCATGAAGGAAATGCGCGATGTCGTGCGCACGGACGACATGGACGCTGCCCTCGCCGCTTTACTGCCACGCCTGGAAAAGGCCGTGCTGGATTCGGAGCAGCGCCGCGAAACCCGTGTCGACCAGATCAGCACCGCGCTCACCGCCTTGGTCACCCAGTTGCAAAAGCTGCCGTTGCCCCGCGAGGTGGCTCGCCCGCTGAAAACCTTCGCCAAGCAACTCGATGGTCGCGTGGCACAAGCGCGGGAGATACCCCTGCTACTCAGTGAGCTGAGCAGCCTGCAGGGGCAGGCGCTGAATAATCTGGAGCCTGAAGGCGATACCGCACGCCCAGGCCCGGGCCTGTTGCAACGCCTGTTCGGTAGTAAGGAGGCCGCCAGTGAAGCATTGCCGGTTGACGCTGAGCCACTGCCGGCAATGCAATTGGCAGCGCCAAAGCCTGCAGCGCCCAAACCCGCACCCGAACCGGAAGAACTTGCGCAATCGGAAGAGCTGACCCAAGCCTTGCGTGCCTTTGCACCGCTGTCACCCACACCCGTGGCCTTGAAGGCTGCGCCTGTTGCTGCGGCCGAAGGGCAAGAGGTCGCCAGAGAAACGCCGGTATTCGACGCTCCAGAGCTGCCGTCGATTGCGCCTGCGCAATTACCGGAGCCCGACGTGCAGGCGCCACCGGTTGCGGAGCCTGCTCACGAAAGCGCACTCGCTGCCTTTATCGAACCGCCGCCGGCTCCAGTCGAAACGCCGGATGAGACCACCATCGGCAGCCTGTCGCTGCCCCCCGTGCTGGAAAGCCCCGAGCCTGACGAGCTGCAACCGGACGGCACCTACGCCCTGCCCGATTCGCCTGAACCGTCCTACAGCTCGGTGGCCAAGCACATTGAAGGCACTTTGCTCGGCCTGCTGGAAGACCTTTCCCTGCCCGAACGTCACCAGCCCCAGGCCGAGGCGATGCGTGAGCGTCTCGCCCATGGTTTGAATTGGTACGAACTGCTGCCGATCCTGGATGACCTGGCCGTGCTGATGCTGGCGGTCACCGACAGTGGCCAGCATGAGTTCGAGGCTTATCTCAAGCAGCTCAACGAGCGTCTCGAGGCATTCCAAGGGCATTTGCAGGTCGCCAGCGAAGGCCACGCCGACAGCAGCCTGGCCGCGCGGGAGTTGGACACACAGATTCGCGAGCAGGTGGACGGCCTGCAAAGCAGCGTGCAGGACGCCGCCGACCTGGACAGCCTCAAGCAGGTGCTCGAAAGCCACCTTGAAGGCTTGCTCGGCACCATGGATGAACACCAGCAACAGCGTGACCTGCGGGAACAGGAAGTGGCCGCACGCCTCAAAGGCCTGGCTGAACGCGTGGCCCATATGGAGCAGGAGGCCCAGGGCTACCGCGAGCACCTGGAGGTGCAGCGCCAGAAGGCCTTGATCGATCCGCTCACCGGCCTGCCCAACCGTGCGGCGTGGAGCGAACGCCTCGATTACGAGGTCAACGCCTGGCATCAGCGTGGTAACAGCCTGTCGCTGGCCATGCTCGACCTGGACCACTTCAAGCGCATCAACGACGGCTACGGTCACCTGGCAGGGGACAAGGTCTTGAAGATTATCGCCAACGTGCTGAGCAAACGCCTGCGGCCGACTGACTTCATCGCGCGGTTTGGTGGTGAAGAGTTTGTGCTGCTCATGCCCGACTCAGCCCTGGCGGATGCCCTGGCCGTAGGTGAAGTATTGCGTGAGGCCATTGCAGCGTGCCCGTTCCACTTCAAGGGCGAGCCGGTAACGATCACGGTGTCCATGGGCGTGGCGCAGTTTCAGGCCGGCGAGCGCAGTGACCTGGCGCTCAAGCGTGCCGACGAGGCGCTCTACAGGGCAAAGGCTGCGGGACGTAATCAGGTGCAGGCGGCATAAAAGATGTTCCATTTTGTGATTTGACCGCCTAGCCATGAACCTTACGTTACACTGTTGCATTATCGTCTTTCAGTGTAATGCCTCTCGCCATGAAATCCTTGTATATCGCTTTAGCGTTTCTTCTGCTTGCCGGCTGCGCCAGCGGCCCGCGCCTGAACACCAGCCATCCTTCGGTCAACCACGACAACCGCGTGCAGTTCGTTGTGGTGCATTACACCTCGACCAACCTTGAACGTTCCCTGGCGCTGTTGACCCATGGCCAGGTCAGCAGCCATTACCTGATCGGCGACGACGCCTCCGGCACCATCTACAAGCTGGTGGATGAAAGCCAGCGCGCCTGGCACGCCGGGGAAAGCGAGTGGATGGGGCGCACCTGGCTCAATTCCAGCTCCATCGGCATCGAGATCGTCAACCCAGGGTTCAGTGATACGCCGACGGGGCGTGTGTGGTACCCGTATTCCGAAGCGCAGGTGCAGTCGCTGATCGTGCTGCTCAAGGACATCAGCAAGCGCAATGGCATCGAACCCAAGAACATCATCGGGCACAGCGACATTGCCCCACTGCGCAAGCTGGACCCAGGCCCGTTGTTCCCTTGGAAACGCTTGGCGGCAGAAGGTCTGGCCGTGTGGCCGGATGCCCAGGCAGTGGCCCGGTTCCAGGTGCAGTACGCCGCGCAGTTGCCGAGCATTACCTGGTTCCAGGAAGAGCTGGCGCGCCTGGGCTACCAGACGCCGCAGACCGGTGAGCTGGATGTGGCCACAAGGCACGTCATCGCTGCGTTCCAGATGCGCTTTCGCCCGTCATTGTTTGACGGCACCCCAGACGCTGAAAGCGCCGCGATCCTGAAGGCCTTGAATCACCGCTGATGGTGTACAGGTAGGAGCGAGCAAGCTCGCTCCTACAGGGGCAATGCCATATAGAACTGCGTACCCTGCCCTGGCCGCGAGTACACACCCATGCGGCCGCCGTGCAATTGCACGATTTCCTTGCACAGTGCCAAGCCCAGGCCCGCACCGCCCTTCTTGCGGCCCACCTGTACAAAGGGTTCGAAGATCCGCCCTTGCTGGCCGTAGGCAATGCCTTCGCCGTTGTCCTCGACGCTGATAATCACCCGCTCGCCATGCCGTCGTGCCTGCAGGCGAATCTGCCCGCCTTCGGCGGTGTGGCGCAGGGCATTGCCCAACAGGTTGTCGAGCACCCGCTCCAGTTGCACTTGGTCGGCATACAGCCTTGGCAACTCAGGTTGAGCTTCTACCAGCAACTCAATGTGCTGGGCGTTCGCAGGCTCAGCAAACCGAGCCCGTGCGTGCTCCAGCAAGTCGGTGACATCGCACGTGCCCAGGGTGAGTTTCTGCAGGCCGTTCTGGTAGCGCGAAAAGTTGAGCAGGTCGTTGATCAACTGCATCAGGCGCTGCATTTCTTCATTCACCGTATCCAGCAGGTCCGCCTCGCGGGAGTCCGGTGGGAACTTGGCCCGCTCTCGGAACAAGCCGAAGGCCATGTGCATGCCGGTAACCGGCGTGCGCAGCTCATGGGAGGCGCGCAATACGAACTCGCTGCGCACCCGTTCGAAGGCGCGCTGTTCAGTCACATCATGCAGCACCATCACGGCCCCGAGAATGTGCCCCTGTGTATGGCTAACCGGGGTCAGGCTGTAGGTCAGCAGGCGCAACTCACCCTCGACTTCCACCTCCAGATCGTCCGGGGCCCGCTCCAGGTTGCCGCCGCGCAGCACCAGTTGCAGCTGTTCATCCATTTCCGCACGACCCATGGCTTCACCAAGGCCTTGACCCAGCCGCTCCTCATCCCAGCCCAATTGGCGCTGCGCTACAGGGTTGAGGTGCTCCAGGCAGCCTTGGCGATCAATCATCAACAGGCCGTCATCGATACTGTCGAGCACCGCTTGCAGGCGCTGTTGGCCGGCCAGCAGTTCATCGATGTTAGTGGCCTGATGTTGGCGCAACGCTTCGGCCATGATGCCGAAACGGCGGGTCAGCAGGTTCATTTCCGCTGCGGAGGAGATCGGCAGCGTGACTTCAAAGTCGCCCTGCCCGATCTTGTCGGCGGCCTTGGCCAGGGCCTCGATGGGACCACCGAAACGCCGGGCGATGCCATGGGCCGTGACGAAACCGATGATCAGCACCGCGAGCCCTACCAGCCCGAGCAGGCCCGCTATCAACAGGGCGCGCTCACGGGATTTATGCTCACTGGTACTGATATTTTCCAGGGCCCGCTTGTGGTCGGCGATCAAGCCGTTGCGCAGTATGTTGAAGGTCTCGGTGAGCTTTTCCTTGCTGCCCGCAGGCGGTGATGTCTGCTGGGATTGGTCAAACGCCTTGAGCAGATTCTGGTAATCCGAGCGTGCCTGGCTGAAACCATGGTTTTTGCCGTCGACCTGCTCATGGGCGATGCCCTGATCCAACAGATCGAAATAATGCTGCTTGGAGGCTTGCAGGGCGTCTGGGTCGGGACGCTTCTCCAGCATCATGATCAACTGGTCGCCCAGGCTCTGACGCAATTTGAGCCCCAGGTCCAGGGTGATGAAATTACTGCGGATCAGCGATTCCTGGGTCTTGGCCATTTGCATGACGCTGACCAAGCCCAGGACCAACCCCAGCAAAGCCACGGTAATCAAGGCTGAGATGCTCAGGAATAACCGGGTGCGCAGTTTCATCGCGAGCTTCATAAGGTCCTGTTCAAAGGTTGTACTGCTTGCGTTTGCGGTACAGCGTCGACGCATCGATGCCGAGTGTGCGGGCCGCTTGGTCCAGTGTGTCGCTGGTCGCAAGTACGGCGCCGATATGGGCTTTCTCCAGCTCGTCAAGGCTCAAAGCCGACCCGATACGCGGTGCATTGTTGGCCGGTTGCTCAGCCATCCCCAGGTGGCTGATCTCAACCTTCTCCTGGGGGCAGATGATGCTGGCGCGTTCCACTACGTTGCGCAGTTCACGAATATTGCCGGGCCAGCGGTAGTTCAGTAGCGCTTCGCGGGCATTATCGCTGAAGCCGCGCGCCGGGCGTGCGTATTCCTTGACGAAGCGGGCAAGGAAGCGGTCAGCCAGGGTCAGGATGTCTTCACTGCGTTCGCGCAGCGGGGGCAGGTGCAAGGTGATGACATTCAGGCGGTAGAGCAAGTCTTCACGGAAACGGCCATCGCGCACCATGTCTTCCAGGTTCAGGTTGGTGGCTGCGAGGATGCGCACGTCAGCGCGGCGGGTGACCGGGTCGCCCACGCGCTCATACTCTTTGTCTTGGATAAACCTCAGCAACTTGGGTTGCAACGTGAGCGGGAAATCGCCGATCTCGTCGAGAAACAGCGTACCGCCGTCCGCCTGATTCACTCGGCCCAGGGTGCTTTCACTGGCGCCGGTGAATGCGCCGCGGCTATGGCCGAACAGTTCGCTTTCCATCAGTTCGGCGGTCAGTGACGGGCAGTTGATGGTCACGCAGGACTTCTTCGAGCGTTTGCTCCATCCGTGTATCGCCCGGGCCAACTCACCTTTACCGGTGCCGGACTCGCCGAGAATCAAGATATTGGCGTCCGTCCCGGCCACCTGCCGCGCGGTTTCCAGCACCACCATCATTGCCGGGCTATGGGAGTCCAGGCCGTCTTTGGGCTGGCGCACCTCGCCTTCCAGCGCTTCCAGCCGCGCAGAGAGCTGACGCACCTCCAGCTGTTTGGCCGTGGCCAGGCGCAGTTGGTCGGGGCTGCAAGGCTTGACCAGGTAGTCGGCGGCGCCAGCCTGGATGGCGTCCACGGCGGTATCCACGGCCGAATGGGCGGTCACAATCACCACGCGCATCCACGGAGCCTGCACGCGCATCTGGGCCAGCACGTCCAGGCCATTGTCCTCGCCCAGGCGCAGGTCGAGGAAGCACAGGTCGAACACCTGACGCTGCATCAGGGCATCGGCCTGGGCGGCGCTGTTCGCGGTGGCGACGGTGTAGCCCTCATCTTCCAGGCAATAGCGGAAGGTGCGCAGGATCGCGGATTCGTCATCCACTAAAAGAATGCGGCCTTGAAGTTCCTTGGCTGAATCCATCTGTCCCGCACTCCTTAACTATAAATGTGATGGTGTTTAGTCCCGGAATAATCGGGCAAGTTGCATGGTTTATTCTGATTCATAAAAGGCTTCTTCGTGCAGCTATCTGCGCGCCTTCCTACAGACGTGGTTTGCGGACATTTTCAGGACTTGTTGCTCTTCGATCCTTCGATGTGCGCGCCAGGTGTCTGGTTCCGCCCACTGGTCATCGTGCATTTCGCACGGCCTGCAAGGAGGCATCGTGCAGGATGCTAGGCGACGAATCTATCGAGCAAGTGTAAGTGCTTGATTTTATTGTGTTTTATTTTGCAATAAAGCTGGCATGCACTCTGCAATATCTCCCCCAAGAGCGTCATGAACGAATAATCAGAATGCGGGAGTAATGCAGCATGACTCGCCAAAGCCTCAGCCAATTGCGTGTATCGCCGCTGCGCTTGCAGCAGGGCCTGTTCGCCAGCCTGGCCTTGATGGTCACGTTGATTGCCGGCCAGCAGTTGCAGCATTGGCAGGAGCGTGCGCAGCCAGCCCCGCAATTTGAACGTCCTGTCATGACCCAGACCCATTTTCGTTCCATTGGCAGCGCCAGCGCCGATGTGACTGCCCCGCAATTGAGCCTGGTAGACCAGGGTTCCACTCTGGACGAACTGCCGGCCCATGACCGTTGGGTGTTCTAGGTAAAAAATGTCGCTCGTGTTGAGCGGCTGCACGGTATCACCGCTGTTACCCCTATAGAAGCATAAGGAGAATCACCATGTTGAGTTGGGCAATCACATTTCTGATCATCGCCATTGTGGCCGCAGTCCTGGGCTTCGGTGGTATCGCTGGCACCGCCACCGGCATCGCCAAGATCCTGTTTGTGGTCTTCCTGGTGATGTTTATCGCTTCGTTCTTCTTTGGTCGCAAAGGCCGAGGTTGAATATGGTCAGCCTGCCTTTTAAAGCCCTTGCTGCCGCCCTGCTGTTTGGCGGCAGCGGCCTGGCCATGGCCGCCAACGACGGCCAATCCCGGGCTAACGAATTGCTCAGCGCGGATCCGCAGTACCGTGAAACCTGGCAAGACGTGGTGAAGAAAGAGGAACGCCTGCCCGAATGGGTGATGAACCTGTCGGGCACGGCCGAGCAAATGAATGCCGTTGAGGAAGATGGCGACAAGTACTTGGTCGGGCCGCTTTGTGAAACCGCAGACACCTGCCTGAACAAGCGCCTGATCGTTGCCTTCAGCCTCGACAAGGAAGATGCCTACGCCATGTTGGTGGAAGTCCCGGCGGGTTTGCCAGCGGACAAGTCCCCGACACGGCACGCCGATTACCGTTTCCTCGGTAAGCCGGACGAGGGTATGCAAAAGCTGCTGATGGAACAGCTCAAGAAAGATCCGAATTGGTACTAGGTTCCGTCTGACGGAGCCGGCGTCCATAGAAGGAAGCCCTTGTGCTTCTTTCTGTTTGCATCGCTCCTTGAGTGATGCATGACCAGGGGGCCGGGTTGCTCTGATCGATCAGGATCGGCGTGACCTACGGGTACAGGGAGTACCTGCGCAAGGGCCGGGTCAGGCGAAAAGCTGCGACGCAAGTTCACAAGACCTCAAGCTTGCTGAACTTGCGGCGGGCTTATGACTCTCATTCCCGCGTTTCATGCCGCCTATAGCCGCAGTTTTGTTTTTTTGCGTCTGGCCAACCATTACTGGGTATGTCGGCGTGACCATCTATCGAGAATTTTTCAATCGCGCTATAGGATCTTTCCGGCCCTAGGTGATGGATTTCTCAGACATTTCTGTCAGCCAATCGAAGTCGTCCAGTATCTCTGCGCGAGCCTGATTTGGCTGCTTAACGGCATATTCACCCGCTCGAATGGCGGATACGAACTGACCGTTTGGACAAATATTTTCAAAAAAAGCCATGCCGATTCGGCATAGGGTAGGCGTTTACGGCATTAGACGTCGCTCCCTTGCATGGGAATAGTTGCGCCTTTTTTCGCCTGCCAGTAAGCCATTTCGGCCACGCTGCGGTGACCTTCCATGGAGGCAGATGCACACACTTTTTCGCTTTCGAGCGTTGCAGCTGGCGCATTTGCCGTAAGTCCACTTGAAGCAAGGGTAATGACATGAAGAAGGCAAAGCTAAGCCTCGCCTGGCAGATCCTCATCGGTTTGGTACTGGGCATTGCAATCGGTGCCGTGCTCAACCATTTCAGTGCTGAAAAGGCCTGGTGGATCAGCAATGTGTTGCAGCCGGCGGGCGATATCTTTATCCGCCTGATCAAGATGATCGTGATCCCGATTGTGATTTCTTCGCTGATCGTCGGCATTGCCGGTGTAGGCGACGCGAAAAAGCTCGGTCGTATCGGCGTCAAAACCATCCTCTACTTCGAAATCGTCACCACCATCGCCATCGTGGTGGGCCTGTTGCTCGCCAACCTGTTCCACCCAGGCGCTGGCATCGACATGAGTACCCTGGGTACCGTCGATATCTCCAAGTACCAGGCGACTGCCGCCGAAGTGCAGCATGAACATGCGTTCATCGAGACCATCCTCAACCTGATCCCCTCGAACATTTTCGCCGCTGTTGCCCGTGGCGAGATGCTGCCGATCATCTTCTTCTCGGTGTTGTTCGGCCTGGGCCTGTCGAGTCTCAAGCCTGAACTGCGCGAACCGCTGGTGACCATGTTCCAGGGCGTGTCCGAGAGCATGTTCAAAGTCACCCACATGATCATGAAGTACGCCCCTATCGGTGTATTCGCGCTGATCGCGGTGACGGTCGCCAACTTCGGCTTCGCCTCGCTGCTGCCGCTGGCCAAGCTGGTGATCCTGGTTTACGTCGCGATCCTGTTCTTCGCCTTCGCGGTCCTGGGTTTGATCGCACGCCTGTTTGGCTTCTCGATCCTCAAGCTGATCCGCATCTTCAAAGATGAGTTGGTATTGGCTTACTCCACCGCCAGCTCCGAAACCGTGCTGCCGCGTGTGATCGAGAAGATGGAAGCCTACGGCGCGCCGAAAGCGATCTGCAGCTTCGTGGTGCCGACCGGCTATTCGTTCAACCTCGACGGTTCGACCCTGTACCAGAGCATCGCGGCCATCTTCATTGCCCAGCTGTATGGCATCGACCTGTCGATCGGCCAGCAACTGATGCTGGTACTGACCCTGATGGTGACCTCCAAAGGTATCGCCGGCGTGCCGGGCGTGTCCTTCGTGGTGTTGTTGGCGACGCTGGGCAGCGTGGGCATCCCACTGGAAGGCTTGGCGTTTATCGCCGGTGTCGACCGTGTGATGGACATGGCGCGTACCGCCCTGAACGTGATCGGCAATGCCTTGGCCGTACTGGTTATCTCCCGTTGGGAAGGCATGTACGACGACGCCAAGGGCGAGCGCTACTGGAATTCCCTGCCGCACTGGCGCAGCAAGGAAGCCCTGCCTACGGCACAAGCCACCCGTAGCTGATTGCAGATTGATCGAAAACAAACCCCGGGAAATTCCGGGGTTTGTCGTTTCTGCCAGCCCCGTTATCATTCGCCCCATCTTTCGGGGGACTTATCTGATGCTCAATGGCCTGTGGCTTGGCTTCTTTGTCGTGGCAATGGTGTCAGCACTGGCGCAATGGCTGGTGGGCGGTAACGCCGGGATCTTCGCGGCGATGGTCGAAAGCATTTTCGCCATGGCCAAATTGTCGGTGGAAGTCATGGTGCTGCTGTTCGGTACCCTGACGTTATGGCTGGGCTTTCTGCGGATTGCCGAAAAAGCCGGGATCGTCGATTGGCTGGCCAAGGCCCTCGGCCCGCTGTTTCGCCGCCTGATGCCGGAAGTGCCCGCCGGGCACCCCGCGATCGGTTTGATCACCCTCAACTTTGCCGCCAACGGCCTGGGCCTGGACAACGCCGCCACGCCCATCGGCCTGAAAGCCATGAAGGCGCTGCAAGAGCTCAACCCCATCCCCAATACGGCGACCAACGCTCAGATCCTGTTCCTGGTGCTCAACGCGTCCTCGCTGACGCTGTTGCCGGTGACCATCTTCATGTACCGCGCCCAGCAAGGCGCTGCGGACCCGACGCTGGTGTTCCTGCCGATCCTGCTGGCCACCAGCGCCTCGACGCTGGTGGGCCTGCTGTCGGTGGCGGTGATGCAGCGCCTGCGTTTGTGGGACCCGGTGGTGCTGGCCTATCTGATCCCCGGCGCGCTGGTACTGGGCGGCTTCATGGCGCTGCTGGCGACCCTGTCTGCCACAGCGCTGGCCGGTTTGTCGTCGATCCTGGGCAACCTCACGCTGTTTGGCTTGATCATGCTGTTTCTGGTGATCGGCGCGTTGCGCAAGGTCAAGGTGTACGAGGCATTCGTCGAAGGCGCCAAGGAAGGCTTCGACGTAGCCAAGAACCTACTGCCCTATCTGGTGGCGATGCTGTGTGCGGTTGGCGTGTTGCGTGCCTCGGGCGCCTTGGAGTTCGGCCTGGAAGGGATTCGCCATGTGGTGGCCTGGACTGGCCTGGATACGCGCTTTGTCGACGCTCTGCCGACCGCAATGGTCAAGCCGTTCTCCGGCAGTGCGGCACGGGCGATGCTGATCGAGACCATGCAGACCCAGGGTGTGGACAGCTTTGCGGCGTTGGTGGCGGCGACGATACAGGGCAGTACTGAAACCACGTTTTATGTGCTGGCCGTGTACTTCGGCTCGGTAGGCATCCAGCGGGCGCGGCATGCGGTGGGATGTGCGTTGTTCGCGGAGTTTGCTGGTGTGGTCGCGGCTATTTCGGTGTGCTACTGGTTTTTTGGTTAAGGCCACAATCGTTATCGCAGGCAAGCCAGCTCCCACATTTGACTGTGTTCACAAATCAAACTGTGGGAGCTGGCTTGCCTGCGATGAGGTCCTCAAGGTTTCAGTGCTGTATTGCCCTGACTGACTACCCAATCCACCACCTGCTTATTCAACTGATCCCCAGCCTGGCCAAAAGCAGCCACCACCGCTGGCACCTTGGCGTCACTCACCGGCTGCCTCACTTCAAACCGGCGGCTGGCGATAATCCTTTGATCACGCCCACGCACCAATCGCGCGTCGAGGCGAATCACCACTTCCACCGCTTTGCCTCGATACTCACTCTGAAACGCCTGCAACTGCCCGCCCAGTTCATAGTCGGCTTGCAGGTTGGTCTCGTCGGTACTCAACAACGTCACGCGCCCGTCGCGCTGGAAGCCATCCAGCAGGCGATTACGCAGCAGCACAGGCGCCGGGTCGCTCCAGCGTGAATTCGCGTAGTTGCTGATCAAGTTGCCATCTGGCACTACGGCGATGCGCGGGCTATCGAGAAACTCGCTGGTCTGCGGCTTGGTCACGCGCAGCGACCAACTCACCGGCGTGCCTTGGCTGGCCGGTTGGGCGGACGCCAGGCGGTACACGTCCGATGGGTCCGGCTTGGGCAGGATCGAGCACGCGCTGACCAGTGCCAGGGCCATGGGGACGATCATGTGGTAAGCACGCTTCATGGCGTGAACTCCTTGTTCTTGTCACTGCCCAGCAGGTAACCGCTGGGGTTGGCTTCCAGGCGGCGAGAGATGGCGCGCAGCGAGCCGAGGGTTTCACGCAGCTCGCGCACGGCTGGCGCCAGCTCGTTAAGGCCCTGCATGCCGCTGTTCACCGAGTCTTGGTTATTGGTCAGCAAGGTATTGATGGTGGCGGTGCTTTGCTCCAGGGATTTCATCGCCTGCTCGGCGCTCCCGAAGGCTTGCTTGCCTTGTTCACTGAGCAAACCATTGGCGCTGCGCATCAGCACGGTGGTTTGCTCCAGCGCCGCGCCCGCCTGTTTGCTCACCTGCATCAATTGCTGCATCACCACCTTGATGTCGCCGCGTTGCTCGGCAATGGCGCCGGTGGTTTGTTGCAGGTTATCCAAGGTGTTGCTCAGGCGTTCGACGTTTTCCCGCGAGAACAGGTGGTTGGCGTTGTGCAGCAGCAGGTTGACGCTGGTCATCAGGTCGTTGCTGTTATTGAGCAGGCGTGCGATAGGCGATGGCGATGCGATGATTTCCGGCAGGTTGCCGTCCTTGCCCTTGAGCTCCGGGCTCTGCGGGGTGCCGCCACTGAGCTGGATGATCGAGGTGCCGGTGATACCGGTCAGGGCCAGTTTGGCCTGGGTGTCTTCCTTGATTGGCGTTTGCCCGGCCAGGCGGATGCGCGCCAAGACGCGGCGTGGGTCTTTGGGGTCCAGGCGCAGGCTGATCACGTCGCCCACCTTGATGCCGCTGTACTGCACCGCACTGCCCTGGGACAGGCCGCTGACCGCTTCGTTGAAGATCACTTCGTAATCCTGGAAGGCGGTATCGACGCTGGACTTGGCCAGCCACAGGCCAAACAGCATCGCGCCGACCACCACAATTACGCTGAACAGTCCGATCATCACATGATGGGCTCGGGTTTCCATGTCATACCTCGTTGAGCGATTGAGCGGCATCCAATGCCGCGCGGCCCCGGGGGCCGTGGAAATATTCGTGAATCCAGGCGTCGTCCGTTTCCGAAACGACATCGATGGCGTCGGCCACCAGCACTTTCTTCTGCGCCAGCACCGCCACACGGTCGGTGATGGTGTACAGCGTGTCGAGGTCGTGGGTGACCAGGAACACACTCAAGCCCAACGCATCGCGCAGGGTGAGGATCAGTTGGTCGAATTGCGCCGCGCCAATGGGGTCGAGACCGGCGGTGGGTTCGTCCAGGAACAGGATGTCCGGGTCCAAGGCCAGTGCGCGGGCCAGGGCGGCACGTTTGATCATGCCGCCGGATAACGAGGCCGGGTATTTGTCGGCCGCCGACAGCGGCAACCCCGCCAGGGCCAGCTTGACCGCCGCCAAGTGCTCGGCATCGGCGCGGCTGAGGCCGGCGTGCTCGATCAATGGCAGAGCCACGTTCTCGGTCACCGTCAGCGAGGAAAACAGCGCGCCCTTCTGGAACAGTACGCCAAAGCGGCGTTCTACCAGTGAGCGTTCATGTTCAGGCAGGCTCGGCAGGTTTTTGCCGAACACCCGTACCTCGCCTTCGCTGGGGCGCCGCAGGCCAACGATGCTGCGCAACAACACGGATTTACCGCTGCCAGAGCCCCCCACCACCGCCAGGATCTCGCCTTTGTACAAATCCAGGTCGAGGTTCTCATGCACGCTTTGGCTGCCAAAGCGATTGCACAAGCCACGCACTTCAATCACCGCCTCAGTGGGCGCACGGTGTAGACGACTCACCAGCCCATCTCCATGAAAAACATCGCCGCGACCGCATCCAGCACGATCACTACAAAGATCGATTGCACCACGCTCGATGTGGTGTGCGCGCCGACTGACTCGGCACTGCCGCTGACTTTGAAACCTTCCAGGCAGCCAATGGCCGCGATCAAAAAGGCAAAGATCGGCGCCTTCACCATGCCCACCAGAAAGTGCTGCACGCCAATGTCCGATTGCAGCAGCGAAAGAAACATCGCCGGCGAAATATCCAGGGCCACCGCACACACCACACCACCGCCGACGATCCCCGAGAGCATCGCCAGGAAGGTCAGCATCGGCAACGCCACCAGTAGCGCCAGCACGCGCGGCAATACCAACAGCTCGATGGGGTCCAGGCCCAGGGTACGGATGGCGTCGATTTCTTCGTTGGCTTTCATGGAGCCGATTTGCGCGGTGAATGCACTGGCGGTACGGCCGGCGATGAGGATTGCGGTGAGCAACACGCCGAATTCACGCAGGAAGGAGAACGCCACCAGGTCCACGGTAAAGATCGTCGCGCCGAAGCTCTTGAGCACGGTGGCGCCAAGGAAGGCCACGACGGCGCCGACCAGAAAGGTCAGCAGTGCGACGATAGGCGCCGCATCCAGACCCGTCTGTTCGATGTGGGCGACCATGGGCGTCAGGCGCCAGCGCTTGGGCCGCCAAATACCGCGGGCGAAGGTTTCGAGGATCAGGCCGATAAAGCCCAACAGCTTCATTGCGTCTTGCCAGACCGTGTCTACTGCGCGGCCGATGCGAGCCAACACTTGAATGCCGGCGGCCTCTTCCGGCTCTTTGATCGGTACGCAAAAGTCATTCAGGGAGCGGTAGACGGTCTTGAGCAGTGCACGGTCGGCGGCTGCCAGGGTGCAATCAGTCTGTTCGGCAGAATGTTCGATGCGTGCAGGACCCAGCAGCTCCACCAGCAGCGAGGCGCCGGCGGTATCCAGCGCACCGAGGCCGTTGAGGTCAATGCGGGCGCCGGCGTCGTATTGGCCGTCGAGTGTGGCCGACAGCTTCTTCAGGTGGGCGTAGTGGGCCAGCGTCCAGTCGCCGGTAATCCGTAGCGAAGGCGGGGTGCTGGACGTATCAAGATGGGCCGCGCCGGCCGTCGTGCGAGTGGTCATAAGCTCCGAGCTTGTTTGGCTATCCACAATTGCTACGTAATAGCACGATCCGGCTTACTTTGGGTTGTCCGCTTGTGCTGTGTCTATCACCTTGAAGCGCAGAACGCCGATGACCTGGCCGTCTTCGGTGAGCACCTGCACTTGCCAGCGCCCCACGGCGTCACCCGGGAAATTCTGCTTGTGGGTCCAGGCGCGATAGCCCTCCTTGCGCCCACCATGGATGTCCAGGGCAATGCGGTCGACTTCCTGGCCGTTGAATTTCCACACATGGTAGATCCGCTCATCCAGCCCGCGTGGTGCGTTGATGGCGGTGTACGCATACAGCCCACCGCTGCGTAATTGGGCGGCGGTGACTTGCTTGAGGTCGTCGCCCGGCGTGCGGTCTTGCAGTTGGGTGCTGATGGCGACTTCGGTCATCCACAGGGTGGCAGGCGGTACCCAGCTGCGCAGGAACCAGCCGGCGCAGCCGATGGCGGCCGTTACCCCCAGCAGCATCGCCCAGCCCTTGAGGCTACGCAGCGGCAGGCTGACGGCCAGGCTCGGGATCGACAGGACCATGGCCACGCCCAACGCCAGTTTGTAACTCTGGGCGGTGGTCAGGTGCATGATGATCGGCAGCGCGGTCAGCAACGCGGCGAATAGGGTCAGGGTGTGCAGGGCCAGGAACAGCGAGCGTTTGGGCGCCAGCCATTTGTAATACAGCGGGTCGATGATCGACACCAGCGCCGCTGCGCCGAGCAGGCCAGTGAACAACGATTGGCCGCTGTTCCAGGCGGTGGTGACGAAAAAGAACGGCAGGACGAAAAACAGACTTTCCTGGTGGATCATCTGGGTGGCGTAGCGCAGCAGCGGTTCAGGGATCTCGCGATTGAAGACTTTGGTGAACAGTTGCGTAAAGCTGTTCTCCAGCATCAGCCACAACCAGCTCACCAGCATGATCACCGCGATCCAGCTGGCCATGCCCTGCTGGCGGTCTACCAGGATGAAGCTGCCCACCCCCGAGATGAAACCGCCGAGTGCAATCACCCCTGGGTAGCGCTTGATCAGTTCTATAACGCGCTGGATGAGGGGCGGCAAGTTCGGCATGGGCGGTTCACTGGTTGTGGGAAAAATCTCAGACAGAATAACGCCTTGGCCCGATATTCTGTGCCTCATTACTCAACAGGTTTGCGATAAAGCCTCAGGCCGATCAAACCAAGGATGATCAGGCCCAGTACGCCCGCACCGATCCAGGTCAAGGCGTCATAACTCAACAGCGGTTTTTCGATGCGCCAGTAGCCCGGCTGCTGGAACGCTTCGCGCATGGCCTGGTTGGTTTGTGCCAGGCTCACGGCCTTGATGCGTTTGACCGGGTCGCTGAAACGTCCATTGGAGTAGTCGCCGGCCGCACTCCAGTAATAGTCGGCCAGTGCGCTGTTGCCTTGCACTGCCCACGCTTGGCGGGCAATGGCGGCTTGTTGCAGGCGTGTGAATACCGTTGGGTCGAGGCCATCCTTGAGCAACTGGGCCTTGAGGTCTTGCAAGACCTGCTCGGCTTCAGGAAGGTTTTCTCGCTCAAGGTCGGCATTCAGGCTGAGGAACCCAACGCCGCCGAGCACTTCGCGTTCCACCCATGGGCCGTAGGACAAACCGTGCTTGAGGCGCAGTTGCCGGTACAGCGCCCAGTCGAGGTAGTCCTTGAGCAGGTTGTAGGTTTCATCGTGCTGGTCGTCCAGCACAGGCTCTGGGAACAGCCAGTGCAGCTTGGCGCCATCGCCCACCCAGCCGCGGATCAGGTCGCGGTGGCTGGCGGCGGTATGCTGGATTTCCGGGAGGGGGCGATGTTCGCTCGGCTCCACTGGGTCGAGTTGACCATAGGTGCGTTCCAGGTAGGCGGGCAGCAGTTTGTCGAGATCGCCGACGACGATCAGGGTCATGTTATTCGGCGCGTACCATTCTTTGCGCAGCTTCTCCAACTGGTCGCGGGTGAGGTGGCTGACCTCGGCGCGTTCGGCGCACTTGAGGCCCAACTCCACGGCCAGTTGGTTGCTGGCGCTGTGACCGAGGTCCTGGCGATCCAGCAGGCGTTGCAAGTGTGAATAATGGCCACCGTCTTCGCGCTCCACCACTTGCTTGGCGGCATTGATATGGGCGTCGGTCAGTTGCGTGCGCGTGAGGATTGCCAGCAGCAGGTCCAGCACCTTGCGTTGGTTCTGCGCGGGCGCCTCGATCACGAAGGTGGTGTCGGCGTTGCTGGTGTAGGCGTTCCACTCGCCGCCCAGGGCTTGCATGCGGTCTTCGAGGTCGCCTTCGCCGCCGCCGTCGATACCGCTGAACAGCAAGTGCTCGAACAAGTGCGGCAGCTCTTTTTCTTCGCAACCGAAGTCGTCCAGGCCCACACCAACCACCAGGCGAATAGCGACATGCCCACGCTCGGTGCCCGGTTTGAGCAGCAGTTGCAGGCCGTTGGGCAAGGTGTAGCCCTCGACTTGCAGGCGGTCAAAGGCAAAGGCGTGTACCGAGCCCAAGAGCAGGCAGGCGAGTAACAGGCGACGCATAACAAGCTTCCTGGCGAATGAGGTCCACTGTTAACTGACTTCGCTCGCGGGCGTACGTTCAGGGCGAATGGGTAATGTCGGCAATACTTTCAGCCGAGAGCGCGCCAGTGTCGGACGTTTCCAACACTACATAAGCACTGCTGCAAAACAACGAGTTCAAGCGTTTCATGTCGGCAATCAGTTCCAAGTGCAGGGAACTGGTTTCCAGGCTCTGCACGATCTTGCGCTGCAGGCGGCTGACATGGGCGTGGGCCAGGCGGCGTTCCTGGGCGCGGAAGCGGCGCTTTTCGCGCAGTAATTGGCGGGCGCTTTCCGGGTCGCCGCTGAGAAACACCGACAGGCCCAGGCGCAGGTTGGCGATCAACTGGCTGTGCAGCCCGCTGAGTTCTTCCAGGCCCACTTCGGAAAATTGCCGGCGCTGCGAGGTCTTCTGTTGCTGGACCTTGCGCAGCATGCGTTCGATCAGGTCACCGGCCAATTTCAAGTTGATCGACAGCTCGATGATTTCGGCCCAGCGGCGGTTGTCCTGTTCACTCAGGTCTTCACGGGGCATTTGCGCCAGGTAGAGTTTGATCGCGCTGTAGAGCGCTTCGACGTCATCGCTCAGGCTGCGCATTTCTTGGGTAACGGCGGTTTGATTGCCGCGCAGCACTTCCTGCATCGAAGTGAGCATATTGTCGATCAAGTCACCCAGGCGCAGGGTTTCGCGGGCGGCGTTCGCCAGGGCCAGGCTTGGGGTATTCAATGAGGCCAGGTCCAGATGGCGTGGCTTGGCCTTGCCATTGGTTTCGGGGCGTTCCGGCAGCAGCCATTCGCACAGGCGTGCCATGGGCCCGATGGTGGGTAACAGGATCAGGCAGCGGCTGACGTTGTAGAGCAGGTGGAAGGTGATGACCATGCCCTGGACGCTGTAGTCCAGGCCGTCCATCCAGCCGACGAGCGGGTCGAGCACCGGAATGATCAGCAACAGACCGATCAATTTGTACAACAGGCTGCCCAGGGCCACTTGACGACCGGCAGTGTTTTGCATGCTGGTGCTGAGAAAAGCCAGTACACCGCTGCCGATGTTGGCGCCGATCACCAAGCCGATGGCCACGTGCAAGCCGATCACGCCGGCACCGGCCAGTGTGGCCGTGAGCAACACCGCAGCAAGGCTGGAGTAGGAAATCATGGCGAACAGCGCGCCGACCAGGGCGTCCAGCAAGATATCGCCGGTCAGCGAAGCGAAGATGACTTTGACGCCCTGGGCATGGGTAATTGGCCCGGCGGCTTCGACGATCAATTGCAGCGCGAGGATGATCAGGCCCAGGCCGATCCCGACCCGGCCCAACTGCCCTGCCCGCGTCTGCTTGCGCGACAGGAAGAAAATCACCCCGAGGAATATCAGCAGCGGCGACAGCCAGGACAAATCGAACGTCAGCACCCGCGCCATCAAGGCCGTACCGACGTCGGCGCCAAGCATGGTGGCCAAGGCCGGCGTGAGGCTCATCAGCCCCTGGCCGACGAACGAAGTCACCAGCATCGCGGTGGCGTTACTACTTTGCACCATGGCCGTCACCAGGATACCGGCGACAAATGCCAGCCAGCGCTTGGACATGTTCTGCCCGATGACTTGGCGCAAATTGGAACCGTAGACCCGCAGGATGCCGGTTCGGACGATATGCGTGCCCCAGATAAGCAGGGTCACGGCGGAAAGCAGATTGAGCAAGGTCAGCATGCTCGGCCCCCCGTGTGGGTGCGCTCCAGCAGGAGCGAAGGAAAGTTACCGCGTGCCGCTCTACGTCTTGTACCTAAGCTGTAGTTGGCGAATGGGCTCTGCGCCAGCATCGCATAGCTAAACTCGGGATTGAAACAAAACTGTCATGAAGATCGTTCCCCACGCTCGGCGTGGGAACGCATCCTGTGACGCTCTGCGTCACTTTGCGGACGCGGAGCGTCCGAGAGGGCATTCCCACGCGGAGCGTGGGAACGATCACTCGCGGGTCAAATTTACTGACCCGGAATGTCCTTGCGCAGTTTCACCGGGTCCTGCTGTTTCTTCTTTTTCGCGATGGCGGTACGCATCTTGATGTTCACCGCTTCCACCGCCAGCGAGAACGCCATGGCGAAGTAGACGTAGCCTTTTGGCACGTGTACGTCGAAAGATTCAGCGATCAGCACGGTACCCACGACCAGCAGGAACGACAGCGCCAGCATTTTCAGCGACGGGTGCTTGTCGATGAACTCGCTGATAGTGCCGGCAGCCAGCATCATCACCAATACCGCAACGACGATGGCGGCAACCATCACCGGCACGTGGGAAACCATGCCGACGGCGGTAATCACCGAGTCCAGGGAGAACACGATGTCGATGATGGCGATCTGGATAATGGTGTAGATGAACTTGCCACCGGCGCCTTTGGGCTCGTCTTGGGTTTCATCTTCACCTTCCAGCGCGTGGTACATCTCCTGGGAGCTTTTCCACAGCAGGAACAGGCCACCGAAGAACAGGATCAGGTCACGACCGGAGATGCCCTGGCCAAACACCACGAACAGGTCGGCGGTCAGTTGCATGACCCAGGTGATCGACAGCAGCAACAGGATGCGCGTGACCATGGCCAACGCCAGGCCGAAGATCCGAGTGCGTGCCTGCATATGCTTGGGCATGCGGCTGACCAGGATCGAAATCATGATGATGTTATCGATGCCCAGGACGATCTCAAGGGCCGTCAGGGTGAAGAAGGCAATCCAGATTTCCGGATTGGTCAGCCATTCCATGTGTATTCCTTTGAGCAAGTGTTAACCGCGCAAGCTGTAGCGCCGCGCGGTGAGTGAGTCGGTACGATTATAGAGTGCTGAACAGCGGAAAAATCCCCATCAGCAATGCGGCGAACATTATGCACAGGCACACCAACACTGCCCACTTGAGCGTGAAGCGCTGGTGATCGCCGAATTCGATACCCGCCAGAGCAACCAGCAAGTACGTCGAGGGTACCAGTGGGCTGAGCAAATGCACGGGTTGCCCGACGATCGACGCCCGCGCCATTTCCACCGCGGTGATACCGTAATGGCTGGCAGCTTCGGCCAGTACCGGCAGTACGCCGTAGTAGAACGCATCGTTGGACATGAAGAAGGTGAACGGCATGCTAACCAGCGCGGTGATCACCGCCAGGTAAGGGCCCATCGCCTCTGGGATGACCGCCAACAGGCTCTTGGACATGGCGTCGACCATGCCGGTGCCCGACAGGATGCCTGTGAAGATACCGGCGGCGAAGATCAAGCCCACCACCGCCAATACGCTACCGGCGTGAGCCGCGACGCGGTCTTTCTGCTGCTGCAGGCATGGGTAGTTGACGATCATGGCGATACTGAACGCCACCATGAACAGCACCGGCAGCGGCAACAGGCCGGCAATCAGGGTGCACATCAACGCCAGGGTCAGGGCGCCGTTGAACCAGATCAGTTTCGGACGGCGAGCGTCGGGGAATTGCGACACGCTGATTTCGCTGTGGTCAATCTCGTCGCCCTGCAGGTGCAATTCACCCAGGCGCGCACGTTCGCGCTTGCCGTACATGTAGGCAATCACCAGGATCGCCACCACACCGGCGGCCATGGCCGGGATCATCGGTACGAAGATGTCCGACGGGTCTACATGCAGCGCACTGGCGGCGCGTGCCGTCGGGCCGCCCCAGGGGGTCATGTTCATGACGCCACCGGCGAGAATGATCAGGCCGGCCATGATCCTTGGGCTCATGCCGATGCGCTGGTACAGCGGCAGCATGGCCGCGACGCAGATCATGTAGGTGGTGGCACCGTCACCGTCCAGGGATACCACCAGGGCCAGTACCGCGGTGCCGACCGACACCTTGAGCGGGTCGCCCTTGACCATCTTGAGGATCTTGCGCACGGCCGGGTCGAACAGGCCGGAGTCGATCATCAAGGCAAAATAGAGAATGGCGAACATCAGCATCACGCCGGTCGGCGCAAGCTTGGTGATGCCTTCGAGCATCATCGGGCCGATCTTCGGTGCGAAACCGCCGAACAGCGCGAACAGGATCGGCACGATGATCAAGGCGATCAGCGCGGACAGGCGCTTGGTCATGATCAGGAACATGAACGTGATGACCATGGCAAAGCCAAGGAAAGTCAGCATAGGAATACTCCAGGCGTAGCGCGGCTAGGGAATGGCGGACCGAGTGGCGGTCAGCGCAGAACGAAAGGCACGAGGCGTACGGGTGGAGTTGGAGCGAACAGGCGGGTACGAGCGGACATCGGGAATCACCATTGTTGTTGTTAACAGCCGGTCTGTTGCCGGCAGTGAGGGCGATCCTAGACGGGGAAGCTTTCAGCCAGCTTTCGCTGAGAAAACAGCTGATGAAGGGCAGGCATCATTCTTCAGTTTGGTGCAGAACAAAATGTGGGGGCTGGCTTGCCTGCGATGGCGGTGTATCAGCCAACATCTCTTATGGCTGTGACACCGCCATCGCAGGCAAGCCAGCTCCCACATTTGGATAGTGGTCGCTGCCAGACTATCAGGGTAGTTCCAGGCCGCCGGCGGCTTTGTGCAAGGCCCGCAAATGCTCACCCACCTGCTTGAGGTTGGCTTCACAGGCGGCAATCTCGGCGGCGCGGGATGGATCGAGCAGCGCCCTCACCTCTTTATCCAGCTCGCCGGTCAACGACTGCAACTGCTTCTGGCGTTCGGCGCTCTCCGATTCCAGGCGCTTGGCTTCCGAAGGTTGCGGCAGGCCATAACCCCCACTGTCCAGCAACTCGGCCGGGCGACTCAGGAAGCCGCTGTTGGCGAGAATTTGCTGCAGCGTGTTGTTGGCTTTCTCCATGCCGCCGTATTTCAGCTCGCGGGCATTGAGATAGCGTTGTTTGACCTCATCCTGGGCGAGCATCAGTTGTTTGCGATAGCTGGCCTGCTCCAGCAGCAACAGCGCGGCGCTGGTACGCAGGTCGGCCTGGCTGAACCATTGGCGACGCGCTTGCGCATCCAGGGACAACCAGTCTTCGACTTGGGTCTGCTTGATCGGCAGTTGCTTGCGCAGCACATCGAACATGGCCTGGTAGCGCTCGCGGAACGAGTCGAAGTGATACCCCAGCCGCAGTGCCTCGCGCTTGTCATTCAATACGCTGGTATCGGCCAGGCCGCGGGCGCTGAGCACTTCCAGCAAACCGTTGGGGGTGATGTTGTCCAGGCCGGTCAATTGCGGGTTGGCGCTGCCGCTGCGCAACAGTTTCAGGCTTTCGACCGCACAGTTGTTGGAGATAAAGAAGTAGTTGCCGTCATAGCTCCAGTGCATCTCAGCCGCATGTTCGACGGTGTCGTTGATTTCCTGGCGGCTGAGCTTCAGCGGCACCGACGCCAGGCCACGCAGTTCGGTTTTGGTGTACTCATCAATGACCTGGGCCAGCGGCAGTACGAACAGCCGCGACGGGTATTTGCCCACCAGGCCATCCCAGCTCGACAGCTGGACATCCCCGACGAAGGCGCGGTAAGACAAGACCAGGTGCCGGTCCAGATCTAGCCGGCAATCCGGGCCACGCGGGCGGCCCGGCGCACAAATCACCAGGCGCAACATGCTATGGCCCCAACGGCTCACCAGGTTCTGGTTGGCTTCGGCCAGCAGATAGTCGATTTCATACACGCGCTCCGGATCGATCTGGCCCAGGGGCGTCTTGGCGAAATCGTTGCCCGCGTTCAGGAAGGCATAGGTACTGGCGCAGGTGTCCTGTACGGGCGGTGCCCAGCCGAAGTGATCCTTGTAATATCGGAACAGCGCGGGGCGGCGACAAGCGTAGCTGGGGTCCAGGAGGAAGTACTCCATGTTGACCGCTACGAATTCCAGTGGGCTGGTGGTTTCGTAGATGTCCGGGCTGCGCACCACCTGATGGTTGTGCTGCTCACGCTCGCCGCGGCGACCGACATATTGTGGCCAGCCGGCGAGGTCCAGCAGGCGCGGGTCGTCACTGAGGGTAAAGCGGCGGTCGTTCTGGCCACGGCACTGGTCGGGCAAGCCGATCAAGCCGGTGATGTTGTTCTGGCGGCTGCAGCGCTGGATCAGCGTGCGCTCGTCCTTGGACCACAGGCGCGCACGGTCATAGATGTGGGTCAGTTCATGCAGCACGGTGGCGAGCATCTCCCGGCGCACGGTACCGTGGGGGCGATTGGTTTTCTGGGTGGCGGCGCTGCCGTCAGTCAGGCTGGCGAGCAGGTTCTGGTTGAGGTCCAGCTCGGACACCAGGGATGCCTGGCCGTAGGCGTTTTCAGGCATCTTGTCGGTCCAGCCGACATCGATACGTCGATCCAGCTGCTCGACAAAGCGCGGTGGCAAGGAACGCAGTGCTTCATCGAGCAATGCCTGGCTGGCCTGCTGTTCGGCTGGGCTCAAGCCTTGGGTCTTGAGCCGCAGTTGCAGGCCGGCCTGGGCTGTACTTGCACACAGCAGCACGGCCCCGGCCAGGAGCCAGGTTTTGAGACGCCTCACAGAGCGAGGATAGCTTCGGCGAGGGTCTGGTCGCTGGCATCACGGGCTTCTGGCACGCGGGTGCGAAGGGTATCGAACGCGGCTTCCAGCTGGGCGCCACGGATCTCGCCATTGGTGGCGACGAAACTGGCGGCGTCATCGTGGGCTTCGCGCACGATCTTGGAGTCGCGGATGGAGGTGGTGGTGTCCGAGGTGAAATCAATGGTGCGCGCCGAGGCGCGCACGACGATGTTGCTGGTGGCCTTCAAGGTTTGCGCCTGGGCGACATCGGCCAAAAACAGCAGGCCGAGGGCGGCGACGATCAGCGGGCTACGCATGGGGTGACTCCAATGACAAAGATAGAAATACAACGATGATTATTGGACGAGAATTGCCTGCGCCAGTTCAAGGTCGCTTGCATGAAGTTTTGGCTGGGCGCGGCGTAGATAGTCCAGCGCGGACTCCAGGCGTGCGCCCCGCCATTGGCCGTCAGTGGCAATGAAAGCGGCAGCATCATCCCGAGCGGCCATGACCAACTTATTGTCGAACGGCGCAGAGGTCACTTTGCTGGTGGCATACACGCTGACAACAGTGCTCTGGGTGGACACATCCAACGCTGAAGCCAGGGGTGACCAGCAGGCGCAAAACAGTACAGGAACAATCAATGAACGGTATGAAAAAGCCATGGGACTCGACAACTGAAAGCGAGCGCCAAGGCTAGCGCAACGGCCGGGCGAGAGCCAGCACCGAGCCAGACGGGAGCGGCGGGCGCCCCGTCTGGTTGCCGTGGATCAGATAGCCAGGATGGCCTGTGCCAGCTGTGCATCGGTAGCGGTATTCAATTGCGGCGCTTGTTGGCGGATCTGGGCCAGGGCGCTTTCCAGTTTCACGCCACGGATGGCGCCTTCGCTGGCGACAAAGCTGGCGGCGTCGTCACGGGCTGCTTGTACGACCTTGTTGTCGCGCAGGGATGAAGTGGCATCAGACGTGGCATCGGAGGTTGCCTTCAGAGCGCCGACGATCGAGTCGGTCGTCATGATCAGGCTGCTCGCGTTGGCATTGGCAGCCAGAGTCAGCACAGCGGCAGTGCACAGCAGGCGAAGACGGGACATGGGGTAACTCCTGTAGACGAATAATAAGGTGGCGCGAAACGGCCACAATGAAACGGACTGGGACTGTCGAGCATCAGACGCACGCTCTACAGGGTTCGCCACGTGGTGAACCGATATTAGGCGTGTGCAGGGCTATTCGGAAGCCTGTAATTAAACTGTACCTGTCATATTTTATAAATTTAAAACTGTATCTGTGGGCTTGAATCGAGCCAATCCAATGCGCTATCGCAGATACAACAAAGCCCGCCTCCGGTTACCCGGGGCGGGCTTTGCTTTGACAAATCAGGGTGCTGGCAGTGGACCCGTCAGGTCAGGGCCAGCGGGCGCCACTTAGCGCCAGAACGGCTTGCTCAGCTCTTCGTAGCGTTGAGCTTCGCTGATACCGGCGTCAGCCAGCAGACGCGAATCCAGGCGAGCCAACTGGTGGCGGCTGGAGATGCGGCGCTGCCACAACATCAGGTTGGCGAGAACGCGCAAAGGCAGGGAAGCCTGGGTGTTTACAGCTTTTTCTTCGAAGAACAGTTCGGAACTGAGTGTACGTTCCATGATGACATCCTTCCGCTTGTGGCGGGATTAGGTAGTGGTTTAACTGATGCCAATGATCCTCCTCCGAGGCAAGACTCTCTAGATACAGTTCACCTGTATTGTGAGAGGCCAGTTAACTGTTTAGCGAGGCTGTACGGTACGAAATTGGGGCAACTGTACCTGTGCGCACTTAAAAGGTGCGAAATAGGCATTTTTGAGTTGGTGTGTGGGATATTTCGGTAGGAAATGACCAGTACAGCAGTACAGTTTTTTCCATAAGTGCGGGTGGGTTCACCGAGCTGATGAAACTGTATTTGCATCAGCCCGGATCTGTATTCATCAAGCCTTGAGCATGTGCCCGGTTTCTTCCAGGTTAATGTGCCAACTCAGTGCTTCGCGCAAGATGTGCGGCGTATGCCCACCGATGGCGCAGGCGGCATCGAAGTAAGTGTTGAGGGCATCGCGGTAGGCTGGGTGCACGCAGTTATCGATGATCACCCGAGCGCGCTCCCGTGGCGCCAGGCCCCGCAGATCGGCAAGGCCTACTTCGGTGACGAGAATGTCCACGTCATGTTCGGTGTGGTCCACATGGCTGACCATCGGTACCACGCTGGAAATTGCGCCGCCCTTGGCAATGGACTTGGTGACGAAGATCGCCAGGTGCGCATTGCGGGCGAAATCCCCGGAGCCGCCGATGCCGTTCATCATCCGCGTGCCGCAGACGTGGGTGGAGTTGACGTTGCCGTAGATATCGAACTCCAGCGCGGTATTGATACCGATGATGCCCAGGCGGCGTACCACTTCAGGGTGGTTGGAAATTTCCTGCGGGCGCAGCACCAATTTGTCTTTGTAGTGCTCCAGGTTGCCGAACACATCGGCATTACGCCGCTCCGACAAGGTAATCGAACTGCCGGAGGCAAAGCTCAGCTTGCCGGCGTCGATCAGGTCAAAGGTCGAATCCTGCAACACTTCCGAGTACATGGTCAGGTCTTCGAACGGCGACTCGATCAATCCGCACATCACTGCGTTGGCAATATTGCCGATGCCGGCTTGCAGCGGGCCGAGTTTGTTGGTCATGCGCCCGGCATCGACTTCTTGCTTGAGGAAGTTGATCAGGTGATTGGCGATGCCTTGGGTGTCGCTGTCAGGCGGCGTTACCGTAGAGGCGGAGTCCGCCTGGTTGGTGATGACGATGGCGACGATCTTCTCGGGCGGGATCGGAATCGCGGTGCTGCCAATACGGTCGTCGACTTTCACCAGCGGGATCGGCGTGCGCGTCGGCCGGTAAGTCGGGATGTAGATGTCGTGCAGCCCTTCCAGGTTCGGGTTGTGCGCCAGGTTGATCTCGACGATCACCTGTTTGGCAAAAATCGCGAAGCTGGCCGAGTTGCCTACGGAAGTGGTGGGCACGATATGCCCCTGCTCAGTGATCGCGACGGCTTCGATCACGGCGATGTCGGGCAATTTGAGCTGATTGTTGCGCAGTTGCTCGACGGTTTCCGACAGGTGCTGGTCGATAAACATCACCTCGCCGGCATTGATCGCCTTGCGCAGGGTGCTGTCGACTTGAAAGGGCATGCGTCGTGACAGTACGCCGGCTTCGGTCAACTGCTTGTCCAGGTCATTGCCCAGGCTGGCGCCAGTCATCAGGGTAATTTTGAGCGGCGAAGTCTTGGCGCGTTCGGCCAGGGCGTGGGGGACGGCCTTGGCTTCACCGGCACGGGTGAAGCCGCTCATGCCGACGGTCATGCCGTCCTCGATCAGTGCAGCGGCGTCTGCCGCGCTCATGACCTTGTTCAACAACGAAGGCAAGCGGATACGATCACGGTACATGAATTGTTATCTCTGGCTACGGAAAGCAAGGTGGGCAGTGTAGTGATTTCAAAAAGTTTCGGCCCGCTACCATGGTCGAATGCCAGGTCGCGATTTAGAGCCTTTGGTCGGGTTTCATGTGTGTGCAAAGCGGGACGCGGAACACCCCGTTCCCACGCAGAACGGGGGGAACCATAAAAAAACCCCAGCCTACGTGAGGCCAGGGTTTCGGGTATTGCGCTGGCGCAGTGTTATTCGACGGCTTTGACCATGTCTTCGATGACCTTCTTGGCATCACCGAACACCATCATGGTCTTGTCCAGGTAGAACAACTCGTTATCCAGGCCCGCATAGCCGCTGGCCATCGAGCGCTTGTTGACGATGATGGTCTTGGCCTTGAACGCCTCGAGGATCGGCATGCCGGCGATGGGTGAGTTCGGGTCGTTTTTGGCGGCCGGGTTGACCACGTCGTTGGCGCCCAATACCAGCACCACGTCGGCCTGGCCGAACTCGGAGTTGATGTCTTCCATCTCGAACACCTGGTCGTAAGGCACTTCGGCCTCGGCCAGCAATACGTTCATGTGCCCCGGCATACGGCCCGCCACCGGGTGGATCGCGTACTTTACGGTGACGCCGTGGTGGGTCAGCTTCTCAGTCAGCTCCTTGAGCGCGTGTTGTGCCCGCGCGACCGCAAGGCCGTAGCCTGGGACGATAATCACGGTGTCCGCGTTGGTCAGCAGGAAGGTGGCGTCATCAGCGGAGCCGGACTTCACCGGGCGTGCTTCTTTGGAGCCCGTCGCAGCGCCAGCATCCGGCGCATTGCCGAAACCGCCCAACAGCACATTAAAGAAGGAGCGGTTCATCGCCTTGCACATGATGTACGACAGGATCGCGCCGCTGGAGCCCACCAGGGAACCGGCGATGATCAGCATCGAGTTGTTCAGCGAGAAACCGATGCCCGCCGCTGCCCAGCCGGAATAGCTGTTGAGCATCGACACCACCACGGGCATGTCGGCGCCGCCAATCGGGATGATGATCAGCACACCCAGCACGAAGGCCAAGGCCAGCATCAGTGCAAATGCGCTGAGATTGCCGGTGAACATGAACGCCAGGCCCAGGCCCAGGGTTGCCAGGCCGAGTACCAGGTTCAGTTTGTGTTGGCCGCCGAACTGTACCGGTGCGCCCTGGAACAGGCGGAACTTGTACTTGCCCGACAGCTTGCCGAATGCGATCACCGAGCCGGAGAAGGTGATTGCACCGATAGCGGCACCGAGGAACAGTTCCAGGCGGTTACCGGCCGGTATCGAATCGCCCAAGTGCTTGACGATACCCAGGGACTGCGGCTCGACCACGGCGGCAATGGCGATGAACACCGCTGCCAGGCCGATCATGCTGTGCATGAAGGCGACCAGCTCGGGCATCTTGGTCATTTCAACACGCTTGGCCATGATCGAGCCGGCGGTACCGCCAACCAATAGGCCAACGATGACGTAGCCGATACCGGCAGTCGCCAGTTCAGCCCCCAGCTTATAGATGAGGCCGACGGTAGTGAGTACCGCCAGCGCCATGCCGAGCATGCCGAACAGGTTGCCGCGCCGCGAAGTGGTCGGGTGCGAGAGGCCTTTGAGGGCCTGGATGAAACAGATCGACGCGATCAGGTAGAGCGTCGTCACGAGATTCATGCTCATTACTTGGGCGCCTCTTCTTTTACTTTCGGGGCTTTCTTCTTGAACATTTCAAGCATTCTGCGGGTGACCAGGAAGCCACCGAAGACATTTACCGCCGCCAGGGCCACGGCCAGTGTGCCCATGGTCTTGCCCAACGGGGTGACGGTCAGCGCGGCAGCCAGCATGGCGCCGACGATGACAATCGCGGAAATGGCGTTGGTCACGGCCATCAGCGGCGTGTGCAATGCGGGTGTTACGTTCCAGACCACGTGATAACCGACATAAATCGCCAGCACAAAGATGATCAGGTTGTAGATACCGGGGGAGATAAGCTCTTCCATCGTCTGAATCCCTGCTTAGGCGTTTTTGCGGATGACTTGGCCGTCGCGGCACATCAGGCACGCGGCGACGATGTCGTCTTCGAGGTTGATTTCAAACTGCCCTTCCTTGGTGAAGACCAGCTTCAGGAAGTCCAGCAGGTTGCGCGCATACAAGGCCGACGCATCGGCGGCGACAGCGCCCGCCAGGTTGGTCGGGCCGCAGATGATCACGCCGTTTTCCACCACGACCTGGTCGGCCACCGTCAGCGGGCAGTTGCCACCTTGGGCTGCAGCGAGGTCGATGACCACCGAGCCGGGTTTCATCTGCGCCACGGTATCGGCGCTGAGCAGGGTCGGCGCCTTGCGGCCCGGGATGAGGGCGGTGGTGATGACGATATCGGCCTGTTTGGCGCGTTCGTGCACGGCCAGGGCCTGGCGTTGCATCCAACTGCTGGGCATCGGGCGCGCATAGCCACCGACACCGACGGCGCATTCACGCTCTTCATCGGTTTCGTAGGGAACGTCGACAAACTTGGCGCCCAGGGATTCGATCTGCTCCTTAACCGCCGGGCGTACGTCGGACGCTTCGATCACCGCGCCCAGGCGCTTGGCCGTGGCGATGGCTTGCAGGCCCGCCACACCGGCGCCAAGGATCAGTACGCGTGCGGCTTTTACAGTGCCGGCAGCAGTCATCAGCATCGGCATGAAGCGCGGGTAGTGATGAGCGGCCAGCAACACGGCCTTGTAACCGGCGATGTTGGCTTGCGAAGACAGCACATCAAGGCTTTGAGCGCGTGACGTGCGCGGCGCGGCTTCCAGGGCGAAGGCGGTGATGCCGCGCTCGGCGAGCTTGGCGATGGTTTCGTTGCTGAACGGATTGAGCATGCCCACCAATACGGTGCCACTTTTGATCAGCGCAAGTTCGCTGTCGCTGGGGGCAACCACTTTGAGAATCAGCTCGGCGCCAAATGCGTCGTTGGCGCTGCCAATGGTAGCGCCTGCCGTTTCATAGGCACTGTCGACGATGCTGGCATTGATGCCTGCGCCGCTTTGTACAGTGACCTTATGGCCCTGGCCGATCAGCTTCTTGATGGTTTCCGGGGTGGCAGCCACCCGCGTTTCACCGGTCTGGGTTTCGAGAGGAACACCAATGTGCACGTCAAATCTCCTGCATGATCTTTTTGCTTTTGATCTTTTTGTAAAAAGGCCAGTGCACCGCGAGTGGCGCAACTGGGGCGGCCGATCAGCACGATCCCGCTGAAATGACAGCGGGGCGCGGCATTTTGCAGGCGAACTTTACGGCCATCAAGGGATTATGACGGGTGACGAAAAATTAACTACAAGTCACCCTGTGACTGATTGTCGCAACAGGCTGAAATAACCTCTTTAAATACAGGTCTTTAAAGGCGTTCAGGCGTTTTCGGTCCGTTTTTCCATTGCCAGTGTGAATAGTCGTGCATTGACCGGTAAGAGTCGCTACGAGCCATGAAATACATGGCTTTTAGCCTTATTTTTGGCTGACAAGTACAGTCTGTTTAAATGCGACATATACGTACATCTGTAGGCTCTTAATTTATTTGACTACAAAGTCAGTAATTGCGCTTTGTCCTTCATTTACTTGGGTTGTAGCGTCTTGACTGGTCGACCAGCCAGTCCCTGAATGCATGCAGAGAGGCCGATTCGACCTTTCTGTCAGGAATCATCAGGTAATAAGCCTTTTCGCTGGTCAGTGCTTCAGTGCTGGCGATTACCAATTGTTGCTCCTTCAGCTCCTGCTGGATGAGGAAAGGAGGGATCAGTGCGATGCCCATGTCATGTATGGCCGCTTGAGACAGCATCGAGAATAGCTCGTATCGAGGGCCTGTCATGTCGCGAGGGATGCTCAGTTGTTGGGCGTTGAACCATTGGCGCCAGGCGTAGGGGCGTGTGGTCTGCTGCAGCAGTGGCAGCTCGGCGATCTGTTGAGGGGTGAAGTGCGTGCGGTCGCCGAGTAAGCGCGGGCTGCAGACCGGTACTGGGTTTTCGCCCATCAGCCTGTGGGATTGCGTACCCGACCAATCGGCATCTCCGAAGTAGATCGCCGCATCGAACTCGGTATCGGCGAACAGGAAGGGGCGTGTGCGGTTCGTCAGGTTCACCGTGACTTCCGGGTGCTGATGTTGAAAGTCCTTCAGGCGTGGGATCAGCCACTGCGTGCCGAAGGTGGGCACCACCGCCAGTTCGATCACATTGGCGCCTTGCTGGCCCATTACCGACAAGGTGTCGCGCTCCACGGCGTCCAGCTGTGTTGCAACCCTACGGCTATAAGACAGCCCCGCCTCCGTCAGCTTCACGCCGCGGCGTGAGCGGCGAAACAGCTCGACACTCAAAAACTCCTCCAGGCTGGCGATCTGTCGGCAAATCGCGCCTTGGGTGATGGAAAGCTCCATTGCTGCCTTGGTGAAGCTCTCATGGCGGGCTGCTGCCTCAAAGCTGATGAGTGCGGTGGTACTGGGGATTTTCCGGCGCATGTACATTGCCCTCACAGATAAAGCGGATTTATGGGCTTTTTGAGTGTTACGAAGTGAGAAATTAGCACAAGCCTATGCAAAAACCTCGTTTGCCCTCTGCGCTGACCGCGCCTAGTCTGGATCCACGACTTCTGATTTTTTCGCGAGGACTTATTCATGGCTGGCAAGGCAAGCTTCAACTGGATCGATCCACTGCTGCTGGATCAACAGCTCACCGAAGAAGAGCGCATGGTGCGTGACAGCGCCGAGCAATTTGCGCAGGACAAGCTGGCTCCTCGTGTGCTCGAAGCCTTCCGCCATGAAAAGACAGACCCCGCTATTTTCCGTGAGATGGGCGAAACCGGTTTGCTGGGGGCAATGATCCCCGAGCAATACGGCGGCAGCGGGTTGAACTACGTCAGCTACGGTTTGATTGCTCGTGAGGTCGAGCGTGTCGACTCCGGCTATCGCTCGATGATGAGTGTGCAGTCTTCCCTGGTCATGGTGCCGATCAATGAGTTTGGTACCGAGGCGCAAAAACAGAAGTATTTGCCCAAACTGGCCTCTGGTGAATGGATCGGTTGCTTTGGGCTGACCGAGCCCAACCATGGTTCCGATCCGGGCGCGATGATTACCCGTGCACGCAAAGTGGATGGCGGCTACAGCCTGACCGGCGCGAAGATGTGGATCACCAACAGTCCGATTGCGGATGTGTTTGTGGTGTGGGGTAAAGACGATGCGGGAGATATCCGTGGCTTTGTCCTGGAAAAAGGCTGGAAAGGTCTGAGCGCTCCGGCTATCCACGGCAAGGTGGGGTTGCGGGCTTCCATTACCGGTGAAATCGTCATGGATAACGTATTTGTGCCGGAAGAAAATATCTTCCCGGATGTACGTGGTTTGAAAGGGCCGTTTACCTGCCTTAACTCGGCACGGTACGGGATCTCCTGGGGTGCGCTGGGGGCTGCTGAGTTCTGCTGGCATACCGCGCGCCAGTACACACTCGATCGCCAGCAGTTTGGTCGCCCATTGGCTGCCACTCAGCTGATCCAGAAGAAGCTGGCAGACATGCAGACCGAGATTACCTTGGCCCTGCAAGGTTGCCTGCGCCTGGGGCGGATGAAGGATGAGGGTACGGCGGCGGTGGAGATCACTTCGATCATGAAGCGTAACTCGTGTGGCAAGTCATTGGACATCGCGCGCATGGCCCGGGACATGCTGGGCGGTAACGGCATCTCTGACGAGTTCGGGGTAGCACGCCACCTGGTCAACCTGGAAGTGGTCAACACCTATGAAGGGACCCATGACGTGCATGCCTTGATCCTGGGGCGCGCGCAAACCGGTCTTCAAGCGTTCTATTAATAGGAGCATGGGTATGGGCGCGCTTTCGCATCTGCGAGTGCTGGATTTGTCGCGAGTACTCGCGGGCCCTTGGTCCGGGCAGATTCTTGCAGACCTTGGGGCCGAGGTGATCAAAGTCGAAAGGCCGGGCAGCGGCGACGACACGCGCGCTTGGGGTCCTCCCTTCCTTAAGGATGCGGATGGCGAGAACACCAGTGAGGCGGCGTACTACCTGTCGGCCAACCGTAATAAAGAGTCGGTGACCATCGACTTTACCCGACCAGAAGGCCAGAAACTGGTACGCGACCTGGCTGCCAAGTCGGACATCCTGATCGAAAACTTCAAGGTGGGCGGCCTTGCGGCGTATGGGCTGGACTACGAGTCCCTCAAAGAGGTTAACCCGGAGCTGATTTACTGCTCCATCACGGGGTTTGGCCAGACGGGCCCCTATGCGATGCGCGCCGGTTACGACTTCATGATCCAAGGTTTGGGTGGGCTCATGAGCCTGACGGGACGGCCTGAAGGGGATGAGGGCGCCGGGCCGGTAAAGGTTGGCGTAGCCTTGACCGATATCTTGACTGGTCTCTATTCGACCGTGGCGATTTTGGCTGCGCTAGCTCATCGCGATCACGATGGTGGTGGGCAGCATATCGACATGGCGTTGCTGGATGTGCAGGTGGCTTGCCTGGCGAATCAGGCGATGAATTACCTGACAACCGGGGCGCCGCCGAAGCGCCTAGGGAATGCTCACCCTAATATCGTGCCTTATCAGGATTTTCCTACGGCCGATGGAGATTTCATTCTCACCGTAGGCAATGACGGGCAGTTCCGTAAATTCGCTGAAGTCGCGGGGCAACCACAATGGGCGGATGACGTGCGTTTCGCCACCAATCGCGCACGGGTGGCTAATCGCGCGGAGCTGATTCCCTTGATTCGCCAAGCGACGGTCTTCAAGACTACCGCTGAGTGGGTGTCGCAGCTGGAGCGAGTGGGCGTGCCGTGTGGGCCGATTAATGATCTGGCGCAGGTGTTTTCCGATCCTCAGGTCAAGGCGCGTGGCTTGGCGGTAGAGTTGCCTCATGCATTGGCGGGGATGGTGCCTCAGGTTGCGAGCCCGATACGCTTATCCAAGACGCCTGTAGAGTACCGGAGTGCGCCTCCTCTACTGGGCGAGCACACGCTTCAGGTGCTGCAAGGCGTTCTGGGGCTGGGAGCTGCTCATGTGGCTGCATTGAAGGAAGCAGGTGTTATTTAAGCTTTTCCTTCTATATAGATAGAAGCCCAGTGGAGGGCTGGTTGTTTTTTAACCGAAGCTAACTTATTGATAGAAAAGCGGAATTAAGAGTTGACGGCGAATTATATCTGTCTATAATTCGCCCCACTTCCGGCGCAGTCGAAACGGAAAACTCCTTGGCAAACAATGAGTTATGTGGTTTTCGACAGCGGGTTGCTTCAGTTCATCGAAGCCAAAAGGAAGTTGAAAAAGAGGTGTTGACAGCAGCGTGTAACGCTGTAGAATTCGCCTCCCGCTTACGAGAGATCGCAAGCGCAAGTGGTTGAAGTTGTTGAAGAAATCTTCGAAATCTTCGAAAACTTCTGAAAATAAACACTTGACAGCAAATGAGGCTGCTGTAGAATGCGCGCCTCGGTTGAGACGAAAGATCTTAACCAACCGCTCTTTAACAACTGAATCAAGCAATTCGTGTGGGTGCTTGTGGAGTCAGACTGATAGTCAACAAGATTATCAGCATCACAAGTTACTCCGCGAGAAATCAAAGATGTAACCAACGATTGCTGAGCCAAGTTTAGG
>NZ_FPJI01000030.1:0-1415 GCF_900119355.1 Pseudomonas sp. NFPP02
TAACGAAGTGGTTGATGCCATGCTTCCAAGAAAAGCTTCTAAGCTTCAGGTAACCAGGAACCGTACCCCAAACCGACACAGGTGGTTGGGTAGAGAATACCAAGGCGCTTGAGAGAACTCGGGTGAAGGAACTAGGCAAAATGGCACCGTAACTTCGGGAGAAGGTGCGCCGGTGAGGGTGAAGGACTTGCTCCGTAAGCTCATGCCGGTCGAAGATACCAGGCCGCTGCGACTGTTTATTAAAAACACAGCACTCTGCAAACACGAAAGTGGACGTATAGGGTGTGACGCCTGCCCGGTGCCGGAAGGTTAATTGATGGGGTTAGCTAACGCGAAGCTCTTGATCGAAGCCCCGGTAAACGGCGGCCGTAACTATAACGGTCCTAAGGTAGCGAAATTCCTTGTCGGGTAAGTTCCGACCTGCACGAATGGCGTAACGATGGCGGCGCTGTCTCCACCCGAGACTCAGTGAAATTGAAATCGCTGTGAAGATGCAGTGTATCCGCGGCTAGACGGAAAGACCCCGTGAACCTTTACTATAGCTTTGCACTGGACTTTGAATTTGCTTGTGTAGGATAGGTGGGAGGCTTTGAAGCGTGGACGCCAGTCTGCGTGGAGCCATCCTTGAAATACCACCCTGGCAACTTTGAGGTTCTAACTCAGGTCCGTTATCCGGATCGAGGACAGTGTATGGTGGGTAGTTTGACTGGGGCGGTCTCCTCCTAAAGAGTAACGGAGGAGTACGAAGGTGCGCTCAGACCGGTCGGAAATCGGTCGTAGAGTATAAAGGCAAAAGCGCGCTTGACTGCGAGACAGACACGTCGAGCAGGTACGAAAGTAGGTCTTAGTGATCCGGTGGTTCTGTATGGAAGGGCCATCGCTCAACGGATAAAAGGTACTCCGGGGATAACAGGCTGATACCGCCCAAGAGTTCATATCGACGGCGGTGTTTGGCACCTCGATGTCGGCTCATCACATCCTGGGGCTGAAGCCGGTCCCAAGGGTATGGCTGTTCGCCATTTAAAGTGGTACGCGAGCTGGGTTTAGAACGTCGTGAGACAGTTCGGTCCCTATCTGCCGTGGACGTTTGAGATTTGAGAGGGGCTGCTCCTAGTACGAGAGGACCGGAGTGGACGAACCTCTGGTGTTCCGGTTGTCACGCCAGTGGCATTGCCGGGTAGCTATGTTCGGAATAGATAACCGCTGAAAGCATCTAAGCGGGAAACTAGCCTCAAGATGAGATCTCACTGGAACCTTGAGTTCCCTGAAGGGCCGTCGAAGACTACGACGTTGATAGGTTGGGTGTGTAAGCGCTGTGAGGCGTTGAGCTAACCAATACTAATTGCCCGTGAGGCTTGACCATATAACACCCAAGCAATTTGAGTCGAAAGGCCAGATTGCGGTGTGTGAAGACG
>NZ_FPJI01000004.1:0-7537 GCF_900119355.1 Pseudomonas sp. NFPP02
ATGCCACAGGGCAAATTGGTGTCTGGCCGTTTATCACTGCACCTTACCCCGTCTGGTTGAAGCTGCAGGGGAAAACGGACAAGGGCGATGATCATTCGCTGACGGTGTACAACGGGGCGGGCAGTGCAGCTGTGAACCCGACCTGGATCGCTAACGGAAAAATCGAACCAGGGATCGCTCGTACCTATCTGGAGGGGTTGGGACATGGCACCAAGCTGCAGGTGGAGTTAAAAGCGGCGTTCAGTGTGAGCAAGGTTGAGGCCGAGGCCATCAGCTTTCCGGTGGTGGAATACACCATTTACAAACCCGCTTTAAGTGCGGGTGGGAATAAAACTCTTGCAGTCCCTGGCTACCATGTTATTCAAGGAGCCCCGCCCGCAAATCCACCTGCGGCTGCTGTCTATACTCAAAGTGCAACAGGTGGCGTTCGTCCTTATCGCTACAGTTCAGCTGATAAAAATGTAGCAACGGTTGATGAGTTGACAGGGCGAGTGGTAGCGGCGGGCAAAGGAACTACGAAAATCACAGTGACAGATAATGTTGGAGCTACCGCCTCTTATACCTTGACGATAAGTGGTTTAACGATGTGGCGGAGAGTTCATACAGGCCAGCCGCCAATGCAAAATGCATGGCCCAGAGCTGTCAATGCTATCGCCAGTTCAGGTACACGTTTTCCAACTCAGGCTGAGTGCAGGGTACTTGCTGACTTATACAGAGTGGGTGGACTTCCTATCGTTGGATCGCTGTGGTTGGGTAATCAAACTATGCTTAGGTTTGGTAGGTATACGGCAACTGATCCTTATGAATTACTGATTACTCCTGATAACGGGAGTTGGAATTCTGTTGCTATATGGGGGATTAGTTAAATCAACATAGGGCTAATCTGGGGCATATTTACTTCAAGGAAGACTGCCCCGTGCGCCACTCCCGGCGAACGTGCGCACGGGCAAAAAACTCAGGCAGCTCGACATCGTCCTTTGGGGGCAGGGTTTCCACGCCTCCACAAGGACTGACCGTCAAGTGACTGCAATGCCCTCACACAACCGCCAGGTAAGAGCTCTGCACCGCCCGCGCCAACTCCCGGATAGCTTCAATAAACTCCGTCAACCGACTATGCAACCCATCCTCCAGAATCTCATCAATCCCCGTATACCGCAGCCGCGCTTCAAATTCCGCCGCCAAGCGCTGCGCCGTGCGTCCATAGCTGCCAGGCAGGTCCGCGAGGATATGGCTCAACTCCCCGATACACGCATGCAGCGAGCGCGGCACGTCGCTGCGCAACAGCAGCAGTTCCGACACCGAGCGGGCATTCAAGGCATTGGGATACAGCTCGGTGTATGCCTCGAATGACGACAATTCGTGGAACACGGACTGATTCAAAAGCGGGTCTGCCCCATACTTGATGCTAGATAACAAGACCCGGCACTGTACTGGAATTGAGCGACGGTCAAATGTGGGAGCTGGCTTGCCTGCGATGGCATCAACTCGGTGTTTCAGTTGCACCGAGTCGTCAGCATCGCAGGCAAGCCAGCTCCCACACTTGAGTGTATCGGCCTCAGGGCTTTGCCATCACGGCGGTGAACAGTGGGGACTCCAGGAACCGGTGTAGCCACGCCTGTAACCGGTCATACGCTGTACCCGCAAACCACTCCCGATCCACATGAGCAAACTGCCGCACAAACGGCGCCAGTGCCGCATCCGCCAGGCTCGGGTGTTCGGCGAGCAAGTACTCACGCTCCGCCAGCAAGCCTTCCAACTTTTGCAAGAACACCTCACCCTCGGCCCGATAATGCTCCATCGGTTGTTCCAGATAGCGCTCGGCATACTTGTATCGATTCAAATGATGCTTGAACACCTGATCATTCTCGGCAATCAACGCCAGCACCGCAGGGTCACCTTGCAGCAGCCAATCATCCGGGTCGTGCTGCGCCAGCGCCCATTGCATGATCTCCAGGCTCTGCTCGATCACTCGACCTTCGACACTCAACACCGGCACCGTACCCTTGGGCGACAGCGCCAGCATCTCGGCTGGCTTGGCCTTGAGGCTCACCTCGACGATTCGCACAGGAACGCCTGAGTAACGCAAGGCCAGCCGCGCCCGCATCGCATAGGGGCAGCGCCGGAACGAATAAAGTAGCGCTTCGTTCACTTGACCTCCAGGGTACTCAAGCCATTGCCCTGGCGCTTGACCTGGATCTGTACCGGGATGCGCTCGTGCATTTCCTGTACGTGGGAGATCACCGCCACTTTGCGGCCCTGGGCTTGCAGGCCGTCCAGGGCGTCCATGGCCAATTGCAGGGATTCGGGGTCGAGGCTGCCGAAGCCTTCGTCGATAAACAGCGATTCGATCTTCAATGTGCTCGAGGCCATGGACGCCAGGCCCAAGGCCAACGCCAACGACACCAGGAAGGTTTCGCCACCGGACAATGAATGCACCGAACGCAGTTCATCGCCCATCTCTGTGTCCATGACCAACAGCCCGAGCATGCTGCCGCCGCGTTTAAGCCGGTAGCGGCGCACCAGTTGGCGCAGTTGCACGTTGGCATGGTGCACCAGCAAGTCGAGGTTGTAGGCCTGGGCGATCTTGCGGAAGGTGTCGCCGGTGGCCGAGCCGATCAGCGCATTCAGGCGTGCCCAGCGCTGCCACTGCTCGTAAGCTTTGGCGATCTGTTCGGCCAGGGCCTGGTTGGCATTCTGGCGACGCTGGTCTTCGGACTGGCGTGCGCGCAGTTCGGCGCAGTGTTTCTCACCCTCGAGCAGTTGCTGGTCAAGCGTTGCCAGGGTGGCGTCCAGTTGCTCGGCCTCCAGGTTGCCGTTGTGCAGGGCCTGGTGTTCGGCCAGGCGCTGTTCGCGCTCGTGCAGCAGAACCTTGGCTTGCTCGACGGCCTTTTCGCTGCTGTGCAGGTGCTGACGCAACTGCGCGACCTGGGCTTCATCAAGGGCCAACAGGCGTGCCAGGCCCTGATCATCCAGGTCTGGGTGCTGGGCGCGCCATTCGCCGATGCGTGTCGCAAGGGCGTGCTGCTCCGCCTCCAATGCCTGCTGGCGTTGCTGCTGGGCCTTGAGGTCGGCGGCCAGCTGTACTTGCGCCGTGTGCACGGCGTGCAGTTCCTGGTTGGCGTCGGTCTCGCTTTGACGCGACTGCGTGACGGCTTGCTCCAGCTGCTGTTGCCAGTGTTCGGCGCTGGGGTAATCCCCTAGCAAGGCGCGGAGTTTTTCCTGGACGGCGTGTTGCTGGTCGGCCAGCTCGGCGACTTGCAGATTCACAGTTTCAAGTTGCTGCTGACGATGCTGTTGGTGGGTGTGTTGTTTCTCGATGGCCTGTTGGCGCTCCTGCTGCTCGGCCTGCTCGTCGCGTTGATGGCCCAACTGCTCAAGGCGCTGACTGACCTGTTGGTCGAGCTGCATGAAGGTCGCCGCAGGCGCGCTGCGCAAGCCTTCCAGCGTCTCGGCGGGCAACAGATTGGAGACGGCGCTGAGTTCCGCCTCCAGGCGTTCGCGGTCGCCGGCCAGTTGCCGTTGTTGGTCCACCAGCAATTGCCGGGCTTGCTGGCTGGCGTCCTGGGCCGCTTGCAATTGTTGCTGCAAGCGCCCGGCGTTCTGTTGCAGGTTGAGCAGGGCGCCTTGGCGTTGTTCGTCCTGGCTGATGCTTTGGGTCAATTGGGCCAGTTGCTGGGCCAGCCAAGGGCTGCGCTTAGCGGGGTCCTGATTGAACAGCGAGGCCGACAGTGGGTGGGCATGCAGGCTCGGTGCCAAACCCTGCTGCTGGGTGGCCAACTGTTCCTGCTGTTGCAGGAACTCTTTTTGCTGAGCGATCAGGCCGCCGACTTCACCGCGCAGTTCGGTGAGTTTTTCCTTGAGGCTGTCGACGGCTTTCTGCGCCGCCGCCTCTTCACTTTCATCATGGCGGCCCAGGCTTTGCAGCAGGGCTTCAGGCTGGTGATAGGGGTGTTCGTGGCTGCCGCACACCGGGCAGGGTTGGTCATCCTGCAACTGCTCGCGTAACTCCTCGACGCTGGCACTGCGGGCCAGGCGTTGGCGCTCAAGCAGTTGCTTGGTCACCGCCAGGGTTTGTTCGGCAACGGTGAGTTCGGCCTTGGTTTGCAGGCCGGTCTGGTTCAGTTGTTCGCGTTTTTGCGCGGCCTCGGCGAGCTTTTGCGTGAGCGCACCTGCCTGTTGATCCAACTGTTGCTGGCTGTCCCACAAACGGGCCAGGTCTTCGAAGGCGCGCTGTTGCTTGCGATTGTCTTGCAGCAGGCTGGCCAGCAATTGGATTTGTTCGGCCACCGCGTGCGGTTCGGCACCGGTCTCGTGGTAGAGCAAATCCAGGGCTTCGCGCTGTTGGGTGAACTGTTCGGCGGCGGCGCTGGCGCGCTGTTCGAGTTGCCCCAGCTCGGCCTGGCCTTGGTTGAGGCGATTGCCGATCAGCACCAGTTGTTGCAGGCGGTCACGGTAGGCGTTCCAGGCATCGCTCAGCGGCGCGAGGGCGGCGCTATGCTCAAGTTCGGTGGCCAGGCGTTGCAGGCGCTCGGTGCCTTGGGCTTGCGTGTGTTGCAAACCGTCGAGCAGGGCCTGGCCTTCGGTGCAGGCGCTTTCGTGCTGGTGTTTTTCCTCGTTGCGCTTGGCCAGTTCGCGGCTCACATGGGCGAGGGTGTTTTGCTCTTCGATGGCCTGGCGCAGTAGGGGCGCGGCGTCGGCCTGGTGTTTCAGGGCCTCGGCCAGTGCAGCCTGGGCGGCCACTTGCTGGTGTTGCGCCTGTTCCTGGCGGGCGTGCAGGGTGGTTTGTTGCTCGAGGTGCTGCGCAATCTGTGCCGCCAGGGGCGTCAGCAGGGTGCCGAGTTCTGCCTGGCGCAGGAAGTGATGGCGTTGCGGTGCCAACTGCTCCAGCAGGCTGAGATCTTGGCGTTGCTGGCCTTGGCTGGCCCAGGTTGCTTCGTCGCGTTGCAGTTGCTCCACTGCGTGTTGATGGCGCTCCTGCCATTCACGCAGTTCCTTGAGCCAGGTGTGCTGCAACTCCAGCTGCTTGAGCTGGGCTTGTTGGGTCTTGAGCTGCTGCTGGGCGTGGGCCAACTGTTGATCCAGCTCGGCGCGGGCTTCGGGTGCCAGGGGTACCACGCCGGTGGCTTGGTCCTGCAGCTGTTTGTGGGCGTCCTTGGCCTCTTTGGCCTTATCGAACGCACGGCGGCCGAGCTGGGTGTAGAGCGCGGTGTCGGTGAGCTTTTCCAGCAGTTCGCTGCGCTCATTGTCATTGGCCTTGAGGAAGGCGCTGAACTCGCTTTGCGCCAGCAGCACTGCACGGGTGAACTGTTCGAAGTTCAGGCCCAGGGCCAATTCGAGCTGGGTCTTGTATTCGGTTTTCTGGCTGGCCAACAGTTGGTCGCTGTCCAGGTCGATCAGGCTTTGCCGGCTGTTCTGCAACTTGCCGCTGGCCTTGTCACGGGCGCGGTTGGCTTCCCAGCGCGCACGGTAGCGACGGCCACTGACACCGACAAAATCCACCTCGGCATAGCCGCCACCGGTGCCGCGTCGAATCAGAGTGCGCGGGTCGCCGATGGAAATATCCGTGTCGGCGTCCGGCATCTTGGCCTGGCCGGTGTCACCCAGGCGTGGCACCGCGCCAAACAGCGCCAGGCACAACGCATCGAGCAGGGTACTTTTACCCGCGCCGGTCGGCCCGGTGATGGCGAACAGACCCGCACTGGCCAGGGGCTCGGCGGTAAAGTCGATTTCGAACGGGCCCGCCAGGGAGGCGAGGTTTTTCAGGCGGATGGCGAGGATCTTCATGGCTCTTCGCCCTCCTGTTGTACTTCCTGGAGCAGCACGGCGAAGTCCTTCAAGGTCTGTTCATCCACTTCACTGCCGTAGCTGTCCTGCCAGGCGCGGCTGAACAGTTCCTGGGGCGTGAGCTGGTCGAGTTCGATCAGTTGCGCATCGTCTACCTCTGCGCTGTCGCGTGTGCCGGCATACTCGGCGGCGATACGCACCAGGCGCACGGCCTTGCCTTGCAGTGCAGTTTCGATCTGTTGGCGCAGGTCCGGTTGCGGCTCGTCGAGGCGCACGCGCACTTCCAGCCAGGGGTGGCGCTGGGTTTCGGCGAGCAGGTCGATGTCGGGCAGCTCACCGAGTTGCTTGAGGATATCGGCCAAGGGCGCGGCATCCAGGCGTTGCAGGTTGACGGAGCGGGGAATCAGGATCGGTTCGCAGCCCACCAGCCTTTCGCCCTGGAACGTCACGTCGAGAATCTGGTGCTTGTAGCCGATTTCGGAGAACGACAGGGGGATTGGCGAGCCGCTGTAGCGAATGCGCTCCTCGCCATTGACCTTTTGCGGTTTGTGCAAATGGCCGAGGGCCACATACGCCACGCTTCGGTCGAACAGTGTGGCAGGCAGCGCCTCGGCATTGCCGATGATCAGGCTGCGTTCGGAGTCTTCGGATACCGATCCACCGGCCATATGCGCATGGCTGATGGCTATCAGCGCCTGGCCTTTGTTGCGCTTGGCATTGGCGGCCGCGATCAGCCATTCATGCACTTGGCCGATGCCGCGCAGGTAATCATCGCCCAGCTGTGCGCCGGTGACTTCCGCCGGGCGCAGGAAGGGCAGCGCCAGGCACCAGGCGGCGATCTTGCCTTTGGCATTGGGCAGCGGGATCAGCAGCCGGTCGGCATCCAGTTGCCCGTCATCCAGCCACAGCACCCGGCCCAGGGCGTGGGTGCGCAGGCGGCGCATCAGAGGCGCAGGCAGCTCAATGCGCGAACCGGAGTCATGGTTGCCGGCAATCATCACAATGGTCAGTGTCGGCTGTTGTTCGTGGGCGCTGATGATGAAGTCATACAAGCGCTCCTGGGCCTTGAGCGGCGGGTTGACCGTGTCGAAGATATCGCCGGCGATCAACAGCACGTCCGGGCGCTGGGCCTTGAGTTGGCCCAGCAGCCACTCAAGGAAACAAGCGTGTTCGAAGTCGCGTTCCTGGCCGTGGAGGTTTTGGCCCAAGTGCCAGTCGGAGGTATGAAACAGACGCAAGGCGAACTCCGTGGAGAAGATGAAAAGGAGGGGAGTTTACCTGTAAAAGTGCACGCGGACTCATGGCCGACGCGATCAACGGAGTGTGGGCCAGCCCTGATGGCTGATTGTAGGAGCGAGCTTGCTCGCGAAAAACGTCAACGATGACGCGTGTTTCCTGGATAAACGCGGCGCCTATGAGTTCTTCGCGAGCAAGCTCGCTCCTACGGGGGCTATGGCGTGTCAGTGGGGTTGGGTTGCAGGCAATCGAGCGCACGGTCGGCGAGGGTGCGGGCCATGTCGATCAGGCGACGCAGATCCACTGTGGGAGCTGGCTTGCCTGCGATGGATGAGTATCAGCCAGCACATCTGCCGACTGTTACACCGCCATCGCGGGCAAGCCCACTCCCACAAGGTTTTGTGGTGTTGGTCGAGGCTGGGTTACTTGGGGTAGAGCGGCGGCAAACTGGTGGTGTCGGTGGCCGGGTCTTGTTCGCGTTCGGCCACGGGGATCGCCTTGATGGCACGCCATTGAT